>CAWHCO010000003.1:0-381299 GCA_963827865.1 uncultured bacterium | reverse complement strand
CGGCTTCGTCGGCGGTGTCGAGGTCGACCTCATCAAGAAGTTCGAGGCGGGCTATGAGGCCGGTGCGAAAGCCGTCAATCCCGACATCGAGATCAGGAGCCAGTACCTGACCCAGCCGCCGGACTTCTCCGGTTTCGGTGACCCCGCCAAGGGCAAGGAAGCAGCACTCGCTATGTACCAGCAGGGCGCCGACGTGGTCTACCACGTGGCCGGTGGCTCAGGATCGGGAGTGTTCGAAGCTGCGAAGGGGTACTCGGATTCGAATGGCACGCATGTGTGGGCGATCGGTGTCGACTCCGATCAGTACCTGACGGCAGGTGCCGAGCTTCAGCCGTACATTCTGACGTCGATGATGAAGCGGGTGAACGTCGCCGTCTACTCGACCATCAAGGACTTTGTCGAGGGCAACTTCACCTCGGGGACCCATGTGTTCGACCTGAAGGTCGACGGCGTCGGATATGCGACGTCGGGTGGCTTCATCGACGATATCGTTCCTCAGCTTGAGGACTACAAGGCCAAGATCATCTCTGGTGAGATCGTCGTCCCGACCACACCTGGGTCGTAGGGCGGATCGAATGGAGTCGAGAGGTCCGAGGCGCTAGCCTCGGACCTCTCTTCGCGAATGGGACCAAGGTGCCAGACGCTCCGGCTGTCGAACTGAGCAACATCACGAAGCGATTCCCCGGCGTGGTCGCCAATGACCAGGTGAATCTGCGTGTGATGCCAGCAGAGATCCATGCCGTTGTGGGCGAGAACGGTGCCGGGAAGTCCACATTGATGAAGATCCTGTACGGCATGCAAGCACCCGACGAAGGCGAGATCACGATGGCCGGACAGGAGGTCCGGTTCCGTTCGCCGAGGGACGCCATCAACGCAGGCATCGGCATGGTCCACCAGCACTTCATGCTGGCCGACCAGCTGACAGTCCTCGAGAACATCATCCTCGGATCTGAGCCCCACATTGGGATGAGGATCGACTTTCAAAGAGCGAAGCAGAAGCTCGGTGAGCTCTCTCAGGCGTACGGACTCGCCGTGGACCCCGATGCGCTCGTCGAAGACCTATCCGTTGGAGAGCGTCAGCGGGTCGAGATCCTGAAGGTCTGGTTCAGAGGCGCCCGCATCCTCATTCTCGATGAGCCGACCGCAGTACTCGTACCTCAGGAAGTCGACGAGCTGTTTGCGTCCATGCGAGAGCTTGCCGGCGAGGGAGTGACGATCATCTTCATCTCCCACAAACTCGACGAGGTGCTGTCCATCGCCGACGTGATCACCGTCATACGACAAGGCCGGACCATCTCGACGGTCTCCCCCGACGAAGTCGACGCACAGAAGCTCGCCGAGATGATGGTGGGCTCGGAGCTGCCGACCCCTGAGACCCGAGAGTCGACGGTGGGGGAACGAGTTCTCCTGAGGGTGGAGGGCCTGTCTGTCCGTTCACAGGACTCCGACCGGATGCTGTTGGACGACGTCTCATTCACGATCAGAGAAGGCGAGATCGTCGGCATCGCCGGTGTCGAGGGAAACGGTCAGGCAACGTTGATTGATGCTTTGATGGGGCTGCTTCCACTGGATGAAGGCTTGATCGAGCTGGCCGACAAGGACATGTCGCGGCAATCGACTCGCGAACTCAGGGAGGCCGGTCTCGGGCTGATCCCCGAGGATCGTCATCGGCAGGCCCTGTTGCTTCCGGAGCCGTTGTGGGAAAACGCGATGCTCGGCCACCAGACGGTGAGCCCGTTCAGCCGTGGCTTCTGGATCGACCGGAAGGGTGCCCACCGTCGAACCGACGAGATCATTCGTGTGTACGGAGTGATGGCCCCTGGCGCAGACACACCGGCCATCGTGTTGTCAGGTGGCAACCAGCAGAAGTTCATCGTTGGGAGAGAGATGCTGGCCGATCCTCTCGTGTTGATCGCTGCTCAGCCGACACGCGGCATCGACGTCGGCGTGCAAGCCGCTGTGTGGGACCAGCTGCGAAGCGCGAGGGCAGCTGGGCTTGCCGTGCTGCTCGTGTCTGCCGACTTGGAAGAGCTGATCGGGCTGTCCGATACCCTCTGGGTGATTCTCCGTGGCCGGCTGGTCGCTCGGCTGGACCCGGCGACCACCACACCGGAGGAGCTCGGCTCCTATATGACGGGGGTTCGGACGTGAGCGTACGGCGCGTGTTCATGAGCCTGCTCGCACCGGTCGGTGCACTGATCTTCTCCCTGCTGGTCGCTTCGATCGCACTCGTGCTGGTTGGGTTCAACCCGTTGACTGCGTTTGCCGAGATGGGGAAGTTCGCCTGGAGCGCAGCCTCGCTCGTTTCGATCTCCAACCGTGCCGTACCACTGTTCATGTCGGGGCTGGCGGTTGCCATCGGATTCAAGATGGGCCTGTTCAACATCGGCGTCGAGGGCCAGTACCTGCTCGCGGCAGTGTTCGCCGCCTACTTCGGAGCGATCGTGAACCTGCCGCCGGTGCTCCATGTGCTGTTCATCATCCTCGTCGCCATGATCGTCGGGGCACTGTGGTCAGGGATCGCAGGGATCCTCAAGGTCACGAGGGGTGTTCATGAGGTGATCGCAACGATCATGCTGAACGCCATCGCAGTCGGTCTCGTCGTGTGGCTGCTCGCCAACTTCTTCAGAAAGGTCGATCCCGGCGACCTGAATATCAAGACTGCCGAGCTTCCTCACTCTGCCTGGTTCCCGTCACTGAATCCGCTGCTGAACACGATCGGGATTCCGCCTCCGCCAGGGCCAACCATGCAGGGATTCATGCTGGTGGCGATTGTTTTCGGAATCGTCTTCTACCTACTGGTGTGGCGCAGCAGGTACGGGTTCGAGCTGCGGGCGTCCGGCATCAACCCGGATGCCGCGAGGATGAGCGGCGTCGAGCCCAGCGGAATGGTGATGCAGACGATGCTGCTCTCCGGCGCTCTGGCGGGTTTGGTCGGGCTCTCGCCACTCCTCGGCTACTTCCACCGATACACCCAGGATTTCCCTTCCGGACTCGGCTTCACGGGTATCGCCGTCGCCCTCCTCGGAAGGAACCATCCTGTAGGCATCTTTCTCGGTGCACTGTTGTTCGGGTTCATGGATCGCTCGGCGCTGATCTTGGACCTGAAGGGGATTCCACGGGAGATCGTGACGATCATCCAAGGTGTCGTGGTCCTGGCCGTCGTCGTCGCCTATGAGGTCGTCACTCGCATGATCCAGCGACAGGAAGTCGCAGCCGCCGCCGAGGCAGCAAAGTCGGATGCGGAGGAGGTGGCATGAAGCGCTGGACGCCGAAGACGAAAACCGGCAGAAGGCTCTGGGCCGCACTGTTGTGGGGCTCCGCCGGTGTGTTCGTGCTCGCGGTGGTCCAGCAGATCGCCGGAACCCGGGAGTTGACCTCCGCGGGAACGTTCGGTGCTTCACTGCGACTCGCGATGCCGATCATGCTCGCCGGCCTCGGAGCCGTGTTCTCGGAGCGGTCAGGGATCGTGAACATCGGCCTCGAAGGCATGATGATCATGGGCACCTGGTTCGGCGCGTGGGGCGCCTGGCAGTTCAGCAACCCGTGGGCAGGGGTCCTGTTCGGGGTGCTCGGCGGTGGCCTGGGAGGTCTGATCCACGCCATCGCGACCGTCACCTTCGCCGTTGACCACATCGTGTCCGGCGTCGCGATCAACATCCTCGCCGCCGGCGGTATGCGATTCCTCTCGGCCGTGTCGTACTCGGCCGACAGCGGAGGTGGGACGACGCAGTCTCCGCACGTGTCCGGAGTCGGAACGTTCAGCCTCCCTTTCCTCGCAGGCGGTGATCTGTTCGGCTGGCGCACGCCCGATGTCTTCGGATGGTTCGAGTCGCGCCACTGGTTCTTCATCTCCGATGTCGGTGGGATCCTTCGCGGGCTCACCGGCGACCTGTCCTGGCTGACATTGGTCGCCCTCCTGCTCGTACCTCTCTCCATCTGGGTTCTCTGGAAGACGCCGTGGGGGCTTCGCCTCAGATCCTGCGGTGAGAACCCCTACTCGGCAGAGTCGCTGGGTGTCCGTGTACTGCGGATGAAGTACTACGGAGTGGTCATCTCGGGCGCGATGGCGGGGCTCGGCGGCACCATGCTGGTGCTCGTACAGGCCGGCATCTATCGGGAAGGCCAGACGGCGGGGAGAGGCTTCATCGGGTTGGCTGCACTCATCTTCGGTAACTGGAACCCGGCCGGCGTGCTCGCGGGCGCGTCGTTGTTCGGTTTCGCCGACGCACTTCGATTGCGGTCGGAGGGGGCGGTGCACGCACTCCTCTTGTTCATCGCGGTGTTGCTCGCGCTGCTCGTCGTGTGGCAGCTGTACCGGCGCAGGTGGGTGCCGGCAGCTGTGAGCGGGCTCTTCGCGATCCTCTTCCTGGTGCTCTACGAAACCTTGTCGGTGGTTCCGACGCAGTTCATCTCCTTCACTCCTCACCTGACGACGTTGCTGGTGTTGGGGCTGGCCACCCAGCGGCTTCGCATGCCCGCAGCCGACGGCCTCCGATACCGCAAGGGAGAAGCGGTCTGAAGAAGCTGACAGCCCACGGCTCACAGCTAACAGCAGGCGCGCTGCACATCTTCGTTGGTGGGGGATCGCGTCACCCTTTGCAGGAGACGCCGATCCGACTCGTCGATGTTGGCTGTCCGCTGTCCGCTGTCCGCTGTCGGCTGTACTAGCCTGCCGGACGGCCGACGAACTGGATCCCTGCGAGCGCCAGCTCGTTGTAGGGCGTAGCGCCGTCAACAGAGACGGACGGATAGGTCGACGTGATCGTGATCGTGACCTGAGTGGTGCCCAAGCTGTCGACCAGCACCCCCTGTGGGCGGGCGTTGCTGTCATTCAGCGAACCGATCACGGGTGCACCAGGGGCGTCATCGAGGGTGATCTCGTAGCCCTTCACCTTGTAGTTCATCTTGAACTTCGTGTCGTCCGCCACGTTCGTGAAGATGATCTGAGTGAGCTTGTAGGCCTGAGGGAACGTCACCGTGATGGCCGCACCAACCCCTTTTGCCGACGCGTCGTTCCAGTATGTTTCGGGGTCGTCATCGAAGAGCTTCGCGCAGGAGAACTTGTCGTTCAGCTCGCTCGAGCACGTCTCGGTGATCACTGGTATGTCTACCGCCGTCGGAAGCGCCGTCGTGGAGGTGCTCGTCGTCGTCGACTGTGTCGCAGTGCCGTTCTTGCCGCCGAAGATCGAGTTGACGAGGAAGGCGAGCAACGCTACGACGGCAATGGTTCCGAGGATGATCACGAGGGCGCGTGCACCGGCAGTGGTCCGAATGATCGGCTGAGGAGCGACAGGGAGAGGGCCCTGACTGAGGCGGGCACCGCACTGTTCACAGTGCCGGTTCGTTGACGGGTTGGCCGCGCCGCAGGACGGGCACGACAGAGTCTCCTGGCGGGAGGGGGGAAGAGAGGGCAGGGGTTCTTCCGGCGTCTGCTCATCCAGCGCGAACTCCTCGTACCGGGACTCCGGGAGCGGTCCGACCCACTGTCCGCACCGTGGGCAGAACTCCTGATCCTCGAAGACCTCTCCGCAGTTGTTGCAGGTGATGTGTGCCAACGGCTGCCTTCCTCTCCGGACTATTCTGCCACGCGCGTGTACGGAGTCGTGACCAGGACCGCTGAAAGCTGGACGATCGGCAACATTGTCGGTGGTTTGCTTCTGCTCGTGCTCATCTCAATCGCTCTGGCGGCGTTCATTCGTGTCACACTCCGCCGATAGCATCGCTGCATGACCTACCGATGTGAATGTGGCTACCGCTCCGCGAAGTGGATGGGCTTCTGCCCACAGTGTGGCTCGCGCGACGCCCTGACCGAGGACGCATCGGCACTGGGGCGGGGCACACCTGACATCGTGGACGTGCGGGCGGCGGTCGGCTCCGTTCGGCACCACGATCCCGTAGGGCTCGACGAGGTGGATAGGGTGCTCGGCGGAGGCATCGTTCCTGGGGCTGTGGCGTTGGTCGGGGGAGAGCCCGGCGTGGGCAAGTCGACGCTGCTGTTGCAGATGGCTGGGTCGTTTGCGGCACAGGGTCGCACGGTGCTGGTTGCATCGGCAGAGGAGTCGGTCGACCAGGTTGGCCTGAGGGCGAAGCGGGTCGGCCTCGATCATGAAGGCGTATCGTTGGTGGGGGAGGCAGACATCGACGCGGTGCTGGCCGCCGCCCGTGCCCTCGCACCAGACCTGCTGATCATCGACTCGATTCAGGCCGTGTTTGCTTCAGATCTCGGATCGACAGCGGGAACGGTTACGCAGGTGAGCGAGTGCGCTGCAAGGGTGATCGCTCACGCGAAAGCACGGTCCATGGCGGCGATCCTCGTCGGCCATGTCACCAAGGACGGAGGCATCGCAGGTCCCAAGACCCTCGAGCACATGGTCGACGTCGTCCTCTACCTCGAGGGAGAAGACACCATGGGACTCCGCGTGTTGCGAGGGTTGAAGAACCGCTTCGGCCCTACGCACGGCCTCGGGCTCTTCGATATGCGAAGTGACGGCCTTTCCGAAGTGGTAGATCCGTCCGCTGCACTATTGTCGGAGTGGCGGGGATCGGTGCCGGGGACGGTCGTGTTCCCATCTGTCGAAGGCAGGCGGCCGGTCCTCGTGGAGGTACAGGGTCTGGTTGCACCGAGCCAGGTACCGCAGCCTCGTAGGAGCGTAAGAGGGGTGCCTCCCGCCCGTGTCCATCAGCTCTTGGCGGTCATGCAGCGGCATGCAGGGATTGTCCTGTCGACCAGCGAGGTGTACGTGAACGTGGTGGGGGGTGTCTATATCTCGGAACCCGGCGTTGACCTGCCGGTCGCTCTTGCGCTCGCTTCGTCGGTGTTCGACGTACCACTCGGATCCGTAGCCTCGTGGGGGGAGATTGGGCTGACCGGCGAGATACGGGCCGTTCCGAACGAGCGACGGAGGCGCGAGGAAGTCGCGCGGCTCGGGATCGAACGGGTGGTCGCCGGCAAGAAGGGTGCTCCGCTGGGGCTGCGCGAAGCGCTGGAGTCGCTGTTCTCCCGGTCGAGATGAGGTAGTGTTCATCTGGCTCCTACACACTGGCTGATATGACCGCCGACCTCTTCCTTCAGACCATCCAGCGCCTAGCCCCGGGTACACCGATCAGACGGGCGCTTGGCCGCATCATCCAGGAGCAGAATGGTGCCCTCGTTGTTCTTGGCAACGGTCCCGAGGTCGAGGCGATCTGTTCGGGTGGGTTCGAGCTTGCACATTCGGAGTTCTCTCCTGCCCGGCTCGCGGAGCTGGCCAAGATGGATGGCGCGATTCTTCTCGACGACTCCTGGGGAGCGATCCTCCGAGCAAATGTGCACTTGCTACCCGACCCGTCGATCCCCACGAGCGAGACCGGGGCGCGTCACCGGACTGCCGAGCGGGTCGCAGCCCAGACGGGCAAGCCGGTGGTCGCCGTCAGCGAGGACCGACGCGTCGCGACGCTCTTTCTGCAGACCAGGCGACAGGAGCTCCAGGACCCAACCGATCTGATTCGGTATCTCAACCAGTCCCTCGCGACGCTCGAGCGACTCCGGCGGCGGCTCGACGAAGCCGAGGAGAAGCTGACGCCGCTCGAGGTGTCGGACATGGTGACGTACCGATCGGTCGTCGCCGTCATTCAGCGAGCGGAGCTGGTCAACAGGATCGCTGCGTCTATCACCGAGGACATCATCGGCCTCGGTGGGGTAGGGGATCTCACCCAGCTCCAACTGACCGACCTGCTCCAAGGGGTGGAAGAACTGCGGGACCTCGTCGTACGTGACTATGTCCGACCCCTCCGCAAGGGGACCTTCGAGCGGCGCCTCACCCGGCTCGATGCGGTGCCGACGTCGGAGATCCACGATCCGGAGGTGGTGGCGGCCGCGCTGGGGTTCGAGCACCTAGACGAACGGGCGGAACCGCTCGGCCTTCGGGTCCTCGATCAGGTACCAAAGCTTCCTGACAGCATCAGAGAAGGGGTGGCCAGGCACTTCCGTAGCTTTCAGAAGATGCTCAAGGCCTCCGAGACCAACCTTGCCGCGGTACCCGGCGTCGGCAAGACGCGCGCAAAAGAACTCCGTAGGGTGCTGGATCGCTTGCGCGGGTCCGCCCGCGTCTGGGAACACGACGACAACTAGGCGAGCGTAGCCTGGCAGGCGGCGAGCGAAGCGAGCCGACTGGCGACTGAGGACTGCACTAGAATCGCTATCCCGACCCGAGGTTCCATGGCCACAACGTCCAAGAAATCCGGCACGCCCGCGAAGAAGCCGGCTGCGGCCAAGAAGCCCGCTGCGGCCAAGAAGCCCGCTGCGGCCAAGAAGCCCGCTGCTGCGGCCAAGAAGACCGCTGCTGCGGCCAAGAAGACCGGTTTCGACGTTGGCGACAAGGTGGTGCACCCTCAACACGGCGCGGCGGTCATCGCGAAGAAGATGCGCCAGACGGTCGGTGGTTCTCGTCAGGACTACTTCGTTCTCGATATCGCGACCGAGCAGCTCACGGTGTTCGTGCCCGTCGCGACCATCGACGAGACGATAAGGCCGGTGATCTCCAAGAACCAGGCGCGCAAGGTGCTCGCCGTGTTCAAGGAGCCTCCGCAGGAGGCGGGCAGCAACTGGAGCCGCTGGTACAAGGTTCTCAACGAGAAAATGACCAGTGGCGATATCTATCAGGTCGCGGAAGTCGTGCGTGATCTCACCTATGCGCAGCAGATCAAGGGCATCTCGCCGGCGTTGAAGCGCATGCTGTCACGCGCCCGGCTGACACTCACCTCGGAGCTCCAGTTCGCGCTCGACGTCGACGAGGAGGAGGCTACGAAACGCCTCGATCGCGCACTGCCCAAGGTGGAGGAGCCTCCTACCCCGTGATCGTCGAACTCGTCCGTCTCCTCATCACGCTGGCTCTGATGGCGATCGGGTACAAGGTGGGTCCGTCGCTGTATTCGGAGAGCCCGGACACTGCCCAGGTGCTCGGTGCGATCATCGGCACCGGGACCGGCTATGTGGTCGGCGGCGTGGTGGGAAGGCTGTTCCGATCGTCGCTCGACTCGATCCCGAAGTCGATCGTCGCCCGTTCTACCGGTCCGGAGCTGTTCGCCGGCGCGTTCGGGGTGGTTGTCGGCGTCTTCATCGGACTCGTTGTTGCTCTCCCTGCGGTCGTGTTTCTCCCCGCAGAGGTCGGTGTACCCATAGCGGTCTTGATCGTGTTGATGCTGGCCGTTGCCGCTGCTCGCCTCTTCTCGGGACGGGCTGACGAGATCCTGGCAGCGACAGGGCTCAGGCGGCGCGGCGGTCTTGTAAGCAGGTCGCTCGCTGATACCGGATTCCTGCTCGACTCCTCGGCGGCGATCGACGGTCGAGTGCTGAACATCGCACGTCTGGGTCTTCTCCGAGGACGGGTTTGGGTTCCGGGGTTCGTCATCGACGAGCTACAGGGGCTGGCGGATTCGAACGATGCAGAACGCCGGCGTCGGGGACGGAGGGGTCTCGACGTCATCGAGGCGCTCCGTGACATCCCGGAGGCGGACATCGCTGTGCTCGAGGACACGGTTCCAGGTGTCGAAGAGGTGGATGCCAAGCTGATCGCCGCTGCAGGAAGGGCGGATCTCACCATCATCACGACCGACCACAACCTGTCGCAGGCGTCGGTCGCGAGAGACATCGAAGTGCTCAACCCATTCGTGCTCGCAGACGCCATGCGGGCGCCGGTCTCGGTGGGTGACCGGGTGCACGTCTCGATTCGTCGCGCCGGTTCCGAACCGGGTCAAGGGGTCGCGTTCTTCGACGACGGGACGATGGTGGTCGTCGAGGAGGCCGCGAACCTCGTAGGGGAGGAAGTGGACGTAGAGGTGACCGCAACGACCCGAACGGCCGTCGGCCGCATGGTGTTTGGCAGGCTGGTGTCTTGACCGTGGCCTCCTGCACCGGTTGGGGCTTCGATGCACACCGGTTCGGTGGTGATCCGCCCTTGTTGCTCGCAGGGGTCGTCGCGGACTCGACCAGAGGCTTGATGGGAACGTCGGACGCAGACGTTGTCGCACACGCCGTCGCTGATGCGCTCCTCGGCGCCGTCGCGCTCGGTGATCTGGGCTCACTGTTCCCTTCCGACGACCCCTCGTGGGCGGGAGCCGACAGCATGGAGCTGCTGGCAATTGCCGCGCAGCGGTGCGCCTCGCAGGGACTCATGTTGTCGCACCTCGACGTGACAGTGATCGCGCAAACGGTGCGGGTCGCTCCTCTCCGAGAGGAGATGCGGCGACGGCTCGCATCGGTGCTCGAAGTGGACGTCGGCGCCGTCTCGGTCAAGGCGACATCGACGGACGGTATGGGCTTCACGGGTCGGGACGAGGGGGTTGCAGCGGTCGCGGTCGCCACTGGTAGGCGGCCGTTACCATCGAGTGGATGAGAGTCTTCAACACGCTCGGTCGCACCTACGAGGAGTTCGTTCCCCGCGATCCGGGGAAGGTGTCCATGTACGTATGCGGTCCGACCGTGCAGTCCGAGCCCCACGTCGGGCACGGACGGTTCGCCGTGGCGTTCGACGTTGTGCGGCGGTACCTGATGTGGCGCGGGTTCGACGTCACCTACGTCCAGAACGTCACAGATGTGGAAGACAAGATCATCGCGTCGGCGCAGGAGCAGGGCGTTCCCGTCGAGGAGCTCGCGGTCCGCATGGCAGAGACCTTCACAGAGGTGTTTGCCAAGCTCGGCGTTCTGGAGCCGGATGTCGAACCGAAAGCCACCGAGCACATCTCGCAGATGCAGGCGATGATCAGGACGTTGATCGAGCGGGGACACGCCTACGAGTCGGACGGCGACGTCTATTTCTCGGTGCGATCCTTCCCCGGCTACGGGAAGCTGTCGGGCCACCGTGTCGACGAGTTGATCTCCGGCGCGAGAGTCGAGCCCGACGAACGCAAACGCGACCCGCTCGACTTCGCACTGTGGAAGGCGATGAAACCAGGCGAGCCGTGGTGGAGATCACCGTGGGGTCGGGGACGGCCAGGCTGGCACATCGAGTGCTCGGCGATGTCGCTCGAGTATCTCGGCAACGGTTTCGACATTCACGCCGGAGGTAGCGACCTCATCTTCCCGCACCACGAGAACGAGATCGCACAGTCGGAGGCGGCAACAGACGCCCGGTTTGCTCGCTACTGGCTCCACAACGAGATGATCAACCTCGGGGGAGAGAAGATGGCCAAGTCGACGGGTCACGTGATCGACTTGGCGGACGCTGTGGAGCGGTTCTCGCCGATGGCGGTGCGTCTTTTCTACCTGCGCGCCCACTACAGAACGCCGCAGGAGTACAGCGAGAAGCTGCTTGCAGACGCCAAGTCGGCTGTGGAACGGCTCTGGGCGTTTCATCGGAGAGGCACGCCGTCGGGCGAGCCGAACCCTGAAGTCATCGATTGCTTCGTCGAGGCGATGGACGACGACTTCAACACCCCGGAAGCGGTAAGCGTGTTGTTCGAAGTGGTCCGTGAAGGAAACCGTGTGCTTGATGCCGGCGGCGACGCCGGCCGCCACCTCGCGACATTCGCGACCATCGCCGGTGTGCTTGGCCTCTCCCCTCCCGACACGGATCTCGATGGACTCGCCGTGCGACTCGCCGAACTGGCCAAGTTGCTCGGTGTGGCACTCGGTGTGACCCCGGAGGCGACCATCGAACGACTGCTCGAGGCTCGGGCGGAGGCTCGTAGCCGCAAAGACTGGGCGACTGCCGACACGATCAGGGACCGATTCGGCGAGATGGGGATCGTCATCGAGGACACGGCAGATGGTGCCCGCTGGCATCGGGACTGAACTCGAGGGGGTACACGCGGTCGAGGCTGCACTCGACGCGGGGAGAGTCGTTGCCATCGAAGTCCTGACGTCGCGTGTGCGACGTCTTGCCGGCCTCCTCGACCGCGCCAGGGCTCGCGGTGTCGACGTCGCGATCGTGAACCAGATCGAAAGCGTGACCGACGCTCCCCAGGGGATCAAGGCGGTGGCGAAGCCGCTACGCACCTACGATCTCGACGAGCTCGTGGAGCCTGCACCCGCAGCGCTCGTCGTGCTCGACCATCTCCAGGACCCGCACAACGTCGGGGCGATCGGGAGGTCTGCGCTCGCGGCAGGTATGACAGGTTTCGTCGTGTCGGACAGGCGGGCGGCGCCCCTCCAGGCAACCGCCTTCAAAGCTGCCGCAGGAGCATTCGAGCGCCTGCGGGTGTGCGTCCACTCGTCGATCGCCGACGCAGTCGTGCGTCTTCAACAGGCCGGCATCTGGGTCGTGGGACTGGGAGCCGATGCTGAGACGCCGTTGTTCGGGCTGAGCTTGCTCACTGAGCCGGTAGCGCTCGCGGTGGGGGCGGAAGGTGCCGGCCTGTCGCGACTGGTGAGGGATCGAAGCGATGTGATCGTGCGAATACCCATGGACCCGTCCGTGGAGAGTCTCAACGCGTCGGTGGCAGCGACGCTCGCGATGTTCGAAGTCGGCCGAGTCCGTTCATGAAGCTATCCTCTTGGTCTGGTTCGGCCCCGTGCCGAACCTTGTGCTGGCGTAGCTCAGTCGGCAGAGCAGCCGCCTTGTAAGCGGCAGGTCGTGGGTTCGATTCCCTCCGCCAGCTCGGCGAAATCCGCATCTTCGGGTTCGATTGCCGATACCCTTTCGGCCCGGAGGTACTCGATGCTGTCGCAGCGCGACAAGATGGTGCTCGACTTCGAACGATCGTGGTGGATGTTGCCGGGTCCTAAGGACCGCACGATCCGAGAACATCTCGGCATCGGTGCCGGCGTCTACTACCGGGCGTTGCGGCGCCTTGTCGACGATCCAGAGGCCGCAGACTACGATCCTCTGACGATCCGGCGCCTCCGCAGGGTGCAGGCGAAACGGTCGCGAACTGCACGGCAGCAGGTGGATACGGCGGAACACTGATGGCACGACATGCAGCGCCCGGAGTGAGTGGCTTTCTCAGGGAACTCGGTATGTTCACCGCGAAGGTCCTCTTCTGGGCTGTGATCGTATTTGGTGGCGTTGTGCTGCTCACCAAGGGAATCGGGTGGCTCGCGACTTCGTCGACCACCACCGGCGCCGCGGCGGTGTCGACGACATCTCTGGTCGCGGGTGCGTCGGGGACGGCTCCGACGACAACCGTTCCGACGACAACCGCTCTGACGACAACCGCGGCGACAGCTGCGTCGACAACGACGACCGAACCGGTGCGCGCCCCCGCGGACATCACGGTGCAGGTGCTGAACTCGACCACCCGCGACCAGATCGCGGCCGCCCTGACCGATGTTCTGGTATCTGCCGGCTATCAGACGATCGACGCCGACAACTACAGCCACGCGCTTGATCAGTCGACGGTGTGGTACGCGCCGGGGTTCGAAAGTGAGGCACGGGTCATCGCCAATGCGTACATTCCGGATGCGGTCGTCCAAGAGTCACCGGGCCCGTTGGATGTCGACATCGTCGTGGTGATCGGCGCCTCGTACCAAGAGTGAACCCGGTCAGCCGCCGCCGAAGGTTGCCGGTTGGCCTGTGGACGGTGTGGGCATGGCTGATGGTCGCGCTGGGTGGGGTGTCGATCGGCGCCGGGATCGTCGGGGGGATCCTCGCTCCCAGCGTGCTGCTCGACGTCGTGTCGTTCTGGCCGCTTGTGGTCATCCCTCTTGCGGCGGCACTGGTTCTGTGGAAACGACGGTCGTCGAAGGCCGGGGCAGTGCCTCCGCTGCTGGTGATCACCATCGTGGCGATGGTCGTCGGTCTGCACCTCCTCGGCTGGTCGAAGCTCCCTTCGGCGGCCGCGGATCTCATCGGTCCGCCGACTCAGGACGGGACGGTGTCGCTGACCATCTCCCTTCCCGGAGCCCTCGCCGTCGATGCTGGCGATGCACCTTTGTACGTGGTCGAGCTGGATAGGGCGGGAGGAAGTCTGGGGGTCCCGGAGGCGCTCGAACTGTCAAACGATGGGGCGCTCTCGATCGACATCGCCCAGAGGGATGGGGGCCGTTGGTTCCGAACGAAGGGCTGGGCGCTGAGGCTCGCCCGTCGACCCGTGTGGAGTCTCTACCTCACCTCTCCCGAACTCGATGCCGACCTTCAAGAGCTCGCGATCGATTCCCTGACGGTCAACGGATCGGGAACGGTGCTGCTCGGCCCGTCCCCGGCAGCCGTCACGGTGACCGGCACATTCACCTTCGGTGTGACACCCGGCGCGTCGGTCGAGGTTCACGGGAGTGCCACCGTGCCGTCGGGCTGGGAACCGACCGATGACGGCTACCGGTCGCCTGGCACGGGATCGCCGATCTCTGTTTCTGTAACGGAAGGGTCACAAGTGGTGATCAAAGAGGTGTGAGTACACTCCGTGGAATGACAAAACTGCCAGGGTACGATCAGCTCAAACGGGCAGGGATCGCCTCTTGGAGCGTGTTGGGGGCGATGCTGCTGGTCGCGGCGCTGATCTGGGTGATCCAGGCGGTGAGCGTCGTCTGGCCTCCACTCGTACTTGCCGTCGCACTGATCTACCTGCTGTCTCCGCTGGTGGATCTCTTCCAGAGGTTCAAGCTGCCGAGGATCATCGGATCCTGCCTGTCGTATCTGCTGTTCGCCGGCCTCCTGGTCGCGTTCGGGTTCGTCGTCATTCCAGTCATTCAGGATCAATTCGCGGAGTTCGGAACGAGATTCCCGCAGATCGTCGACGATGTCGAGAGATTCATCACCGACCTTGGAACCCGGTTTGGGTTCACCGTCGGCACATTCGACTTCCAGTCGATCCTCAACTGGTCGTCCACGTTCTTCAGCCCTGAGCGGATCCAAAGCTTGCTCAATCAAGTTGGCACATTCGCCAAGACCGGTATGCAGGTGCTCGCCGTCTTCGTCCTGGGACCCGTGCTGGCGTTCTACATACTGATGGACCTGCCGTCGATCCGACGGCGTGCCCGTGACCTGATGCCGGAGAAGATGCGGTCAGAGCTCGTCCACGTCGCCAGCCAGGTGGGCAGGGTCGTCAGTGGCTTCGTGCGAGGACAGCTCCTCGTTGCCCTGATCGTCGGTCTGCTGTCCAGCCTTGGCCTATGGCTCCTCGGGGTCCCATTCTGGTTGGTGATCGGGATGACCGCTGGCCTGCTGAACATCATCCCGTTCGTGGGACCGCTCGCGGGTGGTGCACTCGCAGGGATCGTGTCGCTGCTGTTCAACGATGTCGCGACCGCCATCTGGTCCGTCCTGATGTTCGTGGCGGTGCAGCAGTTCGACAACCACGTCATCAGTCCCAACATCCTCCGCAAACGGGTGCAGCTCCACCCTGTATTCATCTTGCTCGCGTTGCTGCTCGGAGCCTCAGTCGGTGGCTTCTTCGGGATTCTGATCGCCGTGCCCGTCGCGGCGGTGATCAAGGTGGTCGCAGGGCACTTCTGGCGGACCCGGGTGCTTGGCGAATCCTGGGAGGAGGCGGCCGAAGCCGTCGCCCCGGAGTACGTTCCACCGAGCCGGGAAAGCATTGTCGGCCGGTTGCGTCGTGCCGGTCCTCCCGGTACCCACGAGGCGGAAGTCGAGGAATCGGACGAGTAGCAGCTACTCGAGTTCGCCGAGGTACGCCTGCGAAAGGTCCGGATGCTTGCGGAGTTCCTCTGCGCTGTCTGATAGCACGATCCGTCCGGTTTGAAGCACGTAGCCCCGATCGGCGACCGACAGGGCTATGTGTGCGTTCTGTTCGACGACCAGGATCGTCGTGCCCTGATCGTTGATCTCCTTGATGGTTTCGAACACCTGCTGCACGAGGATCGGGGCCAAGCCCATCGACGGCTCGTCCATGAGCATCACCTTCGGACGGGCCATCAGGGCCCTTCCGATGGCGAGCATCTGCTGCTCTCCGCCGGACAGAGTTCCTGCCTTCTGAGCGATTCGCTCTTTCAGACGGGGGAACAAGCCGAACACTCGGTCCATGTCTTCTCTGATCTCAGTCTTGTCGGTGCGCAGGTTGGCTCCGATGTCGAGGTTTTCGCGCACGGACATCTTGGAGAACAGGCGCCGGTTCTCAGGCACCATGGCGAGGCCACGAGCGACGATCTCCTGAGTGCGCAACGCTTCGATGCGTTCCCCATCAAAGGTGATCTTCCCGCTGTGGGCTCTTGTCATGCCGAGAATTGTGCGCAAGGTGGTCGTCTTGCCGGCGGCGTTCGATCCGAGCAGCGACACGATCTCGCCCTCGTTGACCTGGAGCGAGACACTCCTGAGTGCGCGTACAGGTCCGTATGCTGCGCTCACTTCTTCGAGATTGAGGATCGGATCGCTCACGATTGCGCCTCCGATGCAGCTTTGCCGAGGTATGCCTCGATGACCTGCCGGTTCGCCGCCACCTCATCGTAGGTCCCTTCGGCGATCTTGGAGCCGTAGTCGAGAGCGGCCACTCTGTCGCACACGCCCTTGATCACCGGCATGTCGTGCTCGATGAGCACGATGGCGTAGCCCTTCTCGTCTCTGAGGCGGCTGATCAGCTCGATGAGTCCGTCTTTCTCCGCCGGATTCATCCCAGCTGCCGGCTCGTCGAGCAGGAGCAGCTTGGGCTCCGTAGCCATCGCACGGGCGATTTCGAGCCTGCGTCGATCGGCGTAGGCGAGTTCCGACGCAAGCTGGTTGAGACGGGGCGTCAAACTATCGCCGAAAAACGCGAGGGCATTGATAGCGCTGTCAACGATGCGGCGCTCCTCCGCGGTGGTGCGCCGAGAATTCAGGATTGCTCCAAACACACCCGACTTGGTCCTTGTGTGCTGGCCGACCATTGCATTCTCGATGACGGTCATGTTTGCGAACAACCGAACGGCCTGGAACGTGCGCGCGATGCCGACGCGGGCTACCTGGTTGGGCTTGAAGCCGACCAGGTTGTGACCGTCGAAGTGAATCGAGCCAGAGTCCGGTCGGTAGAACCCGGTCACGATGTTGAACAGGGTGGTCTTGCCTGCCCCGTTGGGGCCAATCACACCGACGATCTCGCCGAGGTCTGCGTGGAAATCGACATCGTCGACCGCCTGCACACCGCCGAAGCGCTTCGAGATGCCTCCGAGCTCTAGGAGATGACTCATGCCGGCTCCTCCGTCACAAGCTCACCCATTTGGGCCTCCTGATCGGCGACATGCAGCTCTCTGAGCCTGCGCTTGTTCGGGATGAGGCCCTCTGGACGCAGAATCATGATTCCAACGAGGATCGCACCGTAGATCAGCAGGCGGAACTCACCGAACTCCCTCAGGAACTCGGGAAGGCCGACGAGCACGAACGCGCCAATCACCACTCCGGGGATACTGCCGATGCCACCGAGGATGATGACCGACAAGACGTTGATGGACACGAGGAGGCTGAAGCTGTTCGGGAAGATCGAACCGATCTTGGCTGCGAAAAACACGCCCCCCAGGCTGCCGACGCCGGCACCGATGGCGAACGCGAGCAGCTTGTAGCGAACGACGCTCACCCCCATCGCTTCGGCGACGTCTTCGTCCTCGCGCATAGCGGCCCACGCGCGACCGACGCGCGAGTCTTTGAGCCGGTACGCGACCAACGCGCCGATGAGACCAAACGCCATGATCAGGTAGTAGAGGTTGCGTGGGTCTCGCAGGTTCCACGAGTTTGGGGGAGCGGGCGGAACCCTCAGCAAGCCTTGCGCGCCGCCAAGGTACGGGGCCAGCCAGTCGGACAGGACCAGTGTCCGGATGATCTCACCGAAACCGAGCGTGACGATGGCCAGGTAGTCACCCCGGAGCCGCAGAACCGGGGCACCGATCGCCGCTCCGATTATGACGGCGATGACCACCACGACCGGCAGCGCGACCCAGAAGTTCAAGAAACCGTGAGCGGCGAACTGATCGCGGTTGCTGGTCACGAGGAAGGACGCAGTTGACGTGAGCACGCCCGTGGCGTACGCCCCGACCGCGAAGAACGCCACATAGCCGAGGTCGAGCAGCCCGGCGTAGCCGACCACGATATTGAGTCCTAGTCCGAGGAGCACGTACAGCCCAACCGTGCCGAGAACATCGCTGATGAACGTTCCGACGATCCATGGAAGTGCGACGAGGACGCCGATGATCACGCCGGCGGCCACGCGGCTGTACTTGCGCCGCCGATCGTCCGGCATGTGTGCACGGAACTGCACGACGGTGTCGCGCTTGCGCAGCCAGAACCAGCGTCCGACGCCCGCTGCCACCAGCGTGATGATCGTGCCCGTCACGGTGAGGCCGCCTCTCGCAGCGTCGTACAGCCAGTCTGAGGGAATCGACAACCCATCGATCACACCGACGAGCAACGGCTCGGCCAGGCTGATTCCCAGAACCATGCTCAGGCCATACACGATTGCCCCTCGCCACTCGACGGCGAGCGTGCGAAGCGCTCCTGCGGCCGCCCCCAAAGCAGCCCCCACGATCACCAGCAGGATCGGGCCGAGGATCTTCCCTGCTCCGAACTCGAGCACGTTGAGGAGGCCGGGGGTGACCGAGACGAAGACGTTCCGCACCTGGATGCCGGCTGACAGCATGGCTTCGAGAATGACGACGCAGACTGCGATGAACAGCCCGGCGAATGCTCCGGTCACGAGTCCTGCAAGGGCTGGAGGATCGTGGTGCTCCTCGGCCGGCTTCGAGGCGAGGTAGCCCGTCCCTATCAAAGTGACGAGCACGAGCGTGGTCCCCAGGCCGATAACGTTCGAGATGATGAACCGGTCCTCGAATGCCTCGACCATGCCGATGAGTGCCAGGTAGAGGATGACCGCCCCTCCGATCACGCCCGGGCGGAGTTTCCTGCGGATCATGTCATGCCCTCTCGTCCCCTGCGGCACCGAAGAAGCCACCAGGCAGGAAGATCAGTACGAGCACCAGAATCCCAAAGGCGACGACGGGCTGAAGCTGATTCGGTGAGGGGACGGCGGCTCCCGTCAGGAACAGGTTCGGTCCCACCGCCTCGAGGATGCCGAGGACGAGACCGCCCACTGCTGCGCCGCTGATGCTGCCGATTCCGCCGAGGACCGCGGCCGTGAAAGCTTTGAGGCCAGGTAGGAATCCCATGATGAAGATGACTTGGTTGAAGACGAACACGAACAGGATGCCCGCGGCGCCGGCGAGCGCGCCACCAATGGCGAAGGTCGCGACGATCGTGCGGTCGACGTCGATACCCATCAGTGCTGCGATCTCTCGGTCTTCACCGACCGCCCGCATCGAGCGCCCCGTTCGAGTCTTCGCAACTACGAGGTAGAGGACGATCCACAGGACCAGGGCCGAGACGATCACGATGGCCTGCTTCCGCAGGATCTCCGTACCGAAGATGTTCCAGGTTCCTTGCAGTACATCGATCTCGGGGTACGAGCGAACGTTGGCACCGAACAGGCCGCGCATCGTGTACTGAAGGAACAGGGACGCCCCGATGGCCGTGATGAGGGGGACTAGTCGTGGGGCGCCGCGAAGTGGACGGTAGGCGAGACGTTCCAGCACGATCGCTACCACCATCGATACGGTCATCGATATGACGAGGAGTATGGCGATCGAGACCAGCGGATGCGTGTTGAGGAAGCCGCTGCCCGCGAACCCCACGGCGACGAAGTACGCCGCGTAGGTGCCGGAGGTGAAGACTTCGCCATGGGCGAAGTTGATCATGAACAGCACCCCGTACACGAGCGTGTAGCCGATGGCGATCAGCGCGTAGACGCTGCCCCGGGCTACTCCATTGATGACGAGCTGGCGCCAGTTCGCTCCTGTGAACTGGCCGAGGCGGAGGGTGGCAGCGCTGCCCGCAACAACCCCGTAGATGATCGCCAAGCTGAGCGCGACCAGGATGATGCGGCGGACAGGGAGTCGCTCGAAGGGGATCCTTCGAGTGCTGCCGGATGGTGACGGTGCTGCATTCATGAGAAGGGGTGTGGGAGGGGACGGCTGCCCCCTCCCACAGAGTCCGCTAGTTACCCAAAGTCATCTGCTTGCTCCAGACGGGAGCTGTCATCGCGCCGTTCTCGACCTGGACCATGGCGATCGTCGCCGTGGTCTGGCAGTCTCCGTCGGCATTGCAGGTCAAGTTGCCCGTGATGCCTGGGAAGTTCGAGGTGGCGAACAACGCGTCTTTGAGCGCCGTCCTTGGGACGAAGATCGTTCCACTGGAGTCGGTGGCAGGATCGCCCTTGGAGTCGATCGCGACTTCCTTGATCGCTGCGAACAGCATGTTCGTGGCGTCGTAGGCGTGTGCATGGAACACCGCCGCCGGGTCAGCACCGAACTGCGCCCTATACGCAGGCAGGAAGTCGTTCGTGTAGAAGCTCTGGTCTCCACCGAACGCCGTCAAGTCAGGACCCGACAGGTACATCCCATCGGCCGCAGAACCTGCGGCATTCAGGAAGTCCGTCGACGTCATGCCGTCCGAACCGATCAGCGTCGCGTTCTCCAGACCCGCTGTCTGGCGAGCCTGCTGGGTGATCAGCGCACCCTCGGCCGCGAAGATCGGGTAGTACAGCACGTCCGGGGTGGAAGTACCGATCGAGGTCAGCACAGACGTGAAGTCTGTCTCACCGACCTGGATTGCTTCCTGAGCCGTGATCGTGCCACCCAACTGCTGGAATGTGTCGGCGAACACCTGCTGCAGACCATCGGCATACGGACTGCCATCATGGATCGTCGCTGCCGTGCGAGCACCCAACTCGTTGTACGCGAAGTCCGCCACTGCGGCACCCTGCAACTTGTCGTTGTGGGCGGTACGCAGATAGAACGGCTGGTGCTGGCTGGGTGACGTCAACGCCGGCCCCGTGTTCGAAGGCGAAATCAACACGATGCCCTTGTCCGACAGGATCTTGTCGGCGACACCCTGTGCGGCGCTCGAGCAGCTCGTGCCGATCACTCCGACCACATCTGGGTTCGACGCCAGCGCCTGCGCGCCGGTCTGTCCGCCTTCGGCCGAGCATCCGTCGTCCTGATTGTCGAACGAGATGTCATGGCCGTCGATCTGGCCCGACTTCGCGTCGAACGTGCCGTCCAGATAGTCGGCAGCCAACACGACGCCGTTCTGGCTGTCCTGGCCCAACGCGGCGTTGGGACCGGAGATCACCAAGAGTGTTCCGACCGTGATCGGAGTTCCAGCCTTGACTTCGACGCATCCGAACGGATCGCTTGTGCACTTGTCGGGGGTCGCTGTGGATCCACCACCGCAGGCGGCAGCGATCATCGCGAACGCCGCGACCACGAGCAAGAGCTTTCCGGTCCTTGATCTCTTCATTTGCTTCCTCCCTTGCTGCCGACTCGCGGCAGCGAGTTACTGACCCGAGCCAGAGCCCGGGTTGGTCGTGGAGTGTAGGCATGTTCGCGCACTGGATGTCGTGGATCACCCCACGTTGTACCCTGACGCCACAGGAGGACACGTGACCGAAGAGATAGCTCCCCGCGACGCCTACGCACGCGCGACCACCGCAGAGGTTGTCGATGTCACCGCCACAGGAGTGGTGTTGGACCGAACGGTTTTCTACTCGCGTGGTGGCGGCCAGCCCGGAGACACCGGCGTTCTGAGGTGGGACGGTGGAACGGTGGGTGTCACCGATACATATCGCTTGGCGGGCCTGCCCACCCACGTCATCGAGGGGACGCCCCCGCAGATCGGTACCGCCGTCGAAGCAGAGATCGACTGGCAGCGCCGCCATCTCCTGATGCGCACCCACACGGCCCTTCACGTGTTGTCGGCGATCATCTGGCGCGACTTCGACGCCAAAGTGACCGGCGGCAACATGGAACCCGGCGCCGCTCGGATGGATTTCGAGCTGGACTCGATCTCCGTGGAGTTCGGACGCGAAGTCGAGGAGCGTCTCAACGCAGAACTGGCCAAGAACCACCTCATCCGGGTGTTGTTCCTTCCCCGTGGCGAAGCACTCTCGGACCCGGACCTGATCAGGACGAAGGTCAATCTGCTGCCGCCGGCTATCGATCCGATCCGGGTCATCGAGATCGGCGACATCGACAAGCAGGCAGACGGCGGCACACACGTGCGATCGACGGAAGAGGTCGGGACGGTGCACGTGGTGAAGACGGAGTCGAAGGGGAAGGGCAACAAGCGTATGCGGATCGAGCTGTGATCGACTTCCTCCTCGGTCTCTACTTCGCATCGCTGTTCGTGCGGGGATGGCTGCGCGGCTTCGCCCGTGAGCTGATGGATCTCATCGGTCTCGTCGTCGGCATGGCGCTCGCGTTCCGGCTGAGTGGCCCGGTTGGAGCGTTCCTCCAAGACATGTTCGGGACATCCGATGTCGTTTCGCGTCTCGTCGGTGGGCTGATTGTGTTCCTGATCGTCGGGGTGGGTGCGAGCATCGGGGCACACTTCCTTCAGAAGGTCTTCACGCTTCCCGGTATGGCGTTGAGCAACCGGCTGCTCGGTGGACTCCTCTCAACGCTGTGGGCACTGTTCGTCGCGATGCTCGTCCTGTCGCTGTTGATCGTGTTCCCCCTTCCGGAGTCGGTCGCCGGACGCCTCGAGGACTCGAACGTCGTTCACTACCTCACTGATCCCGACACGCCGGCGCAGACCGTGTTCCACGCAGTCGCGGGTGACCGGGTACTCGAGTCGCTCCTGAATCTGAAGGAACTCGTCGGCGGCAATGAGGTGATCCTCGAAGAGGGGCAGTCACTGGAGATCCCCATCGCCCGACCCGATGAACTGACGGAGGATCCAGCAGCGGCCGCTGAGATCTTCGATCTGGTCAACCGCTCACGACTGGAGGAAGGGGCCGATCCGCTCGCATGGTCGCAACCTCTCGCGGACGTCGCACAGGCGTACGCCAGGGAGATGTACGAACGCGGCTCGTTCAGTCACGACTCGCCAACTTCCGGCACGGTGGTCGACAGGGTCGAGGCCGCCGGTATTCCATACCACGTGATCGGCGAGAACCTGGCACTCGCTCCGACCTCGAGGGCTGTCCACGAAGGACTCATGGCCAGTCCGGGCCATCGGGAGAACATCCTCAGGTCCAGCTTCACAAAGGTGGGGATAGGTGTCGTGGATGGTCCGCTCGGGCTGATGGTCGTTGAGGTGTTCCAGGGGTGAACGATCTGGCCGACCGCCTCGTCGATGCCTACCGTCCGTATGTGCTGCAACGCTGTGGTGAGCGCGGATGGGCGCATTCTGCGAGGCTGCTGACTTCGCTCGCCGAGGGGGAGACCTGGTTGCGAGCGTCGCTGACGAGTCTGCTCGACCTTCCCTTCGGTGCCCAGCGTCGTGGTCCGCTCGAGGTGTTTCAGGAGGCGATGCGATTCCCGACGGAGGCACTGGCCGCGGACGGAGTCGCAGAACCGGTACGGGACGAGGGGGTGTCGCGAGCCCTGCCGGGTGACGTGTACGACCTGGCCCCCGCGTCGACCCGCCTCCTCGGTGATGACGTGTGGGCGGCACATATGGCGTGGGGCGTGGAAAAGGCTTCTGCCATCACGCGGCCCGCGGTGCTCGTCGCTACCCGAAGCCTGATCGACTGGTCGAGGATCGAGGAGGCCGCGAGCGCAGCGTCGATGAGGGCGGCCCGGTGGCACGGATCGGCCAGTGGCGCGGCGCTCGTGTGCGTAGATCTCGAACTGGATGATGCCCTGGCCATAGTGGAGGCGGGGGTCGCCGAACGTGTCTCGGTGGTTGCGTATGGCCCGCACCGGTCCGTCGAGGTCCTCAACGCTGCGACGGCGGCCGGCGCTATGCACGTGCTTGCACGTTCCGTGTTCTTCGCTCGGCTCGATCTGCCAGGTTGGGCGGGCTGAACGCTCACTCCCTTCTTGCGTGAGGAAGGCACACACTGTCGACCTGGTCCACGCAAGAACGGGTTAGGTGGTGCCCGCGGCGGCGAGCAATTCGGTTTCCGAGCGGCGGATGGCGTCGGCAAACATGTCGAGGTCGGGGATGGCGTCCCAGTCGGCGTGGAAACCCCATGCGATCTCCCCGTCGTAGCTGAAGAGCGCTATCCCGAGGTTGTGACCGGCCCACAACGGTACTGCCGGGTACTGGACGATGAGGCGAGAATCGAGCAGGTACATGGGGAACTGCGGGCCCGGCACGTTTGTGATCGTCATGTTGAACGGACGGATTCCGGTTGCGAGTCGGGCTGCCTGCTGGAGGAGCGTCATGGGGGCGCCTGAGCTGAGTCGGACGATTGTCGCCGCTCCGAGCGCCTGGTTGGTCTCCTTGAGCTTCTCGGTGTGTTGTCTGATCAGCTCGAACCGTTCGACGGGATCCCGCACGTCGATTGGGAGCTCCAGGAGCCACATCGCTACGTGATTACCGAGTGTTCCACGCCGGTCCTTGGGGCGGACGCTGACGGGGACCATTGCACGGAATTTGACGCCGGTGACGTCGAATGCTCGATCCTCGATGAGGTACCGCCGGACGGCGCCGGCCGCCACTGCGAGTACGGCGTCGTTGACGGTGCCGCCGAGCGCGTTCTTGATTTGCTTGAAGTCGTCCAGCGGCAGGGTGAGCCAGTCGAACCGGCGGTTGGGCCCGAGCGGCTCGTTGATGGGGGTTCGGGAAGCGGCCGAGAGCCATCCCGACGCGAGCGAGTAGGCGACGGCCGATGCTCGGGTTCCGAAGTCTGCGACGAGCGTTCGTCCGTGCTCGATCATCTTGGGCACGGAGATCGCGGCACTCGCGGCCCGGGCGATCCTACGGATCGTCTCATCGGCGATGAGTTGAGCGCCGGTTGGGACGGGTCGAGGCTCGAACGGTGGCGACGGCTCGATCTCGGTGGTCGGTGTGAGGCTGAGGAGCACACCCATCAGGTCGACGCCGGACACTCCGTCGAGCATGCAGTGATGGATCTTGAAGATGAGGCCGAAACAGTCCTTCTCACAGCCTTCGACGATCCACATTTGCCAGAGTGGCTTGCTGCGGTCGAGTTGACTGCCGAGGATCTGCCCGAACAGCTCCTTCAGCTGTGTTTCGGTGCCGGGCTTGGGCAGTGCGATGTGGCGGACGTGGTAGTCGAGGTTGAAGTGCTGGTCGTCGACCCAGATCGGGTTCTTCTCTATGGGGATCCACGCGAGCCTCTGCCGGTAGCGGGGGACGTAGTGGAGGCGGGAGCCGATGAACGTCCTGATCCTGTCGATGTCGATGCCGCCGTCGTCGGATCGGAGTGTCCCGCCTTCGTAGAGAGCGACACCGGCCACGTGCATGTGGGCGGTGGGTGACTCGAGCGCCAGGAACGAAGAGTCGAGAAAGGAAAGACGATCGTATGTGTCCACGGGTGGCTACTCCTGGTCCAAGACTACGACTCCAGATAGGTTCCGATGTCGTTGCGTTCGGCCGTCGTGAGGGCACGGGTTGCAGCAGCGATGTCCTGGCTCGCTATGCCCACCGACTTGAAGAGCGTGACGGGAGCCTCGACATTGCGCACGAGGAGCTCGCCGATGGACGCGTCGGGGGTGCGCTTCGCCTGGATGAGGTCGCCCGCCTCTTCTAGCGCGGCGGCGATATCGTCGACGACGACGAAGGCGCGCCGTACGGTCTCGGGCGGGACCTCGACCATGTCGGGTGTGAATGCTCCAATGGCGTTGATGTGCACGGACGCCGGAACGGCCTCGTCTCGAAACAGCGGCACGTGAGATGGGGTGGCGGTCGAGATGATGTCTGCCTCCCGAACGGCTTGCGATGCCCGTTCGACGGGGATGCCCCCGACCTGTTTGGCGAGGCGAATTGCCCGTTCGACGTTGCGGGACCAGACGAGGATGCGGGTGATTGGGCGTACCGCTCGGACCGCCTCGATCTGGTCGCGGGCCATCGCGCCGGCACCGAGCATCGCCAGGGTGGAGGCGTCTCGGGGCGCGAGGAGGTCGGTCGCGAGGCCTGCTGCTGCGCCGGTCCGGATAGCGGTGAGCGTGGGTCCGTCGACGGCACCAACCGTGTGGCCCGAGTGGTCGAAGATGACGACGATGCCCGCCGGATCCCCCGGGGTGATCGACACGACCTTGATGCCGGTATGGTCACCAACCCGGCCAGCCATGAATAGCGACCGGCCGAGGAGTACTCGCTGCGGTGACTCTCGATCACCTCTGAACGCTTCACGCATTGCGGCGATGGCGTCCTTCATGGGAAGCGCTTTCCGAAGGTCGGCCGCGCTGAGGTAGCGCATCAGGCGAGAACCCCCTGGTAGGCGACGGCCAGTGGCTCGCGGTCGACGCCGAGGAACGAGAGTGGCACGTCGGTGTCGTAGGGCGCCGGAGTGCCGGTGATCGCCTTGGCGACCATCGAGCCGATCATCGGAGCGAGCTTGAATCCGTGACCGCTGAACCCGTTCGCGACCCACCAGCCGTCGAGCGCTGTCGGCCCGAGGACGGGATGGACGTCTCGACGGTTGATCGTGTAGAGGCCCGCGATGCCACCGACGGTGCCCCGATGGGGGAGCGCGGGAATGCGGTGGTGGAGGGCGTGGATCTTGATGTCTTTGAACGCCGCGTCGGCAGACGTTCGGAACGTGTCCGGGTCGGCTGTCTCGCGCTCGTCCTCGGGCAGCACCGACCCGAAGAGGATCTGGCTGCCGTGTGGTCGCAAGTAGATGTCGTGGTCGGCAGTCACGGGAATCGGACCGAAGTCTCCTTCTACCGATCGGAAGACGATCTGGACGCGGGTAGGGGTGAGCGGCCAGCCCGTGTCGACTCCTGCGAGGGCGTCGAGGCGGTTGCACCATGGGCCTGCGGCATTGATGACGAGACGTGTGTCGATCCGTGTGCCATCGGCGATCTCGACGCCGGTCACCTTCCCGTCAGTGTGAACTTTGGTGACGGGGGAGCGAAAGCGCACGTCGGCGCCTTCCCTGCGTGCAGCATCGATCAGGTCCCTGTTGGCGCCGGTCGGATCGGCGTACCCACCGTCATGTTCGAACACGGCCGCCTCTAGGTCGACGCACTCGTGCGCGGTTTCGCCCGTGAGATCGAAGGCTATGTCGCACGTGGAGAGCGACGGGAAGCGCTCGTGGATGCCGGCGGCGTCGAGGACGGATACCCGGACTCCTTGCGAGGCGAGTCTGTCGGCGGCCGTCTGCGCGGTTGCGGTCGTGAAGCCGAGGATCCAGAGAACACCGGTGCGGGTGAATAGGCTTGCCGGGTCGGCAATGCGCACGAAGTCGGACCAGTTGCGGTACGCCTCCTGACCGTCGAGGGCGAGCCTGACGACGTTGGGTTGGGTGTAGAAGGTCCGGATGACGGCCGAAGATGCGCCCGTTGATCCTTCCGAGGGCCCTGTGCCCTTGTCGAGAACGACGACCTTCTCGGAGGTGCGTCGAGCGAGCTGGTAGGCGATCGACGACCCGATGATGCCTGCCCCCACGACGACGATGTCCGCGGTCTCCACTGCTTCCCTCCAACCGGCGTTCTCACTGTATCGGCCGGGCCGATGGTTGTCGCTCGGGAACAGGCATGAGGGAGGGTGGCGCCCGCGGCAGGATTCGAACCTGCGGCCTACTGCTTAGGAGGCAGTTGCTCTATCCCCTGAGCTACGCGGGCGGGGGTGTAGGGAAAAGGGTAGAGAATAGGTGACGGGGGTGTGACATTGGGTGGCGGTGAGTTCGGCAGCAAGGTGTTGCCGATTCGTGGGGTGTGATCGGCGGCTCAAGAAGCGGCCGATGTGGCTGGTTGGTCGGAGGCTTCTAGTGTGCCCGCTGCGCATCGAGCATGCGGTGAGGAGGCAGCGAGATGGACAGCGTGAGAGTGGTGTCGGCCGTAGACCCAGCCGGAGCGGACGTTGCGGGCGGTGTCAGCCGTCGAACGGCCATCGACGAACCCGAGCTGTGGGCCGGGATCTCGACTGTACCGGCCGGGGCGTCGACGGGCTGGCATCATCATGGGACGAACACGACCGTGTTCTACATGCTGTCGGGATCGCTGGTCGTCGAGCATGGAACCACCAACGTCGAGTCCGCGATGGCATCGGCCGGCGACTTCGTCGTCGTTCCCGCAGGTGTCGAGCATCGTGAGATCGTCCCTGGAGACGTCCCTGTCGAGGCGGTTGTCATGCGATATGGCGATGGAGAAGGACCACTGGTCGTCGATGTCGACCGGGGGTGACGGCTAGACCCCCCGCCCTCAGCCCCATCCTGGGTGGTTCTCAGGGTTTTCTCATCTGGACTCGCTAGAAAGGAAAGTCCGAAGACAAGGAGATACGCATGCATCCATACCAAATGGAGAGATTCGGCTACTGGGGAATCGGTGGGGTCCTGTTGTGGGGTCTGTTGATCGCACTCGCAGTTGCCCTGATCGTCTGGCTGGTCGTCTCGCTGACCAGCCGTCGCAAGGAGGCCGCTCCGTCATCGCCGGCTTCGCCGTCGCTGCCGCAGAAGTCGTCGGCACTGGCCATCCTCGAGGAACGCTACGCCAAGGGTGAGATCGACAGGGACGACTACCTCCAGAGAAAGACCGACCTCGAAGGCTGACCGGCTCGTTGTCTGGGCGGGCTGCCCGTCCGTGTGAGGACCGATTCGAGAGGTGTTGGATGGGGTTCGGGCCCGCCGTCCACTAGCTTGTTCGAGATGACAGAGCTGATTCGAACGTCGGACCTCACGCACCGCTACGGTGACGTCGTCGCGCTCGACCGTCTGAACCTCAGCATCCCGGCCGGCACGATCGGTCTTGTGGGAGCCAATGGAGCCGGGAAGACGACGCTGATTCGAGTGCTCATGGGGATGCTCATCCCGTCCACCGGAACGGCGAGTGTCCTCGGCCACGATGTCGCCTCCGGCCTCGTCGAGGTCCGCTCCCGGGTCGGGTACATGCCGGAGGGCGCCTGTCTGCCCGCGGCGCAGACGGCGGCGGACTTTGTGGCTTTCGCCGCCGAACTCGCAGGAATCCCCGTGGGTGACGCCCGGAAACGATCGTCTGAGATCCTCTACCTCGTCGGTCTTCACGAAGAGCGATTCCGCTACCTCGGTGACTTTTCTACCGGCATGCTTCAACGGGTGAAACTCGCCCAGGCGATCGTCCATGATCCCGAGCTCGCCTTCCTCGACGAGCCGGCCTCTGGGCTCGATCCAGAAGGCAGGGAGCAGATGCTGCAGCTCATCGCACGTCTCTCGGACTTCGGTATCAGCGTTGTGTTTTCTTCGCACATCCTCGAGGACATCGAGCGAACGTGCGAGTGGGTGGTGATGCTCGACGGCGGTCGACTCGTTCGCTCCGCTCCGATCGGAAGCATCGGCCACGAGGACGCGCTGACCGTCGAAGTCACCGACGAGCCGGCGGGTCTGGTCGAATGGCTCACCGGCCACGGCGCGACGGTGAAAACCGCAGGACGGGTCCTGCACGTGACAGGCGGCTCGGACCCGTTCATTCTCGTGCGAGATGGTCTTGCCGCAACCGGTGTCGGGCTGCGTCGCATGGGGCAACGAGCCCGGACGCTCGAGGAGGCCTTCATCGAAGATGCCCAGCGGAGGAGCGAGGGGTGAGCGACGCTGTCATCTTCGATCGGGGCTACCGCGGCTACGAAGGACCCCGCAAGGGGCGACGAGGGGCGTTCTGGGCGGTCGTGCGTGAGGGGATCCGCCGGGAACTCGGGTTGCGTCGGAAGGCGAAGAGCAAGGTTCTCCCGTGGCTGCTGATCACCATTTCGTTGATCTCCATGGCGGTTGTCGTCGGGCTGCATTGGGCGGTGCAGCAATTCGGTGTGGAGCGGCTGGTCGCCGAGCAGTTGCCGAGCTACGGGCAGTACTTCGACACCGCATCGACGATCTCGCTGCTGTTCATCGCCCTCGCCGCTCCGCAGCTACTCATCCCGGACCGGCGTGAAGGGGTGCTCTCCATCTACTTCTCTCGGCCCCTCCGGCCCATCGACTACTTGGGTGCCAAGTACACGGCGCTCGGTTTTCTCATCATGGGGTTCTTCCTGGTCCCCGAGTTCGTGCTGCACATCTCGCTCGCTGCGCTCGCTCCCGAAGGCTTCTTCTCCTACCTGGGCGGGAATCTGGACATCCTGTGGAAGATCGTTCTCGTCGCGTTCGTCTTCTTCTTCGGGTACACGTCGGTCGCGTTCGGGATTTCCGCAATCATGAGCAGGGCCGGCATCGCCTCGGCGGTGTTTCTGGGTGTCATGGTCATGCTCAACCCGATCGTGCACGCGGTCGTCCGTTTGGCGACATTCCCGGGAGCGAAGTACGTGTCCCTTCTGGCGTTCCAAGAGCAGCCACGCGTCGTCCGAGACTGGGTATTCGGTATCTCGACCGGTGACTACGCCACTACCTCTGCCGGACTTGAACCCTGGATGTCGCTTGCCGTGATCGGTGTCGTCTTCGTGGTGGTGAGCGCGGCCGTGTGGCAGCGGTACCGGAGGGTGTCGTGAGTGATGTCGTGACCCCCGGCAACCTCACGGTTGAGGCTCGTGACTTGTCTCGATGGTTCGGCCAGAAAGTCGCCGTGTCCGAGGTCACGTGCGGGTTCGGTCCTGGTGTGACCGGTCTGCTGGGTCCGAACGGTGCGGGCAAGACCACCCTGCTTCGTATGCTCACCGGTCTCGTCAGGCCTTCTGCCGGTATCGTCACCATCCTCGGTGTCAACCCGCGTGCCGAGTCCGATGTGTATCGGAAGGTCGCACTCGTGCCGGAAGACGAGCAGGTGCCCGGCTTCCTGACCGCTCAGGAGTTCGTGCAGTTCAACGCCACGCTTCAGCAGCTTGGCGATCCTGCGGGAGCGGCTGCCCGGGCTCTCGATGTCGTCGGCTTGGCCGACGTGGCCGGCAGGGACCTCTCGACGTTCTCAAAGGGCATGCGCCAGCGAGCGAAAGTGGCGAGTGCCCTGGTTCACGATCCGGAGGTCCTCTTCCTCGACGAACCGCTCAACGGAACCGACCCTGTACAGCGGGCCCACCTGATCGGACTCTTCGTGGGGCTCGGTGCGCAAGGCAAGACCGTCATCGTTTCCTCCCACGTCCTCGGCGAGGTGGAACGGATGGCCGACCGGGTTGTCGCGATGGTCGACGGACGTCTCGCCGGAGTGGGGACGATCACGGCGTTGCGCAACGCCATGTCCGACATCCCGCGCAAGTTGAGGATCGAGTGCGATCAGCCGCGCGTCCTCGCCGGTGCGCTCATCGGCAGGGCCTACGTCGGTGGTGTGGACGTCGAAGACAGCGCTCTGAACATCGATGTGCTCGACTCCGATGCGTTCGGTAGGGAACTGGCATCGATCGCCGTAGGCACCGAAGTCCGGCTCGTGTCGGTCGAACCACGGGACGAGTCCCTGGAGAGCACATTCCGGTACCTGGTGGGTGGGCGATGAGATCGTTCGTCGCCATAGCCAGGTACACATTCCGCAAACTCATGAACCGGAAGCGTGTGATCGGATTGATGTTGCTCTCGGCGGTACCTGCTGTGATCGTCGGGCTCGTCGGCCGCCGTGCCGCAGACTCGACCGAGGTGTTCCACGGGATGGCCGTGGGGGTACTCATGGCTGTGGTGCTGCCAGTGATCGGCATCGTGAACGCGTCGGGAGCGCTCGGTGACGAGCGGAGAGACCACACGCTTCCCTACCTCAGCCTCAAGCCCGTCGCGCGTTCCGTGCTCGTTGGCGCCGCCCTCGCCGGCGCGGTAGTGGCGACCCTGCTGATCGGCGCCGTCGGAGTGGGGACTCTGTGGATCGCTGGTGGTCTCGTGAGTGGAGAGTGGACCGTCGGGGCGGGACCCGCGCTCGGCTTGGTAGTGATCGCCTTCGGCTATGGCGCCGTGTTCTTGCCTGTCGGCTTCTTGTTCAAACGGGCGACCTTGATCGGACTGCTGTACGTCTTCTTCTGGGAGGCGATCCTCGCGTCTGCGGTGACCAGCCTCGCTGCGTCATCACTGTGGCGGATCGGCCTCCAGGCGTACGCCGCCACGCTCGACACCCTGCCACGCGACTTCACCGACAGCCTCGGGAACGTCTCGCCGAGCGTGGGTAGCGCGTTCATCAAGGTGGGAGTACTGCTCGTCCTGTCTGTTGCCCTGTCGACCTGGCTCCTGCACGTTCGAGACCACGTGGTGGGCAACGGCGACTGATCGCCCCGTCCCGAACCCTGGGTTCGCAGTGATGGAGCCCTACCGCCCCGTCCTGCCGTGGCTGACGCCAAGGAAGTAGGTGGCCGTTGCGACTCCCGCGGCTCCGGCGACCGCGGTGGTGGTGCCGATCACCCTCTTGGCGGTCTTCGAAAACTCGATGATCGGCCAGCCGCGCTGGAACGCGATCGACTCGAGGGCACGATCCGGGTTCACTGCGACAGGGTGGCCGACGAGTTCGAGCATCGGCAGATCAGAGATCGAGTCCGAGTAGGCGTAGCATAGCCGCAGGTCGTAGCCCCGTTCTGACGCCAGGTTGCGGATCGCTGTCGCCTTCCCCTTCCCGTAGCAGAACGGCTCGGACAGGCGTCCCGTGTATCTGTCGTCGACGATCTCGGAGACCGTGCCGATCCCGCCGGTGAGACCGACCGCATCGGCGAACGCGTGAACGATCTCGATCGGGGATGCCGACACGATGTAGGTGTCGCGTCCGGCGTCGTGGTGGAGGTTGATCAGTGCCTGTGACTCGCGCCGGACCGCGTCGAGGAGTTGTGAGATGACCTGGTCGCCCAACTCCTCCAACTCCGACACCGGCCGATTCCGAATGGCGTCCAGGATCCTGTCGCGAACGGCGTTTGCCTTCTCGTCTGAGGAGCCACCGAAACGAAACAGAACGGCGTTGAGTCCGTCGGAGAGCAGCTCGCTCGTGGTCACCATGCCGTGGTGCCATGCCGCCATGCCGAAGGCGAACACCGACGATCCGGAGATCAAGGTGCGGTCGAGATCGAAAAATGCTGCTGCGGACTCGTTCATGCATCCAGGCTAGTGATCTTCGATTCGGGCAGCTCACGGCTCACAGCCGACAGCTCACGCTAGAGCGCGGCCGGGAGCCATTCGAGGCCGCAGGGCGCTGGATAGCTGTCTGCTGTTTGCTGTCCGCTCTGGAGACCGAAGACAGCGGGCGAAGCCCGCCTGAGGACTACTCTGGCTTGGTGGCAGCAGAAGAAGAACGCATCGCATTGTTCATCGACTACGAGAACCTCGCCATAGGTGCGAGAGACCGTGGTCTCCAATTCGACCTCAAGCCCGTCGCCGACGCGCTCGCCGAACGGGGAAGGGTCGTCGTCCGGAAGGCCTACGCAGACTGGTCCTCCTTTCCTGAGGACAGCAGGATGCTCGTACGTCACAATGTCGAGCTGATCGAGATCCCGCAGCGCATGGGAGCGGTCCGCAAGAACGCAGCGGACATCAAGATGGCCGTCGACGCGGTCGAGCTCGCGTTCGAGCGCGGCTATCTGACCACCTTCGTCATCGGCACGGGTGACAGCGACTTCACACCACTTGTTCACAAGCTGCGGTCGCTCGACAAGCAGGTGATCGGAGTTGGCGTCAAGGATTCGACCTCCGCTTTGCTGCCGCCGGCCTGCGACGAGTTCCTGTTCTACGAACGGCTGAAGGGCGTCGAGGCGCCGACGAAGGCACGACCGAAACTGCCGACGAGTGAGCCAGAAGAAGCGCAGGAGACTGGGTCGCTCGACGATCTCATGCCGCTCGTCACGCAGACGCTCTCCGGCCTCCAGAGCACCTACGGTGGGGCGGTCGTCGCGTCGAGCCTCAAACGCGCGATCCTGCGCAAAGACCCCACGTTCTCAGAGTCGGACTACGGCTTCCGCGGGTTCGGTGAACTGCTGCGCCACCTCGAGTCTCGTAGCGCGATCGAGCTGGGGGAGGGTCCGGCGAGAGGCGACCCGGTGGTCGGCTTCGCCGAGAAGGGCAAAGGCGAGGAAGGGGCGTTTGCGGTTCTCCGCAAGGTCGTGTCCGACAACGAGCGCGATGGCGGTCCGCTTCTGCTTTCCGGTCTCAAGAACCAACTCCGCAAGGTCGAGCCGGACTTCTCGGAGAAGCGGTACGGGTTCAGCGGGTTTCTCCAGTTCTGCAAGGCGGCCCGCACGAGGGGGATCATCGATTTCCGTTGGGATGACGAAGCAGGTGACTACGTCGTCTCCCTGGGCGGATAGTGCGCTGACCAGCAACGTTCAGGACTGCTGCCAGATGACACCGCTTGCTGCATCCTCGTCCTTGAAGCACCGGCCAGGTGCGTCTGCGTCCTGCGTCCTTGCCATCGGCGCCCCTGACCCGCCCTAGGCCAAACGTCACTGGACAGAGCACTCGAAGGGGCCCCGAAGGGCCCCTTGACTCGACTTCCTGCTCAGCTCATGGCCAGATGCCGCGCTCGCTGGCGGCCGCTGCGCAACGTCCTACCGCCACTATGTAGGCGGCGGTCCGCAGGTTCGGCTCAGGAATCAGTTCATCGGGGTGTGAGGTCGACCACTCGGCTCTCATTTCGTCGAGATGATCCGAGGCGTCCGCGAGTGTGGACACGACCTTGTCGGTTGCCCGGTACATCTTCTTCTGGAGCTTGCTGTGGACCTCTCCTGCGTCCCACTGCTGGTCTTCGATGTTCTGGACCCACTCGTAGTACGAGACGACGACACCTCCGGCATTCGCCAGGATGTCCGGCAGCACCGGGATGCCCTTCTCGAAAAGGATGCGATCGGCGGTCGGCGTCGTCGGGCCGTTGGCGGCTTCCGCGATGACCCGGGCATCGATGCGACCGGCATTCTCGGCGGTGATCTGGTTCTCCAGCCCAGCCGGGATCAAGACGTCACAGGGCACTTCCAGTACCTCGCGGTGTCCGAGCTGCTTGGCGCCGTCGAGGCCGACGACAGTGCCCGTTGCGTCCTTGTGCGCCTCGATGCGGGCAACTTCGATACCGTTGGGATCGAACACGCCGCCCTGTGAGTCGCTGACGGCAACGATCGTTGCGCCGGCCTGCTCGAACAGCACCGCAGCGTTGCGTCCGGCATTTCCGAAGCCTTGGATCGCGACCGTCGCGCCCTTCAGTGTCGACAGCTCTGCGACTTGTCCAAGCTCCACGAACCGCTCTGTCACGAACAGGGCGCCCTGTGCCGTAGCAGTTGCCCGACCCAACGACCCTCCGAGGTCGAGCGGCTTGCCGGTGACGACCGGACGGTTGTTCTGTCCTGGATGCATCATCGAATAGGTATCGAAGATCCATGCCATCGTCTGGCCGTCCGTGTAGACGTCCGGTGCGGGGATATCCGTGTATGGGCCGATGTTGGAGCCGAGAGCGGCAATGAACCGCCGGGTGATCGATGCCTTCTCACGTGTCGAGATCTTGCGCGGGTCGACTTGGACGCCGCCCTTCGCGCCGCCGAACGGGATGTCCACCAGGGCGCACTTGAGGGTCATCCACGCCGCGAGCGCACGGACCTCGTCCTCATTGACCTGGGGATGGAACCGGATCCCTCCTTTGCCGGGGCCCCGCACTGCCGAGTTCAGGACGCGGTACCCGTAGAACACTTCGATCCTGCCGTTGTCGCGGCGAATAGGGAGTGTCACCTTTACCGTCTGTTCGGGTTCGAACAGCCACTCGGCCAGGCCGGGTGACTCGGCCAGTTCCCTGATATAGGGAATCACTTGCTCAAACTGCTGTTGAGCGATGTGATTGAGGTTGAGGTCCTCGACGCGCGCAGACGCAGTCATGCTGTCTCCTCTGGACATGCCGGCTGGGTGTGTGTGCATACCCCGCTCTCACGGAGCGTGGTCTCGGTTCGAGCCGGCTGGTGCGATCCCGGACCCTGCACGGAGCCAGTCTACGTGAGAAGACGGGCTTCGTCACCACCAAGTCGTATAAGTGGCGGTGTCGACCATTGAGATCACGAATCGTGGCAATGTGGGTGACACTGCCCGGACGGAACGCCTGTCAGATGTGCAAGACTTGCGGGGTCGAGAGGAGTGCCGTGAGGAGTTGGGCCGAACCGTTCAAGATCAAGATGGTGGAGTCGATCAGGATGACCACCAAAGAGGAACGCGAGGCGGCGATCCGCGACGCCGGCTACAACACATTCCTGCTCCGTTCCGACGATGTGTACATCGACTTGCTGACCGACTCGGGCACGTCGGCCATGTCCGACTACCAGTGGGCAGGTTTGATGCTCGGAGATGAGGCGTATGCGGGCTCCAGGAGCTTCTACCACCTCGTGGACGCCGTCCAGGACGTCTACGGATACCCGGAGCTGATCCCGACCCATCAGGGGCGGGGCGCCGAACATATCCTCAGCCAGATCCTCATCAAACCCGGAGATGTGATTCCCGGGAACATGTACTTTACGACGACACGGTTCCATCAGGAATACGCGGGCGGGATGTTTGTCGACGTGATCGTCGACGAGGCGCACCAACCGGCGAACCGTTTCCCATTCAAAGGCAATGTGGATCTCGACAAACTGAAGGCGGTCGTCGACCAGTACGGAGCCGACAAGGTCTCGTACATCTCACTGGAGACGAACGTGAACATGGCAGGTGGCCAGCCAGTCTCGATGGCCAACCTCCGTGCGGTGTACGAGTACTGCCAGAGCCAGGGGATCCTCGTGATGCTCGACGCGACCCGTGCGCTCGAAAACGCCTACTTCATCCAGCAGCGCGAGTCCGGCTACTTCGACAAGTCGATCAAGGAGATCGTCCTCGAGATCTGCTCCTACTCGGACGGAGCGACCGTCTCGTCCAAGAAGGACAATCTCGTCAACATCGGCGGATTCTTGGCGGTGCGAGACCCAGAGCTTGCTCGCCGCGCCCGAGCATTGCTCGTCGCATTCGAGGGACTCCACACCTACGGTGGCATGTCCGGACGTGACATGGAGGCGCTCGCCAGAGGCATCGAAGAGATGGTCGCAACCGACGACCACGTGCGGGCACGGGTGGGTCAGGTCGAATACCTCGGCCACCAGCTCGAGAAGGCCGGGATACCGATCGTGGAACCGATCGGTGGACACGGCATCTTCCTCGATGCGATGACGATCCTTCCGCTGATCCCGCAGGACCACTTCCCGGCGCAGGCGCTCACGGCAGCCCTCTATCTGGACTCGGGTGTCCGGGGCATGGAGCGAGGCATCGTCTCGGCAGGACGTGACGCAGAGACGGGTGAACACCACTACCCGAAGCTGGAACTCGTGCGCCTGGCGATTCCCCGCCGGGTGTACACCCAGGCGCACATGGACGTCGTCGCAGAGTCCGTTGTCAGCGTCTACGAGAACCGTGAAACGCTGCGTGGTCTCGAATTCACGTACGAGCCGGCGGAGTTGAGGTTCTTCCAGGCGAGGTTCCGTCCACTGAGCTAGATACGCCTAGGCTTCGCACACTGATGACCAGCCTGTTGGATCGACTCAAGTCGCGCCGCGCGCATGAGCAGTGGGAGACCGCTCGGTTTCTCGGGCTGGCGGTCATCGTCGGGGTGCTCGTCGGCGCCGGTGCCTCACTGCTGATCTTCCTGATTCAGTTCCTGCGGGATGACGTCGCGTTGATCCCGATGGGACGATGGGCGCCTGTGGTGGTGCTACCCGTCGGCATCTTGATCGCGTGGGCCGTTGCGACCCGATGGGCGCCCGAGGTGGAAGGCGACGGGGTGCCGGCAACGATCGAAGGCCTGGCGATCCGTTCGGGCTACCTCCCGACCCGCGCGTCGTTCTTCAAGTTCATCGCGACTGCTCTCACACTTGGAACCGGAGGCTCCGGTGGCCGTGAGGGGCCGATCGTGCAGATCGGCGCCACGATCGGATCTTCGATCGCACGGCACACCAACTTGGGTGAGGATCAGGTGCGGAGTCTCGTGGCCGCCGGTGCCGGGGCAGCGATCGGTGCGAGTTTCAATGCGCCGATCGCCGGCATGTTGTTCGCGATGGAGGTCATCCTGCGGACGTTGTCGATTCGTCACCTCTCCGCGGTGGTGGTCGCGTCCGTGGCTGCAGCGGTGACGACCAAGACGCTCACGGGAGGAGAACAGATCCTGACCGCACCGTCCTACGGGCTGATCGAGGGCAGGGAGTGGCAGGAGCTGTTGGTCTATGCAGCGGTGGGGATCGCGTCTGCGGTGCTGGCTTGGGGGTTTCTGCGGATGCTCGGCATGACGGAGCGACTCGCGAGTCGTCTGCCTGGATGGACCCGCCCCCTCGCCGTCGGGTTGATGATTGCTGCGGTCGGAGTCGCCGAACCCAGCGTCCTGAGTACGGGGCAGGACTTCGTGGCCGGAATCGTGAAGATCAGGTACTCCGGAACGGAGATCTGGTGGCTGCTGATGCTGCTCGTGGTCCTCAAGATGGTGGTGACATCGCTGACGATCGAGTCCGGCGGGTCGGGTGGTGCGTTCATGCCTAGCCTGTTCATCGGTGCCGCGTTCGGGGCCGGGCTCGCCGAGCTGCTCGCATCCATCTGGACACTGTCGGCGTTTGCACCTGGTCCGTTCGCCGTCGTGGGAATGGCAGCCATGTTCGCCGCCGTGGCTCGTGCGCCCCTGACGTCCATCCTGATCGTCTTCGAGATCACCCAGGATTACAAGCTGGTCCTACCTCTGATGCTCGCCGTTTCGCTTGCGACACTGATCGCCGACGTATTGAGCCCCGAGAGCGTGTACACGATGCCGCTGATTCGCAAAGGAATCCGGCTGGTTCGGTCTTCCGAGGTCGACGTGCTCGACGCGGTCATGGTGGGCGACGTGATGTCCCGTCAGGAGCCGCTCAGGCCAAACATGTCGCTTCGGGACGCCAAGGAGATGCTCGACTTGCACGGCCACCATGGGGCTGCAGTGCTGGACTATGGCAAGTTGGTGGGGGTGTTGAGCATGTCGGACATCCATCGTGTCGACACAGGATCAGTCGCCGACGCGATGACTGCAAAGCCGGTGACCGTCACGGACAGGTTCCCCGTGAGCGAGGCGCTCGAGCGGATGGCGGCGCTCGGCGTGTCGCGGCTGCCCGTTGTCTCCGAGGATGACCCGACGCACCTGGTCGGCATGTTCAGACGGGGTGACGTCGTCAAGGCGTATCACATCGCGCTCGGTGCCGCGACCGGCGTGCAGATGGCGAGGGATCGCTTGCGTCGCAAAGCGGAGCCTGGGGTGTCGTTCTTCGAGGTGCAGGTGCCGCCGCGGCTCAGTGGGAGTCTTCTGAAGGATGTGAGCTGGCCTCAGGACTGTACGCTGGTCTCGGTACGGCGACGTACAGTCGTGTATGTGCCTCGGGGGAGCACCCGCCTGGAAGCTGGAGACGTGGTGACCGTGTTCGGTACGGCCGAAGCCAAGGGACAGCTCATTGATCTGCTCTCTCATGAGAAGAGCGACGTCCAATAGACTGGACGTAGGAGGAGTTGTGAGCGTTCACAAAGGTATGCACGTGCGGGAGCTGACCAAGAAGGTCGGCCAGGTCGCTCGTACTGGTGTCGTTGTAGCGGTCCGCGACGGGATCGTCGAGGTCCGTTGGGATGACGGGCGTGTGAGCACGCTGTCCGGCGCCATGTTGGTTCCTGTCAAGGAGCGGGTCTAGGCGACTCCGGCCGCGGCGATTGCTTCGGCAGTGGGAAGAGTCAGCACGAAGGTGCTCATGGGTTCTCGCTGGTAGGCGAGGTCGCCTCCCATGAGTCTTGCAAGATGCCTCGATACCGTCAGGCCGAGGCCGACCGAGTTCGGTTGGGAGCCGGGCTCGTGGGCACGAGCGTACGGTTCGAAGATCTTCTCTTCGAGTCCGGGGCCGATGCCGGGACCGTCGTCTGAGATGCGCAGTGCCATCTGACCGTCGATGACACTGGTGGCGAGCCGAACTTCCTTGCCGCCGTATCGGATGGCGTTCGTCAGCAGGTTGCGGATGATCTGGCGGAGCCGTGTCGGATCCGCCCAGACGTCCGTTGAGGAGACGTCCAGGCTGATGCGGGTGCGGTCTTGGGTGTCGAGTGCAGCGATGACCCCGTCGATCTGGTCTTTGATATCGACTGCCTCTGGTCGCACGGCGACCTTGCCGATGTCGGCTCGTGCCGCGACGAGGAGGTCCTCCACGATGTCGGCGACTTCGGTTGCCTGGTCGGCGATCAAACCGATGAACTCGGTGATCTCATTGGTGGCGAACATCTCCCACGACTTGCGGAGTTCTTGTGCGAGACCCACCACGGCGGTGAGAGGGGTCCGCAGCTCGTGGGAGACCGACGCGACGAACTCGTCTTTCGACTTGACCAGATGCTCGAGGCGACGTTGCGTCTCCACCCGTTCCACGAGATCTCTGAATGTTGCGGAGAAGTGCGTGATCATTCCGTTGTCATCGCGGTGAGCGACGACAACCGCCGAACCAGGGATGAGGTCACCGGAGGGCGATCGAAGGTTGATGTCGCCTCGCCAGACGTTGCCGGTGCGGAGCTCTTGGAAGATCTCGCTCACTCCCGGCCCGTGGGAGGCGTCCACCATCTCGTTGATGTCGAGGGCAGGCATGTCCACTCCGTGCCCGGACCACTCACGTGCCGCCTTGTTGGCGTAGGTGACCTGACCCTGGAAGTCGAGAATGACGACGAGGTCTGGCGTCATCTCGAGGATCCTGATCATGCGGTCCCGATCGGACTCTGCTTCGCGTTGTTCAGTGATGTCGTGGAGCAGACCGATCATGAGCTCCGGTTCGTCGTTCTCGTCACGAACCATGGTCACGGCCAGCTCTACCCAGATTGCGTGCCCATCGGCGTGTACGTACCGCTTGGTGAGCCGGTAGGAAGGGACCATGCCGGCGACGAGTCTGTCTTTCATCTCGGTGTCGAGCGCTCGGTCGTCCGGGTGGGTCAGGTAGGAGACATCGGTACCGCGGAGATCTTCGATCGTGTGACCGACCATCCTCGTCAGCTCGGAATTGGCTGCGATGATCCGGCGGTCCATCCCGACGGCGATGACACCGATGGGTGCGTGCTCGAAGATCGCCCTGAACCGTGCCTCCGACTCGCGCAGGGCACCCTCTGCCTCATGGCGGGAGGTGGTGTCGACGAGTGCGCCTTCGTAGTAGGCGATGCCGCCGTCCTCGTCGCGGACGACCCGCGAGCTGTCCCTCACCCAGATCTGGCGTTCATCGTTGGTGAGGAGCTGCTCTTCGATGCCGAGGACCTTCCCTTCGACCTCGAGGCGGCTTGTCAGCTCGTTGCGGTTGGACGCATCGACGTAGGCGTCGTGGACGTCCATCTGGAGCATGGTTTCCTTGTCGGGGAAGCCGAGCAGGTCGACGAGGGCCGGGTTCGCATCGAGGATCTTGCCGTCTGGGCTCGTCCGGTAGAGGGCGACGGGGATCCCTTCAAACAAGTCCCGGTATCTGCGATCAGATGAGGAGAGTGCGTCCTCGGCCGACTTTTGTTCTGAGATGTCGGTGATCTGGACGAAGCAGGAGTTCGGGTTTCCGGTTTCGTCGTGAATCAGGGTTGCGACGATGCCCGCCCAGTACTCCGAGCCGTCCACACGAACGAGACGATCTTCGGCCCGCCAGTGCGCGGGCCCGCCGTTGAGCGCCCGTTCGAGCCGTTCACCAGCAGCGTCCCGATCTTCTGGTTTGATCAGGTCGCGCCAGTTCACTCCGATGAGCTGGTCGTGCTCGTAGCCCACCTGTTCGCAGAAGGCACCGTTGGCGAGGGTGATGAAGCCTTCGATATTGAAGGAGATCATTCCGGTCGCAGCGTTGTCGAACGACAGGCGCAGTCGCTTCTCACTGGCAGCCAGGTCCTGATTGACGCGATTCAGGATGTCCGAGACGTTCAGCAAGAGGATCCCCACGAACAGGATCAAAGCCAGGGGGAGACCGAACTCGACGAATCGATCCACCCAGGTGAGACCGCTTTGATAGAAGTAGGGAAGCGCTTGGTTGCTCGAGAGGACGCTGCCGACTGCGATCACGACGGTCGTCAGGAACATCTCGCCGATCAGTGCGATCGCCCGCCGTCGGGACAACAGGATGGGGGCGACGACGGTGATGCTGGCGAGGATGAGATACACGGCGGGGGTCGATCCGAAGAACCACCAAACGAGCCCTGTACCTGCGACGTCGTATGCGAGTCCCCATACCGGGTCCGCTCTCTTGAGCCAGAAGGTGTTCAGACAAATGCCGAGGATGGCGCCCACGGCGAGCAACCCCACCTTGGGGGATGGCTCCGCGGACCAGATGATCAGGAGGACCGACGCGCCGGCGAGGTAGCCAAGATCCCGAAGGTGTATGAGCAGACGCGTCAGACGTTCACGTGGCCTATTGTCCATGGAGGGAACATCGGCGTGCGTGGCGATCGTCTTAAGAGAGATGTGACTACAGACCTAGGTGCCAAACGGACTAGTCACTGTGGGAGTCGCGCTGGCTAGAGGTACTGGCCGGGAGGCTGTTGGGGGGCTTCGAGTGCCTTGCGGGCGCGGACCTCGGCGAGCTGCTGCTGTGCCGCCATCTGCTGGGTCCAGAGGCTCGCCTGGATGCCGTGGAAGAGCCCTTCGAGCCACCCGACGAGCTGTGCTTGCGCGATACGCAACTCCGATTCGGAGGGAACCTGGGACGCGAGCGGCAGGAAGACCTCGTCGAGTTCCTCACGGAGGTCGTCAGAGAGGGCCTCCTTGAGTTCGGCGATGGTGCTGTTGTAGACGGCGAGGAGGCGTTTGCGACCCGCCTCGTCGAGTGGTGCTTGCCGGACTTCGTCCAGGGTTGCTCTGGTCATCGAGGCGATGCGGATGAGCTTGGTCGGTTGTGCGACGGCTGAATCGATGATCTCGGGATCGGGTAGTTGGTCGTCCATGATCCGTAGCCTACTGTTTCCTGGCAGCCAGGCGTTGCGGGCTGTAGACTATCGTCAACCACCAAGGAGCGGCATGGGCGAGCAGTACCCGGAGATCCTCGACACGGTGCATGTCGCCGAGTTGCTGGGCATGAACATCCAGATGGTGCGTAAGTACGCCAGGGAGGGACGCATCCCCGCCTACCGGCTGCCTGGGGGACGCACGTTCCGCTTCTTCCGTGACGAGATCATTGAGTACCTCAGGCAACATCGGGTGACCGAGATGGTCGACGAGGAGATCGAGGGCTAGGAACTGCCGCGCCGTTCTTGCGTGAGTAGCGCCGACAGTTTCGACCTAGCTCACGCAAGAAGCGGTGGCGGGTGTGGGGCGGCCCCACCGACGCCGCGGCGATCGAGCCTATGTGACCCACGATGCGGTGCCGAACTCGCAACGAGCTGTATGATACGCTAAACTAACGTTAGCAATGCTTCTACATGTTCGATCCGCGACGGACGACGAAAGCGATCTGGCCAACCGGGACATAGAGACTGTGCTCGTCGAGTGTGACGAACGCCACGTGGTCCTGCGCTACTGCCGTGATCTGGCCGGACGCGACGAGCCCGATGAGCGGTGCCACGATTTCAACCTGTTCGCCCGTCAGCTCATACTCGGTCAGCCGCGCGGCAAACGACGATGCCCCTCTTGTTCGTCCATGGCCCGGCGAGTCGGCCCGGCGAGCGATCTGGATGGCGATCGGCCCTCCCAGATTGACATCCGTGGAACTGTCGGTTGCCTCGATCGACGCGAGGTCGCCGGCGGCGTGGCGGATGGTGCCGGATACGGAATGACCGAAGGCGGTGATGGTCACCAGATCGCCTCGCGCCATCGAATCGAACGCAACTGCTCCGAGGTGGCGCGCACGCGCGGCGAGCTTCGCTGCGTCACGTTCGGCTTCCTCTGCGTCGAGGCGGAGTTCGTTCTCCAGATCGCGGGTGATGTCGGATTCTTCCACCGCGCCCTTCCAACCAGTGGCAATCAACACTACCCCGACGATAGGATGGCAGAGCCACTGGGAGGCAATGGGACGTGACAGGGAGGCGAGGGCCGCTGGGACGGCTTTCGACTGGGCATTGGGTCATGCTGCTCGCCGGCATGGTCGCCGTTGTTCTGAATTTCGCGTTCCTTCGTTCGCAACAGCACACGGTGGACGTCGCGGTCGCCGATGTCGACCTCGTAGCGGGGTCACTTCTCCATGTTGCTGATGTGACGTTCACGCCCGTTCATGCAGAGGAGTCGGTGCAACGAGCATTGGTGTCGGCGACTGACCTTGATCCGGGCGTGGTGGTTGTTCGGACGATTCCGGCAGGAACACTTCTGTCGAAGACCGACCTGACGACGAAGACTGATGGCAAGCGGGCGATGAGCATCCCAATCGACAGGGAACACGCCGTGGGGGGACTCCTCAAGCGGGGCGACCGCGTCGACGTGGTGGCGTCCGGTTCGGGCACTGCGCGGTATGTGCTCGTCGGGGCGGAAGTGCTGTCTGTGTCTGACGAGTCGGGGGCACTCGGATCGAGTTACTCGGTGACGCTGGCACTCGATGCCGACGAGGTGCTGTCCGTGGCTGCAGCCATGTCGGAAGGATCACTCGAGATCATCCGCTCGACCGGAGCCGATTCGCCTGATGCGATGGTCTATCCGAGCGAGCCATGACCACCGATCCTGTCGTCCTGCTCGTACTGTCGCCAAGAGACTGGGCGGCTCGACTGCATCGCCACGCGGTGGATCACGGAGGTCTCCACGTCAAGGCTCGCGTTCTGAGGCCGGAAGAGGTGGCGATCGACGGATTTGAGGTGCTGGTCGTCGACGACACGACGTCGTTTCTGAGCAAGCGTCTCGTAGAAGAGGTCCACTCACGCTCGGCGAAGGTCCTCGGAGTGTACGACGGCACCGACTTCCCGGAGGGCAGACTGCGGCTCCTCAACCTCGGCGTCGACGGGGTGATCGAGGCCGCCTTGGAACCCGAGGAGTTCGTGCGCCGAATCGGTCAGATGCAGTCACTGCGGCCGGTAGGGACGCAGACGGTCGGAAGATCCGCGCCGGAGGCGGGGCGGCTGCTCGTCGTGGGAGGGCCGTTCGGCGGTACGGGGTCAACCGAAGTCGCAATTGGCCTGGCTGCTGCGCTTCACAGAGGAGGTAGCAGGATCGCTCTGATCGACGCCGACGACGTTGCCCCATCGATCGCACAACGCCTGGGGCTTCCCGTCGTTCCGAATCTCAGAACGTTGGTGGACCAATCGAGGAAAGGCGAGGAACTCGAAGTCGACCCCACGGCAGGCTTCGATGTGGTGTGCGGGATCCCGAACCCTCGGGACTGGGCGGAGCTTCGTCCTGTGGATGTGGCGTCGGCGGTCGACGATCTGGCGAGACAGGCGGATGCTGTCGTGGCGGACATCAGCTCCGGCATCGAGCGACTTCCTGGCGACGGTCGCTTCCGCCTCGCAAGGAGACTCGTTGCTGATGCCCACACGGTGCTTGGGGTGGGGGTTGCCACACCGAACGGCGTGTCGCGGCTCTTGGATTGGGCAGCGGAAGTGAGGGCAATCAACGGGCCCGCCCGTCTCGTGCTGGTACTGAACAGGGTCCCCGCGGGTGGGTTCATGCGAAGCGAAGTTGCCCGCGAGATAGAGCGCGTGTTCGCACCGTCGCAGATTGGGTTCCTGCCGGAAGATCGAAGGGTGCGTCGGGCAGCGTGGGACGGTCACTTCGTGTCCCGGGGTCCGTTCTCACGCGGTGTGGTCAGCCTCGCAACAGGGGTTGCAGTATGAGCGCTTACGAGGAGATCCGAGCCGCTGCGGTTCAGATCATCGAACGTAAGAAACTCGATGTCGGCGTCAACCTCGGTGAGACACGGCTGGCCGTTACCCAGGCAGTCGAAGCGTATCGACAGCAGGCGGATCACGGGGCAGGAAGGCATCTCGCCGACCCTGGCGAGATGGTCGAGCGTGTCTTCCATGCAGTTGCCGGATTCGGAGCCCTTACCAACGTTCTCTCCGATCCGGGGGTCGAGGAAGTCTTCATCGAAGGCGATCGGGTGTCGTTCATCCGCGATGGTGCTTTGCACGCGCTCGGGAGTCCGACGACCGAGGAGGAGAATCGCCGTGTCGTTGATCGACTCCTGGCTGACACCGATAGGCACCTCGACGCTGCGAACCCGATCGTGCAGGCACGCGTACTCGATGACTCAGCTCGGCTGACCGCCGTGATGCCTCCGGTGTCGGACCGGCTGTCGGTGACGATCCGGAGGTATGCCCTGCGTCGAGAGACGCTGGGATCGCTCGTAGAGTTGGGTTCGCTCACACTGGCCGCAGCAGGTCTTCTCTGGACCATCGCCAGGACAGACAGCTCCATTGTTGTATCCGGACCACCCGGCGCGGGGAAGACATCGCTGTTGGCCGCACTGATGGCCGCAGTTGCCGCGGGCACGTGCGTCCGGTGCTGTGAAGAGGTGCGCGAGCTTCACGTACCGATCGTCCACGGCTCGTACTACGAGGCGAGACCCCCTTCCCTCGATGGAACAGGGGCGATCTCTTTGCGAGACCTTGTCAAGACCGTTTTGGCAATGCGGCCCGATCGCATCGTCGTTGGTGAAGTACGGGGGTCGGAGGCGTTCGAGTTGACGAGGGCGGTGAATGCAGGGTGTGGGTTCTCGTGCACGGTCCACGCGAACTCGGCACGAGAGGCGCTCTCGGCACTTGTGAACGCAGCGTTGATGGCGGGTGAGAACGTGACCGAAGGGGTGGTCAGGAACGTCTTCGCGTCATCGATCGACTTCGTCGTACACCTCGACCGTGACGGTATCTCCCGCGAAGGGAAGAGATTGAGGCGACGGGTTGTGGAGATCCTGTCTGTGGTTCCGAGCCTGGGAAACGACTTCACGACGGAGCCTCTATTCGTGAGGGACGATCTGAGCAGTCCGCTCGATTGGACGGGGGTATTCCCGCCTGATGATGTCACGAGACGAATCCGGCGTGTTCTGCCGGAGGGCATGGCTCTGCAGTCAGTCCTCGAAGGAAGGGTGTCCCCGCTGTGATGCTCCTGGCTGCGCTCGCGTCGGGTGTGTTCGCGATGCTCGTCACAGCGTCGGTCACAGGCGTGAAGGTCGTCCGGACCCGTCGGATGTCGAGTCGTGGAGTCAGACTCGAGACGTGGTTGGTTCAGGCAGGCACCGAGATGTCATCCGCGGCATTCGTCGGCCTGGTGCTGATCGTGGCCGTGATTTCGTTCGCTGCGTTTGCGGCGGTCACCAAAAGCGCGGTGATTGCCCTGTTTCCTTCGGTTGCCGTCGCCACGCTGCCTGTCCTCTCGATGGGACGACGCAGGGCACACCAGATCACCGAGGTGGCGGAAGCGTGGCCCGACGGCTTGCGCGACCTGGTCGCGTCGGTGGCATCAGGGATGTCGCTTGCCCGTGCGTTGGACCGTTTGGCGGAGCGCGGGCCGGCATCACTTCGGCGGGCGTTTGCCGGATTTCCGTTGATGGCACGGACGGTGGGTGTGGTACCGGCGTTGGAGATCGTCAAGACCGACTTGGCTGATCCGGCGTCTGATCGGGTGATCGAGATCCTTGCGCTTGCTCACGAGCGTGGAGGAGCCATCGTTCCGCAGATCCTCGAGGATCTCGCGGAGGCGGCAACGCGGGATCTCTGGGCGCTAGAGGAGATCCGTACTCAAGCACTCGAGCAGAAGATCAACGCCCGTGCGGTGTTTGTGCTCCCGTGGCTCGTGCTGGTGGCCCTGACAGTACGTGAAGGTGCGTTTCGCGACTTCTACCGGAGTGCGGCGGGCGTACTGGTGGTCGCGATTGGGGCTGCGCTTAGTGCGGTCGGCATGTATTTGGTGGCACGGCTCGGACGCGAACCGGAAGAGCCGAGAGTGTTCGCTGGAGGGGTCGAGTGATCGTTGCTGCCGCTGTGTGTTCGGGAATCGCTGTCGCGACAGCGGCCTGGTTACTCGTCAAGCCGTTGGGTCGGCTGGGTCCCAGGGTTCGACCGTACAGCATCGCGAGCATCGTGAGTCTGGGAGGGATCCCGGAGCTTGCTCCGGCACCTGCAAGCTCGTTTGGCGCAGCAGTCGACAGCGTGGCGGGTTGGCTGGGTCGCGTCATGGGTGAAGCAGGCGAAAATGAGATGCAACTCCGGTTGCGACAGGCCGACCTATTCCCTGACGTGCCGGAGGAACGGCGGCTCGCGGTCTACCGGCTGCGGCAGCTGTCGTCGACAGTTGTGTGGATCGGCCTTGGGTTCGTGGCGGCGGTAGCCCTCGGGGTGCGGGGAGGCGGGGCACTCGCGGTTGCCGGTCTGGGAGGGGTCGTTGGTGCGACGCGCTGGCGTGGACGGTTGGAGCGAGCGATCGATGACCGTCGGACTCGGCTACGAATCGAGGTGTACACCGTCAACCAGTTGCTTGCGATGCGCGTTCGAGTCGGCGGCGGAGTGGTTCAAGCCGTCCGGTACGTGGTGGATCGCGGAGCGGGAGCGATGGCATCGGAACTCGCCGAAGTGCTGCGACTGCACCGAAGTGGGGTACCCGCCTCGGAGGCGCTCGCGACGGCTGCTCGATCCACACCCGAGTCGCATGTTGCGAGAACGTACTGGTTGCTGTCTTCGGCGGAGGAGCGAGGAGCCGATCTCGCAGGAGCGCTCCTTGCGCTGAGCGAGGATGTTCGTGAGGCGCGTCGCGAGGCGATCAGGAGGACGGCGACGAAGAGAAGGGCGGCGATGCTCATCCCAACGATCGCGATCCTCGCGCCGATCATGTTGCTGTTCGTTGCTGCTCCTCTTCCGAGAATCGTGTTTGGTGGTCTATAGGAAAGGAAACGATCTGCATGTGGATCTTGATGGTGCACAGGGATGAGCGAGGCCTGAACACGGCTGAGCTGCTCGGCAACGCGGCGCTCGCGATCATCGCTTTGATCGCGATCTGGGCTGCGTTGCAGGCGCTCGGTCTCGACATCGTCGCATGGATCAGAACCCAGCTGCTCGGCTGAGAAGGCTCGAGACGGGGTTCTCGACACCGCAGTTCGTCGCGACGGCAGGGCTCGCGGTGCTCATGTTCGTCCTGCTCGCCAACATGGTCGTGTTCCAGTACGGCAAGGGTGTGGTGCGTGGGGCTTTGGCCGAGGGCGTTCGTGCGGGAGCGCCCGTGGGGGCAGGTGTGGCCGAATGCAAGATTGCGGCTGAGTCGATGCTGACGGATCTGCTTGGCGGATCGATGGGTGACGGCGTGCGCGTGTGGTGTGACGACGATGGGACGACCGTGGTCGCATCGGCCGACGCGACGTTCGTTTCGTGGGTGGCCGGGGTCCCCGACTGGTCGTTCCGGATCTCGGCGAGCAGTGTGAAGGAGTCGATGCGTTGAGGGAGCAAGGATCAGTGCCGGTGGAGTTCGCCGCGGCGGTGTGCCTTCTGCTGATACCTGCTGTGCTGCTCGTGTTGAGTTTCGCTCCGTGGCTGGAACGTCAGATGATGGCTCGGGAGATCGCTAGGGACGCGGCCCGTACCACGGCGATCAGCGCCATGATCGGGGACGTGAACGCGATTGCCGACCGGACGGCCCGCAACTACGGAGTCGACCCCGCCGACGTGACCGTTCGGGTCGATGGTGACACGGGGCGCGGCGGGTTGGTGACGGCGACCGTGTCGGTGAGGATGCCGGCTATCGAGATTCCCGGAGTCGGCGGATTGGGGACGGTGGTGTGGAGCGTGCACCACACGGAACAGGTGGATCTGTATCGGAGTCTGCCGTGAACCGAGAGCGCGGCTCGATCACGATATGGGTGCTGGGTCTCGTGCTGCTCGTGCTTGCGGTCGGAGGTCTGTCGATTGATCTGTGGCGGGGGGTGGTTGCTCGCAAAGGGGTATCGGCGGTCGCCGACGCCGCCGCCGTCGCGGGCGCGTCTGGGATCGACGAGATGGCGTGGCGTGCCGGGGACCTCGCACTCGACCCTCCGAGAGCCAAGGCGCTTGCCGAGCGGGTCATCCTCGCCGAACCGGACGCCGCAGAGCTGCGGTGGCGCATCGATGTGACGGCGACCGAGATCACCGTGACGGTCGAACGAGATGTCGACCTGACACTGCTTCGGATCATGGACCCGTCCGGTGATCCGCTCGTCGTGCGGGTGTCAGCGACGGCTCGCCCCGAAGCGAGCGGGTAGCTGCCCGTTCTTACGTGAGAAGCGCCGACAGTGTCGACCTGGCCCACGCAAGAACAGGGGTGGCGGTGGCCGAGCGTCGCAGGAGCGGTTTCGGATTCACGCCGGGTCGAGGTTGTCGGCCATCGCCTCGAGCACTCGGCCGATCATCGTCCGTTCATCCCGAGTGATCCCCTGGACCATCCGGCGTTCGATTCGCCCGACGGCCGCATGCGCTTTCGCGAGGAGCTGACGACCGACGTCGGACAGGCTGGCTTCAAGGATGCGGGCGTTGTCAGTACGTGCGGCTCGGGAGAGCAGCCCGCGCTCCTCGAGCCCTACGACAATACGGATCATCGTTTGAGGGGTCACGAACGACCGCCGAGCGAGATCGGCATTCGACAGCCTGGGTGCCTCTTCGAGGATCGAGAGCACGGCGTACTGCGGTGCCGTCAGACCAAGCGCATGAAGGGCCTCGTCCATGCGAAGCCGCAGGGCATGCTGGGTTCGTTTCAGTTGGTAGCCGAGTCGTCGGCTGGTCACCGTCATCGACATAGTGTACGCATACTGATAACATATCAGCATGCTGATAGAAAGGAGTATGTCATGTCACGTGTGATCGGCCCCGATTTCGTCGCGCTCCAGGTGCGCGATCTCGAAGCGTCGCGCCGCTTCTACGTAGACGTACTGGGGCTCGACGTCGACCCCGATGGCCCACCACATGCGGTCGTCTTCGACTCGACTCCAATCCCGTTCGCAGTGAGGACCCCGCTGATCGACCTCGACGGCGCAGGCCGGCTCGGCACCGGGATGATGCTGTGGGTCGATTGCGACAACGTCGACGGACTGTTCGATCGGGTCGGCGCGTCCGGAGCGACGATCACCCAGCCGGTGTCGGACGGACCGTTCGGCCGCCAATTCGGGTTCCTCGATCCCGACGGCTACGCGATCGTCGCGGACGAGAACCGATGAGCCGCTTCGAGCTGCCGTTCCGCGGCCCGTACGACCTGTCGGCGGCGATCGAGTTCCTCGAGGGTTGGCCGCCGACCGCAGCCGACCGTGCGGCGGAGTCGCAGCTGCGGTGGGCGACGTGCATCGAGGGCACGTGGGATCCCATCGAGGTCACCGTCACCCAGCATGGGCCGGTGCTCACCGTCGACTACCTCGGCACTGACGATCGGGTCGCTGTCGAGCATCACGTTGCTCGGGTGCTGTCGGTCGATGTCGACGGGACCGGGCTCGTCGGCGTGGCGGCCCGCGACCCCGTCGCTGGTGTACTCATCGAGGCGTCGCCTGGCCTGCGTCCCACTTGCTTCTGGACGCCGTACGAAGCAGCGGTGTGGGGCGTCATCTCGGCGCGCTCGTCGATGGTGCAGGCTTCACGAGTCAAGCGCCGCATCGCCGACGCCCTCGGCCCAACGGTCGGGCGCATCCGAGCGTTCCCATCCCCGGATCGCCTACTCGACGTCGACTCGTTCCCCGGCATCTCGTCGGTGAAGATCGAGCGCCTCCACGCCGTGGCGCGTGCCGCCCTCGACGGAGCACTCGATGCCTCCCACCTCAGATCCCTCGCGGTCCCCGACGCCATGACAGAGCTCCGACGGATCCCCGGCGTCGGCCCGTTCACCGCCGATCTCATCTTGGTTCGAGGAGCCGGTCACCCCGACGTCTTCCCACGCCATGAGCAGCGCCTGCATCGGGCCATGCGTACCCGCTATGACCTTCCCGATGCGCTCGTCGACGAACTCGAGACGATCGCCGCCGAGTGGGCTCCCTATCGCTCGTGGGTGTCGTTTCTCTTTCGCGCCGACGCGGCGAGACGCCAGAGCTGAGAACGAGCGCCCGGCAAGTGCTCTGGCCCTGACCCGTCGACCGACCGCTGTCGATCGTCTCCTCGCCGCAGGGGTCCGCTGGTCGTCAAGTGTTCTCTCGCTCTGCGGGGGACATGATGGACGACGATCGCACCCTGCCGAGTGGGTTCGTTCGGCCGGCACACTTGACTTCAGGATCCGGCGGGAATCGGACGTTGCATCGTCATGGCTGATTTCCGCTAGGTCGGATGGTTCTGGTCGGGCTGACGGGCGCTGTGAGTGATCGCTTCGAGCTCGATCACGATCTGGGTGCTGGGGCTCGTCCTGCTCGTGCGTGCGGGTGTCAACGACGGCTCGCCTCGAAGCGAGTGGGTAGGTTCGCGTTCCGGCGTGAGTTGCATCGGCAGGGTTGTTCGACCGGCCAGCGCTACGAGTCGAGCTTGTCCAAGAACGAGTCCAAGGCGCCGACCAGCTCCGGTGCGAGCGGCAGTGAGGGGTCACCGTAGGCAGCGAGATTCGCCTGGGGGTCGGCGGGCGCGATCTTGAGGACGTGGTTCATTCCCTCGATCAGCGCCAGCGTGCCGTTCGTGGCAGCCGCGGCGAGCGCTTCGCCGTCGGACACCGGCACCTGGAGATCCGTCGTGCCCTGCACGATCAGGCTCGGACCAGCGAAGTCGGCAATGATGTTCACCGGGTCGTAGTGGAACCAGCTCACGAGGTATGGCTGCACGCTCTGTCGGAACAGCGCCTGGCCCACCGCCGGCACGGTGTTGATACCGGGAGGAAGCTCCGAAACGGTCCTGCCTGCCTCGAGTTCCGCCAGGACGTAGCCCACCTCCTCCATGAGGTTTGGAGGAAGCTGAGCTGCGAGTTGTGAGCGAAGCACGTCGGCCGCCAGCCGTCCGGCACCCTCGAGCGACACGAATGCACCGGCACCCACGAGGGATGCTGCGACCATCCCGATCAGCGAGCCTTCGCTGTGGCCAATCACGATCGTCCGGTCGAAGCGATCGTCACGGGCGAGCGTCTTCAACCACAGGGAGGCGTCGTCGACGAACAGGTCGAACGTGGCCGACGACTCATCGGTCCCTGCGGCCGCACTCTCACCGACGCCCCGCTTGTCGTATCGCAACGATGCGACACCGCGCGCCGCGAGTGCCTCAGCCAGCAGCTTCAGCGCGTCGTTGTGGCCGGCCAGCATGGACGAGTTGCCGTCACGGTCGGTCGGACCGGAGCCGGAGATGATGAGGGCGACGGCGAATGGGGATTCGCCGGTAGGTAGCTGAAGCGTGCCGGACAAGGTTCCGGTTGGTGTCTCGAGAAGCATGCTCGAACGGTATCGCTACGACGTACCTACCTTCAATCCACCAAGAGTGGCGGAAATCGGCCGTCCTCACGTCGTGTCCGATTTCCGCTAGCTATGCGCGATACGGTGGGGCATGATGGCCGCCATGGATGACCGCTTCGTGCTCGATCACGACCGCTGTTACCGCGCCGCGCAGAGTCGTGACGTCCGATTCGACGGGTGGTTCTTCACCGCGGTCCGTACGACCGGCATCTACTGCAGGCCGAGCTGTCCTGCGGTCACGCCGAAGCAGTCGAACTGCGAGTTCTTCCGAACGGCGGCCGCCGCTCAGCAGCACGGCTACCGCGGTGCAAGCGCTGCCGTCCAGATGCGACACCCGGGTCACCCGAGTGGGACATGCGGGGCGACCTCGTCGGTCGCGCGATGCGGTTGATCGCAGACGGTGTCGTCGACCGCGAGGGTGTGTCGGGGCTCGCCGCCCGGCTCCACTACAGCGAGCGGCACCTCAACCGGATACTCACGGAGGAACTCGGCGCCGGGCCGATTGCGCTCGCGCGAGCACAGCGTGCCCAAACCGCCAGGGTGCTCATCGAAACGAGCGATCTGTCGTTGAGCGACGTAGCGTTCGCCGCCGGGTTCGGCAGCATCCGCCAGTTCAACGACACCGTACGAGAGGTGTATGCCGTGCCGCCAACCGAACTGCGCCGCCGGGCGGTCCCTGGCATCGGTGTCCCACGCGAGCCGGGCACGGTCTCCGTGCGATTGGCGTTGCGTCAGCCGTTCGCTGCAGCGCCACTTCTGGCGTTCCTCACCGATCGCGCCATTCCCGGCGTGGAGGCGACAACGGCCGCGGGCTTCGCCCGCACACTCGACCTCCCACATGGACACGGCACCGTGGACGTCACGATCGACGCGGAGACCTATGTCAACGCCACGTTCCGTCTGTCCGACTGGCGGGACCTCGCACCGGCGGTGAGGCGCGTACGCCGCCTGCTCGATCTCGACGCCGACCCCGTCGCCATCGACGAGGTGTTGTCGAACAACGACACGATGGGGCGTCTGGTCGTCGCACGACCGGGCCTGCGTTCTCCCGGTTCTGTCGATGCCGCAGAGACCGTCGTTCGTGCGATCGTGGGCCAGCAGGTCTCCGTCGCGGGTGCTCGCACCGTTCTCGGCCGAATCAGCGCCGACCTCGGTGAACCGCTCCGAGCACCGGTCGGCGATCTCGCCTACCTGTTCCCATCGATGGAACGCCTCGCGACCGCCCCAACCGAAGCACTCCCGATGCCAACTCGGCGGGCAGATACGATCAGGCGTATCGCAGAACGCATCGCCGGTGGGACGCTCGCCCTCGACGCCGGCATCGATCGCAGACACGTCGTCGAACATCTCACCGCCGTGGCCGGCATCGGCCCGTGGACCGCGCAGTACGTCGTGATGCGCGGACTCGGCGACCCCGATGTGTTCCTCGCCACCGACCTCGGCGTGCGGCGTGCTCTCGACACACTCGGCCTCGACGCGAATGTGGCCAACACGTGGCGCCCATGGCGCTCCTACGCCGTCCACCACCTGTGGGCGACACTCTCGACTCCACCGTCCCCATCACGAAAGGAACCGACATGACCCCACTTGCTCGACGCGCAATGGACTCACCGATCGGCACGCTCACCGTCGTCGCCGACGGGGACGCGATCGTGGCGATCTGGTTCGAGGCCGAGGTGGCGGACAGCCCGGCCACGCTCGATCGGACCATCGAAGCCGCAGCGGGCGAGCATGCGGTCCTCGACCGGGCGATCGAACAACTCGCCGAGTACTTCGGCGGCGAGCGCACCGAGTTCGAGCTGCCCCTCGCTCCTCAGGGCACCCCGTTCCAGCAGCAGGCGTGGCTGGCTTTGCGCGAGATCCCGTTCGGCGAGACGATCACGTATGGCGAACAGGCGCGCAGACTCGGTGACCCGAACAAGTCGCGCGCTGTCGGTGCTGCGAACGGCAAGAACCCGATCCCGATCGTGGTGCCGTGCCACAGGGTCGTGGGCGCCAATGGACACCTCACCGGCTATGCCGGCGGCCTCGGGACGAAGGCCTGGTTGCTCGACCACGAGTGGAGAGTCCGGCTGGCCACACCCTGAGCGGATAGTTGCCCGTTCTGGCGTGAGAACGCCGGCTATCTCGCGGCTGGCTCACGCAAGAACAGGAGAGGTGATGAGACGCCCTACGGCATCCCCTTCACGCGGCGGAGTTGCGTCAGCAGGTACTCGAGGTGGTCCTCTCCGAGGTGAGACCACACCCAGTACGTGCAATCGAACCCCTCCACGCTCAGCAGGGCTTCGGTGCCGTAGCTGGTCGCACCCGACCGGATCCTTGCGACGCTGCCGTCGTCCCACTCGAACGCGACCGGCAGATCTGCACCCGTCTTGGCGGGGAACGTACCGAGGCCGATGACGCCCCGACCGCAATCTGCACACAGGTACCCGAACGCGTCGTGGCCCGGCCCCGACGGCAGGTCCCAGGCGACGAGCATCTCGCCTTCGTTGCTGGCTTGTCGCGGCACGGCATCGCTTGCAGCCCCGAGATCGGAGAATGCAAGCATGGGGCAGCTCTTCGGCGCCCCGGCGTCGTCCTTCCACTCGGTGACTTCGACATCGGGAACGTCGGAGGCCGCCAGCGCCGGCTCGCCCCAAGGAGGGGCTCCCAACTGCTTGGTCTCGGCCGGAGGTTGCTGCGACAACCAGAGGGTCGGTTCACCCTCCAGGCCCACGACCTTGCGGAGCTGGTCCGCGAGCTGGAGCAGGTGCTCTTCGCCGAGGAATGACCAGACATTGTAGAGGCAGCCATCTCCGTTCACGAGCAGATACATCAGGAGCGGAGCACCCGAATCGGGACTCACCAATCCCTCGTGGCCGTAGCCGGCGTAGCTGCCGTCATCCCAGGAGACCTGGTTCGGGAACAGCAACGGTTCATCGCCTTGGGCGCGGATGCCCGTCCCGGCAACGCCGTAGGCGCCACGCCCGCAGTCAGTGCAGTAGTCGCCCCACGCCTCCCTGCCCGGCCCACTTCCCAGATCCCAGGCGACGCCCCATCCGCCGGCGAAGTTGGCCTTTCGGACGGTGCCGATGGGTTCGATCAGCCCTTCGGGGTACAGCGCCGAGCACCACGTGCTGTTGTCGGCTGCCTGCCACTGGTCCACGAGCACCTGGGGAACATTGCTGATCGGGGGGTTCTCCCAGGGCACAGAAGCCACGGGTTCGGTGGTCGTCACTGCGGTTGTCGTGGTTGCGATCGTGGTCGTCGTGATCGACGTAGTGGTGGACGCCGTCGACTGGGCAATACTGCCGCAGCCCGCGGCGATGGCTGCTAGGGAGGCAAGTGCGATGAGCTTGCGCATGGAGTACCCCTTCCACAGCCAGGATAGAGCGAAACCCCTCCGCCGCGGGGGACACCGTCGATGTTCTCAGGGGTCCTCGATGTCGCCGTGTCATGTCGCCAGGTTCCCGCTGCCAGGACACCTCTTGATGACCTACAGCTCTGCGAACTCCTTCAGCACGTACAACGCATCCGTCGTCACCCATTCGTTCATTCTCTTCTTGCTGGTTCCACCCCAATCCACGTAGTCGGTCCCCAGGCCGAGCTCGGCGGACACCTTGGTGTAGTACTTGCTTTCTGCCGGCCAGCCGCCGTCGGGCAGCCGTTTTGCTTGAAGCAGATCCAGCGCATCACCGAGACGCTCATCCTCCGTCATGCCGATCTCGGCGAAGACCTTCAACGCCCCCAAGATGTCGTAGTGCCAATACAGCGGGTAGTGCAGCTTGGTGAACTCCTCGCGGATCACCTCACCGTCTGCGGCCCGCCTGTACAGCCGGCGGGAAAGGAACACCTCCGCCGCCCGCTGTACCGCCGTTCGCGCCGCGCCGTTGCCGGTCACCCGCGCGTACAGGTCCAGCCCGCGCATCGACCACAGCGTGTGGATGAAGGTGGAGGTGTCAGCGCCGGGTTCCTTGTCGCAGTTCCATCCGCCGTCAGGCCACTGCCAGTACAAGAGACGCTCGGCCAACTTGTGGATGCGTTCATCCTCCAGACCCAGTTTGAGCACCGTGTACAGGGCATTGCCCTGCTGCGACGCGCACGTGCGGTGGCGTCCCTCCATGTACGGGATAGCTGCGCGCAGCTTCTTGTAGGCGTCTTGTTTCGTCTCGGCGACGAAGTCGTGGAAGAAGCGCTCCTCCAACCATTGGCTCACCATGTCGTCTGCCGTGGGCTGCAACCGCTTGTCGCCGCGCGGATAACCGATGTCGGCAAGCGTCATGAACACCCACTGGACCCCCTGCCACTTGGCATAGACGTTCGCTTGCAGGTGCCCGTCGCCGTCCACATTCTGCAGCAGTGCCTTCACCCTCGGCGAGGCTTGGATCTCACGCTCCAGCTCCCGGATCGTCGCCGAGTCCCGCGCTTCACCCATCACATTCACGCGCAGCCTCCAGCGGACCGAAGGCTCCGACGATTGCAGCAGTCTCTCGATGACCTGTGTGTGATCCATACCCTCCGGATACTGTATTGCGCCGCGGGTGTTGAGAGGACACCTCCGCGAGTGCCTCGCGGGTCGGGGCCCGCTGACAGCTCCTCTGGACGAGGCGGGTGCCCGCAACCGGGTTCGGCCATCTCCGTCGAGCTGAGCACCCTGTCTCGTGAGTCGAACACTTCGACGCTCGTCCTCCAAGCCTGGTAGTTCGTGCGAGCAACTAGTAGTGATAGTGGCGATGCCGCGGGAGAGGACGAACGGGTCGGTGACAGGCGTCAACGCGTTCGAAGCGTTCTACCGGTGCGAAAACCGATCTGACCGTCTGGTGCACGTGACCGCACTAAGGGTGGCAGTACCACCACGCTATGTGGTAGAACGGTGATCATATGCGTGGCCGACTCCTCATCACGATCCTCGCCGTCCTCGTTGCGGGCGTGGTTCCGGCGGTCGCCTCGACGCTGCCGCCCGGAGGAACGTTTCGAGACGACGACGGCAACATCCACGAGGGGGCCATCGAAGCCATCGCTGCCGTGGGTATCACACGAGGGTGCAACCCTCCGGCCAACGACCGGTACTGTCCGGATGACTCGGTCACCCGGGGGCAGATGGCGGCGTTTCTGGCACGGGCCCTCAGCCTGGGAGCCGCGACGACCGACTTCTTCGGTGATGACGAGGGCTCGATCTTCGAGGCCGACATCAACAAGCTCGCCGCTGCCGGGATCACCAAAGGCTGCACCGCGAGTGGTGACCGCTACTGCCCGGATGCCGTCGTCACTCGAGAACAGATGGCCGCATTCCTGGTCCGTGCGTACGGCTACACCGATGACGGCGGGGGAGATCGGTTCATCGACGACGACGGTTCGCCCTTCGAGAGTGACATCGACAAGCTGGCAACGGCCGGCGTCACGCTCGGCTGCAACCCGCCCGACAACACGAAGTTCTGCCCCGCCCGCCCGGTCCGTCGCGACGAGATGGCGAGCTTCCTCGCCAGAGCCGCAGGTCTCGACCTGAACGTGCCCCCCGCTCGTTGCTCGATTCTCCCTGCGGACAACATATGGAACCGACGGGTAGACGGCCTCCCAATCGATGCGAACTCCGATGCCTACATCGCAACGATCGGAGCTAGTGCCACGCTGCACGCCGATTTCGGCTCCGGCGTGTGGCCACCCGGCTCGAACAGCCCCATCGGCATCCCATTCGCCGAGATCGATCCGGCACAGGCAGACGTACCGATCCACTACACGGCCTACGGGGACGAGAGCGATCAGGGACCATGGCCGATCCCCGCCAACGCTCCGATCGAAGGCGGACCGGACTCGACCGGTGACCGGCATGTCATCGTCCTCGACCGTGGCGATTGCATGCTGTACGAACTGTTCGACGCCGCCCCCAACGGGGACGGTTCATGGGCCGCTGCTTCGGGTGCCTCGTACGACCTGAGTTCGAACGCACTGCGTCCCGACGGATGGACTTCCGCCGACGCGGCGGGCCTGCCGATCTTCCCGGGGCTCGTCACCTACGAGGAAGTCGCATCCGGCGAGATCACTCACGCGGTCAGATTCACGGCATCACGAACTCGCAACGCACACGTGTGGCCAGCTCGCCACGACGCATCAAGCAACACGGGTAGTAAGTACCCGCCGATGGGCCAGCGGTTCCGGCTGAAGGCCGACTTCGACATCTCCGGCTATTCGCCAGAGATCCAGGTGATCCTCATCGCCATGAAGCGCTACGGGCTCATCCTCGCCGACAACGGGGCTTCCTGGTTCATCTCGGGCGCACCAGACGCGCGGTGGAACAACGACATGCTGCACGAGTGGGACGACATCCCCGGTTCCGCGTTCGAAGCGGTCGACGTCTCCTCCCTGATGGTCGACCCCAACTCGGGACGGGCCGGCTGAGGCAGAGCGGAATCGAGGATTCGGCGGATGCCCGGATATCAGCGTCCGGGTCGGGTGATGGAACCGCCCCTCATCGGGTCAGACGATTCCTCTACGATCGACACATGTCTTCGCAGGATCCGTATCGGAACATCGCCGGCATCTACGACCGCCTGATCGAACCGATGCAGGCAGGTGTCAGGCGAGCGGTGATCGGCGTCCTCCCGCCGCGACCCGGATGGCATGTGCTGGATGTGGGATGCGGCACGGGAACCGGTCTGGTCCCATACCTGGATGCCGGCTGCACGGTCGCCGGGGTCGACGTTTCCGAGGCGATGCTCGAGAAGGCCGCGGGTCGCCTCGGTGACCGGGCCGATGTGCGACTCACCGATGGGAAGACGCTGCCGTTCGCCGACGACCGATTCGATCTGGTGACCACGACAATGGTGCTGCATGAGGTCCCTACCGACGCAGGCCCGGCTTCGTCACAGAGATGGCCCGCGTTGCGAAACCGGACGGGACGCTCGTTCTCATCGACTTCCGCTTCGGCTCGCTTAGGGGATGGAGAGGACCCACCTTTCGGGTGCTATCAGGGTTGATCGAACGGCTTTCTGGGCACTACGCCCGGTACCGCTCCTTCAGGAGCACCGGAGGCGTTCCAGCCGTCCTGGCGCACGCGGGCCTGCCCATCGAGAAGGAGAAGGTCGTGGCCGGCGGAAACGTTGCCATCTATCTCGCCCGCTGGCGCTGAACGTCGTCCCTCGCCTTGTTGAATCGGCCCTGACGAGGCATAATCACCGCTCTACCTCGCTTTCCCAAGGAGCCATGCCATGGAAGTCACACTGCGCGCCGAGACTGGGCGCGAGCCCGGGAGCCGCTCGTCGCGACGGTTGCGGCGCACGGGCATGGTGCCCGCCATCATCTACGGCAGAGACGTTGCCCCCATCGCGGTCGCCGTCGACGCTCACGACCTGTATGTCGCGCTGCACACCGGCGCCGGCGCCAACGCGTTGATCAACCTCGAAACCGAAGGGGCAGACGCTCAACTCACCATGGCGCGGGAAGTCCAGCGGCATCCAGTCCGCGGGGAGATCACTCACGTCGATTTCGTGAAGATCTCGCTCACCGAGAAGACCCAGGTCGAGGTCACGATCGAGATCATCGGTGAGTCGGTCGGCGTCAAAGAAGGTGGCATCGTCGAGACGATCCGCAACAGCATCCATGTGGAGGCTCTGCCAACCGGCATCCCGCAGTCGATCATCGTCGACATCAGCGAGTTGGCGGTCGGTGACACACTGCGCATCGGTGATTTGCCGGCCATCGATGGCGTCGAGTATCTCGGCGACGATGACGATCCGGTCGTCACGGTTGTGACCCCGGCGGCCGCCGAAGCCGAAGCGGCCGAGGCAGAAGAGGGCGTCGAGGAGGGTGTCGAGGGAGAAGGCGCCGAGGCCGAGGACTCCGAAGAGGCCGAAGCATCTGCCGACGAGTAGCCGTGAAGGCGATCGTCGGCCTCCGCAACCCCGAACGGCGTTTCGACGGCACCCGTCACAACATCGGTGCCGAAGTCGTGGGGGCCGTCGCGAAGCGCCATGGCAGGTCCTTTCGTCGGGGCCCACGACGAGTCGCGATGTCGGTCGCGTACGCAACCATTGACGATGTTGATGTGCTGCTCGCGCTACCGAGAGTCTCGATGAATATCTGCGGGCCGCCTGTTGCCGCCGCTCTGCGCTACTACCAGGTCGATCCTGCCGATTTGCTCGTGATCCACGACGACATCGACCTGCCGTTCGGCAAGCTGCGCCTCCACACCGGTCGCGGCACGGGCGGACACAACGGGGTACGGTCGATCGTCGAGCAGATCGGCAGCCGCGACTTCACACGGCTCAAGGTGGGGGTGGGACGACCCCCGGGACGCATGGACCCTGCTGCATTCGTCCTTCAGCGCTTCGATGCCGACGAACGGCCCGAGATCGACCTTCTCGTCGAGGATGCCGCAGCCATTGTCGGCCAGTATGTGACCGATCTCGAACGAGCTATCCAGATGGCGGGGGAGCGGCGTCCAGATCGGTAGGGTGGAGGCCATGTTCGTCGCCGCCATCGACCAGGGAACCACCAGCACCCGGTGTCTCATCGTCGACCACGACGGCAGAGTCGTATCGTCGTCACAGCTCGAACATGCACAACACTTCCCAGAGCCAGGCTGGGTCGAACACGACGCGCAGGAGATCTGGGAACGGACCGTCGACGTGATCGGTGGAGCGCTCGACAACGCAAACCTGACTGCCGCCGACATCGCGGCGGCCGGCATCACCAACCAGCGGGAAACGACGGTTCTCTGGGACAGGACGACCGGACAACCGGTCCATCCTGCGATCGTGTGGCAGGACACGCGGACGGCCGACCTGTGTGATCGTCTCGGAGGCGCCGAAGGACCCGATCGGTTCCGAGCCCGCTGCGGGCTCCCGTTGTCCACCTACTTCTCCGGGCCCAAGATCTCGTGGCTTCTGCAGACCTCACCGGAGCTGAAGTCCCGTGCCGAAGCAGGAGAGGTCTTGTTCGGCACGATCGACTCGTGGTTGCTCTGGAACCTGACCGGCGTGCACGCGACCGACGTCACCAACGCGAGCCGCACCATGCTGATGAACCTCGAAACGCTCGAATGGGATTCCGACATCCTCGAAGCGATGGACATTCCCGCGGTGATGCTGCCTGAGATCAAGTCATCGGTCGGTGTGTTTGGAACTGCCACCGGACCGCTCGAAGGAGTCCCTGTCGCCGGCATCCTGGGCGATCAGCAAGCAGCACTGTTCGGACAGGGGTGCTTCACGTCCGGTGATGCCAAGAACACCTACGGCACCGGCTGCTTCATGCTTCAGAACACGGGAACGCGGCCCGTCCTGTCGGACAATGGCCTGCTGACCACGGTCGCGTACCAGATCGGAGATCAGCCCGCCGTCTACGCGCTCGAAGGTTCCATCGCCGTGGCAGGCGCCCTCGTCCAGTGGCTCCGCGACAACCTCGGGATCATCGAGCGGTCCCAGGACGTAGAAGCGCTCGCCGCGAGCGTTCCCGACAACGGCGACGTATACCTCGTTCCCGCGTTCAGCGGGCTGTTCGCTCCCCGCTGGCGGGCCGACGCCCGTGGCGTGATCGTCGGTCTCACCCGCTTCACCACCGCAGGCCACATCGCCCGAGCCGCACTGGAAGCGACCGCCTACCAGACCAGAGAGGTGCTCGAGGCCATGCAGGCCGACTCGAGCGTCGAGCTGACTTTGCTCAAGGTCGATGGAGGCATGGTCGTCAATGATCTCCTCATGCAGTTCCAGGCCGACATCCTCGGCGTGCCCGTCGCCCGACCGTCGGTGGTCGAAACGACCGCCATGGGCGCCGCGTTCGCCGCAGGTCTCGCCGTCGGCTACTGGCAGGATCTCGCGAACCTTCGGCTTGGAGAAGGGGACCGGTGGGAACCCGCCATGGACGACAACCGTCGCCGAACGCTCTACGAACGCTGGATACAAGCCGTCGAACGGAGCTTCGGGTGGGCGGCTGCTGGTAGCCTCGTGGCGTCGTCAAAGGAGTAGGACCGGTATGAAGATCGTGGTCGGCTTCATCAAGACCCCGGAAGGCGGAGCGGCGTTGAAGGCCGCCATCGATGAGGCGAAACTTCGCGGTGGAGAGCTGGTGGTCGTCCACTCGATGATGGGCGGGGACCACGAGGGAGTCGACGAGGTGCTCGCCTATCGGGAGGAGCTGGACGAGGTCGAAGCTCGGCTCGACAAGGAAGGCATCGCCCACAGTGTCCATGAGTACGTGCGAGGGCTGTCGCCATCCCAGGACCTCATCATGGCCGCCGACGACGAGCACGCAGATCTCATCGTGATCGGGCTGCGGAAACGGTCCGCCGTCGGGAAGCTGCTGCTCGGCAGCAACGCTCAGGAGATCCTGCTCGGAGCCCACTGCCCCGTGCTCGCCATCAAGGCGAGCTACTAGTGGGGTGGAGCGCCGCCTAGACAGCGTTCCACATCCTGTGTTCCGTACGTTTGAGAGGACTGAGTCATGCCGTACCGCACCATCATCGAGCCGTTCCGCATTCACAGCGTTCAGGCCATCAACTTCCCGACACGGGATGAACGGGAAGCTGCCCTGAAGCGAGCCGGCTACAACCTGTTCGGTTTGCACGGCGACGAGGTCATCATCGACCTGCTGACAGACTCGGGGACGGGGGCCATGTCGTCTCGGCAGTGGGCAGGGATGATGGACGGCGACGAATCGTACGCAGGCAGCCGCTCCTTCTATCGATTCCGGGACACCATCGCGGACATCACCGGCTTTCCCGAGATCATTCCCACGCATCAAGGGCGTGCCTCCGAGCGCATCCTCTTCGAGACGCTCGTGGGGGAAGGCGACGTCGTTCCGAACAACACCCACTTCGATACCACGAGGGCCAACGTCGAGCACCAGGGCGCCGAAGCCAGAGACTTGCTCAATGAAGAGGGGCACGACCCTTCGGTGGTCGCCCCCTTCAAGGGCAACATGGACATCGAGGCGCTCGAGGCGACGATCGCCGAGGTCGGTGCCGAGAGGATTCCACTGGTGATGGTGACCGTCACCAACAACTCTGGCGGAGGACAGCCGGTCTCCATGGCGAACCTCAGGGCGGTCCGTGAAGTGTGCGACCGCCACGGCATCCTGTTCTTCCTGGACGCCTGCCGGTTCGCCGAGAACGCCTGGTTCATCAGGCAGCGTGAAGAGGGCTACGCCGACAAGACACCGCTCGAGATTGCCCGCGAGATGTTCTCGCTCGTCGACGGGTGCACGATGTCCGCCAAGAAGGACGGTCTCGCCAACATCGGAGGGTTCATCGGGCTGCGTGACCCGGCGGCGGCGCAAGAAGCGAGGAATCTGCTGATCCTCACCGAAGGATTCCCGACCTACGGGGGTCTCGCAGGGTACGACCTAGAAGCGATTGCCATCGGTTTGCGCGAGGTCCTCGACGAGGAGTATCTGCGATACCGGATCCGCTCGACGGCGTATCTCGCAGAGAAGGTCAGGTCTGCCGGCGTACCGATCGTACGACCGCCCGGTGGGCACGCCGTCTACCTAGACGCCAAGGCGTTCCTACCGCACATACCGCCGAGCCAGTATCCGGCACAGGCGCTCGCGATCGAGCTGTACCGGGAGGGCGGCGTGCGCGGTGTCGAGATCGGCTCCGTCATGTTCGGCAAGTCCCAGGACGACGGGACCGAGCTACCGGCCGACATGGAGCTGGTCCGGCTCGCCGTGCCGAGACGCACCTACACGCAAAGCCATATCGACTACGTCGGGGAGGTCGTGATCTCCGTCGCCGAGCACGCCGGTGAGATTCGCGGCTACCGCATCGTCGAGCAAGCACCGTGGCTACGGCACTTCACCGCCCGGTTTGAGCCGCTCTAGGGGCAGCGCCCCATCGGGGCGCACGCACAGGCCAACAGCACCGACGAAGCCTGGTGAGGCACAGTGAACGCCGGCAGCACCGATCGATACCGTGTCGGTGAGCCCGAGTTCATCGCGCTGATCGCGTTCATAACGGCACTCAACGCCATCGCCATCGATGTGATGTTGCCCGCGTTCGGTGCTGTCAGGGAGGCGTTCGGTCTCGCACCCGATGCCACCCAGGTCTCGCTGATCGTCACCGCCTACCTCGTTGGGCTTGGACTTGGCCAGTACGTCTTCGGACCGATCACCGACGCGTTCGGCCGCAAGCGGATCCTCTCCATCGGCATCGTGCTCTACGTCGCCGGTGCCGCTGGAACCATCTTGGCACCGACGCTGCCTGCGATGATCGTGTTCCGTTTCCTGTGGGGGCTCGGAGCAGGCGGTCCCCGTGTGGTTGCGGTTGCGATTGTGCGTGATCGCTACCACGGCGACGAGATGGCGAGAGTGCTGGCGATCGTCACCGGTGTGTTCATGATCGTGCCCGCCATCGCACCGTCCGTCGGACAGGCCTTTCTCGCCCTCGGATCGTGGCGCTACCCGTTCATGTTCTCCGCCCTGTTCGCAGCCGTCGTCGGGCTGTGGTCGATCAGGCTCAAGGAGACGCTTCCACCCAGCCGTCGCATTTCACTCAGCGTCCACAACACAATCGCCTCGACCCGAGAGGTACTCCGTCGCCGCACCACAGCGCTGATGACCGTCTCGATGATGTTTGGGATGGCCGCGTTCGTTCCCTACCTTGGTTCGAGTCAGCTGATCTACGACGAGATCTACGGTCGAGCCGACCAATTCCCTTTCTGGTTCGGTCTCACCGCAGTGTTCATGGCCATCGGGTCGGTCGTGGCCTCGCGGTTGATCACACGCATCGGGTCGAAGCGGGTCCTCGGTGGTGCCCTTGCCGGCTACATAGTCGTCGCGGCAGTGTTCGTGGGGACTGCGTTCGGAGCTGGTGGGCGACCATCGTTCACCGCGTTCTTCGTGCTGGCGACCGCCCTGATCGTTGGCATCACGGTGTCTCGCGCCGTCCTCAATTCGCTCGCGATGGAGGACGTCGGTCACGTCGCCGGCACGGCATCGGCCATGATCGGCACCGTGACCCTCATCGGCGGGTCGCTCCTCGGTTCGTTCATCGACCGGGCCTTGTCAACGTCGGTGACGCCGTTCGCCGTCGGCTTCTTCGGGTTCGGGGCACTGATGGTCGGTTTTGCCTGGTGGGCGCTACGGCCCGCTGCATGATGGTCCATCCGAGAGCGGGTTCAGGGTCTCAGGCCGCTCGTCGCGAACACCCGGTGTGGCACCAACAACTCGCCGGGGAACTCCGCAGTGAGCAATTCGGCGAGATCAAGGTCGAACCGTTCGACCTGTTCGGGCTCGAGCGCCGAACCGACCCCGTTGCAGGTCCGGATGCGGCCGCGCCACGCCTCGTGTGAGAACGGCACGTCGACCGTGTAGCTGAAGCTCTCAACGTCCTGGAATCCTGCGACGTCGAGGGCCCGCACCTGCTCGGGGTGAACGCCCCGCCATCCCGCCTTCGGCCAGCCGGGGTTGTGCTCGAGCACCAACTCCTCGGTGCGGGTGCATACGTTCCCCGGCAGCAGGAGATAGCTGAAGTCACAGATCAGCAGCCTCCCGCCCGACACGAGCAACCGAGTGGCTTCCCCTGCCGCACGGTCACTGTCGAACCACCACCAGCACTGGCCGGCACTCACGAGATCGAAGCTCCCGCCGGGTAGGCCGGTATCTTCGGCGCTGCCTTCTACGAACTCGGCGGCAAAGCCGTGCGCGGTGGCGGTTCGCCGCGCAACGTCGAGGAGATCGGGCGCGATGTCCATCCCGGTAGCGACGAGACCCCTCGCTGCGAATCCCAGTGCGAGCGACCCGGTCCCGGTCCCGAGATCGAGCGCTCGCATGCCCGGTGCGATCCAACCCTTTCGGTCGAGATGGTCGAAGTAACTCTCGGGGAACCCGGGGCGGTAGCGGTCATAGTCCCCGGCCGCACGCCCGAAGTCGATCACCCTGCCTTCGTGATCTCGTGGTCCCGCTGCCATGCGGCGAGTCTACGAATCCAAGGCTGAGGGCCGTAGGGATTGGCCCCAAGTCGCAGGATGTTCCTGACCGGGTTGGCGGGAGACCGGACCGAAGGGTCGGGTTGGTCCCAACTGCCGGTACCGTGGAAGCAATGCGGTTCCTTGCAGCGTTCGGGATCATCGCCGTTGCCGAGATGGCTACGTTCTTCTGGGTCGAATCCAGAGTCGGGCTGGCTCTCGCCCTCGGCTTGGCGCTCACCACCGCCCTGATCGGCTCCTTGCTGGTGCGTCGAGTGGGCCTCTCCGTGCTGGATCGCATCAGAAGCAGGGTGCAGGGCGGGGAGCTTCCTGGCCGCGAACTGAGCGACGGGGCGGCGATTCTCGTCGCTGGAGCCTTCCTCATCTCGCCCGGCTTCATCACCGACACGCTCGGATTCCTGTTGCTTCTCCCTCCCGTCCGGGAGGCGGTCTACAGCGTCCTCTCGAAGCGACTGTCGGCTCGCGTGGCGGCCTTCCCGGTTCGAACCTCGCACTTCGAAGAAGCGATCGATGTCGATCCCGACGGCGGCCACCCGTTCTCGTAGCGTCCAGCCCGTCCAGTCCAGCCCTAGCCAGAATGGAGAGGGGTAGCATCGCCCCCGAAAGGAGGATCAGTGTCGCTGCCGAACCTGCTGGGCGTGATCAGGATCCTGATGACCCCGATCGTCATGGTGCTCGTGCTCGCCGGTGGGCGCACCCCGCACGCAGCCGTCATCGCTGCGGTTCTCTTCGTGGTGGCGGCGGCCACCGACTTCCTCGACGGGTACCTGGCTCGGCGGTGGAACATCGGGACGGTCCTGGGTACGTTCCTCGACTCGATCGCCGACAAGCTGCTCGTGACCGGTGCGCTACTCGCTCTGGTCTCCAACACCAGGGTGTCGGTGTGGGCGGCGCTGATCATCATCGCGAGAGAGATGTTCGTCATGACACTGCGAGGTCTCGTGGCCATCGAAGGACATGTGGTCAGACCCTCGGCGCTGGGCAAGGCGAAGGCCAACGTCCAGTACCTCGCCATCGTCCTCGCGATTCTCCGGCCCTTTCAGCAGATCGGAGGGCTGTATCTCGATCAGTGGGTGATGTGGTTCGCGGTCGCGCTGACGATCATCTCGGGATGGGGGTACGTGCGGGCGTTCAGCACGATCGTCCGCACGGTCGACTCGTGACCGTTCTCGTCACCGGTGGCTCTGGGGTCGTCGGGCGAGAGGTGGTACGTCTCCTCGTGGACGAAGGCCGACACGTCAAGGCGCTCGCCCGATCCCAAGCGGCGGCCGATGTCGTGCAAGGGCTCGGGGCGGAACCGGTAGAAGGGGACATTCTCGACTTTCCGAGACTCGTCGACGTGATGAACGGCGCCGAAGTCGTGTACCACGTGGCTGGGATGAACGCCATGTGTGTCACCTCCATCGAGCCGATGCGGTACGTCAATGTGGAGGGCACCAGGAACGTCATTCGAGCCGCCGCCGCGGCGAGCACACGCCGGGTCGTCTACACGTCGTCCGCGGTCACGCTCGGCGAGGCCAGAGGAACGGTCGGTTCGGAAATCACGATGCACCGAGGGTGGTTCCTGTCGTCCTACGAACGAACCAAGTACGAGGCCGAACAGGTAGCGTTCGGAGAGCACGTCGGGGTCGAGGTCGTCGCGGTCAACCCTTCCTCCGTGCAAGGGCCGGGCCGTGTCACCGGAACCGGCAAGCTGGTGCTGGCCGTCGCCTCGGGGAAACTGCCCGTGATCATCGACACGACCGTCAGCATCGTCGACATCACCGACGCAGCACGAGGTCACCTGCTCGCCGAAGCCAACGGTGTACCCGGCGAACGGTATGTGCTGTCCGGCTTCAGTATCTCGACGCGCGATGCCATCGACCTGCTGGCGGGCGTCTCACGGAAGCGGCCACGAATCGTGCGGGTGTCCTCCAGTCTGCTGAAAGCAGGAGGCTGGCTGGTGCAGACGCTCGTACCCGGCCGGCCGTTCTGCGCGGAGATGGCGAAGGTGCTCTCCTTCGGCCACACCTACGATGGCTCAAAGGCAGCTCGAGTTCTGGGACTCACATACACGGATCCCCACGAAACGCTCGATCGAACCATCGCCTGGTTCCGCGACGCCGGCCACATGTGATTGAGGCGGCCACCCGACTGGGAGGCTGAACCGTCGCTGGGGGGCATTGCGAAGTATGAATCGGTTCAGTTCTGGGGACTCGGATGGCCGCCGTCGATACCGTACCTCGCGAGAACTCGATCTTGGCGGAATTCGACAACCGGACACTACGCTGTGTCAAACGATGCCGGCGCCGCTCTCCCCACTTCTCGAAGCCTGGCGCCGATCGCCACCACCGTCGGCTTCGACCACTGTCGCCCTGTCTCCTGCGGGGCGGGCGTTCCTCCTCGCGGGGCTCGCTCTCGTCTCCGATGGGCCGGTGCTAGCCCTTGTCCCCGGCGAACGGGAGGCAGAGGAACTCCTCGACGACGTGTCGCTATTCATCGAGTCGGCCCTGTTGCTGCCGGCGTGGGAAACGCTCCCGTTCGAGCACGTGTCACCCAACGAGGAGACGATGGCCAGGCGAGCGCAGGCACGTCACGCGCTGCGATCATCCCAGGGGATCGTGATCGCCTCGGCTCGGGCTGCAGCGCAACGGGTCAGTCCTTCGCCCGTCGAGCCGGTGACGGTCCACGTTGGTGGGGACATCGATTTCGAACGATTCGTCGTGGCGTTGGCTGGTGCCGGCTACGAGCGAACGATCCGCGTCGAATCCCGGGGCGAGTTCGCGGTGCGGGGCGGCATCGTCGACGTGTTCCCTGCCCAAGGCGGGGATCCTGTCAGGCTCGACTTCTTCGGTGACCATGTGGACAGCGCCCGTGCGTTCTCGGTTGGATCACAACGCTCGGAACACGAAGTGGCCGGGCTTGTCGCGTTTCCTTCGAGGGAGGTCCGTCCCGACGACACGATGGCTGAACTCGCCTCCCATCACACCGAGCTGTGGGCGTCCGAAGCGTGGGACCGAATAGCCCAGAGAGCCACGTTTGCGGGGATCGAGTCGTGGCTGCCGTGGTTGGCGCCCCCGCTGACCGTCATGTCCGATCTGCCCACGGGCGGCCGCCTGGTCGTGTTCGACCCGGTCGGTGTGGCAGATCGGGTACGAGATCTCGTCTCGGAGGAGAGGGACCTCGCCGAAGCGCTCGCACCGACATGGGGCGCTCCGACCGAACATCCACCGCTCTACCTCTCCATTCCGTTCGAGGAGCGACCGGCACTCCTCGTGCCGCCGGTTCCCACCGGACCCGACGACGCGGTCCTGCGCGCAACCGGGCTCGATGCGATCGCTGGGGACCCTGAATCGGTTGCCGGCGCGCTTGGGAGGCTGATCGCCGACGGAGTCACCACGATCGTCGCCATGGACGGAGAAACGGCCGCGGATCGAGTGGCGAAGGTACTTTCGTCCAATGGGCTCGATCTTCCGCTGGTCGACCACCTCGAAGGAGTGCAGTCGGCTGTGCTCGGTACCGGGATCCACCACGGGTTCCACCACGAGGCCGCCAAGATCGCTGTCTTCGGCGAACAGTCCATCGCCGGCCGCCAGCGAGCACACCGGCGTTCCGGCCGCAAGGTCCGCAGCGAGGCCACCACCTACCGGGACCTCCAAGAAGGAGACTACGTTGTCCACCACCGGCACGGGATCGGGAGATTCGAAGGTCTCGTCGCAAAGACCGTCGCAGGCGTCGAACGCGACTACCTGATCGTCGCATACGCGGCGGGCGACAAGCTGTATGTACCAACCGATCAGCTCGCCGCGATCCTGCGCTACACGGGCGGAGAGACGCCGAGAGTTTCGCGTATGGGGGGCGCCGACTGGGCCGCAACGAAAGATCGGGTCCGCAAGGCCGTCGCCACCGTCGCAGAGGAGGTCGTGAGCCTCCACCGGGCGCGGGCGATAGCGAGCGGACATGCCTTCGGTCCCGACGGGCCGTGGCAGCGCGAGCTCGAAGCGACGTTCCCCTTCGAGGAGACGACCGACCAGCGTGGAGCGATCGAAGACGTTCGCGACGACATGCAGTCCGACAGGCCGATGGACCGGCTTGTGTTCGGCGACGTCGGGTTCGGCAAGACGGAGGTTGCTATCAGGGCCGCATTCAGGGCCGTTTCGGCCGGCAGGCAGGCAGCCGTGCTTTGTCCGACGACGCTCCTCGCCCAGCAGCACTTCCAGACGTTCAGCGAGCGGTTCGACCCGTTTCCCGTCAAGGTCGGGATGCTCAGCCGCTTCCTCAGCCCGAGCGAACAGCGGAAGGTTCTGCGCGGGCTTGCGAACGGTCAGGTCGACATCGTCATCGGGACGCATCGCCTTCTTAGCGACGATGTCGTGTTCAGGGACCTCGGCCTGCTCGTCGTCGACGAGGAACAGCGGTTTGGGGTTGGCGCGAAAGACGCCATCAAGCGACTGCGGGTCGGTGTTGACGTCCTCACTCTCACCGCGACACCGATTCCGAGAACGCTCGAGATGGCACTCACCGGGATTCGTGACGTCAGTCACATCAAGACGCCGCCCGAGGATCGCCATCCGATCCTGACGTATGTCGGGCCGTTCGACGAACGCTCCGTCTCGGCCGCGATTCGTAGGGAGCTCCTGCGCGAAGGCCAGGTGTTCTACGTCCACAATCGAATCCAGTCGATCGACAGGGCCGTCGCCCGTCTGCGAGAACTCGTCCCGAACGCCCGTTTCGCCGTCGCACACGGCCAGATGAGCGAAGGACAGCTCGAACAGGTCATGCTGGACTTCTGGAGCCATGCCTACGACGTACTGGTCGCCACCACCATCATCGAATCAGGCCTCGACCTTCCTACCGTCAACACCCTCATCGTCGAACGGGCGGATCTCCTCGGACTCGCCCAGCTCTATCAACTGCGAGGACGAGTCGGTCGGTCATCGCAACGGGCGTATGCCTACCTGTTCCATTTGCCCGAACAGTCTCTGACCGAGGAGGCACGCCGGCGACTCCAGGCGATCGGCGAGCACACCGACCTCGGATCGGGCTTCGACATCGCTATGCGAGACCTCGAGATCAGGGGAGCGGGCAGCATCCTCGGTGAGGTGCAATCCGGCCACATCGCAGCCGTCGGATTCGACCTGTACGTCCGTCTCGTCGCCGACGCCGTCAACGAGCTGGAGGGGAGGGTGATTGTCGAGGATCGCCCGGCGGAAGTTCGCATCGAGGTACCGGTCGACGCGTTCCTCCCCGAGGAGTTCATTCCCGACCAGGACACCCGGCTCGAGGCCTATCGTCGACTTGCGATAACCCAGACCGTCGACGACGTCAAGGACGTGGCAGACGAGTGGGGAGACCGGTACGGGGAATGGCCCGAACCCGTCGAGGCCCTCCTGGAGATCGCCGAGCTGCGAGCCGAGGCGCTGCGTGCGGGGCTCACCGAAATCGTCTCGCTGGGCAGGGAGATCCGCATCGCCCCTGTGGATCTCTCCGCGTCTCAAGAGGTTCGGCTCGAGCGCGTCGCGCCGAGGGCAGTGCTTCGCGCCACGGAGAGCCTCGTGTTCCTGCCACTTCCTAAGAACGAGATCGCTACCGCCCTCACCCGATTCATCCGCACCATGTGGCCCCAGTAGCCCGCGCCTTTCGGCTTGTTTGGCCACCCGCCTACTATCTCATCCGTCCAGAAAGGTGAACTCTCGTGCGCAAGGTCCTTCCCCTCTTCTTCGTACTCGCGATTGTCGGGTCTGCCTGTTCAGGTAGCTCGAAGACGGCGGCGACCGTCAACGGCTACGAGATCAGCCTCGGTGATGTTCAGGCGCTCGCCCCATCCGAGGGCACGATCGACACCACCACCTTTGATGGCAACCTCAGGAATCTCATCATAGAGAAAGCCGTCGAACAGGCTGCCGGGCAGGAGTGGGGTCTGAGTCTCGACCAGAGCGCCATCGACGCCAAGTACAACGAACTGCTCGCGTCGATCGGCTCGGATGACACCACCATCGACGCATATCTCACCTCCAACAGCATCACACGCGACACCATTCGTCACGTCGCCATCCAGCAGCTGCTCGGCACCGAGATCAATGACCAGCTCTCCTCGCAGGTGACGGAGCCGACAGAAGAGGAGCTTCAGGCGGCATACGACGCCAACAAGGACGCTTCGACCTCCGTCTGCGTTCACCACATCCTCGTTGACACGGAGGAAGAGGCGAACAAGGTGATCGAACGGCTCAACAACGGCGAGGCGTTCGCCGACGTCGCTGCCGAAGTCTCCACGGACACCAACTCCGCGGCCAACGGCGGTGATCTCGGATGCGCCGCGCCGTCGTCTTACGTCCCAGAGTTCGCGGCAGCGACGCTGGCAGCGCCCATCGGTGAGGTGTACGGACCGGTTCAGACGGACTACGGGTTCCACGTGCTGATCGTCGATTCGAGAGATGTGCCGACCTTCGATGACCAGAAAGCGGACCTGGTTACGCAGCTGAAGGGCCAGCAGTCTTCCCAGCTGTTCTCGGACTGGATCATGGGCAAGTTGGATGCAGCGTTGATCGAAGTCGACGCGAAGTACGGAACCTGGTCGGGTTCACCCGACTACACGATCAACCCGCCGGCCTGATGGCCGGGCGGATCGACATCGTCGGACTCGGACCCGGCGATCTCGATCGGGTGACCGGTCGTGCCGCCGACCTGCTGTTCGATCCGTCACGGACCGTGATCGTTCGCACCCTCGAGCACCCCGCAGCACGGACGCTCGCAGAACGTCGAGACGTGATGTCGGCCGACGATCTGTACGAGTCGGCAGAGACCTTTGAGGCAGTGTATGAAGCGGTGACTCAACGGGTCATCGATGCTGCGAAACACGGGGACGTGGTGGTTGGCCTCCCGGGGAGCCCTCTCATCGCAGAACGGACCACGACTCTGATCGTCGACGCGGCCAAATCGGCAGGGATCGACGTGACGGTCGTGCCAGGCGAGTCGTTCCTGGATGCGCTCGCGGGAGACGTCGGTATCGACCTGCTCGGCGTGCAGATCCTCGATGGTCGCGACCTTCCCGATCCGCTGCTGCTGCATCTGCCGACAGTGATCGCGCAGGTGGACGTCCCGATGGTGCTCGCCGATGTACGGGACCGGCTCCTCGCCGTCCTACCCGATGACACCGAGATCGTTGTGGCACGAGAACTCGGCGCTGCCAACGCGTCAATCGAGCGAGTGATGCTCGCCGGCCTCGATGATTCTGCGGCCGGTCTTCGGACGACCCTCTATCTGGAACCACCGCCTGTCGGCTGGCCCGGCCTCGTGGGCACGATGCGTCGGTTGCGACGCGAGTGCCCATGGGATCGCCGCCAGACTCACCACTCGCTCGTCCGCAACCTGATCGAGGAGGCCTACGAGTTGGCCGATGCGCTCTCGGCTCTCCCGACCGACGCCCCTGGAGGCGGGCCGGACTATGGCGCCTACGCCGACGTCGAAGAAGAGCTCGGTGACGTCCTCCTGCAGGTCGTGTTTCACACGGTGATGGCGTCCGAGGCGGGAGCGTTCGACATCGAGGACGTCGCTGAGATGCTGCGCCGTAAGCTCGTTCGGCGGCACCCTCACGTCTTCGGCGACGTTGTCGTGTCCGGAGTCGACGGGGTGCTGCGCAACTGGGAGCAGATCAAACAAGACGAGAAGCAACGAACATCGCTGATGGATGACATCCCCGCCGGGCTCCCCGGTCTGGAACGGGCGGCGAAGGTCCAGCGCAGGGCGGCGTCGGTGGGGTTCGATTGGGACGATGCCAGATCGGTGACGGTCAAGATAGGAGAAGAACTCCACGAGCTGGAGGAGGTGCTCGATGACAGGTCTGCGGCGGAAGCCGAGATGGGCGACCTGCTGTTCTCGATTGTGAACCTCAGCAGGCATCTCTTCCTCGACCCCGAGGTAGCGTTGCGAGCAGCGGTCGACCGGTTCGCGTCACGATTCCGCTGGATGGAGACATCGTTCGACGTGGACGGCAAGACGATCGACGAGCTCGATCGAATGTGGGCTGCCGCCAAGGCGGCCGAAAGGCACGAAGCGGAGGCTTCCAATGACTAGATTCGGCATACAAGGAGGGCCTATGCGCACCACGATCAGTGAGGTCAAGGCCCGCGAAATCCTCGACTCCCGGGGAAACCCGACCGTCGAAACCGAAGTGTTCCTCGCTGGCGGAGCCTTCGGAAGGGCGGCGGTTCCTTCCGGGGCGTCGACAGGGGCGCTCGAAGCACTCGAGCTTCGAGACGGTGGAGACCGCTACGGCGGCAAGGGTGTAGAGCGGGCGCTCGCCAACATCCGAGGCGAGATTGCCGCCGCCGTGATCGGCCGCGACGCGACCGATCAGGAGGGGCTCGATCAGCTGATGATCGACCTGGACGGCACCCCTGATAAGTCCAGGCTCGGCGCCAACGCGATCCTCGGCGTTTCGATGGCGACCGCTCGGGCGGTCGCCGGCGCGCTGAACGTCCCGCTGTTCCGCTACCTGGGCGGAACCAAGGGAAGGGTGTTGCCAACACCGTTCTTCAACGTACTCAACGGTGGCGTGCACGCCGCCAACGACGTCGACATCCAGGAGTTCATGCTCGTGCCGGGCGGGGCACCCACCTTCCGTGAGGCGCTGCGGGCAGGGGCGGAGATCTACCACACTCTCAAGAAGGTGCTCGCCTCGAAAGGGCTGGCGTCGGGCGTGGGTGACGAAGGAGGGTTCGCTCCGAATCTCCCTAGTAATCGCTCCGCCATGGAGCTGCTCGTCGAGGCGATTTCCGCTGCCGGCTACACACCGGGAGAAGACGTCTCCATCGCGATCGACTCGGCGGCATCAGAGATGTACGGGGATGGCGCCTACAAGATGGAAGGGCGCAAGGTGTCCTCTGCGGAGATGGTCGACTATCTGGAAAGCGCCTTCGAGGAGTTCCCGATGGTCTCGATCGAAGACGGTCTCGCTGAGGACGACTGGGACGGATGGAAGCTGCTCACTGACCGGCTCGGTAGCAGGGTGCAGATCGTCGGCGATGACAACTTCGTTACGAACGAGAAGCTGCTCCTCAAGGGCATTTCATCCGGAGTGGCCAACGCCATCCTGATCAAGGTGAACCAGATCGGAACCCTGTCGGAGACGTTGCACACGATGGAAACGGCCGAACGTGCAGGGTATGGCCGCATGATCAGCCACCGGTCAGGTGAGACCGAGGACTCGTTCATCTCCCATCTCGCCGTCGCTACCAACGCTCTGCAGATGAAGTCCGGCTCCCCGGCCCGTGGTGAGCGCACCGCCAAGTACAACCAGCTCCTACGAATCGAAGAGACACTCGGCGGCAGTGCACGCTTCGCCGGATGGACGTGGATGCGGTGATGAGGTTCTGGTCGCGCGCCGCACTCTTGGCCGTGATCGGCGTGATCGTCGTCGCAGCAGTTCTGTTGACGAACGTGCTGCCGATCCGCAGCCTCATGGCCGAACAGCGGCGCGTCGACCAAGCGAGTGAGCAACTCGCCACGATTCAGGAGGAGAACTCCAAGCTCCAGGCAGAGGCGGACTTCCTGTCGTCGGACGCCGGGGTGGAGATGGTGGCCCGCCGCGACTTCGGGCTCGTGAAACCCGGGGATACCGCGTATGTGGTGGTCGACCCGAACGACGAGGGATTCACTCCTGATGTTCCAACCACCACCACGCCCCAGGTCGAACAGCAATCGAGACCCTGGTGGCAGCACATCTGGGACTTTCTGACCGGTCGCGACCTCTCCAATGGTTGATGCGGTCGTCTCGGCCCAGCTGGAACGACCAGTCCGCGCTTCAGTCGAGGTCGTAGCCCACTGTCCGCTCGGTCTCCCGGTCGTGGTTGCGGTTCCTCCGTTGTTGGACGACGGTACGCCGTTCCCGACGCGCTACTGGCTGTCCTGTCCGGCAGCCCGAGCGCGGATTGGCAGGCTCGAAGCGGCCGGCGGCGTCAAGGCGATGGATCGGCGTCTCCGCAGCGACCCGCCATTCGCGGAAGCCGTGGCCGGCGCCAATCATCGGTATGCGTTGCAGAGGGATGCCCTCCTTCCACCCGACGCCGTCCACCGTCCTGTCGGAGGCGTCGGGGGTGGCACGGGCGGTGTGAAGTGCCTGCACGCTCACTACGCCGATCATGCGGCGGGCAACGACAACCCGATCGGCGGGCTGGTGGCGCCATGGGTGGAGCCATTGGACTGCACGATCCCGTGCGTCGAGGGCGACCCGCCGGCGAGCAACCCCGCCTGGTCGGAGCCCCGCTGAGCAAGGGCGATGCGAGTCCCGTCAGGAGCTCGCATAGAAGACCACCCCCTGTGGGCTGCTGAGTCGGGCGGATCTGCCGACATCCTGTCCGCCCACCGGGACCAACATCCCTCCTCCGTCCGCGATCGCCCTCTCGATCGTCGGCCTGGTTCAGAAGGTGCCCCTGAGCAGGTTCAGGTGGGCAGCGAATCGCGGATGCGTTGCCAGGTGACGTAGAGGTCTTCGGGGACGACTCGAGTGCCACCGACGGTCGTCATGAAGTTGGCGTCTCCCGCCCATCGGGGAACGAGATGGAGGTGAAAGTGCCCGGGCACGCCGGCTCCCGCGATCCGGCCGATGTTCGCGCCCATGTTGTAGCCGTCCGGATGCATGGCCTTGTCGATCGCCCGCATGACCCGATCCAGCAGCCGCCACATCTCCGCCTGCTCTTCGGCGGTGAGGTCGGTGGGGCGGGCGGCATGCCGATAGGGGGCGACCATGACGTGTCCGGTTGTGTAGGGGTAGCGGTTCAACGCGGTGAAGGATGCCGTTCCGCGTTCAACGATCAATGTGTCTCGGTCGGGTCCGTCCGGGAGCCGGCAGAACAGGCAGCCTTCCGGATCATCGGGTGAGGAAACGTACTCGCTCCTCCACCCTGCCCACAGCGTGTCCCATGGCATGGCATGAGAGTACCCGGATGCAAGGCAAAGCTTGCATCCGGGTAGCGCTGACAGCCAACAGCGGACGGCCGACAGCTGGCCGCGCTGCTGTGAGCTGTGAGCTGTTAGCTTCGGGCGAGCGCAGCGAGCCCGGGTGACGGAACCGGTAGACGTGGTGGACTTAAACTCCGCTGCCCCGTTCGGGGCGTGTGGGTTCGACTCCCACCCCGGGCACGTGATCGACAGATACGAACGCGCGGCGCGGCGGTATGACCGGTTCATCGGGCCGCTCGTCGCAGGCGTGCGCGGAACAGCGCTCGAGATATACCCGCCCTGGGAGGGCATGCGCGTACTGGATGTCGGGTGCGGAACCGGGGCTCAACTCTCCGCCTACGTGGAGGCCGGTTGTCAGGTGTCGTGTGTCGATCTTTCTCCTGGCATGCTCAGCGTGGCCCGTCGCAGGCTCGGGTTGGCGGCCGACGTCCGGGAGGCGAGCGGGACGGAGATCCCGTTCGCCGACGACACGTTCGACCTCGCCACAGTCTCGTTTGTCCTTCACGAGGTTCCCTCGAGCGATCGGGAGGCGATCCTCGGCGAGATGCAGCGGGTCGTAGGACCAGACGGAGGGATCCTGGTGATCGACTTCCTGCCTCGCCCCTATCAGGGGCTCAAAGGGTGGGTGGTTCGAGGAGGCATTGTCGCCATCGAGGTGGGTGCGGGACGCGACCACTGGCACAACCACCGAGACTTCCTCCGTCGTGGAGGGGTAGACGCTCTTGCCGCCGCGCGAGGTCTGTCGATCCGCGCCCGCGTCGCCACAGGGGGAGGCACCTTGGGCGCGACCCTTCTCGAGGGGTGACGACTACTCGCTCAGTCGAGGGTTCAGCGTGTACGTCCCGCCCACCGATGCCGCATCGAGCACGTGACCCTGGACGGCTGCCCGAACGTCTGCGCCGGTGAAAGCACCGTCGACGTCGAGGCGATCGACATCGAGGGCGTAGACGGTGAACAGATATTGGTGAACGAGCGAGTCGTTCCAGGGAGGGCACGGCCCGTCGTAGCCGAAGTAGTCGCCGGCCATGTCGGGATCGTCGGCGAACCAGCCCGTGTAGTCATTGAGCCCATGACGACCGAACGGCGCCTCCGGGCCCTTGCCCTTGGGGACGACGCCGTCTGCGCATGACGCCTCATCGATGCCGCCCATGGTCGGATCGACATCCACCAGCACCCAGTGGAAGAAGTCAGCACGCGGAAGGTCGGGTGGGACTTCCCTTCCCTCTTGGTTGACATCGTCTGGCTTTGTGGGAACGACTGCGTCGTGGAAGATGATCGTGAGCGAACGCGTTCCCTCGGGTAGATCGAACCATCGCAGCTCCGGATTGCGGTTCGGGGCAAACGTGGCATGGGTGTCAGGGTCGGGAACGCAGAACGCGAAAGTACCGGGGATGGGCGTGTCTGGGCGGAAACTCGAGCTGCTCACTTGCATCGGTGCACCTCCTGCTCCGAGGCTAGCTGTGGACTCGGACGATCGTCCGCTGGGCGGATCAGACGCCGCGAAGTACCAGGTCGAGGGGACGGGGCACGGACATGAGATCTATCGATTCGACGAGTGCCTGCCCGTAGCGGGCTTTTCTCCCCGAACGAGTGCCCATGAAACGTCTGAGCTGCTGTTCCGCCGTTCGTGTCCGCTGCGCCGGCTGCGCCCGAAAGCGACGGAACGAATCGGACTCGCCTTGCTGATCGATGACTCTCTCGACGTGCGCGGTCCCCATGGCTCGGATCAGCTCGTCTTCCAGGTCGACGATGCAGACGAAGAACCCCAGTGATTCCATGCCTGCCCGAGTCAGCTCGGATCCCATCCCCACCCGCTCGAGCCCCTGCCGAAACGCCCTCTCCTCTCCGACGTCGCAGAGACCTGCCACCGTGAGCTCGTGGGGCAGCAACGATCGGAGGAAGTGCCCGGCGTTCGTTGCTCCACCTATGGCCAGAATCGACACACCCTCGGAGCGAAGGTCGCGACCCTGGCGCCACGCGAGCGTCTGGAGCGCGTTTTGATCACTCACTCCTTCCACGAGGATGACTGCGCGGAATCCGTCTCGGACGACGGCATCCACCGCCTCTTCGACGTCGGGCCTGCGGAGGAACTGCTCGTTCATCGATGACTCCTGATTCGGCTCCTAGGGAACCAGGCGAACGTCGGGAACGTCAAATGGACGATCCAAGGAGGTGGATCGTGTTTCGCAAGTACTGGCTGCTTCCGGTCATCGCCGTGGCGGCAGTCGTCGCGCTGTCGGTGGGGTTGAGATCCAACGACTCCACTACCCACGTCGCCGCCGACGCGACAGGCACCACCGTTACCCTGCACGTCGGTGACACGCTCGAGATTCAACTGGACGGAAACCCGACCACCGGGTACGGATGGGAGACCATCTCAGACGAATCCGGGGTGCTGATCGTGAACAGTGATCCGACGTACACCACCAATGGCGACCTGATCGGTTCAGGCGGCACCTACCTGTTCAGCTTCACGGCCGACAAGGTCGGGGGGACCGATGTGAATCTCGTCTACCGACGCCCGTGGGAGACAGAGGTTGCACCGATCGCGTCGTTCACTCTGCACGTTGTCATCCGATAGCCGACCGAGTCGGCGAGCTTCCCGATCACGGGGAGCTCGCCACTGTCGGGTCACGACGTCGCCGGTCGCTCGACCTATTCTCCCGATCGCCGTTCTTGCGTCGATCGCTCCGGTCGCGGCGTGGAGGTGGGTTGCAGTGTGTTGGCTCTCCGATCCCGCCAGAGCTTGATACCTTCGACGACGACAAAGATCGGGATGGCCACGACAAGCATGAGTAGCCAGTCGGAGAGCGAGAGCGGAACGGTGTGGAGCACCTTCTGGAGAAACGGCACGTAGACCGCCGCTACCTGGGCTCCGATTGTCAGCGTCCATGCCCCGAGAACCCACGGGTTGGTCCAATAGCCGATGCGGTGCAGGGGTCGACGAAGTGATCGGAAGTTGAACACGTTCATCTTCTCCAGCAGGATGATGCCGGTGAAGGCGACGGTCTGCGCAGTCGCGACTGCCTCGGCGGTGGAGCCGAGCGTGGCGAGGTAGTGGTGGAACAGCCATAGCGTCCCAAGGCCGATGTAGCCGCCGAGCCCAAGGAGCAGCGCTGCACCGGACCGGTTGAGGATCGGCTCTCGAGCTCCCCGCGGTGGGCGTTCCATCAGATCGTTTGAGCCGGGTTCGAGGCCAAGCGCGACCGCGGTCATCCCATCGGTCACGAGGTTCATCCACAAGATCTGCACGGGAAGCAGGATGAGCGGGCCGCCGAGCAGGATGTTGATGAATACGGCAACCACCTCACCGGTGTTTGACGAAAGCAAGTACCGAACGAACTTCTGGATGTTGTCGTACTGGCGCCGACCTTCCTCGACGGCGCCGACAATCGATGCGAAGTTGTCGTCGGTCAGCACCATGTCGGAGGCCGCCTTGGCCACATCGGTACCGCGCAGACCCATTGCCACACCGATATCGGCTTTCTTCAGTGCGGGGGCGTCGTTCACCCCGTCGCCGGTCATCGCGACGATGTGTCCTCGGTTCTGGAGGTGGGTCACAATGCGAAGCTTGTTCTCCGGTGTCGTCCGCGCGAACAGGATGTCGTGCTCCAGCAGCTCGTCGAGCTCGGTGTCGTCCATCGCTTCGAGTTCCATTCCGGTGACGGCCCGCTCGACATGCATGCCCACCTGCGAGCCGATGGCGAGTGCGGTCTCCGCAGCGTCGCCCGTGATCATGATCGGGCGCACACCTGCGTGGCGGGCCAGTGCGATCGCGTGAGGCACCTCGGGACGTGGCGGGTCGACGATTCCGACGCAGCCCAGGAGGGTCAGCTCGACCTCTACTTCGTCCTCGTTCAACTCGACGTGCGGAGGAAGTGACCGGCGGGCCAGCGCGAGGGTTCGAAGGCCCTGTTCGGCCAGTGACCGGTAGGCGCGTTCGAACGTGGCACGGTCCTCGTCGGTGATGGGCCGTGTCTCAGGTCCCTCGAGGATCGTCGTAGCGCGGCTGAGGATGACCTCGGGCGCTCCTTTGACGAATGCGATCGGTCCCTCAGGTTGCTGCTGCACGACCGTCATCCTCTTGCGGGTCGAGTTGAACGAGAACTCGGTGATCCCCGTCCCATCGGCGAATATGCCCGCCTTCGAGGCCGCCACGATCAGCGCCGCCTCCGTCGGTTCGCCGAGAGCATGCCAACCCGTCTCGGTCTTCGTGACGTGTGCGTGGTTGCAGATGAGGCCGGTTTCGAGGAGTGAGCGCAGATTGGGGCGTTCGTCGAGGTTCACCGTTGTGCCTTCACAAACGAACGTTCCCTTCGGTTCGTACCCGACTCCGGTGACTTCCAGTGTTCCGGTCGGGAGCCAGATACGTGTAACCGTCATCTCATTCTGAGTCAGCGTCCCGGTCTTGTCAGTGCAGATCACGGTCGCAGAACCGAGGGCCTCGGCTGCCTGAAGTCGGCGAAGGAGCGCGTGGCGGCGGACCATTGCCCGGATGCCGAGCGCGAGGGTGATGGTGACGACCGCAGGGAGGCCCTCCGGGACCACCGCGACGGCGAGTGACACGCCGGTGAGGAACATCTCGAGCGGCGGCTTGCCGAGGATGAACCCGACGAGGGCGACCCCTGCCGAGATAACGATCGAGATCACGCCTAGTTGGCGACCAAGGACGGCGAGCTTCCGCTGGAGGGGAGTCGGTTCTTGCCCAAGGCTCTGGGTCAGCTCGGCGATCTTCCCGAACTCGGTGGTCATCCCCGTGGCCACGACGATCCCCACGGCTCGCCCGTTGGTGACACTGGTACCCATCCACGCCATCGGTGTCCGCTCCGCCAAGTGGGTGTCCGCCTCGACTGGGTCTGGACCCTTGGATACCGACGCCGATTCTCCGGTCAGCGCCGACTCATCGACCTTCAAGCCGACGCCCTCGAACACGCGAACGTCGGCGGGAACCTGATCGCCGATCTCGAGTACAACGACGTCACCGGGCACGAGAGCGACTCGTTCGATCTCGGACTGCCGTCCGTCGCGCATGACGGTGCACGTCGGCGACAGCATGCTTCGGAGGGCTTCGAGGGCCTGTTCCGCCTTCCACTCCTGTACGAACCCCAGTGCCCCGTTGAGGACGACGATCACGAGGATGGTGACGGCGTCCGCGATCTCGCCGACTGCGATTGAGACGGCCGCTGCGGCAAGCAAGATGAGGATCAGCACGTTGGTGAATTGGCGCGCGAGAACCTCGTACCAGCGGGCAACCTGCACTTCCTGGATACGGTTTGGACCCACCCGTTCCAGACGGGCGGCCGCCTCGTCACTCGTGAGACCAGTTGCGGGCGATGTGCCGAGCCGCTGGATGATCTCGCGTGTGTCGAGAGAGTGCCAAGCGAGTGTGTCGGAGTTCATGTGTGAGGGTGCAGCCTACAAGGCTCGATACCCACGCCCGCCTATGATGAACGGCAGATGCCCGACCACGTACAGGGAGTCAAGAGGGACGTCGCAGAGGTCAAGTTCCTCATTCACGACCTCAGGGTCGAGCGCTTCATCGATGAGGTGATTCACTTTCACGTCGCACTCGACACCGACCTCGAGCTCTATGCGATCACCGACCTGGATCTGCCGACAGGTGACGATCTGCTCGCCCTTCGTGCCCGTGCTGCAGAGCTTCGTGCGGTGTTCAACCAGTACGAGGAGGCAGTGCGCGAATTCGCCGCTCCTGAGCGAGTTCTCGAACTCGGCAACCTGTACATCGAGTCGATCCACGATCTGTGCGAGCTGATCCTCCACCCGTTGTGGGTGCACATCGAGGAGGCGATGGCCCGTCTTCCCGAGCAGTCGAGGACAGTGCTCTCACGCAATCACTATCGGAACACGATCCGCTGGCTATGCGGCGTGTACTACAGGATCGAGCACTTCTGGGCGGAGCAACGACACGAGGACGTTTCCGAGACATTCGACATCGCAGGAGACATCGAGGATTACGTTCGCAACGTGGTCTACGGGTATGTGACAGAGAAGAGCGCAGGCCGGGTGGAGCTGGAGGTCGGACAGCTCGAACCGGCCGTGGTCGATGGCAACCGGTTTCGCTTTCGCCGCATGTACTTCAACCTGGTCATGAACTCGGTCGACGCGATGGCGGACAAGAGCCTAGGGGTGATTCGGATCGAGGAACTCACCGACGGCGGCGAGGTCATCTTGACGGTCCGCGACGATGGATCCGGCATGACCCAGGAGAAGATGACGCAGCTGCTGACCGACAGGGAGACTCTGGACGGTGAGCTGCACTCGCTCGGGTTCGTGTTCGTGCGGCAAACCGTGGCCGATTTCGGGGGAACGCTCACGATCGAGAGCGAGTTGGGAAAGGGAACCATGATCACCGTCCGACTCCCGTATCTCGAAGGCGTGGCGCCACCGCCCCGCCGGGGTTCACTCTGCAAGGAGTACGATGTCGATCCCGTCGAGAAGCGGCTCACGCTGAAGCCGCTCTCTCCGCAGGACTCGGAGGGGACCTGTGGCTTTGATGTCTACAGCGACTATCGGCGATCGACGTCGGACTACCCGGGATGCATCTTCGCGATGGGGATCACCGAAGATGGTCGTCTCGAGATGTTCTCCCACAAGCCGTACGAACGGCTCTGGAACATGGGCCACGAGGATCTCTCGCCCATGTTCTTCGCGGCCACGGTGCGGGGACGACTCGAAGAGAACGAACGGCACGAGCCGGTAGTCATCCTCAAAGGTCCCCAGAGCATGTTGGAGTACTTCGACTTCAAAGAGATCCCGTCTGAGTCCCGCAATGAGCAACGATTCGTGAAGATGGTCCACAACGAGCTGATCAGGATCGCTCGGAGGTTGATCGGGACGGGTCTTCCTGAAACGTTCGAGGTGCAGATAGCGAGCCTCGAACGGTTCTTGCCGGAGCTGACAAAGTCCGAGCCATTCGCACTCGAAGCCCTTGCAGGATGCCCACTCTCTACCGAGAGCTGAGCCCTATCCAGGGCCGTTCTCAGTTGTCGGTTCTCGGTCATCGGTAGAACCCTATGGTGCAGAACCGCCGGTGGTCGCGTACCGGAAACTGACAACCGAAAACCTAGATCGGCGAAGCCGGTCTAGAAGAGGTGTCGGTACTGCTCGAGGGATTCCGGATTGATGAGCGCGTCGGCGTTGGATACCGGTTCGCCGGCAAGTGCCCGCCGGACTGCCTTCTCGACCTTCTTGCCGCTGAGCGTGTAGGGGATGGCATCGACCCGGAGTATGTGTCGGGGAACGTGACGGGGGGACGTTTCCGATCTGATCCGTTGTCTGATCGCTTCCCGAAGGTCGTCATCCAGCCGATGTCCCGTTGTGAGCTTCACGCACAGAACGATCTCGAGGTTGTCGGCCGTCTGACGGCCGACAACGATCGAGTCGTCGATCTCCGGCATCGACTCGATCGCACGGTAGATCTCCGCAGTTCCGATCCGCACACCGGACGGGTTGAGGGTGGTGTCCGACCGCCCGTAGATGATGACACCGCCCTCGGGGCGGATCTCGATGAAGTCACCGTGGGTCCACACACCGGGGAATTGCTCGAAGTAGGCGGCCCGGTACCGTTCGCCGGTCGGATCGTTCCAGAACGACACGGGCATCGACGGGAACGCTCTCGTGCAGACCAGCTCACCTTTGCGACCGACGTGCGCGACACCATTCTCATCCCAGGATTCGACGGCCATGCCGAGAGCCCGTGCCTGTAGCTGTCCGCGACGGACGGGAAGCGTCGGAACGCCGAGGGCGAAGCATCCGATGATGTCGGTGCCGCCCGAAATCGATGCGAGCTGGACGTCCCGCCTGACGTGGTCGTACACCCAGTCGAACTGCTCCGGGTTGAGTGGCATACCCGTCGAACCCAACCAGCGCATCGCCGACAAGTCGGCGATGTCGCCCGGTGCCGCCCCTGCATTGGCATTCGCAGAGAGGTACTTCGGGCTCGTCCCGAAGTGGGTGATGCCTGTGTCCTCGGCCAAACGCCACAGGACGCCGAGGTCCGGATGTGCGGGGCTTCCGTCGTAGACGACGATCGTTGCACCGGAGGCGAGCGCCGACACGAGCCAGTTCCACATCATCCACCCACACGTACTGAACCAGAAGACGACATCTCCGGGACGAACATCGGAGTGGAGCTGATGTTCCGAGAGGTGCTTCAGGAGCGTCCCACCGGAACCGTGGACGATGCTCTTTGGGGGGCCGGTGGTTCCGGAGGAGTACATGATGAACAGGGGATGGTCGAAGGGGAGCTGTTCGAATCGGGGCTTTGTCGCAGAGCCTGCCTCGAGATCGGCCCACGAGATCGTCGGAACGTCGGCGAGGCGCCATGGCGTACCGACGAAGTCGACGAGGACGAGACTGAGCAGGTCTGAGAGCGTCTCAGTCACTGATCTCACGGTGTCTTCGAGGACGTGCGTTCGTCCGTTGTAGCGGTACCCGTCGGCGGCGATGAGCACTTTCGGCCGGATCTGACCGAAGCGGTCGATCACCCCCATCGGACCGAAGTCCGGAGAGCACGACGACCAGATCGCCCCGATCGCAGCGGTGGCGAGCATGCCGATGACGGCGAATGACGAGTTCGGAATCAGTGCCGCGACCCTGTCTCCTGCCTCCACACCCAGGGCCTCGAGACCGGTCTGCACGCGACTCACACGTTGGGCGAGTTCGGTCCACGTGATTCGCTCGGTGGGTCGTCCTTCGCCTGCGGCGACGACAGCAATCCCGTCGTCTCGCCGTTTCAGCAGATTCTCTGCGTAGTTGAGGAGCGCGCCGGGAAACCACTCCGTTCCTGGCATCGCTTCGACACCGATGGGGGTTGAAGCTGGTCGAGATGCGACCACGCCGGTGAATTGCCAGACGGATTGCCAGAACTCCGAGCGATGGTCGATCGACCAGTTCCACAGGTCATCGTAGGAGGCCGGTCGTGTCGGGAGCTGCGACATGAATCGATGCAGCAGAGTGGACTCGGGGTCGGATGGGGTCCATACGACGTCGTCCATGGTCGGCATGGTACCGGAGGGGCTCCCTCCGGGAGCCCGTACCTCGTACCTTGTATCCCGGTGGGCAGTGGTCGGACGCGTTCAGTTCGGGTCGCAGTACGGCTCGCCCCGCGGTCCGGCTACACGAACCAGGTCGCGTACGAGGTACCAGGTACGGCGGGCAAAGCCCGCCCGGTGGCTGTCAGCTGTTCGCTGTTAGCCGTGAGCTGACCACACGCTCGATCATCCCTTCGAGGTATGCAGTGGCTGCAGTGTGTCCCCGAAGCGCATCGGTGAACGTGTAGTGGAGAACCCGAACAACCCAGAGCCGGAACAGCAGCTCATGCCAGTCGCCGTCGTCAGGGTCGTAGTGGGTGAGGAGTCGGAGGTAGGTGTCGTACCAGGTGTCCTCGTCCATGAAGCCGACCGACGGGTAGTCCCGGAGAGCGCCCATTCCCGACTGAACTTCGGAAGGGAACACTTGCAGGAGCCGCGCCTGACGTTCCGTCCAACCGAGTCGAAGGAGGTCGATCGTGTCGTCGACCGAGTACCCGACTGCTGTCGCAACCTCTCCAACGGCCGGGGTCGGGGGAGTCGCGTGGTGAGGTGTTCCCGTGGGGACGGGTTCACCCGCAAGCGACTGGATTGCTCCGAAACACTCGTTGAGCATCGTGGACAGCTCGTGAAGGCTGCCGTACAGGTGGTGCCGTTTGCCTTCGGGGATGTATGTCTCGTGGAGGCTGAGCCCGGCCTGAACCGTGGCGAACGTGTACAGCGTGTCGATTCCCCAGTCGCTGCGGTCGATCACGCGTGGATCAGCCGCGAGGGTCTCGGCCGACGCTCTCGTGAGCAGCAGTTCTCCACCCAGCGGTTGTCCGATCTTGGGGAGCTCCGTGTCGGGCCACAGCGCGGCGAAACCGAAACGGGTGATCATCCACGTGATCATCGCGTCGGTGGAGGCCCTCGGGAAGGAGTGCCTGACGACATCGACGCCCGTATCCGCGGCGGCCTCGGCACGGTCGATCCAGATCGGGTCGAAGTTGGTGATGTCGGCGTCGTAGAAGTGGACACGGTCCGCATCCGTGTGGTGCAGGAGGTGGAGCAGCGCCGTGTTCATGGCATCACCTTTGCCGGGACGCTTCGATCCGAGCCTCCGCTGCAGAACGACGGCCACTTCGGGTGAAGCGATCCTCTGGAGCGCCGAGAACGTTGCGTTGTGGCCCGATCCAACGCACAGCACCTGGTCCACCCTCGGATGGGCAACCGCCATCTGGACGTTGGCTACCACGGTCTGCGCTGGCTCATCGGTGAAGGGGATTGCGACCAGGCTCATTGCTGGCACGATACCCCGAAACCTAGGTCGCTACGGTTCGTGCCAGAATCGAGGGTGCAAGGAGGGTGAATGTCTGAGTATCCCACCGAATTCGCCGTCGATGCCGTCTTGAGAGACGGCGGTGTTGTCCGTGTCAGACCCATCGTTCCCGACGATCGGGAACGGCTCTATGAGCTGTTTCAGGGTATGGGGCAGAGGTCCCGCTACTTCCGCTTCTTCCAGGAGAAGGACGACTTGTCCCCAACAGAGTTGGACTACTTCACCAACGTCGACTACGAGAACCGGATGGCGTTCGCCGTCCTCCTCGACGACAAGATGATTGGTGTCGGCCGTTACGACCGAGATCAGAACGAACCGGACCAGGCCGAGGTTGCGTTCGCCGTCGTCGACGCACATCAGAACCGGGGGATCGGTACGCAGCTGCTGCAGCTCATGACGGCGTACGCTCGCACCCACGGTATTCGGGGCTTCAAGGCGCTCGTCCTGCCCGACAACGTTCAGATGATCCGAATGTTCCGACATTCCGGCTACAAGATCGAGCGCACGATGGAAGAGGGGGTGTACAGCGTCGCGTTCCCTGTCGCGCAGTCGGAGGGAACGCGGGCGGCCGAGCAAGAACGGGAACGGCGGGCGATCGCCGCATCCTTGAATCCGATCTTCTACCCGAGGTCGATCGCCGTGATCGGCGCGAGCCGCAACCCCGAGTCGATCGGTGGTCGACTGTTTCACAATCTCATCCATGGTCGCTTCTCCGGGCCCATCTATCCCGTGAACCCCGCCGCCACCTATGTGCACTCCGTGCGGGCTTACAAGACCGTCTCCGAGGTTCCTGACGCGGTGGATCTGGCATTCATCGTGGTGCCGGCTCCACTGGTGGTGCCCGCCGTGAAGGATTGCGCAGAGAAGGGTGTTCGGGGCCTCGTCGTGATCTCGGCCGGTTTCTCCGAAGTCGGGCCTGAGGGGGCCGCTCTCGAGCGAGAACTGGTCGAGACGGTTCGATCTGCCGGGATGAGGATGGTTGGGCCGAACTGCATGGGTATGCTCAACACCGATCCGAGGGTCGTCGTCGACGGGCAGTTCTCGCCGTTCTTCCCGCCACCCGGCAACGTCGCAATGTCCAGCCAGTCGGGAGCCCTGGGCATTGCGATTCTCGACTATGCCATCCGCAACGGCATCGGGATCTCGTCGTTCGTGTCGGTCGGCAACAAGGCGGACATCAGCGGCAACGACCTCCTGCTGTACTGGGAGGGAGATCCCAACACGGACGTCATCGTTCTGTACCTCGAGTCGTTCGGCAACCCTCGCAGGTTTGGCCGGCTCGCGCAGCGGATCGCGCGCAAGAAGCCGATCGTCGCAGTGAAGTCGGGGCGGACGAAGGCCGGAACGAGGGCGGCGAGCAGTCACACCGGCGCACTCGCGTCGGTCGACGTCGCCGTTGACGCATTGTTCCATCAGGCGGGCGTCATCCGCACCGCCACGCTCGAAGAGCTCTTCGATGTTGCGGTGCTCCTCGCGAGCCAACCGGTCCCGAAGGGCAAACGAGTCGGAGTACTGACGAACGCCGGGGGACCGGGCATCCTCGCGGCCGATGCCCTGGAGTCGCATGGTCTGGAAGTGCCCGAGTTCTCGGCAACTCTCCAGGCCGAGCTCGCCGAAGGTCTCTCGGCCGAGGCGTCGACGAGGAACCCTGTCGACATGATCGCTTCCGCAGGTCCGGAGGAGTACCGGCACGAGATCGAGACCATGCTCGCCTCCGACGAGATCGACGCGCTCATTGTGAGCTACATCCCGACGACGCCGGGCGCGGAGCGGGTCATCGCCGAAGTCATCAGAGACACGGCAGCCGGCTACAAAGGCGACAAGACGCTCCTTTCCGTGTTCATGTCTGCGGGGAACGCCTCCGAGCTGCTCGCTGACGACCGGGTCAAGGTCCCCAGCTACCGCTTCCCAGAGGCGGCCGCCGTCGCCCTCTCCAGGGTGGCCCGTCACGGCGAATGGGTCGCCAAACCGGAAGGGACCGTCCCGGTCTTCGATGACGTCGACTCCGAAGTCGCGAGGCAGGTTGCTCAGAAGGCACTCGAACGGCTCGGCGATGCCGGCGGTTGGCTCGAACCTGCTGAGGTTGGCGAGATCTTGTGCGCATTCGGGTTGTGCCTCCCCGCGTCGACGACCGTGACCGACGCTTCGGGTGCTGTCGAGTTCGCAAAGAAGCTCGGACGCCCCGTGGTGATGAAACTGATCTCGCCTTCCGCCCTCCACAAGTCCGACGTTGGTGGTGTCTCTTTGAACGTCGAGGGAGACAAGGAAGTCCGTGAGACGTTCAAGCGACTGATGAGCCTCACCGACGACGCTACCGGCGTCATGGTTCAGGAGATGATCGAAGGCGGCTTAGAGGTCCTCGTGGGCATGACGGAGGATCCGGCGTTCGGCCCCCTCATCGTGTTCGGCATGGGTGGCGTGCTGGTGGAACTCATCGGCGATGTTGCGTTTCGCCTGAACCCGGTGACGGATCTCGAGGCCGCCGAGATGGTCCGTTCAATCAAGTCGGCGAAGCTGCTCGATGGGTACCGGTCCACACCACCAGCGGACGTTGCAGCTCTCGAAGAGGTCATCCTGCGGGTGTCGGCGCTCGCCGAAGCGGTGCCGGAGATCTCCGAGATGGATCTGAACCCCGTCAAGGTGCTCGCACCCGGGGCCGGGGTGTCGCTGGTCGACGCCAGGATCCGGGTCAGGCCGGTTGATTCGGGATGGACGCCCGAACTGATCGACCTGCCCGGAGTCACGAATCCGGTCAAGTGAATCGATCGGTGACCGGCGGGAGTGTGCGAGCGGGACTCGGGTCGAGCCTGTGTCGCGGCCATGGTCGGGTTTGTCGTTGTGGGCATCGCCACGTCTTCGCGCAGGGGATCGCATCCCGAGGTTTGTGAGATGGGCGGCGGTTCCGGACCATGGGTCGTGGTCGGAGGCTCGATCGGAACGTTCTTCGTGTCCCTGATCTACTCGTATCTCGTATGGCGATCGGAGCAGAGCGGCTGGCTCAGACGGGAGTCCCGGTATAGGAGACGAGTGCCTTCATGTAGTTTGCCCGGGAGAACGCCTCCGGGTTTGGTGCAGCTTCCTCACTGAGTGAGCCCTTCGCCTGCTCGACCGACGTGTACTCGTTCTTCTCGAGCCAGGCGCGGAACCCTTCGAGTACGGTCGTCAGGTACTCCGGTCCGTGCCTGAGCAACGCCGATGTCATCATCGTCACATCCGCGCCGGTGAGCACGGCCTTGATCGCGTCTGTTGCAGAGTGCACACCACTCGACAAGGCGAGAGACGTCGGCACCTTCCCTCGGATGAGCGCGATCCACCGCAATGGCAGGCGAAGCTCGGACGGATCGGACAGTTTCAGCGCCGGGGTGATCTCGAGGTTCTCGAGATCGATGTCGGGCATCAGATAGCGGTTGAAGAGCACGACACCGTTGGCGCCAGCGGCGACGATCCTGCTCACCATGTTGACCACCGAGCTGAAGTACGGCCCGATCTTGACCGCCGCGGGAATCGTGATCGATTCTGTGCACGCCCTCACGAGACTCAGATAGCGTTCTTCGACCTCGGCTCCCGACTCGTTCGGATTTGCGGGCACGTAGTACACGTTCAGCTCGAGCGCGTCGGCGCCGGCATCCTGGATGCGCTTCGCGTAGTCGATCCAGCCGCTCACCGACGAACCGTTGAGGTTCGCGATGACGGGGATGCCGAGCGTGGCTTTGGCGTCCTCGATCAGCTTCAGGTACCTGCCGGGACCCGTGTTGTAGTCCTGCATCTCGGGGAAGTAGCCGGACGTCGCCTCACCGAAACTTTCTGCGGCGAACTCGGCGAGGCGTTGCATCTCCGATTCCTCGTACGTGATCTGCTCTTCGAACAGCGAGGGGAGCACGACAGCCGGTGCACCTGCATCCTGAAGGCGCTTCAGCACGTCGAGCTTCCCCGTGATCGGGGATGCAGACGGAACGATCGGATGGGCGAGTTTCATGCCGAGGTAGGTGGTGGTGAGATCGACGCTCATACGCCTGCCTCCTCTTCTTCGAGAAAGTCTCTCTCGATGCCGGCCGTCTGTTCGTAGTAGGACCAGCGTGCCTCGATCATCGCCTGGGCATCTTCGTGGAGCATCTTCGCCCGTTCTGGGTCGGTGCGTTTCAACATCGCGAACCGGGCCTCCTTGTCGGCGAACTCCTCAAACGTGATCGAAGGCTTGCGGCTGTCCAGACGGAACGGATGACGATCCTCCTTGCGGGGATCGAACCTGAACAGTGGCCAGAACCCGCTGTTCACCGCATCTGTCTGGTGCGACATGCCGGCCTCCATGTCGATGCCGTGTGCGATGCACTGGCTGTAGGCGATGATCAGCGAGGGCCCGTCGAATGACTCCGCCTCCTGGAACGCTTTGACCCCCTGGATGTTGTTCGCCGCAATGGCGATCTGCGCGACATAGATGTTGCCGTATTGCATGGCAATCATGCCGAGGTCCTTCTTGGGGACACTCTTGCCCGATGCCGCGAACTTGGCGACCGCGCCGAGGGGGGTTGCCTTCGACGCCTGTCCACCGGTGTTCGAGTAAACCTCGGTATCGAGCACGAGCACGTTGACGTTTCGACCCGATGCGAGGACGTGGTCCAGACCGCCGAACCCGATGTCGTATGCCCAACCGTCACCGCCGACGATCCAGACGCTTTGGGTAACGAGCGAATCTACGATCGAGAGCAGAGTCTTGGCCTCCTCCGAGTCCATCGTCGCCAGTTTTTCCTTCAATTGGACGACTCGTACGCGTTGCGCAGCAAGGCCGCCCTCGTCGGATTGGTCGGCTTCGAGCAGCCCATGTGCGAGTTCGAGCCCGATCTCTTTCGTGAGTGCCTTGACCAACGACTTGGCCTGCGACATTTCGGCATCGAATGCGAGCCGCATACCCATGCCGTACTCGGCGTTGTCCTCGAAGAGCGAGTTCGCCCACGCGGGACCTCGGCCGTCTGCGTTCTGTGCGTACGGGGTAGTCGGCAGGTTGCCGCCGTAGATCGACGAGCAGCCGGTTGCGTTGGCGATCACCGTGCGGTCTCCGAACAGCTGGGTGAGGAGCTTGATGTAGGGGGTCTCGCCGCAGCCTGCGCATGCCCCGGAGAACTCGAACAGCGGCTGGAGCATCTGCGAGCCCTTCACGGTGTCCGTCTTGACCTTCGTCCGGTCCATCTCCGGAATCGAGAGGAAGAAGTCGAAATTCACCTTCTCCTCGTCCACGTGATCGATATGCGGCCGCATGTTGATCGACTTGTGCCGGACGATCTCCTTGGACTTGGCGGGGCAGATGTCGACGCACACGCCGCAGCCGGTGCAGTCCTCGGGAGCGACCTGGATCGTCATGGTCATACCGGGGAGCTCGCGGCTTCGCCACTCCTTCGACTTGAAGGTCACAGGTGCGTCTTCGAGGAATGCTGGGTCGTACACCTTCATCCTGATCGCAGCGTGCGGGCACACCAGCGCGCACTTGGCGCAGTCGATACAGATGTCGGGATCCCAGATCGGGATCTCTTCAGCGATGTTGCGTTTCTCCCACTTGGTCGTTGCGGTCGGGAACGTGCCATCCACAGGCATCGCGCTCACCGGCAGCAGGTCTCCCTTGCCCTCGAGCATGAGCGACGTGACCCTCTGGACGAAGTCCGGTGCCTGTTCCGGAACGGGCCGGCGCATGTGAATCGTCGACGTCGACTCCGAAGGCACCTCCACCGGGTACAGGGCGGCCAGGGCGCCGTCGACCGCGTCGTAGTTGTTCTGGAGGACCGACTCTCCGAACTTGCCGTAGGTCATGTCGATGGCCCGCTTGATCTCGGTGATCGCCTCTTCACGGGGAAGGACCCCGCTCAGGGCGAAGAAGCAGGTTTGCAGCACCGTGTTGATCCGTCCGGGCATCCCAGCGTCGCGAGCCACCGAGTAGCCATCGACGATGTAGAACCTGAGGTGCTTGTCAATGATCTGGCGTTGCACCTCGGCCGGGATGTTGTCCCACACCTCCTCGGGACCGTACGGGCTGTTCAGCAGGAACGTCGCTCCCTCAGCTGCGTGTTCCAGCACGTCCATCTTCTCGAGGAAGACGAACTGGTGACAACCGACGAAACCCGCCTTGTCGATCAGATAGGTGGATTGGATCGGGTCCTCACCAAAACGGAGGTGGGAGACCGTGACCGATCCGGCCTTGCGAGAGTCGTACACGAAGTAGCCCTGTGCGTTCAATGGCGTGTTGGTGCCGATGATCTTCACCGAGTTCTTCGATGCGCCGACCGTGCCGTCACTTCCAAGCCCATAGAACAGAGCCTTGACCCTGCCTTCGGGCTCCGTGTCGAATCCTTCGACCGGTGCGAGGCTCGTCCCCGTCACATCGTCGACGATGCCCACGGTGAAGTGGTTCTTCGGCGTTTCGGACTGCATCTCCTCAAAGATGCCGGCCACCATTGCCGGAGTGAACTCCTTCGATGACAGCCCGTACCGACCACCGATGATGGTCGGTGTCTGGCCCCAAGCGATTCGGCCGGCCGCCTGGGCTTCCGCGAGTCCGGCGACCACATCAACGTACAAGGGCTCGCCGAGCGCTCCTGGTTCCTTGGTCCGGTCGAGAACGGCGATCGTCTTTGTCGTTCCCGGAAGGGCTGCAATGAATGCCTCGATCGAAAAAGGTCGGTACACCCTTACGGCGATCACACCTACCTTCTCGCCGCCGGCGTTGAGGGCATCGACCGTCTCACGGACGGCACCGACACCGGAGCCCATCAGGACGATGACCCGTTCGGCATCCGGCGCTCCGAAGTAGTCGAAGAGGTGATAGGAGCGTCCTGTGAGTTCCGCGAACCGGTCCATCGCGTGCTGCAGGTGATCGGGCGCTGCGATGTAGTACGGGTTCGCCGCCTCTCGTGCCTGGAAGAAGACGTCCGGATTCTGCGCAGAGCCCCGCAGGACAGGGTGCTCGGCACTGAGTCGACGCTCATGGTGAGCCCGAATGGCGTCACCGTCCATCATCGCGGCGATGATCTCGTTGGGGATCAGGTCGATCTTGTTGACTTCGTGGGAGGTCCTGAACCCGTCGAAGAAGTGCACGAGCGGAACCCTCGACGCAAGCGTGGCCGCCTGCGCGATGAGAGCGAAGTCGTGCACCTCCTGAATCGAGTTGGAGGCAAGGAGCCCGAACCCGGTGCTGCGCGTCGCCATGACATCGCTGTGGTCGCCGAAGATCGACAGGGCGTGCGTTGCGACCGACCGAGCAGCTACGTGGAACACCGTCGGCAAGAGCTCACCGGCAATCTTGAACATGTTCGGGATCATCAGGAGAAGGCCCTGAGACGCGGTGAAGGTCGTGGTCAGCGCCCCACCCTGGAGCGCGCCATGGACCGCGCCGGACGCACCCCCTTCGCTCTGCATCTCGACGACTTCGGGAACCTCGCCCCAGATGTTCGTCTTTCCTACCGCCGACCAGGCGTCGGCATGTTCACCCATCGGCGAGGACGGTGTGATCGGGTAGATGGCGATGACTTCGTTGGTCCTGTGGGCTATGTAGGCGGCTGCCTCATTGCCATCGAGTGTCGCAACCTCGTGCTCCACTTCTCGGCCTCCTCATTGGTGCAGTTCCCTCGACCCCAGGTCCGGTCGAGTCCAAACAAGGATAGCTGCCGGGTCGAACCGGTCGATATGCCCATACCCCTGGAGCGATCCTCGCCACTAGGCGAGGGTCATGAAGAGCTTCTCGAGAGCGGCCGTATCCTCAACCTGCTGATCATCGACGATGCACCGCGTCAAGTTGGCTGCGAGCAGTTTGAAGCCGACTTTGTCGAGCGCCTTCGAGGCTGCAGCAACCTGCATGACGATGTCCGTGCACTCGCGCCCGTCTTCGATCATGCGAATGATGCCTGAAACCTGACCTTCGATGCGACGCAGTCGAGGGAGAACTGCTTTCCGTGATTGCTCATCGAGCTGCATAGGAGTCCTTCTTCGAGGTGTCCTCATGGTACTCCGCGGGGGTACCCCGCGAGCCGAGCTTTGCTCGACGTACCTCGGTTATCGGTTCTCGGTTGTCGGGAGGAAGCTCGCTTCGGCTTTTCTTTTGGCTATGGGTTTCCGACAAGACGGTTGTCGCTCGGTGGTCTCGTGGTTGGTCAGGCCGCGTTCCTACCGACAACTCACAACCCATGACTTATGACCGGCGGGGTAAGGCCCCGCCTTTGGCCCGCCTAGAGAGGAAGCACCACCCGAACGGTTGTCCCCTCACCGACCTTGCTCTGCACCTCGGCCTCGCCACCTGCCGTCTCGGCGCGGCTCTTGATGTTGTCGAGACCCATGCCGCGGGTGATCGAATCGAAGTCGAAGCCCTTGCCTTTGTCGGCAACCGTCAGTACGAGCCGATCGATACCTCGACTGACCGAGATGCTCACGACGTCGGCACCCGAGTGGCGCAACGCGTTGCTCACCGCTTCCCTGGTGATCTGGAGGACGTCGTCGATCAGCTCGGTGGGGAGGTCGCCGACCGGACCGGTGACGCCGATGCCGATGCTCGCTTCGTAGGGAACGGCCAGACGTCCGAGTAGTTCCGACAGCTCGTCCTTCAGGTTGCGCGAGCCCAGGGCGGCCGGGCGGAGATCGAAGATGAAGCGTCTCAGCGCGGTAATCGAATCATCGAGATGCGAAGCGGCCTCTTCCAGGCTCGTGCGCATCTCGGGGTCGGGGAGGCGCCCTGTGAGAACCTGGAGGGACAGGCCGACGGCGAAGAGATCCTGGATGATCGAGTCGTGGAGGTCCCGCGCGATGCGCTGGCGATCTTCGAGGACGGCTGCCCTGCGAAGACGCGCTTGAAGTCGGATGGTCGAGATCGCCGATCCTGCGATCAGCGCGAGAGCCCGTATCAGCGTCTCATCCTGTTCTGTGAAACCTCCGTGTGCCGCGCCGAGATACAGGTTTCCGAACACATCGCCGCCGATACGGATCGAGACACCGAGAAAGCCGTCGAACTGGGGATGATGCTTCGGGAATCCGGTGGCGCGAGGGTGCGATTGGGCCTCGTCGAGCCGGATCGGGCTTGGCTGCCATGTGACCGCACCGAGCAGACCTCGACCCTCTGGGGGTCTGCCGATCAGTTCAGCGACCTCCTCGGGCACGCCTTGGTGGACGAACTGGATGAGCTGGCCGTTTTCGCTGACGACACCGAGGGCGCCGTACGGTGCACCTGTCAGGTCCATCGCGGTCGCCACCACCGTCTCCAGAACCGTGGTGAGCTCAGTCTGGCCCGTGACGCGTGCTGCCGCGCCGATCAGGTCGGAGAGCCGCGAGGCAGGGATCATGGGGCGCGTCATCCGCTTCAGGCTAATCCGAGGTGGGCGAACCCCGTAGACGGGCGGCGCCCGCCCAGTCTTCAGTCGTCAGTCTTCAGCCATCGGTAGGAACGGGACCTGGGAAACCCGAGACCACGGGCCGACAACCCTCTCGCGGAAGGCCTATGACACAAAACGGCGAGCGAAGCGAGTTTCCTACCGAAAACCGAGAACCGTAAACCGAAGACCGCTCCGGACCCGTTAGCCTGAAATGGTAAGGAGGACATGTGCGGATTCTGATCGTCGATGACCATGAAGTCGTCAGAAAGGGTCTGGTGACGTTGCTCGGCGGAGAGGATGGCCTCGAGGTCGTCGGTGAGGCGGGCACCGTCGAGTCGGCCATTCGCCGTGTGGGGTACGACCGACCGGAAGTGGTCGTTATGGACGTGCGGCTCCCGGATGGGACGGGCATCGAGGCGTGCAGAGAGATTCGTGCGCGCTGGCCGGATGTGCGCGTGCTGATGCTGACGTCGTTCGCTGATGAAGAGGCGCTGTTCGCGTCGATCATGGCCGGTGCGGCCGGCTATGTTCTCAAGCGGGTCGACGCTCGCCAACTGATCGACAGTATCCGTCGAGTTGGTGCCGGTGAGTCACTCCTCGACCCGACGATGACCGAACATGTCTTCCGTCGGATCCGCGGCGATGAACCAACCGATCCGCTCGTGGCAAAGCTGTCGCCTCAGGAGCGCAAGATTCTCGACCTGATTTCGGAGGGCCTCACGAACAAAGAGATCGCCGAAGAGCTGTTCCTCGCCGAGAAGACGGTCAAGAACTACGTCTCAAACCTTCTGAACAAGCTTGGAATGACACGCAGGACGGAAGCGGCGGCCTACTCGGCACGACTCGCAGCAAAGCGCGAGAGGGAGTATCCGCCGGAGCAGTGGGAGGAGTCATGAGTATCGTCGTAGGGACGGACGGATCGGAGCACTCGCTTCTCGCGGTTCGACGAGCAGTGGAGTTGGCCGAGTCTCGAGGGACCGATCTACATGTCGTGCACGTATCGCACATCCCGAGCAGTCTGCTCGGCGCGCTCAGTCAGGTGCCGGCCGATCTTTCGACGTTGGTGCAGTCTCAGCGGGAACTCGTATGGAGTGTCGTCGATCCGCTGGCTGCCGATGCTTCGGTGGAAGTCCACAAGGTCGATCTGGACGGCTATCCGGCGGATACTCTCGTCGAGTATGCGAAGAAGGTCGGGACGGAGGTGATCGTCGTTGGATCGAGAGGACGGGGTGAACTTGCTGCGCTCGTGTTGGGCAGCACGAGCCACCGGGTCGTGCATCTCTCCTCGTGCGACGTGCTCGTGGTGAAGGGACCCTGCACATGAGGGTCCTCGACATCATGACCATCGATGTGATCACGACCACTGCCTCGACGTACCTCAAGGAGGCCGCCCGCATGATGGTCGGGGCCGGTGTCAGCGGACTCCCTGTCGTCGACGAGTCGGGCACGCTCGTCGGGATCATCACCGAGGCGGACTTCCTTGAGAGGGAAGCGGATCACTCGCAGCGGCGGCTCCTCAGCGCAATGATCGAAGAGAGCGGTCCGATCGTGGATGCCGAGACAGTCGGAGAAGTGATGACTCGGGATCCGGTCGTCATCTTCCCCGAAGCCAGTGTGACGGAGGCTGCCCGCGTGATGGCGCACCACCACGTGAAGCGACTCCCTGTCGTCGACTCGAGCGGGGCGCTCGTCGGGATCATCAGCAGGGCCGACGTGGTTGCCGTGTTCACGCGGCCCGACGACGTGATCGAAGACGAGATCCGCGAGGACATCGTGAAACGAGTGCTGCTCCTGGAGGCGGACTCACTCGATGTCGAAGTCACCAACGGGGTGGTGACGATCTCTGGAACCGCGCCCACCGCGACCGACGCGCGGCTCCTCGAGGCGTTGATTCGTCGCATCGACGGTGTGGTCAGGTTGGAGTCCCGGGTCGCCTACGACGTGAACGACGGTTGAGACGCGAGTGAACTCCGAGTTCGTCGCGTTCGCCCACGCGACTGGATTCTGCAAGGAGGTATGGGGGCCGGTCGGAGAACGCCTCGCCGGGCTACCGTTCACCGCCTGGGACGCTCCCGGCCACGGCGACGCCGACGGGTTCGACCCGCCAGCGGACTGGTGGTCGTTCGCTCGCCACGCGCTGGACGTTCTCGAACCGTTCGACGGGGATGCGATCGGTGTCGGACACTCGATGGGAGGGGCGACACTGCTCATGGCGGAGGTGCTTCGACCAGGCAGGTTCAAGGCGCTCGTCGTCATCGAGCCGATCATCTTTCCTCCTCCGTACAGGAGAATGGAGCACATGCCGCTCGCAGAGGGTGCGTTGCTGCGGCGGGACGGGTTCCGTAGCCGCGAGGCCGTCGTCGACAACTATCGAGGCAAGGACCTATTTGCCTCCTGGGATCCCGACGTTCTGGCCGCCTATGTCGACGGAGGGTTTGTCGAACGAGAGGGTCGCTGGTGGCTCAGGTGCAAGCCGGAAGTGGAGGCCGAGGTGTACCGAGCCGCCACCGCCCACGGTCTGTACGACCGACTCGACGAAGTTCGCTGCCCTGTGCTCGTGCTCGCCGGGGAGAACTCGACGACGTTCACCGAGGCGTTGACCGCCGACCTGACCGGACGGATACCCGACGCACGCTACGAGATCGTTGCCGGAGCGTCGCATTTCCTTCCGATGGAGCGGCCAGGATTGGTGGCCGATGAAATCGTCGGATGCTTCGACTCGTAGACTCCCCGCCGTGGAACCGGAACCCTTCGACGTAGCCAGGGCAGCGGCCGCAGTCGGACACCCGGTTGTCTACTTTCGGGGCAGAGAGGAATTTGCCGGGATCGGTGTTGCGTGGCGCTCCGCCGATCTGTGGGCCCCACGTCCCGAAGGTGCACGATGCATGTTCGTGCTTCCGTTCGAGCCGGACGCGGCCAGTTGTGTCGTGGCTCCCGCGGTCACCGTCGTCAAGAACGACGAAGGGGTTCGGGTTCGCATCGCGCCGGGGGCGGAGGATCTGCTCGAATCGCTTCCGGCACTCGCACCGCCCGATGTACCCCGAGGTCGCGTGATTGCCGAAGTGCCCACGGCAAGAGCGTGGGCTGGGCTCGTCAGACGGGCCATAGACGAGATCGACTCTGGCACGATATCGAAGGTCGTGCTGGCTCGGCGGGTCGACGTCGCGGTGACTCGCGGACGTCCCTTCGATCTCCTTGGGCCGGTGAGGGAACGGTTTCCGAACACCTTCCTCTACGGGTGGGCCGAACGAGGGAGCGTGTTTCTCGGTGCCAGTCCGGAACTACTCGTCGAGAAGCGCGGCGCTTCTGTTCGGTCGTTCCCGCTCGCCGGGAGCGCCCCTCGTGGGATAGGGCACGATGACGACGAACGGATCGCGATGGCGTTGCTCACTGCATCGAAGGAAGGCGAAGAACATCGGATCGTCGTTGACGAGGTCGCCCGCATCTTGAGGGCCGCCACGACCGAGCTGACCGTCTCGGACACGCCATCGGTTGTGCGATTGCCCAACATCCAACACCTAGGGACAGAGATCGTCGGAACGGTGCGCCCGGGAGTGAGCCTCATCGATCTCGCGTACGAGTTGCACCCGACTCCGGCTGTTGCAGGGGCGCCGACCGACGCCGCGCTCCGCTTCATCAAAGAGAGTGAGCCGTTCGACCGGGGGTTGTACGCGGGGGCGCTGGGCTGGGTGGATTGGAATGGCGACGGAGAGGTCATTGTCGCCCTCCGCGGAACGCTGTTTCGCGACTCGATCGCGCAGGTCTACGCGGGGGCAGGGATCGTCCGGGATTCCATCCCCGGGGACGAGGTCGCCGAGACCGAGGCGAAGCTCGCCGCGATCCTCGATGTCCTGACCGGCTGACGCTACGACGATGCGACCCGCTCGAGGGCTGCTGCCTGCAGCTCGACTTCACGCGCCCTGTTGGTCGTCACCTCTATGAGCCCTGGCAGGGAGATCTCCGACGCCAACCGATCGGCGGTGTCGGCGTGCACCGCTCGGAGGCCGAATGCGTCAGCGATGGGCACGAACGAGAGGCCGTGTGGGGTCCCGAAAACACGCTCGAAGTGTCGGGGGAGCGCCGACTGGGGGAGGAATGAGAAGATGCCGCCGCCATCGTTGTTCACGACGATGATCGTGATCGGGAGGTCGAGTCGACCGGCAGTCGCCAGCGAACCGACGTCATGCAACGACGAGAGATCTCCTGCCAGTGCGAAGGTGCGTCGCCCTGTCGCCGCGACGCCCAGTGCGGATGAGATCAGGCCGTCGATCCCGTTTGCTCCCCGGTTGGACAGAACGCGCGCATCGACCCGGGACAGGTAGCGGTCGACGTTGCGAATGGGCATGGACGACGCCACGTAGAGCACCGACTCGGCGAGAAGGTGCTCGGCGAGGATCTCAACGACCGCCGGTTCCGAAGGAAATGGTGCTCCCAGAAGCGCGGCACGAGCACGCCTGTCGGCGTCTGTCCACAGGTCGGTCCACCCGTCGGGGGCCGGTTCGACGTGGAGTGAACGCACGAACGCGATCGGGTCGGCCAAGAGCACCTTCGCGGCGCTGCGCGACGCGTCCCGACCGTCCTCATCGACGACGATTTGTGGGATGTTCTGATGGTCGGCCAGCCAGGTGGTGATCGCCTTCGATGTGACGGTTGCTCCGAGCCGGACGATCGCCTCCGGCATCGCGGGCAGGCGGCCGGCGGCAAACAAGGCGTCCCCGGCGCCGAGGACGAGATCGGAGGCCCTGCTCCGGAGCTGGCTCAGGGGGTCCGCGACGATGGGCCACCCGGCTGTCTTCGCCAGCTCCAGGACGTGATCGGGGAACCCTGGCTCGTCGATTGGGCCGGCGACGATCAGGACACGCTTCCCACCAAGCAGCAACTGCATTCCACGAAGCTCGTCCTCGTCGATGACAGGATCGGCTCCTCGCGTTGGAGTCACCGACGCCGTGGGTCTGTCGAGTGTCGCAGGCACGAACGGTTCCCGGAATCCCATGTTGATGTGGACGGGGCGGCGGGGCCTTCGCACTGCCTCATTCCACGCTGTCACGGCGAGCGCCTCAATCTCTCCCGTGGGCATGTCCGCCGGGACGACGTCAACAGACATCCGGGCCGCGTTCACGAACAGATTCACCTGGTCGATCGTTTGCGGAGCCCCGATACCTCTGAGCTCGGGGGGCCGGTCCGCAGTGAGCAGGAGCAACGGAACCGCCGCGTACCGTGCTTCGACGGCGGCAGGGAGAAGTTCGGCCGTGGCAGTGCCGGACGTCGTGATGATCGCAGCGGGAGTTCGAGTCACCTTGGCAATCCCGAGAGCGAAGAACGCCGATGAGCGTTCGTCGTGGTGGACCCAGTCGGTGACATCCGGATGCTCGGCGAATGCCAGGGCGAGTGGAGTGCTTCGGGATCCGGGCGTGACACACGCGTGGCGAAGCCCGAGTCGTACGAGCGCATCGACGAACAGGGCGGCCGCCTGATAGGCGCTGTCGTTCACGGACAGCAACAATACAGGCGATGGAACCCGTTCGAAGATTCCCCGGCGTCGAACCGGCGATCGTCGCGCTGCATGGCTTCACCCAGCACGGGGGGATGTTCGAGGAGTTCGCCACGCACATTCCGTGGCAGGTGGTCGCGCCGGATCTGCCCGGCCACGGAGCAGCAGGTGATGTTCCACCCGCCTTCGATTCAGCTGTGCTGTCGGTGGCACACATCGTCGAGCACGGGCCGCTGCTCGGCTACTCGCAGGGGGGACGCATCGCGTTGGGGGTCGCCCTCGAATATCCCCGGGCGGTGTCACACCTGATCCTCGTGTCGTCCAGCCCCGGAATCGCCGATCCGGGCCGGCGCCGAGATCGCCTGGAGTCGGATGCCCTGCTCGCCGATCGGATCGAGAGCGAAGGTCTCGGGCCGTTCATCGACGGCTGGCTCGCTCAGCCGTTGTTCGACGGCCTGCGCCGTCGCGGATCCGAGTGGTGTGAACGGGACAGGAGACTCCGGCTCGAGAACCGTGCGGTGGGGGTCGCAGCCGCGCTTCGCGGAATCGGCCAGGGTTCCCAGCCATACTTCGGAGAGCGACTGGGGGAGCTCCGGATGCCTGTGCTCGTTGTCGTGGGGGCACTGGACCCTGCCTACGTCGAAATCGGCGAGCGCATCGCCGCCGCGGTTCCACACGGGATGCTTGTCACGGTGGAAGGGGCGGGTCATGCTGTGATTGGTGAGGCGCCCGACGAGGTAGCCGGCGAGGTCAGCCGGTTCCTGCTCGGGAGCGGTTGACGGAACGAATGGAGGAGGACAGGTATGAGTAATCGGGTGCTGATTCTGGGCGCCGCAGGGCGGGACTTTCACAACTTCAATGTGGTGTATCGCGACGATCCGGACGTCGAGGTGGTCGCGTTCACCGCCACACAGATCCCCAACATCGACGACCGGAAGTACCCCGCCGCGCTCGCCGGACCTCTGTACCCCGACGGCATCCCGATCGTCTCCGAGGTCGAGTTGGAGCGAATGATCGCGGCATATGCGGTCGACACCGCGGTCTTCTCGTACTCGGATGTCACCCATGAGCATGTGATGCACATGGCCGCTCGGACGGTGGCAGCGGGTGCATCGTTCGAGCTGCTCGGTTCCGAGACGATGCTCCCGTCGCGGCTTCCGGTCGTTGCGGTCACGGCCGTCCGGACGGGCTCCGGCAAGTCGCCACTCAGTCGAGCCGTATGGCATGCTCTCGCCGACGAGGGAAGACGGGTCGCCGCGATCAGGCATCCGATGCCCTACGGAAATCTCGCTGCACAGGCCGTCCAACGGTTCGCGACATACCAGGATCTCATCGATGCAGACTGCACGATCGAAGAGCGCGAGGAGTACGAGCCATACATCGAACAGGGCGGGGTGATCTTCGCCGGTGTCGACTACGGGGCCATCCTGAAGGTCGCCGAGACGGAAGCCGAGGTCATCCTGTGGGATGGAGGCAACAACGATCTGCCTTTCTACCGACCGAACCTGCACATCTGTGTCGTCGATCCCCACCGTCCCGGACACGAACTCCGGTACTGGCCGGGTGAAGCGAATCTGCGGCGGGCCGACGTGGTCGTCGTGAACAAAGTCGGGACGGCCAAACCGGATGACGTCGACCAGGTGGTTCGGAATGTGCGGCTCGCAAACCCCGGTGCCATCCTCGTGAAGACGACGTCACCGATCACCGTCGCCGATCCCCAGTTCATCGTGGGGAAGCGGGTGCTCGTCATCGAGGACGGTCCGACCCTCACCCACGGAAGCATGGCGTACGGTGCCGGGGTTATCGCGGCCCAGACCGGAGGCGCCGCAGAGCTGATCGATCCCCGGCCGTTCGCCGTCGGCTCGATCGCGGCAACGTTCGAGAAGTTCCCGCACATGGGAGCACTCCTGCCTGCAATGGGCTATGGGCAGATTCAGCGGGACGAACTCGCAGAGACGATCAGGCGATCCGAGCCTGATGTGGTGATCGTCGCCACACCCGTCAATCTGCTGCCATTGCTCGATCTCGATATGCCGGGAACCCGTGTGACATACGGCATCGAGGTCGTGGAGGGACCGTCGATCGAGGAACTCGTACGGGGCCTGTGAGCATCCGGTTATGGTTGAGGGTGGTGGACAAAAGGGGACAAGAGTCCCGTAGAAGGGTCGATCAGCCCTACGGGAGGGAACCGGACACCGGCTACGGTCGGTGCTTCGAGGAGGGACCGTGAGCGACGAGATTGAAGGCTCGGCCGACAACAGGGACGAGAACAAGGGAAGCGACGAGCACACAGATAGCGACGAGGGCACCGGCACCGACGGCGACGAGCTGAAAACCGAGGTACGCAGCCTGTACCGGCACCCGCTCGCTGCCGTGGGTGGGGCGTTGGTGCTCGCCGGGCTGTTGGGGTTCGCGGTCCTGGCGTTCGTCGACCTCAGTTCACCCGTCTCCAACCCGTATAGGGGACTCGTTACCTTCATAGGATTCCCTGTAGTCGTCCTGTTGGGCGCGATTCTGTTTGCGATTGCGATCCGGATCCAGGTCGTGAGAGCCCGCAAGCGCGGCGAGCGCATCAAATTCAATCTCCGTGTGGAGCCATCGAGCCCCAAGTACATGCGGTCACTCGCCCTCTTCGGGGTCTTGTCGGCCGTTCTCGTGGGCACGGTCGCATGGGGCGGGTTCAAGGGGTACGAGGTGACCGACTCGTCGTCGTTCTGTGGCGAGTCGTGCCACACCGTGATGGAACCGGAGTGGGTCACATACCAGCATTCGCCACACGCCAAGGTTGCGTGCGCTCAGTGCCACATCGGACCGGGCGCATCGTTCTTCGTGAGGTCGAAGATCGACGGTCTTCGGCAGGTGTGGAAGACGATCACCGATACGTACGATCGGCCTATCGCCACTCCGGTGACGAGTCTGCGTCCTGCTCAGGAGACGTGCGAGGGATGTCACTGGCCCCAACAGTTCTACGGCGACAAGCTCGTTACGAAGACGTACTTCCGCACGGACGAGAACAACACCCCGTGGACGATCAGTCTCGCTGTGAAGATCGGTGGCGGTGACCCGAGAACCGGCCAGGTGGGAGGCATCCACTGGCACATGCTCGGCAACACCACGATCGAGTACGCAACAAGCGACCCGAAACGCCAAGACATGTTGTGGGTTCGGCTGACCGACAAGACGACCGGCGAGGTGACCGAATACTGGAAGAACGGTCAGCAGGTTGACTTGAACGCCGCAGGTATCGAAGTCAGGACACTCGACTGCATCGACTGCCACAACAGACCGAGTCATGACTACCAACCGCCGGCGACAGCGATCAACCTCGAGATGACCAAGGGCACCATCTCGACCGACCTGCCGTTCGCGCGATGGGAGGGTCTCAACCTCCTCAACGCGCCCTACACGACCAGGGACGAAGCAGACGAAGCCATCAGGGCAGGCCTCGAGGCGTTCTATGCCGAGAAGTATGCGGGAAGCGTGGATCAGGCGAAGGTTGATGAGGCTGCAGCAACGCTGGTGAAGATTTACGACCAGAACTTCTTCCCCGAAATGAAGACCGACTACCGGACTCGTGAGGACAACCTCAGCCACTTCACCAACGACGGGTGCTTCCGATGCCACAACTCGGATCTCCAGACGTATGACGGGACAACGGTCTCCGCGGAGTGCGACACGTGCCACATCATCACCGCACAAGGGCAGTCTGCGGACCTCGCCGATCTCGACTCCGACATCAACGGTCTCGACTTCAAGCATCCCGTACCGATCGGGGGTGCATGGAAGGTCGAGAAGTGCACCACCTGCCACACGTCCGAGCAGGGGTACTGAGTCTTCAATCCTGAGTCTTCAGTCATCAGCCCGAATCATGAACCGCGGCTCGCGGTGAGCGGCTTCGTCACTGATGGCTGATGGCTGATGGCTGATGGCCGATAGCGTTCGATCTGATCATGAACCGGCATGAGGCCACTCGCCGACCGAACGGGTCACCCGGTGGAGTCTTCCTCGCGCAGCGGGACGGCTAGCGCGATGAGGAAGTGTTGCGCGGTTCGGACGGAGGTTGCCTGATGGAATGTGGGATCTCACGTTTGCCTTGGACGAGCAGGCTGGGCTCGAGGTGAATGCCGGCGACGAGGTCCTTGGAGAAGTCCTCAGACGTCAGCGCACTCGTCTCCTACCTGAAAGCGGTCCCGTGGCGAGTGGCGGCGTTCGACGCGATCGCACGCACCTCGAGCAGCCACACGCCAGGATTGAGGCGACAGGGGCCTGTTTCGTGCAACGACCTACCGGTTCGGGCTCATGGCGAGCAGGGTTGACGGTGCGGCCAGCCGGCAGGTGACAGTCAACAGCGAACAGCCGACAGCTGACGGCCAGATCGCTTCGCCGTGTCCCGAGGTCTCCTAGCGGATGTGGCCGCGTGCTGTGAGCTGTCGGCTGTACGCAGGTAGCGGCTTGCCGTGCGAGTCGCTACCCACGCAAGAGCGGCGCCCGATGGGCGCCGCTCTCACAAGGGTCGACGTGTGTCTACTTCAGTGCAGCCAGGTCTGCGTTGAGCAGCGACTCGATGTAGCTGGAGTTGTGCACGCCCCAGCTGCCGTCGGCGCCGATCATCTCGTAGTCCCACGCCGCAGCGGCCTGTGCAGCCGGGTAGCTGCCGGGAACGAGCGCCAGGTCGGCATCGAGCACTCCCTTTGCCTGGAGTGCCGCGCCGAGCTGACCGAAGAGATCCTTCACTTCGGTCTGCACGCCGTTGTAGTCGAACGTATCCAGACCGGAGTGGCACCCTTGGCAGTTGGCGGTGTCGGGCGTGAACGTGTGGTTGGCGTTCTCACCCATGTGGCAGGCGGGGCAGCCGTCGGCGACCAGCTGGTAGTGGGCCGCGGCGCTACCGTCCGTCGAGCCTCCGATGCCCATCAGCACCGTGGCCTGCGGACCATGATGCGGGCCCCAGTGCGTGCTGTCGATCTCGATCGTGCCATCCGCCGCGGCCTCGGGGAGGGCTTCCCTCGGCTGGTGGCAGTTGGCGCACAGATTGCCCATGCCCATGTCGAACGTCTGGCCACTCACATACAGTACGACCGGGTCCGTCGTCGTCAGCGCGTAGTCGTCACTCGTGTACGTGGTATGAATCTGGTGGCAGGCGCGGCAGTCTTCCCTCGTTGGGTCAGGTTGGCCGTCTGCGACCTCATCGGGGTTGCTGATCCCTGCGGCGATCCGTTCGCTGAAGCCGTTGCCGGAGTGGCACCCCGCGCACGAGGCGGTGGTTGCGCGAAGGTATGTCGTTCCCATTCCATGTCCCGACGTCGACCACTCGAGGGCCTTGCCGGTGAGCGTCGACCCGTCGTTGTGGCACTCCGTGCACGTGAGGTCGGTCGCGGTGAAGGTAGCGTTCTCTCCTGCCGGCCCCTGCGGTCCCGCAGGACCGGCGACACCCTGGGGACCCTCGGGTCCAACCGAGCCTGCCGGGCCTGTGCATGCCGCGACGACCAGCGCGAGCACGGCCAAGAGCAACAACGAGCGTCTCATCCTCGACCCTTTCTGTCGACCCTAAAACTGTACGCGATGGTCTCTTGCCGACAAGCTGTTGGAATAGGGCCGAAAGTCCCTTATTTGCACCCCCTCGGGGCGTGCCATCAGCCTGACATATGTGAAGCTCAAGCGAGCATAAGAGATGGCCTTGGTTGGTTCACAGAGCAACCCCGAGCGCAAGGAGAAGGCCGAAGATCAAGTCCAGCCGAGCGATCCCCTTCAGGGCGACGATCAGGGAGGGACCGTCCGTCGCCGTGCGAATGGCTTTGGTGATCGGGACGGCCAGAGGGGCCGCCAGCAGCGTCAAGAGGGATAGCGGTGGCGTCCATCCACCCACGACGAACGCGACCACCAGAATGAACGCACCCCACACCAACACATCGAAGAAGACGCGCGTTCGTTCACGCCCCAGGATCACTGCCAGCGTCCGCTTGCCTGCCGCTCGATCGGTGTCGATGTCCCGAACGTTGTTGGCGACCAGGATCGCGGTGACCAGAAAGCCCATGGGGATCGCGAGTAGCCAGGCGTCGGCAGGGGCACTTCGGTCGAACACGAAGCGCGATACGACCGTTGCCACCAGGCCGAAGAACACGAACACGAACACCTCACCGAGCCCCCGGTACCCGTACGGCTTCGGCCCTCCGACGTATCCCAGCGTGGCGAAGATCGACGCCACCCCGACGATGACGATGATCCAACCGGCTTGCGTGACGAGGTACAGGCCGGCAGCGCTCGCGACCAAGAACGCCACGATGGTGGCGACCGTCATCGCTCGTTCGCTCAGTAGCCCTGACGCGACCGCACGGGGCGGTCCGATGCGATCCTCGTTGTCGGCTCCTTTGCGCGCATCGGAGAGGTCGTTCGTGAAGTTGGCGGCAACCTGAATGGCCAGCGCTCCAATGGCAGCTGTCAGGAAGGGTCCCCAACGGAAGACACCGTCCTTGATGGCCAGTCCTGCCGCGACGGCGACCGGCGCGAGCGCCGCAGGGAGTGTGTGGGGACGCGACGCCAGGTACCAGGCACCGAACCTCGCTTCGGGATCAGGCGACATCTCAGAAGTGGTGCGGGTAGCGGGACCAGTCGGGCCGCCGCTTCTCCAGGAACGCGTCGCGACCCTCCCGGGCTTCCTCGGTGCCGTATACGAGGCGAGTCGCTTCGCCGGCGAAGAGCTGCTGACCGACCAGGCCATCGTCGGGTAGGTTGAAGGCGAACTTGAGCATCCGAATCGCCGTCGGGCTCTTCGCGTTGATCTCGGCTGCCCACTCCAGTCCGATCTCTTCCAAGTCGGCATGCGGCACCGACGCGTTGATCGCACCCATCGCCAATGCCTCGTCCGCCGAGTAGTCACGTCCGAGGAAGAACACCTCTCTGGCCCGTTTCTGGCCGATCTGGCGTGCGAGGAGGGCCGAACCGTAGCCTCCGTCGAAGGACGCGACATCTGCGTCCGTCTGTTTGAACACCCCATGCTCACGTGACGCGATCGTCAAGTCGCACACCACGTGAAGGCTGTGGCCGCCGCCCACGGCCCAGCCGGGAACGAGGGCGATGACCACCTTCGGCATGAAGCGGATGAGGCGCTGGACCTCGAGGATGTGGAGCCTGCCAAGGCGCGCAGGGTCGACGCCGTCGTCGCCTTCGTACATATAGCCGTCGTCACCTCGGATCCGCTGATCCCCTCCTGAGCAAAACGCCCACCCGCCATCCCTGGGCGACGGTCCGTTGCCTGTGAGCAAAACGACTCCCACGTCGCTGGTCATTCGGGCGTGATCGAGTGCCATGTAGAGCTCGTCGACCGTGTGTGGACGAAACGCGTTGCGTACCTCGGGTCGGTTGAACGCGATCCGCACCGTGCCCTGGTCAACCGCACGGTGGTAGGTGATGTCGTCGAACCGCTCGACCTCCTCCCACTTTCCGGAGTCGAACAATTCCGAGACTGTGGTCATCGAGCCTCCGTTGCCTGCCCGGTACTGTAGTGAGAGTGAATGAGTGGCCGTCGGAACGGGTGAAACGCATCCCTGACACGCCGTTTGTCGTCACCGACGCGGCGTCCGTCACCTATGCCGAGGCGGAAGAGATGATCGGTCGGGCCGCGGCGCGTCTTCGACCGGCCATCGAGCCGGGTGAACTGGTTGGCGTGATCGCTGCTCCGACGATTGAGGCGGTCGTCACTATGTTCGCCGTCCCTCGGGCAGGCGGAATCCTGCTTCCGATCGGGACGGCACTGCGCGACACCGAGGTTGCTGCTCTGTGCCGGCGCTTCGGGGCGTCGCTGGTCGACCCACCCGACTTCGAAGGCTCGGCGATCGTCGCGCCGGACGTTGATCCTGATCTGCCCTTCGCGGTCTTCACAACCTCCGGATCGACTGGAGCACCCAAGGGCGTCGTGTTGACGGCAGGCAATCTGGTTGCCGCAGCCGACGCTTCGGCATCGTTTCTCGGTCATCGGCAGGGAGACAGGTGGCTGGCGGTGCTCCCACTCAATCATGTGGGTGGCTTCTCGATCCTCACCAGGTCGATGCGCGTCGGAGGGACGGTTGTTCTCGAGTCCAGCTTCGATCCCCGGCGCGTCGCTGCCCTCCTTCGCGAGGTCGAGTTCGCCTCCCTCGTTCCGGCCATGCTGTCGAAGGTCGTTCCGTACGCCGAGGGACCGTTCGAGCGGCTCCGGATGGTGTTGGTGGGGGGTGGCCCATCACCCCCCGGACTGCTCGAGGAGGCGAATGATCTCGGCATTCCGGCGGTCCCGACCTACGGAGCGACGGAGACTGCCGCGCAGATCGCAACGGGTCGGCTCGGCACGGTCACACCACTTCCGGGTGTGGTGCTCGGGATCGATCGAGGCGAGATCGTCGTCGACGGCCCGATGGTGTCGCCCGGATACTGGGGGCAGCCCCCGCGAGCGGGGCCACATCGAACAGGGGACACGGGCAGGATCGACGGCGAAGGGAATCTGACGGTGTGGGGTCGGCTCGACGACCTGGTGATCACCGGAGGCGAGAACGTGTACCCGGCCGAGGTCGAACGCGTGTTGTTGGAACACCCGGATGTGGTGGATGTGGTCGTCATGGGTGTGGACGACCGGCAGTGGGGGCGCTCGTTGAGAGCTGCAGTTGTCGCACCCGGTTTGGATGAGGCAACGCTCACCGCGTGGGCACGTGAACGGATGGCCGGGTACAAGGTGCCGAAGCAGTGGGACTTTGTGGTCCAGATTCCCAGAGCCGACCTCGGGAAGCCGAAACGGAATCAGGAATGAGTGGCCAATCGCTGCGGGTGACCAATCAGATCGAGATTCCCGCCGACGAGTTGGTGTGGCGGTTCCACACGACCGGGGGCCCCGGCGGCCAGCATGCCAACCGTTCGCACACCGGTGTCGAGCTGATGTTCGACGTTGTCGCGTCCGTAGCGTTCGACGAACCGACCAGGGCCAGGCTCGCCTCGCGGCTGAGACTCAGAGGCGACTTCCTGGTGGTGACCGCCGACGAGGAACGATCACAGTGGCGGAACCGCCAGACGGCGCGACAGCGGCTGGCCACGACGATTCGGGAGGCGCTCGTCGAGGAGATTCCTCGTACTCCGACGAAGCCGACGCCCAGAGCTCGCCGCAGGCGCATCGAGGCGAAACGCGCGAGGGGTGCGCTCAAACGGTTGCGCCGTCCGCCGGAACCAGAGTGATCCAGCGGCAGCCGTACGGTTCGATCTCGATCTGCTGTCCCACGTACGTCGTGCCGCTGAACTCGTCGACCCCTTCGGCGCCAAGGTCTGCTCGACGGTCACTGTCGGACAGATTGGCAATGACGAGCACGGAGTCCCGCTCGTAGTGAAGGGCGAACGCGAGCACCGCCGGGTCCGACGGGTGGAGGAACTCCACCTGCCCGCGCCCAAACGCCGGATGCCTTCGCCGGATCGCTATCGCCGCTTTGATCCAGTGCCACAGTGACGACTTGTCGTCCATGGCTGTTGCTGCGTTCACGGTCTGGTACCCGAAGGGTTCGTCGTCGATGACGGGGAAGAAGGTTTCGGCAGCGGTCGAGAACCCAGCGTTGCGTGAGGAGTCCCATTGCATGGGAGTTCTGACACCGTCCCTGTCGGGAAGGTCCAGGTTGTCGCCCATGCCGAGCTCGTCGCCGTAGTAGATGAACGGACTCCCGGGAAGGCCGAGGAGGAGCGAGAACATCAAGCGGAGTCGTCGCTGATCGTTGTCGAGCAAGGGTGCGAGACGGCGCCGAATACCGACATTGAGCTTGGCGCGTGGATCCTTGGCGTAGAACTCGTACATCTCGGCCCGCTCCTCATCGGTGACCATCTCTAGCGTCAGCTCGTCGTGGTTGCGGAGGAAGATGCCCCACTGGGTTGAGGCGGGGATTGGTGGGGTGCGGTCCAGGATCCACTCGATGGGACCACGGTTGCCGCGAGCCAGTGCCAAGAAGAGGCGGGGCATCAGGGGGAAGTGGTAGTTCATGTGGCTCTCGTCGCCTTCACCGAAGTAGGCGACCGCATCACTCGGCCACTGGTTGGCCTCCGCGAGAAACATCCGATCTCGGTAGTGCTCGTCGAGATGGGCGCGGATACGTTTCAGTTCGGCGTGGGTCTCGGGAAGGTTCTCGCAGTTGGTTCCCTCACGCTCATACAGGTAGGGCACCGCGTCGAGGCGTAGACCATCGACACCGAGGTCGAGCCAGAAGTCCGTCACGTCCAGTACGGCCTGACGGACTATCGGGTTGTCGTAGTTGAGGTCCGGTTGGTGAGAGAAGAACCTGTGCCAGTAGTAGGCACCGGCGACCGGATCCCAAGCCCAGTTGGACGTCTCGGAGTCGGTGAATATGACACGCGTGTCCGAGTATCGATCGGGGGAGTCGCTCCACACATAGAAGTCCCGTTCGGGAGAGCCGGCCGGCGCCCGACGTGCTCGCTGGAACCACGGGTGCTGGTCGGAGGTGTGGTTGACGATCAGTTCGGTGACGATGCGCAGTTCTCTTCGATGTGCTTCACTCAGGAGCGTCTTGAAGTCGTCGATCGTGCCATATCTCGGATCGATCGACGTGTAGTCGGCGACGTCGTAGCCGTCGTCTCTCAGCGGCGACGGGTAGAACGGGAGAAGCCAGACGACCGTGACGCCGAGGTCCACGAGATAGTCCAGCTTCGAGGTCAGACCGGGGAGGTCTCCGAACCCGTCACCGCTGGAGTCTTTGAAGGATCGGATGTGGGTCTCGTAGAAGATCGCGTCCTTGTACCAGTCCATGGGGAGAGCCTAGGACTCGTATCAGTCGACAGCTGACAGCGACAGCGGGGATGGCCCGGGTGCTTCCGTTGCTTCGCCTCTTGCAGAGGACATCGCCGCCCTGCGGTCTCGTTTCGGTGTGGTCGCGCGCTGTCGACTGTTCGCTGTTGACTGTTCGCTGCCGGCCCTAGGCTTGTCGCATGACGCTGTTCGCCCCGGAGATCGAGGTCGCCATCCTCGCCGACGCCGTACAGGCGGTCGCCGGCAAGCTGTACGTGCTCGGCGGCGGCTGGGACACGCTGTACTCAGCACGCTTTCCGGCACGGCACCCGAGCCTCGGTATCGGTGTCCGGGTCCGCGTGCCGTGGACGCAGATCGACAACGAGTTCACCCTGTCGGTCGATCTCGTCGACGAAGACGGGCACAGCGTATTCGGAGACAAGACCATCACCCAGAAGTTCCGGTCTGGACGCCCGCGTGGCCTCCCGGACGGTGTGGACGTCGGAGTGGTTCGAGCGCTCACCATCAACGGGCTCGTCTTCCCGCGTGAAGGCGGCTACTCATTCGTCGTCTCGATCAACGGGGTGGAGGCACACCGGATCTCGTTCAGAGTGCGTGAGCACGTCCAGGTATAGCTCGGTCGGCTCGCTGTTCTGGATTCTGAGTGAGACAGCCACCCTGCGGTGGCAGGACACGTACATGTGCCGTTCCTACCCGGAACTCATAACTCACAACTCACGACTTCAGTCACGGGCGGAGCCCGTGACCCCTCTAACCTTGCCCCGGTGAACCTCGACCGCATCGAACATCGACCGGCGTTCCGATTCGTGAAACGCTTCAGCGCCGCCGAGCCGAGCGTGCTCGCGGCAGCGGTCGCTTACAACCTGTTCTTCGCGCTCGTGCCGATCGCCGCGGTGCTGCTCCTGATCGCGTCACTGTTCGGCAAGGACGCGTCCGCGACCGAAGCCGCGCTGTCGGGTGTACTCCCGCCCGACATGGCGAGACAGATCGCCGAAGTGATCAACGGAGTCGCTCAGGTGCTGCCCTCCGGGACGGGCGCGTTCATCGTCGTCGGCATCCTTGTTGCAGGCTGGTCCGCCTCTCGCGGCGTGCTCACTCTGATTCGCGTCTTGCGTCAGATCGAGGAGCTCGAGGAAGACCGTCCGTGGTGGAAAGTCAGGCTCGTGTCGATCATGCTCACCATGGGCGGCGCCGTCGTATTCGCTCTCACGATGCTGCTGATTCCCGTCGGCGGCGTCATTGCCGATCGCATCGAGATGACCACGGGCATCAGCGGACTCCATACCGCATGGTCGTCGCTCAGAATCCCGATCGCCTCGGTCGGCGTTCTCGCCTTTCTGTGGCTGTTCTACCGGTATGGGCCTCCGCGACGTTTGCCGGGGATCGTCATGGCATCTTTGGCGAGCACGGCAGGAATCGTCGGATTCTCCCTCGCATTCCAGGTGTTCATCGACTGGCGTGGCGGAGCACCCGGTGCCACATTCGCCGTCTTCACCCTCGCCGTGCTGCTGCTCTGGCTCTACATCATCGCCTACGTGATCATCCTCGCCGCGTCCGTCTCCGCGGAGATCGCCCGGCGCCGCCGCATCCGATGACCCTGCGCGACCCCTCGGTCAAAGCGGGGATGGGACTGCTCGGTAGGACCCTCCTTCGGTATCGAAGAGCGTCGGCTCTCTCGATCGGGAGTGCACTGCTGTGGATGTCGATGGTGGCACTCGTCCCATACCTGACGAAGCTCGTGGTGGATGTAGCGATCGACGGGACGCGATCCGAGCTTCTCGTGCCGTTGTTCTGGCTGATCGTCGCAGCTGGTCTCCTCAAAGCACTCGGGATCGGCGGCAGGCGGTTCTTCGCCTTCAGCCTCGCGTACCGAGCAGAGACCGACTTGAGGAACCGGCTGTTCGAACACGTCCAGCGGCTCGCGTTCAGTTTCCACGACAGGGTTCCCACCGGGGAGCTGATGGCTCGTGCCTCCTCCGACCTGTCACAGGTTCGGATGATCTTCTCGATGTTGCCGATCACCGTTGCCAACATTGCCCTCACCGGAATCGTCGTCGTGATGCTCATCGTCCTGGACCCGGTGCTGGGTGTGATTGCCTCGGTGTCGGTCCCTGCGCTGTTCCTGCTCGCCAACCGCTACGCGACTCGCATCCTGGGTGTCTCGTGGGAGGTGCAGCAACGACTCGCCGACCTGTCGCGAGTGGTGGAAGAGGTGGTCGCAGGCGTGCGGGTCGTCAAGTCGTACGGGCGAGAAGACACAGTTGTCGGCCGTCTGTCGACGAGCGCCGACCACATCTACTCCCGCACCATGGAGATGCTCCACCTTCGCTCGATCTACGTACCGATCTTCGAGCTGATCCCAGCTCTCGCAACGGCGGCCGTGTTGCTCGTGGGAGGCAGCAGGGTGATCGGGGGTTCGATGACGCTGGGCGATTTCGTCGCGTTCACTCAGTACATGGCCGTGCTGATGTTCCCGCTTCGGATCACCGGATGGTTCTTCGCCGAGCTGCCCAGATCGGCGGCCGCCGCCTCGAGAGTGATGGAACTGCTGCGAACCGCACCCGACATCTCCTCACCCGAGCACCCAGTTCCTCTTCCAGATGGGCCAGGGACGCTCAGGCTGGAGCACGTCTCGTTCGCCTACCCAGACGGCTCCTCGGTGCTCCGCGACGTCGATCTGACGATCCCTGCCGGTACCTCCGTTGCGCTCGTCGGTTCGACGGGGTCCGGCAAGACCACCTTCGCATATCTCGTGCCCCGTTTCTACGACCCGGACAGTGGCACCGTCTCCCTCGACGGTGTCGACGTACGCACCCTTCGGATCGACGACCTTCGGAGTCAGGTCGCCCTCGTGTTCGAGGAGCCGTTCCTGTTCTCGGCGACCATCGGAGAGAACATCGCGTTCGGTGCTCCCGAGGCTTCCGAGGAGCAGGTCCGCTTGGCGGCGCGACTCTCACAGGCGCACGAGTTCATCTCACAACTCTCGGATGGGTATGACACGGTCGTCGGTGAACGCGGCTACAGCCTCAGTGGCGGTCAGCGCCAACGAATTGCGCTCGCGAGAGCGATTCTCCGCGACCCGAGGATCCTGATCCTCGACGACGCGACCTCGTCGGTCGACACCATCACCGAGCGTGAGATCCGGGAGGCGCTCGAAGAGGTCATGGAGGATCGGACGACCATCATCATCGCTCATCGCACATCCACCCTGACGCTTGCCGACAAGGTGCTGCTGTTGGACGACGGGCGGGTCGTCGCGTCGGGTACGCACGAGCTACTCCTCGCCGAGTCTGCCCGATATCGGCAGGTACTCGCCGAGACGATGACGGAGCCGTCCCCATGATGTATGCGCGCTACGGCGGCGATCACAAGATCGAACGTCCCATGCAGCTCATCCGGCGGGCTGCCCGGTATGGTCGGCCCCTCCTTGGCGCCACGATCTGGGCGCTCGTGCTGACCGTGTTCGCCACGCTCGCCAGGCTTGCAGTTCCACTCGTGTTGCGCAGTGGCATCGATAATGGAGTGACCTCCGGTGACCTCAAGGTCGTCGTCGAAGCAACCGCCGTCTACCTCGTCTTGCTGGTCGGGCAGTACTACTCGCAGCGGTTCTCCATGTATCAGGTGGCGGCGGTGGGGGAGCGGTACCTCCAGGGCATGCGCGTCCGTGTGTTTCGGCACATGATGAGTCTGGACATCGCGTTCTTCTCCAGATCCAAGGTCGGGGTCTTGGTATCTCGGATGACGTCGGACGTGGAGGCGCTCACGGCCTTTGTCGACCAAGGCGCGATCTCGGTGATCACGAGTGTGCTGATGGTCGTCGGAGTGACCGTGGCCATGTTCTCGATCGATGCGGGGCTCGCGTGGACGGTGCTCACCCTGCTGCCGGCGCTCGTTGTCGTTTCGATCGTGTTCCGCGCCTACGCAAACCGGGCGTACGAAGCGATCAGAGAGCAGATTGGACGGGTACTGGGAACGCTCCAGGAAGGAATCTCCGGTGTCCGAGTCGTGCAGGCCTACACGCAAGAGCGGAGGCAGCTCCTCGAGTTCGGGCGGGTGAACCAGAAGTACTTCGAGGCGAACCTCCAGGCGGCCAGGGCCATCGCTTCCTACTTCCCGTCTGTCGACTTCATCGCCACGGTTGGCACAGCGCTTGTGCTGCTGTTCGGAGGACGCAGAGTGCTCGCCGGAGATCTCAGCTTCGGGTCGCTCGTGGCACTCCTTCTCTACCTCGGGTACTTCTTCGATCCGATCGTGCAGTTGTCCAATGTCTACAACCTGCTCCAGGCGGCACTCGCCGCGTTGGGCAAGCTGTTTGGCATCCTCGACACCGAGCCGGAGATCGCGCCCGCCGAGGTGGCGGTACCGATTCCGAACGAAGCCTGCGGCGAGATCACATTCCAGAACGTGACCTTCGGGTACCGTCCCGACCTGCCCGTACTGCACGACATCGACCTCGCGATCGGGTGCGGAGAGCGGATCGCCGTCGTGGGTGAGACGGGCGCGGGCAAATCGACCATCGCCAAGCTCACCGTTCGCTTCTACGACCCGACAGAGGGTCGGGTCGCTCTCGATGGGGTGGACCTGCGTGATCTCTCCCCAACCGATCTCAGGCGATCGATTTCGATGGTGCCGCAGGAGGGATTCCTGTTCTCAGGCTCGCTGCGGGACAACCTGTCGTTCGCGAGGCACGACATTGGCGATGACGAGCTATGGCACATCTGCGAGTCGATGGGGATCAGCGAGTGGGTCAGATCCCTTCCCGAGCGGCTCGACACGGATGTCCGCGAGCGGGGGAGCCGGCTGTCATCCGGCGAGCGGCAACTCGTGGCGCTCGCCAGGGCGTTCGTCGCAAACCCGGCTGTAGTCGTGCTCGACGAAGCCACCTCCAATCTGGACCCCGAGACGGAGGGCATAGTCGAATCGGCGCTCGATCACCTCCTTCGAGGGCGCACGGCGATCGTGATCGCTCACCGCCTGACGACCGCACAGCGGGCAGATCGGGTCATCGTCATGGACGGCGGGCGGATCGTCGAGCAAGGGAGCCACCAAGAGCTGCTCGCTGTCGGTGGGCAGTACACGCACCTCAACGAGGTCTGGACCGGGAACCACAACGTATAGTGGTCAACCGACCGCTATCAGTGGCGTAACGTTTCGACCCGGGGCGAGACTTGAAGGTCAGAAGGAGCGTGTGCATGAGACTGAAGACAGTTGGAGTCGTAACCCTCGTCCTGATGATGGTCCTGTCGTTCGCCTCGCTGGCGAGCGCCGATGAGGCCACCGACGCCGCCTCGACGACCGTCGCCCCCGGTTCTGACAGCGAGTTCTCGGTCCGCGACCCCGGCAGCGGCTTCACGGAGAAACTCCTCGATTTCGTCCTCTTCTGGGGTTACGAAGCCAAAGAACTGACCACCGATGGCTGCCCCCCTGTCACCTCCGGCGGTGAAGTCGCCCCGGACGCGACCGTGCCGACCGTTTGTCTCGACGTAACCGGTCCGAACGGCCAGGTGAACCACGGAACGTTTGTCTCCGCCTTCGTTCACTGGCTGAAGAGCGATGAAGGCAAGTCGTTGCTCAAGTCGCATGACGGTCCACGAGGACAGCTCGTGAAGCAGGCCGCGAAGAGCGACTTCAAGGGTCCGAAGACGGAACTGCCGATCGCTGAGACCGAGGTCGTGCAACCAAAGGGATGGTCGAACCCGCACAATCCTCACTCGTAGCCTGAAGACGTGATCCCGATGGTGGAGCGGCCGTGAGGCCGCTCCTCACATACCCGGCTGCCATCTGTCGACCCCTGTTATTATCACTATCGACGTAGTGGAAAAGGTGCGACATGGCGACACTCGACATCGATCTCGGTGCCTACTCACTCGGCTGGCACGACTCCGGAACAGAGACGGTCTTCAAAGCCCGCAAAGGCCTCGACGAAGACGTGATCCGCGAGATGTCTGCCATGAAGGGTGAACCGGACTGGGTGCTGGAGCTCCGCCTGCGTGCCTACCAACGGTTCCTCCGCAAGCCGGTGCCGACATGGGGCGGCGGCGGCCTCCTCCAGGAGATCGACTTCGACGACATGTACTACTACGTGAAGCCGTCGGAGGGCACCGTCGAGGACTGGGGAATGGTACCGGAAGAGATCCAGCAGACCTACGAGAAGCTGGGGATACCGGAAGCCGAACGCAAGTACCTCGCGGGCGTCAGCGCCCAGTACGACTCCGAAGTCGTCTATCACCGGAACCGGGAAGAGCTCGAGCAGCTGGGTGTGTTCTTCTCCGACATGGACACCGCCGTGCAAGAGCACCCCGATCTGGTACGGGAGTACTTCGGAACCGTCATTCCTCCCAACGACAACAAGTTTGCAGCGCTCAACTCCGCCGTGTGGTCGGGTGGCTCGTTCATCTATGTGCCGCCGGGAGTGCACCTCGAGCAGCCGCTCCAGGCGTACTTCCGGATCAACGCAGAGAGCATGGGCCAGTTCGAGCGAACGCTCATCATCGTCGACGAGGACGCCTTCGTGCACTACGTGGAGGGCTGTTCCGCGCCGACCTACTCGAAGGACTCGCTCCATGCAGCGGTCGTCGAGATCGTCATCAAGCGAGGTGGCCGATGCCGCTATACGACCATCCAGAACTGGTCGCACAACGTCTACAACCTTGTGACCAAACGGGCCGTTGCCTATGAGAACGCGACGATGGAATGGGTCGACGGCAATCTGGGTTCCCGGCTCACGATGAAGTACCCAGCCGTGTGGATGATGGGTGAGGGAGCCCACGGTGAGGTGCTCTCCATCGCCTTCGCAGGTCCGGGTCAACACCTCGACGCGGGGGCCAAGATGGTGCACGCCGCTTCCAGCACGACCTCGACGATCACGTCGAAGTCGATCTCGAGAGGTGGGGGCAGGGCGGGGTACCGGGGCCTCGTCAGGGTGGAGCCTGGTGCGGAACACACCAAGTCGTTCGTTCGCTGCGACGCGTTGATCCTCGACGAGGCATCACGTTCCGACACATACCCGTACATGGAGATCGAGGAGGCCGACGCCGAAATCGGCCACGAGGCCACCGTCTCGAAGGTCGGCGAGGACAAGCTCTTCTACCTGATGAGCCGCGGGCTCACCGAGGAGCAAGCGACGTCGATGATCGTCGCGGGGTTCATCGAGCCCATTGTCAAGGAGCTCCCGATGGAGTACGCCGTTGAGCTGAATCGTCTCATCGAGCTGAATATGGCAGAGGCCGGCGCGATCGGGTAGGGGCCCTACCCGATCACCACAGTCCGTTCCAGCGCAGCCACGATTCCACCTCGGAGCATTCGACCGTATGGATCGTCGCCGAGGACATGACCGGCCGCTTCGGCGAGAAGGTACTGCTTGCGTGCGAGCTCTCGATCGCCCACATCCTCGTGGCTCTTGCCAAGGTTGAGGTGCAGCGACGGCAGCAGTCCCGCCACGAGTTCCGGGTCACACGCAAACGCCTCGTCGAGCGCTCGTCGATTCCATTCGAGCGTGGCCTCGGTCGTCTGCTGTACACGCGCAAGATAGTGGGCAGCGACTGCGGCCTCGATGTGAGTGCGGTGAAGGTCCCAGGCTTCCCGATATCGGGATCCGGCGAGATCTAGCTCACCTCTTCCCTCGGCCTCCATACCCTGAATGCACAAAGCGTTGACAACATTCGCCGGATCCATCGCGTCCACTGTCAGTCCCTTTCTCGCTCATGTCCGAAGCCCCGCAGCCAAGAAGCGACCTCTTCCAGTGGCTCCGGGTTCAGCTGGTAGTACCGAAAACGGCCAGCCGAATGGACCACGACGAGATTCGCGAGACGCAAGGAGCGCAGATGCTTGCTCACATTCGTCTGCTCCATTCGTAGCTCCATCACGAGCTCTCCCACTGACCGGTCGCTCTGTCGAAGGAGTTCGAGGATCCGGCGCCGCGTAGGGTCTGAGATCGCCGCTATCGCATGATCAAGCATTCATATGAGCATAGCATCATATGACGAGCGTTCGAGGTGACGCGGCTAGAACGTGAAGTGCTTGATGGGCTCGCCCTGTTCGGCGATCTCGGTCATCGCATTGATCCCGAGGTCGAGATGCACGTCGGTCCAGTCACGGGTGACCGCCTGATCGCTCTCCTCGGTCTTGACGCCCTCGGGCGTGATCGGGACGTCAGAGACGAGCAGCAACGCACCTCGCGCGATCTGGTTGGCGTGACCCACGATGAACAGGGTCGCTGTCTCCATGTCGATCGCCAGCGCGGTGAGCTTGTGCAGGTGCTCGAGGAAGGCGTGGTCGTGCTCCCAGACCCTGCGGTTCGTGGTGTACACGACGCCGGTCCGGTACTCGTAGCCCTGCTCTCTGAGCTTGTCCGACACGAACTTGTGCAGCTTGAACGAGGGGAGCGCCGGCACTTCTGGCGGGAAGTAGTCGTTCGAGGTGCCCTCGCCCCTGATCGCGGCGATGGGCAGGATGAAGTGTCCGATCTCGGTCGACTGCTTGAGGCCGCCACACTTGCCGAGGAACAACACGCCCTTCGGCTCGATCGCGATGAGCAGGTCCATGATCGTTGCTGCGTTCGAGGTACCGATCCCGAAACTGACGATGGTCAAACCGTTGCCATTGGATGCAGCCTGCATCGGATGGTCCAGTCCGCGAATCGGCACCCCGAAGCGTTCGGCAAACCCCTCGATATAGGCCTGAAAGTTGGTGAGCAGGATGTAGTCGCCGAACTCGTCCAGCGCCATCCCCGTGTACCGGGGGAGCCAGTTTCGGGCGATCTCCAGCTTGCTGATTTCGTTCATCGTTTGCCGGACAGCAGATTGAGCACGGCGATGAAGAGCGTGGCACCGACGATCGCCCAGATCACGGGCAGCCCGGAGACGGTCGGTCCGAGTGGGAGGGAGAGCTTCGTTGCGATCCACCATCCGACGAGTGCGCCGATGAACCCCAGTGCAATGGAACCGAGGCAGCCGAGCTGACGGCGCCCGGCGAGTCTCGCTCCGATTGCCCCGATGATCGACGCGATGAACAGCGCCCACAGCAGGTTGAAGAAGAGCAAGCCGAGCATGGGAGCATTGTAGGGATCAGATGAGTGAGACCAGATCGAAGTCGCAGGAGGGGTGACGAAGCTTCGATAAGGCTCGCGTCTTCGATCTGGCGGATGCGCTCACGCGTCAGGTTGAGGAGCTTGCCGACCTCGGACAGAGTACGTGGGATGCCGTCGTCGAGTCCGTGCCTCAGGATCAGCACGTTCCGTTCCGATTCCTCGAGCACCGCCAGCGCATCTTTCAGGTAGAGGCCCCGCATGAGGTCGACGACATACCCGAACGGGTCAGGAGACGTGTCGTCCTCCACGAAGTCGTGGAGCTCGGCGTCACCGTCGTCACCGACGGGACGGTCGAGTGACACGGTGTCGCTCGGGGCGGCGGTCGCGGCAATGACCCTGTCGATGTCGAGTCCACTGGCTTCGGCGATCTCGGCGTTGGTCGGGGGACGGTGCAGCATCTCGGTGAGTGTCTGCTCCGTCTCCTGGACCGTCCGGACGACATCGACCATGTGCACCGGCAGCCTGATCGTCCTCGCCTGATTCCCTAGCCCCCGAGTGATCGCCTGTCTGATCCACCAGGTTGCATAGGTGGAGAACTTGAACCCCTTGCGCCAGTCGAACTTCTCGACAGCCCTGATCAGACCGAGATTGCCTTCTTGGATGAGGTCGAGGAGGTCCAGCCCCCTGCCCGTGTATCGCTTGGCGATCGAAATGACGAGGCGCAGATTGCACCTGATGAAGGCCATCTTCGCCTCGTTCCCGTCGTGAACGAGATGATTGAGCCGTGCCCGTTCCTGGATCGTCAGTGGCTTTGGGTCATCGAGCCTGTGTTGCGCCCTGCGACCTGCCTCCATCGCACGCGAGAGTTGTACCTCGTCTTCGGCCGTCAACAAGTCATGGGACGACACCTCTTCGAGGTACATGCCCACGGTGTCATGGAGCGGGATCGATGTGCGCCTCGTTCTCACCAACCGGACCCTCTGCTCTCTGTAGCGCCCCCAAGGTACCACGAGCGGCGGTCCCTCTCAACGGGGCAAACGGTGAGGTCCGCCCGCCGAAGGACCCTGTCTACACCATGCATTCCGAGACCGCCGGTACGCTGTCGGAATGCGTCGTCTCATGTTCATCGTCGTGGCTGCTGCGTTCGTCGCCGTCGGGTGCTCCGACGTAGTCACGGTCGGATCCACATCGACGACAACGGCAACGACGACAACGGCAACGCCTCCCGTGAAGGTCGTCGTGCAGGTCGTGGATGCACACGGCCACCCGATTCCGGGCCCCGATGTCACCATCGGCACCACCCGAGGCGACGGCGAGGCGCTCGTGAAGCCCGACGGCTTTCCCGTCGAGGTGGGAGCATCGGCTGCGGGATACCTGCCGGCATCGATGATGGTGATGTTGCCGCCGACAGGCCCGATCACGCTTCAACTCGCCCCGGTGGTGCTGCACGGCACGGTCACGGCGACATCGGGAGTACCGCTTGACGACGCGACGGTCTCGCTCGGGTCTGCCACCTCTTCCACCGGACCCGACGGGTCGTGGGACCTGTCACCCGCGGTTCCGGGCACTGTGTCGATCGCACGACCAGCGTGGATGCCCGTCGAGGTTCAGTGGGACGGGACGACGGATGGTCTCGACGTCCAGCTCGGCCCGCGTGTCGTCAAGGGGATCCACGCCGTATCAGGGCTCCCGCAAGGGGACAGATGGGAACCGTTTCTCGATATCGCCGACCGAACGGAGATCAACTCGGTCGTGTTCGACATCAAGGACGAGTCTGGGAAGATCCGATACGAATCCCAGGTGCCGCTCGCTCTCGAGGTTGGTGCCGTCGATCCGGGATACCGGCTCGATGACGTCGTAGCGGAGATGCACGACCGGGGGTTGTACGTCATCGGACGGGTGGTCTCGTTCGAGGATCCGGTTGTTGCGTCGTCCCGCCCCGATCTCGCGATTCGAGTCGGGTCGAAGCCACTGCGGAAGGGAAGCCAGGCGTTCCTCGACCCGACAGATCCGGACGCCCGCGCATACGACATCGACCTTGCCGTCGAGGCGTGCGCTGCGGGTGTCGATGAGATCCAGTTCGACTATGTGCGGTTTCCGACCGGGCTCAGGTCAGGTATGTCCCTGGACGGCGACGGCATCTACGTCGGCGCCGACGGCCAGGTGGACCGGCTCGAGGTGATCAGCTCGTTCCTCGAGGAAGCCCGTGCCGCCCTGCACCCACTCGGGTGTGCCCTGTCGGCCGACGTGTTCGCCATCGTGCTGTCCACCCGGAACGATCAGGGGATCGGGCAGCGCCCCGAGGAGATCGGCGCCCAGGTAGACGCGTTGTCGCCCATGATCTATCCCGACCACTACAGCGACGGCTGGATCGGGTTTGACTCGCCGGCCGATCACCCGTTGGCCGTGGTTCAGAACGCGCTCGCCGACGGCATGCCGCGGTTGCCTACGACGACGATCATGCGGCCCTGGATCGCCGACTTCAACTACGGAGCACCGAGTGTCAGGGCGGAGATCAACGCCGCCGGGGACCTTGGTTGGATGCTGTGGAACCCAGGATCGCGAGTGACCGACAAAGCGTTGGAGCCGGCCCCATGACACTGGCTCGCCTCGAACGGCAGATCACGGAGTGCCGTCGCTGTCCGCGCCTCGTGGCGTGGCGTGAGCAGGTCGCCGTGGCGAAGCGCGCGGCCTTCCGGGACGACGTGTACTGGGGAAAGCCCGTTCCGGGTTTTGGGGATCCTGATGCGCGACTCCTCGTCGTCGGGTTGGCGCCGGCCGCCCACGGAGCGAACCGAACCGGCCGGATGTTTACGGGCGATCGATCCGGCGACTGGCTGTATCGCGCCCTCTTCAAGGGAGGGATGGCTTCCAGGCCCGATTCGGCGTCGGCGCACGATGGTATGCGGCTCTCCGGCACGTTTGTGAGTGCGATCGTCCGTTGTGCTCCGCCCGGGAACAAGCCCACCACGGAGGAGCGAGCAGCGTGTCGACCGTGGCTCGAGCAGGAGATGGAGCTCATCCCCGACCTGAGAGTCGTGCTTGCCCTCGGAGGGCTTGCGTTCGACCAGGTACTGCGCATCCTCGACGCCGGTGGGGTGGATCTGCCGCGACCTCGTCCCCGGTTCGGCCATGGAGTCGAGGTGGATCTACAACCGGACGCACCGATTGTTGTCGGCAGCTACCACCCGAGCCAGCAGAACACCTTCACCGGGCGACTCACAGAGGCGATGCTCGACGATGTCATCGGGCGCGCTGCGACGCTCGCCGGCATACCGCGACGGTAATTTCCCCTGTCTCCGCAGTGGTAATAGGATGGCGCCTCGAGAGGAGCCGATGCAGCTACTTGACCAATCGACATTCGACCAGTTGACCGCGACCGCACCGGCGTGGACGAAACCCCTTCGATCATCCGGGTTCGAGCGGTTCCTCTCGTCCTCCATGCCGTCGCCCAAGGAGGAATCGTGGAAGTACGTCGACCTCGACTTCTCGCTTGCCGACTTCTCTCTCGCAGAGCGTGCAGCACCTATTGCCGAGCCTGACGAAGTCGCTACAGCCCTGAGAGAGGTCGCCGGACGGGCGATGATCGTGAACGGCTTTGCCGAGACCGATGGTTCGTCGCACGCCATCCTGACAACCGCCGCCGCCTCCGACGGCGAGGTGGCTTCGCTACTGGGCACCGCCGTGGATCCGGGTGTCGACCTCTTTGCCGCAGCTCATCATGCCTTCTTCCGGGATGGAGTACTCCTGCACATCCCTGCCGGCCGGACCGTGGAACGGCCGTTCTATGTGGATGTGCAGGCGACGGGCGAAGGCACCGTGAGCTTCCCGCACGTGACGATCGTCGTCGACCGCGACGCTCAGGCATCTGTCGTCGTCGGATTCAGGTCTCCAGAAGGGGCGCGCCTCGTTGTCAATCCGCACGTCGAAGCGTTTGTCCGTGATGCCGGGCGGCTCAACCTCACGACGTATCAGCGATTCGGGTCGGATACCAGAGCCATCATTCACGAGCGGATCGTCATCGACCGCGACGCCACGGTGCACCTCGGCGAAGTCGGTATCGGTGGCGTGCTTGGTCGGGTCGACCTCAACATCGACCTTCGTGGCAACGGTGGGCATGCCGACCTCGTCGGCGCGTTCTATGGGGAACGGGACCAAACCCTCGACTACCGGCTCGTCATGCACCACGTGGGCGTGAGCACCTCGTCGGACGTGTTCCTCAAGGGCGCGGTGCAGGATCGTGCCGAATCCGTGTTCACAGGTCTCGTCCGCATCGAGAAGGAAGCCTCAAAGACGAGTGCGTTCGAGACCAACCGCAACCTGGTGTTGTCGGACGGGGCACGGGCGAACTCGGTTCCCAACCTCGAGATCCTGTGCGACGACGTGATCTGCGGGCATGGTTCGACTGTTGGCCCACTCGACGAGGAGCCGCTCTACTACCTGATGAGCAGGGGGCTCGGCCGTCCTCGGGCCGCTCGGCTTCTGGTGCATGGTTTCTTCGAAGAGGCGCTGCAACGGCTGCCCCAGCCTGAACTCGCCGCGCCAGCCAGAGTCGCTGTGAACCGGCGATTCGTCACTGCGCAGCAGGAAGGGAGGGTCTGATGGCCGGCTGGGTCAGGATCGCCGCACTCGAAGATCTTCCCGATGGCTACGGCGTGCGGGTGGAGGTCGGACAGGACGTGATCGCCTTGTTCAGGGTCGGCGACTCGGTTCACGCGCTCGGCGACCGGTGCACCCACGCCGAGGCATCGCTCGCCGAAGGGGAGGTGTTCGCGGGGATGGTGGAGTGCCCCCGGCATGGCTCCGAATTCGACCTGGAGACCGGCCGGCCCCACTCACTGCCTGCGACATCACCCGTGCCGGTCTATCCAACCAAGATTCAGGATGGCGATGTGCTGCTGGAGGTGGCGACGTGAGCAGCCTCAAGATCGATGATGTCCGTGCTTCCATCGGCGACACGCAGATCCTCGAAGGGGTCGACTTGGAGATCCCCTACGGCGAGCTGCACGTGATCATGGGACCGAACGGTTCCGGCAAGTCGACACTCGGGTATGTACTCACCGGGCGGGACGGCTACGAGACCCAAGGGTCTGCGACCTTGGATGGTGTCGAGCTGCTCGACAAGCCGGTCGACGAGCGGGCCAAGCTCGGCCTCCTGATGGCTTTTCAGGATCCCGTCGAGGTCCCAGGTGTCGGGCTGCGGGAATTCATCCTCGAACTCGGCGACGAACGCGGTCTCGGCGTCGACGAGGTCGAATCCGAGATGGCCACGAAAGCCGAGACGTTCGGAATGACTGCGTTCCTCGATCGTTCGGTCAACACCGGGCTGTCAGGTGGTGAGAAGAAGCGGTCTGAGATGTTTCAGATGGCGACGCTCCGGCCGCACGCCGCGATCCTCGACGAGATCGACTCCGGCCTCGACATCGATGCCGTCCGCGAAGTGGCGGCGGCCGTCGAGAAGCTCATGGGACCCGATGTGGCTGTGTTGCTGATCACCCACTACTCGCGGATCCTCAACTACCTGACTCCCGACCGTATCCACGTGATGATGCGTGGCAGGATTGTCGAAACCGGTGGGCGAGAACTCGCGGACGAGCTGGAGACCGGCGGCTACGAGGCGCTTCGCGAACGGCTCGGAATCCCTGCACGGGTGGAAGAACCCAAGGAGAAGGCGGCGTCCGAGTTCTTCACCGATATCCCCTTCTAGGCTCGCTGCGCGAGCCGTTGTGGGTTCTTGGTTTTCGGTTCTCAGTAAGAGGGTCGCCCTTCGGCCTCTTGGTGGAGAAGACGAGTGCTCGCCCTAGAGTGAGAAGACGAGTGCTCGCCCTAGAGTCTTGGGCTGTCTTCGGGTCGCGTTCTTGCTGAAGACTGAAGACTGATGACTGATGACTGATAGTGACAAACGCAGGGCCGAACTCGAGTCGCGCAAGGTGAGGATCGCTCAGGAGCTTGCCGCGTTGACCGAACCTCCGGAGACCGGCGTCAACCTGTCCTTCGGCAAACGAGTGGGAGACGGGACGACCGAGGCGGTGGAGCGGATCGCCTCCACTGCCACTGCCCGTTCACTCGCGACGACGCTTGCCCAGATCGACCGGGCGCTCGCAAAGATCGACGAAGGAACCTATGGGATCTGCGACGACTGCGGCAAGCCTATTCCCGAGGAACGTCTGAACGCTCGCCCGGCAACCGCCCGCTGCGTCGAATGCAGCGCCCGGCACTGATCACCGGTCGAGTTCCGACGCGAGCGACCTGGACATGATCCGCTCGTACAGCCCCGGCGATACCCGGCTGAGAATCCGCGACGCGGTACCGACGACTCCGACTGTGACGAAGGCGCGACGTCGTTCGACCGCACGGACCACAACCTCCGCGACGTGATCCGCGGTCATCATGCGCCCGACTCTCGACTGGGAGTGGGTCGTGATCGATCCGTCGGCGTCGAGCGTCCTGAACCGGAACGGGGTGTCGACGAAACTGGGTGCAACGACGGTGACGTCGACCCCTGTGCCTAATAGCTCGGCGCGCAGCGTCCCGAGAAACCCTTGGAGGGCGTGCTTCGATGCCGCGTACCCGCTCCTGCCGAGCAGCGGTGCGAACCCGGCGACAGAACCGATCCCCACGATCGTTCCCCTCCGCTCGACGATCGACGGAAGTGCAGCCTTCGTCGCGTTGACGGCCCCGAAGTAGTTGACGTCCATGACTCTTCGCAGCACGCATGGGTCGGTGTTCGCGAATGCGCTTCGATGCGTCAACCCGGCGTTGTTGACGAGCACGTCGACGCCACCGAACCGATCGACGATTTCGGAGAAGGTCGCCGCGACCGAGGAGTATTCCGTCAGGTCACACACAAACCCCGGGTGAGTGCTGCCAGAGAGTCCTTCGGCGTCGATATCGAGCAGCACCGGGCGCGCGCCGCGCCCCGCGAAGGCTCTTGACATCGCCAATCCGAGACCGCCGGCCCCGCCTGTGATGACTACGACGGCACTGCTCAGGTCACGACGTGGCATCTCTCACCGTCCAGAACAGGTCGAAGGTCTCGGCACTCGTTCGGCGGGGGGTGTAGCCGAACTCCGATTTCAGACGCCGGTTGGACAGTACGGGCCGGAATCGCAGGAAGTCGACTTGTTCTGGCCCGTACTGGGTGAGACCGAGACGCCGCAGCACGAAGAGGGCACCCCGCACCAGCGTCGCGGGGAGCTCCAGATAGGGCTTCCCCATCCGTTCGGCGAGTTGCCGTGTCGTGAGAGCGCCGTCCCCTGCGAGGTTGAACGTCCCGGTCGCCCTCGTGAAGATGCCCCGCCTCAGGCACTCGACGACGTCCAGGTCCCAAATGAACACGAAAGGCGACGGGGCGCCTCGGATGCCGAGCATGATCCGTCTATCGAACAGATCGGTGATCTGGTTGTGGGTCGTTCTGCCGAGGATCGTGCCTGGCCGGAATACGAGCTGCGCAAGCCCCGGGTGTTCCCGACGCCATGCGGCGAGGATCTCCTCCACCTGCCGTTTGTGGTCCGAGTAGGCGAACTCACGGTTGCCGCGCAGAGCATCCTTCTCGTCGAGCCACTCGGGGTTGTCGGCGTGGTACCCGTACGCGGCACCGCTCGACGTGACGATCATCTTGTCGACGCCTGCGGCGACGCACGACTTGAGGACGTTCTGGGTACCTCCAACGTCGACCGAGTATTCGAGCTCCCGGTCCGGTCGTCTACCGGGAGTGACGATCGCTGCGAGGTGGACGACCGTCTCCACTCGATTCTCGAGAAGTACCGTCGCGAGGTCAGGGTTGCGCACGTCCAGAGTGATGTAGGTGACCCCGGGTAGACGCACGTCGGGTTCGCGTACGTCGGTGGCGACGATCGTTTCCAAGGTGTCCGGCGCGGCTGCGAGCGACTCGACGAGAAGTCGACCGAGGTAGCCGCCCGCGCCAGTGACGAGAACTGAGAGGGTCATGCCTCGGCGGCTGCAATGGCAGGTCGTCGCGACCAGAACGTCGCCAGCGACAATCCGGCGATGATGTGCCAGATGCCCCACCACGCGGCGATGAGCGCCATGCCGCCTAGCCCAGCGAAGAAGTTGAAGACCAGCACGAGCGCGAGGGCCGAGTTCTGGAGACCGACCTCGATTGAGACCGCCCGCACGTCGCGTTCCTCGAGACCGGTGAGACGGCCCGCCGTGTAGCCAATGGTGAACGCCAACGCGTTGTGGAGGAACACGGCGAACACGACGTACCCGATGTAGTGGAGGAAGTTCTGCCAGTTGTTCGCCAGAGCGACGCCGACGAACCCCACGAACACGAGCATCGAGAACACTTTGAACGGTCTCCGCACCTTCTGGGCGATCGCCGGCTTCCAGTGAGCCACCAGCATCCCAAGCAGGAGCGGGACACCGAGGATGAGCACGATGGTGCTGAACATGTCGAGGGGGCTGATCGACACACGTTTCAAGATCGGCGCGGTGTCGGGGTTCAGACTGCCCCAGATCGCAAAGTTGAGCGGGGTCATCACGATCGCCGCCGCAGTCGAGACCGCCGTCATGCCGACCGAAAGGGGGGCGTTGCCGCCCGCCAGGTAAGTCATGATGTTCGATAGGTTCCCACCTGGGCACGACGCGACGAGAATCATGCCGAGCGCGATGGACGGTTCTGGTCTGAGGATCAGGGTCAGCAGGAACGTGAACGCCGGCAGCAGGATGAACTGGGCACCCAGACCGATCGCCGGCGGTTTCGGTTTTCTTAGGAGCCGCCGGAAGTCCTCGATATCCAGGTCGAGTGCCATTCCGAACATCATCAAACCGATGAGAACGTTCAGGATGAGCAGGCTGCCCTTGTCGAAGTTGAGGACCAGATTGTCGACCACGGTCACCCTCCCGGTTCCTGGTGCATCTTCTTGAAGTGCATGAGTCCCGGCGCCCACAAGTGTTTGGCTCTGTCGACGTCGACGTGGATCACCGTGCACCCGTCGGAGGCAAGCGCTCGTTCGAGCGCAGGGCGTAGCAGTGTCGGGTCGGCGACCCGCTCACCTGCTGCTCCCATCGAGCGGGCCATGGCGTCGTAGCCGATCTCGCCGAGGTTCGTATTGATCGTCTCGTCGTCGTCGAGCTGCTTGCGGATCATCATCTTGACGGGATGACGGGCGATCGATTGCGTCATCTTCACCATGCCCCACTGGCGATCCGATACGACGAGGAACACGATGCGGTTCCCGTTGCGGACGGCCGTCTCGATTTCCTGCGGGTGGAAGCCGAACGCCCCGTCGCCAATGATGCAGCACACCTGCCGGTCGGGGAACGCTTCGGCCGCGCCGAGCGCCTGGCCGACACCTGCGCCGAGCATCCCGAAGTGTGGGGTGGCGAGAAGCGTGTTCGGTGTGCGCACTCGGAGAAAGAAGTTCGCCCAGACGGCTGTGTTGCCGCCATCGGTCACGAAAACGGCGTCATCGTCGAACATGTCCATGCACACGTTGGGGATGTGCGCCGTGTTCATCGGGACCGATTGGTCCTCGAGGTGCTTGGCGAGCTTGGCGGTGTCGGCCAGCCGTTCGGCGATAAGCCCGTCGACGCGCTGCCGGCGATCATCGGTTGGGCCCTGCCGGGACTTCAGCTCGACAGCCAGCGCCTCGAGGAACAGACCGACGTCGGCGGTGACGGCCAGATCGACCGGCTTGTTTCTGCCAACCGACGAGCCATCGATGTCGATCTGGATGATCGTCTGGTCGTTCGTCCAGTAGGGCGCCTTGCCCCACCAGTCGGTTTCTCCGATCCGGGAACCGAGCACGAGGATGACATCTGCCGAGGTGCGGACCTTCGTCGTCGCCTCGATGGCGGTGATGGGCCATACCAGTGGTGATGATTCGGTCATCGAACCTCGGCCACTCCACGAGGTTGTCACAGGCGCGTAGAGCATCTCGGCGACGATTGCGAGCCGATCATGGGCCTGCGCGTGGATCACCCCGCCGCCGGCGTGGAGTGCGGGCAGTGATGCGCCGGCGAGGAGGTCGGCGGCGCGGGCGACCACGGCCGGGTCGGGAGCGACGGGCACAGTCGACCGGTACCGGTCGGGGGAGAGAACCGGGAACTCCTTGGTCTTGCCATTCATCAGGTTCTCCGGCACGTCGAGGTGCACGACCCCCGGCCGGCCCGTGTAGCTCATGCGCAATGCTGTCCTGGCGAGCGCGGGGATGCGGCCGATCTCTCTTGCGGCCTCGGACCACTTGACGGCGGGGCCGATCGTGGCGACCTGATCGAAGTACTGATAGGCACCGCCGCGATCCGGTGCGGTGATGCCCGTGCGACGTGACGAGGTGATCAGCAACACACGGTTGCCTTCGGCCTCCTCCACGACGACTCCGGGGAGAGCATTTGCGACACCAGGCCCGTTGCTGGCGATGGCGACACCGAGCCGACCGGTGAGCCGGGCGTACGCACCGGCCATGTGGAGTGCGGTGGTTTCGTGGCGTGGGGTGACGAGATCGATGCCGCGGGCTTCGAAAGCGTTCAAGAGGCCGAGGTAGGTGCCGTCCGGGAGGCCGAACACCTTCTCGACACCCTCGGCGGCCAGGATGTCGACGATGAGTCCACCACCGGTCGTTGTCGCCATCGTCACCTCCGGAAAGGACTCTACCGGTGGAACGGGCAGCGATGCTGGGCAGAACAGCCAACAGCAGACAGCTGACAGCAACAGACTGTCGGCTGTGGGCTGTCGGCCAGTTCGGGCGATGCCCGAACGAACTAGCCTGGCAGTGTGATCGAGTGTTCGCCCGAATGGCCGATTCACATGGCCCCCTCGGACCCGACGAAGGAGTGAACCATGGACTATCGCGTCGAACGCGACTCGATGGGCGAGATGCACGTCCCCGCCGACGCCTACTACGGAGCCTCCACCCAGCGCGCGGTGGAGAACTTCCCGATCTCCAAGCTGCGGTTTGGTCGCAGGTTCATCTGGGGACTCGGGCTCATCAAGTGGGCGGCGGCGAAAGCCAACAAGGAAATGGGCCGCTACGACGGTGACAAGGCCGATGCGGTCATGCAGGCCTGTGACGAGGTGATGAAGGGTTCGCTCGACGGTCAGTTCGTCGTCGACATCTTCCAGACGGGATCAGGCACCTCGACGAACATGAACGCCAACGAGGTGATCGCCAACCGGGCAACCGAGATCCTCGGTGGGGATCTGGGCTCCAAGCTGGTGCATCCCAACGACCACGTCAACAACGGCCAGTCGTCCAACGACGTCATCCCCACGGCGATCCATCTTGCCGCTTTCGGTGCCGTTCGAGAAGACCTGATCCCCTCACTCACCACCTTGGCGGAATCACTGGAGGGCAAGGCAGACAGCTTCAAGGACGTTGTCAAGACGGGCCGCACCCACCTCATGGACGCGACGCCGGTCACGTTGGGTCAGGAGTTCTCCGGGTACGCCGCCCAGGTTCGTAAGGGCATCGAACGGATGGCGAGGGTTCTCCCCGAGCTCGAAGAACTGGCGCTCGGCGGGACCGCCGTCGGTACCGGGCTGAACGCGCCTGAGGGGCTGGTACCGAAGATGATCCAGCACATCGCCGACCGGTCCGGCTACCCGTTCCGCGAGGCTGACAACCACTTCGAGGCGCAGGCGGCGAAGGACGCTGTCGTGTCGGCGTCGGGTGCACTGAAGACAGTGGCGACGTCGTTGTTCAAGATCGCCAACGACCTTCGCTGGTTGTCGTCGGGACCACGAACGGTCATCGGCGAGATCAAGTTGCCGGCGCTTCAGCCGGGATCGTCGATCATGCCAGGCAAGATCAACCCTGTGATCCCTGAGGCGGTGATGATGGTCGCCGGGCAGGTGATCGGCAACGACGCGTCCGTCACGTGGGGTGGTGCGAACGGAAACTTCGAGCTGAACGTGATGATGCCGTTGATGAGCTACAACCTGATCGAGTCGATCGATTTGCTCGCTAACGCCTCGACGGTCCTCGCACAGAAGTGTGTAGACGGGATCGGCGCGAACGTGGCTCGTGCGACGGAACTCGTCGAGCGGGACATCATCATCATCACGGCGCTGGCACCGCACGTTGGCTATGACAAGGCGGCCGAGATCGCCCATGTGGCGATGGATACCGACCGTGGTGTTCGCGAAGTGGCCTTGGAGATGAGCGGTCTCGACGCCGAGGAGCTGGACAAGATCCTCGACCTCAAGAAGATGACCGAGGGGGGCGTCCTCTAGGGTTGCCGGCACATGAGGAGAGGCCGCCGATTTTCCGGCGGCCTCTTCGCGTGGCGGTCCGTGGTCAGCGTCGGGGACGTGCCTCGTTGACCTTCAGTGCTCGACCGCTGAAGTCCTGGCCGTCGAGCTCCTCGATCGCCGTTCTGCCCTCGTCGTCGTTCGGCATTTCTATGAATCCAAACCCGCGCGAACGGCCTGTTTCGCGATCGTTGATGACCGATGCCGAGCTGACTTCGCCGTGCTGGCTGAAGAGTCGCTCGAGGTCGGCTCCTGTGGTGTTGAAGGGAAGGTTCCCCACGTAGATGTTCATCTTGGCTCTCGCCCTTTCTGTCGGTCCGTCCGCCCACCGAATCCGCTCTCCACTCCGACTCGGCCACACTCTGGGCGAAAAAGCAACATCCGGGCGAGTCGCCGCATTTGCAGCACGGGTCAGGTTAGCCGCTCGTCACGCCGATAGTCCTCTTGCGGAGCGTCTCGATCGAGCTAGCCTCGTGCTACGCGCTCATCAAGAGCGGCTGAGGGACAGGCCCTATGAAGCCGCGGCAACCGATTCGTTCGGTGCCAATGCCTGATCGATGAGCTGGGCGGTCGCTTCCGCTCGGGGTGCTCGAGAGCGCGTCGAAGGGAAGGAGACCGAAGTGATTCGAGGAGACCAACGCAGCGACTACGCCGCAGCGGCGCGCGAGCGGGTGCTCATCTACGACGGCGCTACGGGCACGAACCTCCAGACCATGGATCTCGGATCCGACGACTTCGGTGGACCGGACCTCGAGGGCTGTAACGAGCTGCTGAATGTTACCCGTCCGGACGCCGTAGCCGCCCTCCACGCGAGCTTCCTCGACGTCGGTGTGGACGTTATCGAGACGAACACGTTCGGAGCGTTTGCCATCCCGCTCGGAGAGTATGGGATCTCGGATCGCGCCTACGAGCTGGCGAGGGCCGGGGCTCGTGTCGCTCGGGACGCGGCCAACTCGTTCGTAACGAACGACCACCCGCGATGGGTGGCGGGGTCGATAGGCCCCGGCACGAAGTTCGCCACTCTCGGCCAGATCACCTACTCCCAACTCCGGGATGCCTACGAGATCGAGGCACGAGGCCTCCTCGACGGTGGCGTGGACTTGTTCATCGTCGAGACCCAGTTCGACCTCCTCGGCTTGAAGGCTGCCGTCGCCGGATGCAGGCGGGCGATGGCCTCGGCCGGTAGGAGAGTTCCGATTCAAGCTCAGGTCACGTTGGAGCTGACCGGGCGCATGCTGGGCGGCACAGAGATCGCTGCGGCGCTCGCTGCCATCGAGCCACTCAAGGTCGACGTCATCGGGTTGAACTGCGCAACGGGGCCCGAGGAGATGTTCGAACCGCTCCGCTACCTATCGAGGGCATCCAGAGTGCCGATCTCCGCGATCCCGAACGCAGGGTTGCCGAGCGTCGTCGACGGCCAGGTCTGCTACCAGCTCGCACCTGACGGGCTTGCCGACTACCACTCCCGTTTCGTCACAGAACTCGGGGTGACCGTGGTCGGTGGTTGTTGCGGGACGACCCCTGAGCATCTGAGGACGGTCATCGAACGGTGTCGGGATCTCGAGCCGGCCCGGCGCGACCCGGTGCACGAGGCAGGTGCGTCGTCTACGTATGCGTTCGTACCGTTCCAACAGGACACGTCGTTTCTGATCATCGGCGAGCGCACCAACTCCAACGGGTCCCGCGCCTTTCGCGACGCACTGCTCGCCGAAGATTGGGATGCGACCCTCCAGGTCGCGCGAGGGCAGGTCGCGGAGTCGGCACACCTCCTCGACGTATCGGTCGACTACGTCGGACGGGATGGGGTTCGTGACATGTCGGAGATCACCTCCCGGTTCGCGACAGCGGTGACGGTCCCGCTCGTGCTCGACTCGACCGAACCGGAAGTGCTGGAGGCTGGTCTCGAACGCATCGGTGGCCGATCGGTCCTCAACTCGGCCAACCTCGAGGATGGTGACGGTCCCGGCTCGCGGGCCGATCGTGTGTTCTCACTTGCGGTCGAACACGGTGCGGCGGTGATCTGTCTGCTCATCGATGAGGATGGGCAGGCTCGGGATGTTGAATGGAAACTCCGGGTTGCGCGTCGGCTCCACGACATGGCGACCGAACGGTACGGGTTGGAGCCGTCCGACCTGATTTTCGATGCACTGACCTTCCCGCTGACGACCGGCGATGAGGCACTCCGGGGTGACGCCATGGCCACGGTCGAGGCGATCAAGCGCATCAAGGCGGAGCTACCCGGCGTGTTCACGACGCTCGGCGTGTCGAACGTGTCCTTCGGGATCAACCCTGGTGCCCGTCAGATCCTGAACACGATGTTCCTGCACGAGTGTCTCGCCGCAGGCCTCGATTCGGCGATCGTCCACGCGGGAAGGATCGTTCCGCTCGCCAAGATCCCGGAGGAACACCGGCAGGTGTGTCTGGATCTCATCTACGACCGGCGCCGACCCGACTATGACCCGTTGCAGGAGCTGCTGGCGCTCACCTCGGATGCAACCGTGACGCCCGCCACGGTCGAGGATCGTAGTGACTGGCCGGTCGAGAAGCGGCTCGCCGCACGGATCATCGACGGCATCCGCGATGGGTTGGTTGCAGATCTGGACGAAGCGCTCGCGGCAGGTGCAGCACCGCTCGACATCATCAACGACACGCTTCTCGACGGAATGCGTGTCGTGGGCGAACGGTTCGCGAGCGGAGAGATGCAGTTGCCGTTCGTGCTTCAGTCTGCCGAAACGATGAAGGCGGCTGTCACCTACCTGGAGACGCACATGCAGCACGAGGACGGTGCGAGCAAGGGTTCGATCGTGCTCGCGACCGTCAAGGGCGATGTGCACGACATCGGTAAGAACCTCGTCGACATCATCCTCACCAACAACGGCTACACGGTGCACAACCTCGGCATCAAAGTCGACATCGGCCAGATTCTCGACATGGCCGCCGAGGTGTCGGCCGACGCGATCGGCATGAGCGGTCTGCTGGTCAAGAGCACGCTGGTGATGCGTGACAACCTGGAGGAGTTGAACCGGCGAGCACTCCGGCCACCCGTGCTGTTGGGTGGTGCTGCGCTCACCCGCTCGTACGTCGAGAAGGACCTTCGTGCCGTGTATCCGGGGCCACTGTTCTACGGACGGGACGCCTTCGCGGGTCTCGCGGTGATGGATCGAATCGCAGAACAGAAGCGCACCGGCGAGGTGGAACCGGACTTCGGGAGGGTCGCGGAAGGACGGGTGCTGCCGCCGAGGAAGCCCCGCCCGAAGGTCGAGAAGGACACGATTCCCGCACGATCGCCGCACGTCGCAATCGACAACGAGATCTTCAAGCCGCCATTCCTCGGGTCACGAGTCGTCAAGGGGATTCAACTCGCCGACATCGCCGTCTATCTGAACGAGACGGCGCTGTTCCGCAACCAGTGGCAGTACCGGCCCGAGCAGGGCGAGGACGACGCCGCGTTCAAAGAGAGGCTGCGTGTTCTGCTACGAGAGCGCATGTCGGTGGCCACGGCGGACGATCTGCTCGTCCCGCAGCTCGTCTACGGGTACTTCCCGGTGAACGGTGACGGCGAGGAGCTGGTCGTGTGGAGCGACGACACGAGGACCGGGGAGCAGGCGAGGTTCAAGTTCCCCCGACAGCAACAGGACCCGTTTCTGTGCATCGCCGACTTCTTCCGTCCGATCGGTGAGCCGGACTACGCGGCGTTCCACGTGGTCTCGATGGGGCCACGGGTGTCGGAGCGAACGGCGGAGCTGTTCGCCGCGGACCGCTACCAGGAGTACCTGTGGACCCATGGCATCGGTGTCGAGATGGCCGAGGCGCTCGCCGAGTACTCGCACGCGCGGATCCGGGGAGAGTGGGGGTTCGCAGCAGAGGACGATCAGACGGTAGCCGGTCTGTTCCGTCAGCGGTACAGGGGTGGTCGGTATTCGTGGGGGTACCCGGCATGTCCGGATCTCGAAGACAACGCGACCGTCGCCGAGCTGCTCGGGGCGGATCGGATCGGGATAACGGTCGGACCGGAGACCGGGTTCCAGTACCAGCCGGAGCAGACGACATCTGCATTGATTTGTCACCATCCGGCCGCCAAGTACTTCGTGGCCAGGGAGGGATGAGATGCTGACCGATACAGACGCGTGGGTGCATATCGCGGAGGTGAATCCGCCGCAGTTGCCGGACCTGAGCCATCGCGAGTTGGAGGGCGTGTGGAGCAACGTGCTGATCACCGACAACGTGATGGGCAAGATCCGGGTGTCGCCATACGCGTTCGGGGCGAGGATCACCCACGACATCCCTTCGGTGCACCCGACGGTGGTCGTTTCGACGAGGGATCGCAACATCTTGGCGATCGAGTCGGAGGTACGTGGCGCGCTTGGCAACGGGATCGACTCGTTCTTCGTGGTGATCGGTGACACGGTCCCAGCAATCGACCATCTGGCCGACCACTACGAGATCGTCGAGCATCTGCGGAGCCTCCAGGAGCACATGCCGAGGTTCGAAGTAGGGATGCCGACGAGGTTCCGTGAGTGGCAGCTTCGGAGGCGGATCGATTTGGGCGCGCAGTACTTCATCGCCGGACCGGTAGTCGACCCCGAGACGGTGGGGCCGCAGACGGAGAAGCTGCGGTTCAAGGATGACGACCCACCCGTGTTCTTGGCGTTGATTCCGCCGTTCTCGGTGCCGTGGGTGGAGCGGGCCGAGATGCTCGGTACGGTGGCCGCCACCGATGGTCTGAAGCAGCAGATCATGGCGATTCCGGCGGAACGACAGCGCGAGCACGGATGGCATCAGGCGGCGCTGATCGCGCAGCGAGCCAAGGACCTCGGGTACGCGGGCGTGGTACTGATGGGGTTGAAGTACTCGACGCTCGTCAACGGTGGTGCCGCCGAATGGCAGGCACGACTGAAGGCAGGCAGCTAATGCTCACCCTGTGAGTAGTCCTCCGTTCTTGGTTCACGGTTTTCAGTAGGACAACCGCCCCCTCCGCCCTCGGCTTTCAGCCGAGTCCACTCAACGTCGGGCTCCCCCCCTGGGGGAGGAAACAGAAACGACCGCCTCCGGCGTCATGTTGGTCCCCCCAGCGAGGCCGTAGGGCCGAGCGTTGGGGGGAAGGTACCGCAGCGGCGGAGCCGCTGGGGTAGGGGGGTCGTGCGCGGTCTAGGTTGGTGGGAACCGCCCCCTCCGCCCTCGGCTTTCAGCCGAGTTCACCTCCCCCAACGTCGCCCTTCGGGCTCCTGGGGGAGGAAACGGCCCATCCCAACTTCTCAAGTGCCTCTGACAGAGCGCTCAAGCAGGCGAGCCAGACTGACGATGCATACAGGGAGACCTTCGCAAGGAGATCTCGACACAAGTCTCATCCTCCCTTCCCAGAAGCGCCCCACCAGGGGCGCTTCTCTCGTCGGGGCTTCACCATCGCCGGCGGGGACGTCCTGTAGCGTCGTCGAGTGCTCCTGCCAAGCGGCTGGGTCCTCACCCTTCTCGCGTGGCGAGTGCTTCTTCGAGAGTGGTCCAGGGGAGCGAGGCGCACTTGATCCGTACCGGGAACTTGCGGACGCCCTGGAGCGCTTCCAGGTCACCGAGGACCGCACCTGGCCGAGCCGGGTCGAGACCATCGTCGCCCTGCTCGACGTTCATCATCACCTTGAATCGGTGGATCAAGTCGTCGACCTCCACCAGCGTCTTGCCCTTGATCGCCTCCGACATCATCGACGCCGACGCCTGGCTGATCGAGCAACCCTGTCCGCTGATCGCCACGTCGATGACCGTGTCGTCACCGATGGCGAGGTCGAGGAAGATCTCGTCACCGCACAGCGGGTTGTGCCCCTCACCGTGGGCGTCGCAGCCTTCGATGTGTCCTTGGTTGCGTGGACTGCGGTAGTGGTCCAGGATCACCTGCCGATACAGGTCTTCAAGCGACATCGAACAGCTCTCTTGCCTTGTGGAGTCCCGCAACCAGCGCGTCGACGTCGGTCGGGACGTTGTACACGTAGAACGATACCCGGGCCGTCGCCGGCGCCCCGATCGTCCGTGCGAGCGGTCGAGCGCAGTGGTGACCTGCCCTGATTGCGATGCCCTCACCGTCAAGGATCGTCGCGATGTCGTGTGGATGGATCCCGTCCATCGTGAAGCTCACCACACCGCCACGGTCGGTCGTGTCCTTCGGCCCGTAGATCGTCAGCCCCGGAATCCCGGCTAGACGCGCGAGCGCCAAGGTGGTCAGCTCGTGATCGTGCGCGGCGACCGTCTCCATGCCGATCGCGTCCAGATAGTCGATCGCCGCCGCCAGACCCACCGCTTCGACGAACGGCGGCGTGCCTGCTTCGAAGCGGTGGGGGATCGGCGCCCAGGTCGATGACTCGAGCTGTACGTCGGAGATCATCTCGCCGCCACCTTCGTACGGTTCCATCTCCTCAAAGCGGTCCATGCGCCCCCACAGCACGCCGACGCCCGTTGGGCCGAGCATCTTGTGACCCGAGAACGCCAGGAAGTCGGCGCCGATCTCGTTCACTTCGACGGGGAAGTGCGGGACGAGCTGAGCGGCGTCGACGACCACCAACGCACCGCGATCTCTCGCAATGGCCGCGATCTCGCCAACCGGCGGCATCGTGCCGAGCACGTTCGACATACCCGTGATCGCAACGACTTTCACCGTGTCGTCGAGCAGGTCTGCGAAGGCGTCGAGATCCAGCCGGTAGTCGGCTGTGAACGGTGTGTAGGCGAGGCGGGCACCCGTGTAGCGGGCGACCATCTGCCATGGCACGATGTTGGCGTGGTGCTCCATCAGCGTCAGCAAGATCGTGTCGCCCGACTTGAGATGGTTGAGTCCCCACCCATAGGCAATGGTGTTCAGCCCTGATGTGGTGCCGTGCACGAACGCCACCTGGGTCGGCGATGTTCCGATGAACCTGGCGACGGTGCTCCGTGCCGATTCGTAGGCTGCCGTCGATTCTTCGGAGAGGGTGTAGGCGCCTCGGTAGACGTTGCCGTACCGAGACCGGTATAGGTCGTCCATTGCGTCGAGCACTTGCGTAGGTTTCTGACTGGACGCAGCGGAGTCGAGGAACACGAGCGGCTTGTCGTGGATCGTCCTCGACAGGATCGGGAAATCCGTTCGGAGGTGTGACAGATCCGTCTTCACACGTGAGCCCTGAACCCTTCGTACCCTTCCTTCTCCAACCTCTGTGCCAGCTCCGGCCCACCCGATTCCACAACGTGCCCATCGAAGAACACGTGTACGAAGTGCGGCGTGATGTAGTCCAGCAGGCGCTGGTAGTGGGTGATGATCAAGAACCCTCGCTCCGGTGTCGCGAGACGCTTGGCGCCCTCCGCCACGATCTTCAAAGCGTCGATGTCGAGCCCCGAGTCCGTCTCGTCCATGATCGCCAGCTCAGGCTGAAGCAGCGTCATCTGGAGCAGCTCGTTGCGCTTGCGCTCACCACCGGAGAACCCCTCGTTCAGGTAGCGGTCGGCGAACGAAGCTTCCATGCCGATCTCCCGCATCGCGTCGGTGACCTTGAGGCGCATCTCGAGGACGGTGAGATCGACTCCCAGCCGGTTCGACAGGGCAGTTCGAAGGAAGTTGACGAGTGTCACCCCTGGGATGTCCTCGGGGTACTGGAACGCGAGGAACATGCCCAGCAGCGCACGTCGGTCGGGGGCCATGCCGACGACATCCTCACCTTTGAGCAGGATCTCTCCGTTGGTCACCCGATAGGTGGGATTGCCCATGAGCACGTTGGCGAGCGTCGACTTCCCGGAGCCGTTCGGACCCATGAGGGCGTGGATCTCGCCACGATTCACGACGAGGTCGACGCCTTTCAGGATCTCGGCACCGTCGACAGACGCGTGCAGGTTTCTGATCTCGAGAAGGGGTTGCTCGGACATGGCACGTAGCCTACTTAGCCCTACACCCGTAGTGGGAATGCGGGCCTTGTCGCGGCCGATCGCCCGACCCGGCCGGCTCAGCCGGCAGTTGCCCCTTCGTTCAGTTGTGCGTCGACGGTCGACTCGATCGACATCTGGAGGTCGGTCGAACCGTTTCCCTCAGACGAAGAGATGCCCATGTGCATCGACATCGGTATCGAGTACGCCTGATGGACCTTGCGAACGATGCCCGCCTCCTGGTCGAACCAGTAGGTACCCGAGCCACTCGACTCGCCGACCGAAACCACGAACTCGATCGTCGGGATCGGCTCTGTCGTGGACGTGTCTTGTCCCATTGACGCGAACCCCTCGATCAGTGCCTGGAACAGCTGGCCGAGGTCGATGTCCGCGCCGGACGACGTGGCGGTGAAGTCGATCACCACTACGTCGTGCCCGTCGACCGTGTCGGTGCCCGTCACGGTGTAGGTGACCGACGTGACAACGGTCTGGTCGGTGTCTGGGATGTCCTGTGACTGCTCCCCGGTCCAAGAATCGCCGATGGTGAGTGCATGGTCAGGGAACTCGGGGCCGAACGGCTGATCGAGTCCACCCGAGGTCAGGCCACCGAACAGGGCGAAAGGATCACCGAAGAACTGTGCATCCGACGGTACGGTCGTGCCGTCGACAGACACCGGTCGGCCGTACTTGTCGAGCACGATCGTCGTGTCTGGTACCTCGACCAGGTCAGGGACCGTTCCCGATTGGACATCGGAGTCGGTGACGGGCTCGCCGTCGACCGTGCCTTCGACGTTCACATCGTCGAAGGTTCCCGAGATGTGCATCGTTGTCGTGTCGGCCTCCGGCCCGTCCGAGAGGTCGTAGTGGACCGTCCCGTCGATGCTGGTGTTGACGTCGACGTCGCCGGGCGCGTCGGTGCCACCGAACATGCCCGGATCGCCCTCGACGGTCGTGGTCATCGTGAGATGTTGGGCGAGTGAGATGTCGTACGTGTAGGAGTCGCCTGCGGCGTACGAGTAGGCGAGTACGGCCGCCGGCACCGGGGGTTGGGTGGTTGTCGTTGTCGCCGGTTCGTTCCCGGCGGTCGTTGTGGTCGCCGCCCCGCTCGAGCACCCGGTGAGGGCGAGCGCGAAGGCTGCAATGAGGATTCGTGTGCGCATCTGTGTCCCTTCCACTCCTGAAGGGTATCGGAGAAACGAAGCAAGAGGTTGAGGGTCTGTGCGCTACCCGGTAAGGGCCTCCACGGCCTCATCGAGGTTCGAGAGGTCGGTGAGATCGAAGTGCTGGAGGTAGTACTTCGACACTCCGACCGACTCGAGCGCGGCGATCGTGTCTCTGACACGACTCGGCGGACCGATTGGAATCCCGTGATCCGCCCAGCGTTGCTCGAACTCGTCCGGGTCGCGATCTCTGGCGGCAGCCATCTTCACGAGGCGGTCTCGGTAGCTTCGCTCGTCTCGACCGGTCAGCACGGGCCCCATGACGCTCACGGCGATCGAGTTCGGATCCCTGCCGGCATCCTGCGCGGCCGACCGGAGCCGCTCGACTTTCGGGGCGATCTCGTCCGGTCGTCCGACGAAGGGGTTGTACTCGTCGGCGTGTGTGCCTGCGAGCGCCGGCGTCTTGTGTGGCCCAGAACCGCCGACGATCAGCCTGAGATCGGTCGGCCTGGGATGAACCTCGGCGTCGAGTGAGTAGTAGTCGCCGGCCATGGGGCCCTTGGCACGGCCGACGGCGTGCTCGACATAGCGCAGTGCTTCTTCGAGCCGATCGAACCGCTCTCTCCACGGCGGGAACGGCAACCCGAACGCCTGATGCTCGAGTTCCATCCATCCGGTCCCGATCCCGAGATCGAAGCGCCCCCCGGACATCTGGTCGATGGTCACGGCGTTCTTCGCGATGACCGCCGGATGACGGAATGTGATCGGTGACACGAGCACCGCCAGGCGGATCCTCGTCGTTTCCCTCGCAAGGCCTCCGAGGGTGGCGAACGCGTCGGTGGCATCCGGGTGGGGTTCGCGGTCGAAGTAGTAATGGTCGGATCGGGCGAAGGACACGAGCCCGACATGCTCTGCCCATCGCGCCGCGGCGAGGAGCTGGTCGTATGTGCCACCCATCTGGGGTTCCGTCATCAGCGCGAAGTCCATGGAGGCGATCGTAGCCAGCATCGGCTGTGACAGATGCCGGCGGTAGCATGACGCCATGAGGAGCGCGCCTCGATGACGAAGGTTCGGTGTGGACGGTGCCAAACACAGTTCGCCGTTCAGGGACCGGGCCGGTACCCCTGTCCTCAGTGCGGGGTGGTCAACGAAGTTCAGGCGGCGGTCGACGTGTCTCGAAGGGCGCCTGCGCCCCGGGCCACGTCTCCGCGGCGAACCTGCTCTGATTGTGGGTTCTCGTTCATCGTCGGTGACATCGAAGTTGCCGCGTGTCCCAACTGCGGCGCACAGGTCCCGTCCGGAGGTGGCATGTGAAGGATCAGTGGGAGCGGGAGTACGCCGAAGGAGCGAAGCGGCGGGGCCGCTTCCAGACGATCTCATTCGAGGATGTCCCCGCCCTCGGAGTTCCCGAGGACGGCGATCCCGATCCGAACGTCGGCTATCCCGGTCAGTACCCGTACACGAGAGGCATCCACGCCACCGGGTATAGGGGCAGGTTGTGGACAACCCGCCAGTTCGCCGGTTTCGCCGGCGTGAAGGAGACCAACGAACGCTTCCGATCGCTCCTCGAGAAGGGACAGGATGGGCTGTCCGTCGCATTCGACATGCCGACGCTCATGGGCATCGACTCGGATGACCCAAGATCGCTTGGCGAAGTCGGAAAGTGCGGCGTGGCCGTCGACTCGGCGGACGACATGGCGAAGCTGTTCGAGGGGATCCCGCTCGGGCGCGTGTCCGTATCGATGACGATCAATGGGCCCGCCGAAGTGATCTTCGCGTTCCTGCTGGTTGCCGCAGAGGAACAAGGGGTCGATTGGTGCAACGTGCGCGGCACCCTTCAAAACGACATCCTCAAAGAGTACATCGCGCAGAAGGAGTGGATCTTCCCTCCGGTCCCGCACATGCGGATCATCGTGGACATGATCGACTTCTGCACGCGGGAGGTGCCCCAGTGGAACACCATCTCGATCTCCGGGTACCACATCCGTGAGGCGGGTGCGACCGCCGCTCAGGAACTCGCCTTCACTCTCGGGGATGGCTTCGCCTACGTAGAAGCCTGCCTGCGTCGAGGGCTCGAGATCGCCGACTTCGCTCCCCGACTCTCGTTCTTCTTCGACGCGCACCTGGACTTCTTCGAGGAGATCGCCAAGTTCAGGGCTGCCCGCCGTATCTGGGCCCGGTGGATGCGCGACGTGTACGGCGTGACCGACGAACCCTCGCTGAAGTTGCGGTTCCACACCCAGACCGCCGGCGTCTCACTGACCGCACAGCAGCCCGAGAACAACATCGTTCGTACCGCCATCGAAGCGCTCGCCGCGGTGCTGGGCGGGACCCAGAGCCTGCACGCGAACGCTCTCGACGAGGTGTACGCATTGCCGACCGAGAAGGCCGCCGAGATCGCCCTGCGGACCCAGCAGGTCATCGCCGAGGAGACGGGCGTCGCCAATACGGTCGACCCGCTCGGAGGATCGTGGTTCGTCGAGGCTCTGACCGACAAGGTCGAGGCACGGGCCGAAGAGATCCTCCAGAAGGTGCGCGCCATGGGTAGCGGGTCCATGCTCGACGGGACCCTGCGGGGTATCGAGGAGAACTACTTCCAGGGAGCGGTCGCCGACTCCGCCTATGAGTTCGAGAAGGCGGTCGGGACGGGCGAACGGTCGATCGTGGGTGTCAACGTCTACGTCGACGACGAGGAGACCCGGATCGAGACGCTCGTGATTCCCCAGCAGGTGGAGATGGACCAGCGTCTTGCCGTCGAGAGTGTTCGCGGAGCCCGCGACCCGCAGGCAGTCGACTCGGTGTTGAAGGCGCTCGAGGAGGGCGCTCAGGGTGACGCCAATCTCATGGAGCTGATGGTCGACGCTGCCAGAGTCCGGGCGACCGAAGGGGAGATCATCGCCACGCTGAAGCGAGTGTTTGGGCCATACCATGAATCGGTTCGCATCTGATCTACGGCACGCCGTTGTGCGGGCGGTCATCGCAGGGTGGTTCGCGGTCGCACCGTCGACCGTTCCCGCGTGGCGGCTGTCCGTGTCACCACCTCCGGCGAGCGTCCTGCTGGTCGGCGAACCTGTACGCTGGTTCTCGAGAGGAGGTTCGGATGGCACGTGTTGATGAGCCCGAGTCAGTACCCGAGCCGGAGGCGGAGGACTTCCGGGATGCACTCGTCGATGCGTTCAACGCGCGTGATCTCGACGGCATCGCTGAACTCCTGAGCGAGAGCGTGACGTCGGACGTGTTCGAAGGTGTCGGTGTCGAGGCAGCACTCGAAGGTCTCAGCGATTTCTGGATGCGCTACCCGAGCCTCGTCGCGTCCCGCGGTGACTGTGAGAACGACTGCGTGGTCGCCCTGTGGCTGCCCGATGAGGAGGGCGTGTTTCGCTCGATGGGGTTCCTCGAGCTGACCATCGAGGATGACCAGATCGAGCACGTGAGCTACATCGACGATGACGACGCGGACTTCCACGCAGAACCGCCGGACGAGGAGGAACTCGCCGAGTGGCTCGACTGGGCCGAATGGGACCGTGGCGAGGAGGCCGTGGCGGAGGGGCCGTTCGGCTGATGGGCAGGCTCAGACGGTTCCAACAGAGCCGCTATGTCGGGACTCGTGACACGATGCGGTTCTACGACTGCGATGACGAGGAGCAGCTCGAAGCGCTCGAGGTTCGTGTCGAGACCGATGACCTCCTCGACCGGAAGCTGCTGTCATCGTTCGCACCGGACGAGCCGTCGGAGGCCCGCAACCGGGGGTTCCGGGCAGTCACGTGAACGTTCCAACCAGGAGTTCCGTCACGCGATCGTGACGGAAGACGAAGAAGTGGTCGCTGCCTGCCAGCACCTCCACGGTTGCCCCGATCTGTTCGCCATACGCGCGTGTCGCAGCAACGGTCGCGAACTGGTCCCGATCGCCGATGATCAGTGTCCTGCGTCCTCGAGCGAGTGTGTGAGGGGGCGAGTACATTCCCAGTGGCAACGCGATTCCTGCGTACGGTGACGTATCCCCGGTGCGAGCCTGCCAGCGCAGCGACGTGAGCGCACCGAACGACCAACCGGCGAGTGAGAGTGTCAGGTCGGGATGCCCGTCTCGTGCGGCGGTGACCGCCGCGTCCACGTCCTTGATCTCTTCGGTGCCGCCGCCCCACGCGCCCGTCGACGCACCGACGCCTCGGAAGTTGAAACGCAGCACGGCGAGTCCTGCATCGACCAGCCCACGGGTGACACGGTGCATCAGCGGCGCGTGCATCGTGCCTCCGTACTGAGGGTGCGGGTGGCAGAAAACCACCACACCCCGTGCATGCGCGGGTTGGTCCCACCGGGCGTCGAGGACGGCTCCATCCGACGTGGCGAGCGTCGCGTTCGAGGAGGGCAGTCTGACCATCGGCACGACAGTAGTGGTGGGCGGGGAGTCGGGATCCGCCGAGGTCCGTCAAGGATCCCGGGCCACTATCCTCGGGACTCTCACACGGAGGAGCTCTTTGTACGACGTCGTGATCATTGGTGCCGGTCCGGGTGGGTATGCGGCGGCCCTCTACGCCCACAACTTCGGCCTGAGCGTCGCGCTCATCGAGAAGGATCAGCAGGTCGGCGGCACGTGTCTCAACAGGGGGTGCATCCCCGCCAAGCACTGGCTTCACATCGCCGAGGTGTACTCGACGGTCAAGGATGCCGCGACGTTCGGCGTGATGGCAGGCGAGCCGTCGATCGACTGGGGCGTTGCGCTCGCTCGCAAGAACGACATCGTCGGCGGACTCACCAAGGGCCTGGCTGGTTTGCTCAGGTCGCGGGGGGTGGAACTCGTGTCCGGATTCGGACGCCTCGCCGGACCCGGGGAGGTGCACGTCGCCGGGCCGGAGGGCGAACAGGTCCTCGAAGGGCGCTCGGTCATCGTTGCCACCGGCTCGGCACCGAGGTCGATCCCCGGCTACGAGATCGACGGCACGCACATCGTCACCTCCGACGAGGCGCTCGACTGGACGGGACGCCCGCAGCGGGTGGCGATTATCGGTGCCGGTGCGATCGGCTGTGAGTTCGCGTCGATGCTCGTCGACGTCGGCAGCGAGGTGCACCTGTTCGAGATGATGGACCAGATCGTTCCGGATGCCGACGCGGATGCCGCTGCCGAACTGGCCAAGAACCTGAAACGGCACGGGGTGAAGATCCGCACGTCGATCCAGGTCGGAGCGCCGCAGATTGGCGAGACGGGCGTCGTCGTGCCGTTCGGCGACGACTCGGTGGAAGTCGATGTCGTGCTCGTCGCCGTCGGCCGCAGGCCGCTCACCGAAGGGGTCGGTCTGGAGACCACCAAGGCGGTCGTCGACCGTGGGTACGTCGAGGTGGATCGGGCAACCATGCAGACCACCGAACCGGGCGTGTACGCCATCGGGGACATCGTTGCGGGCACCCCGCAGCTCGCACACGTCGGGTTCGCCGAAGGGATTGCGGCCATTACCTACATCGCCACCGGCGAGACCCAACCGGTCGACTACCGGGCGATCCCGCTCGTCGTGTACACGCACCCGGAGATGGCCGAGGTCGGCTACTCGGAGGCCAAGGCGAAGGAGCTGGGCTACGACGTGGAAGTCGCAACTCACGGCTTCACCGCCGTTGGGCGAGCCAAGATCATCGGGCAGAACCGGGGAATCGTGAAGATCGTCTCGGAGAAGAACGGCCCAATCCTCGGCGCGTCGATCGTCGGTCCGCAGGCCGGTGAGATGATCCATGAGATGATGTACGCAGTGGGGTGGGAGGCGTTGCCGTCCGAGGCGGCGGCGTTCATTCACGCCCACCCGACGCTTTCCGAAGCGGTGGGAGAGACGCTGCTCACCGCTAGCGGGCGGAGCCTGCATTGAAGCTGCAGCGATAGGGAGGAGCGAGGATGGCCACCACTGTCAACATGCCGCAGCTCGGCGAAACGGTCACCGAGGGAACAGTCCTCTCCTGGCCGAAGAAGGTCGGGGATACGATCCGAGAGGACGAGGTACTCGTCGAAGTATCCACCGACAAGGTCGACACGGAGATCCCTTCGCCCGTGGCAGGGACGATCCTCGACATCCTCGTTCCCGAAGGTGAGACCGTGAAAGTCGGGACACCGATGGTGGTGATCGGCGAAGCCGGCGAGGCGCCCGAACGGCAGCCTGTCGAGGCTGCCACACCTCCTCCGTCGCCAACGCCCGAACCGGCGCCGACGCCCGAGCCGGTCGTGTCTTCATCGCCCGCGCCGCCCGTTTCCCAGTCGGCGCCCACGCCCGAACCGACGCCGACGCCCGAACCGGTCGTGTCTGAGCCGACTCCTGCCGCTCCTGAAGAGGCGCCGGTCGTGTCTTCACCGACCGCGCCGCCCGTTTCCGAGCCGGCCCCCACGCCCGAATTCATCGCCTCGGCTGCAGAAGCCGTTCTTCCGGACGAGCGCCGCTTCCTGTCGCCGGTGGTGCGCAAGCTGGCCCGTGAGAACGACCTGGACCTCTCCGTCATCGAGGGGACCGGTCGTGGAGGACGCGTCACCCGCAACGACGTGCTCGCTTATCTGGAACACCACCCCGCGTCGGAGCGTGCTCCTGCGCCGGTGGCGCCTCCCGCACCGGCCCCGGCTCCTGCCTTGCCGGCAACAGCTCCTGCGGCGACCGAGCAGGGAGCACCCGGCGAGATCCCGCTGCTTCCAGGCGACGAAGTACGCGACTTGACCAGGCTGCGCGCTCGGATCGGCGAGAACATGACCATCGCCAAGCGCACGGCAGCGCATGTGTGGACGTCCGTCGAGGTCGACTTCGAAGCCGTCGAGCGAGTGCGGCAGCGCCAGCGGGCGTCGTTCAAAGAACGAGAGGGCTTCTCGCTCACCTATCTGCCCTTCATCGCCCGGGCCACAGTCGATGCACTCAAAGAGTTCCCCGTCGTCAACTCGTCGTTCTACCTGCAACAGAAGAAGGCCGTATTCCATTCGGTGGTCAACCTCGGCATCGCCGTCAACGTCGTCGACAAGGGGCTCATCGTCACCTCCATGAAGGATGCAGACGGGCTCCGGCTCGTCGGGCTCGCCCGACGTATCAGGGAACTCTCGGAAAAAGCTCGGGGTGGGACCCTCGATCCCGACGACGTCACCGGGTTCACGTTCACCATCACCAACCCTGGCCCATACGGCTCGTTCATGTCGGCGCCGATCCTGCCGTTGCCCAACGTCGGGATCCTGTCCACCGACACGATCGTGAAACGCCCGACGGTCGTCACTACGGCCGACGGGCAGGACATGATCGCGATCCACCCGATCGGCTACCTCGGACTCACATGGGACCATCGGGCATTCGACGGGGTGACCGCCGTCGAGTTCCTGATCAGAATCAAGGAGAACCTCGAGCAGTGGGATTGGCGACAGGAACTGGCTTAGGCTCGCTGCGCTCGCGTTTCCTCCCCTCGCGAGGCCGAAGGCCGAGTGTTGGGGGAGGTGTACTCGGCCGGAGGCCGAGTACAGAGGGGGCGGTTCCCAGCAACGGAGATCGCGCACGACCCCCCTACCCCAGCGGCTTCACCGCTGCGGTACTTTCCCCCCAACGCCCAACGCTGGGGGGACCAACGACGAGGTACGCCCGAAGGACTCTTTCATGCTGAGAACACGATGGCTCGGTCGGCTTTCATATGCGGAGGCATGGGACCTCCAAAAGGCCCTCCATGAGGGCCGCACAGAGGGCCGCACCCTCGACGACTATCTGATCCTCCTCGAGCATCCACATGTCTACACGATCGGCAGGCACGGAAACCGATCCAACATGCTCATCACCGACGAGCGCCTCGCCCAACTCAACGCTGAAGTCTTCGACGTCGATCGCGGTGGCGACATCACCTACCACGGTCCCGGCCAACTCGTCGGCTACCCGATCATCCGACTCGCCGATCCCAAGCGGGTGTCGGAGTACGTGCACACGCTCGAAGCCGCGCTGATCGCCACGCTGGCCGACTTCGGCATCGAGTCATGGACCGAACATGAGCCGACCGGGGTCTGGACTGACGCCGGCAAGGTGGCCGCCATCGGTATCAGAGTCGCCGACGGGGTGACGATGCATGGTTTCGCGTTGAACGTTTCGACCGACATGGCGTACTTCGGCCACATCAACCCGTGCGGCATCATCGACCGTTCCGTCGCCTCCATGCAGGAACTCCTTGGTCGCGATGTCTCGATCGAGGAGGTCGTGGAACGGTTCGTTCCCCGGTTCATCGAGGCATTCGGCTACGAGGAGACCGAGACGCAGCTCGGTGCGTTCACCAGAGGGCAGGGCAAGCCCAGGGCGTTCGAGGTTGACAGGCTGCTCGCCGATGGCACGTTCTCACCCGACCGACACGACACGATCCCCGTCACGTTGAAAGGGGGTCGGTTGCCGGGTGAACCGGAGCGACCCGACTGGATGCGCGTCAAGGCGCACATGGGTCCCGAGTACGCCGGTCTCAAGTCGATGATGCGGGGTCTTCGACTCAACACGGTCTGCGAAGACGCAGGATGTCCGAACATCTACGAGTGCTGGGCGTCGGGGACGTCGACGCTGATGATCCTCGGCAACCTGTGTACGAGGGCCTGCTCGTTCTGCGACGTTGCGACCGGCAAACCCACAGAACTCGATCTGGAGGAACCGGAACGGGCAGCCGAGGCGATCGAACGGATGGGGCTGCGGCACGCGGTCATCACCTCGGTCAACCGGGATGACCTCGATGACGGTGGCTCGAAGGTGTTCGCCATGACTATCGACGCGGTCCACCGGCGGGTACCCGACTGTGACGTCGAGGTGCTGATTCCCGACTTCAAGGGTTCGAGACGCGATCTCGAGACGGTGATGGACGCCCTGCCGGAGGTCCTCAATCACAACACCGAGACCGTGCTTCGCCTCCAACGCGACGTGAGGACGGCTGCCAACTACGGGCGGTCGCTCGCCCTGCTGGCGAGGGCGAAGTGGCTCAACCCATCCGGGACGGTCAAGTCGGGTCTGATCGTCGGGATGGGGGAGACGAGAGAAGAGGTGCTCGGCGCCTTGGCTGACCTTCGCGCGGTTGGCGTCGACATCGTCACGATCGGCCAGTACCTGCGACCGACCGCCAAACATCGTCCGATCCACCGGTATGTACATCCCGACGAGTTCGCCGAGTACAAGACCGACGGGGAGTCGCTCGGCCTCGCCCATGTCGAGTCCGGGCCGCTGGTGCGTTCGAGCTATCACGCCAGGGAAGCGACGGAGGCGGCGAGAGCAGCGGTGCCCGTGTCGTGAACTACCACCCGAGGATCGAGGCGGCGCGGGGGCTGATGGCCCGTAGAGGGATCGACGCGATGTTGCTGTCGGTCGGGTCGGATCTTCCCTACTTCACCGGGTATGTGGCCATGCCGTTGGAGCGTCTCACGATGCTCGTTCTGCCCGTGGCCGAACCGGCCGTACTCATCGTTCCCGAGCTGGAGGCGCCGCGGGTGGTCGAGATCCCCGGCCTGTTCGACATGCACCCATGGGGAGAAACGGAACAGCCCATGTCGATCGTCGCCGGCTTGTTGAACGGCGCGTACAAGATCGCGATCGGTGACCAGACGTGGTCGACGTTCCTGTTGCAGCTTCAGGAGCGGTTGCCGTCGGTGATGTTCGTACCGGGGTCGCTGTTGACCGCAGAGCTGAGGATGCGAAAGGATCCCGACGAAGTCGCGATGCTGCGGCGGGCAGGGGCCGCAGCGGACAGGGTCGCCGGCCGTTTGGCCGGTATCAGATTCGCCGGCAGAACGGAGCGGGAACTGTCGCGGGTGATCTCCGAGATGCTGATCGAAGAGGGACACGAGACCGTCGGCTTCGCGATCGTCGGCTCCGGGCCTAATGGGGCGTCGCCGCACCACGAGGCATCTGATCGTGTCATCGAGGTCGGTGACGCCGTTGTATGCGACTTCGGAGGGTCGCTCGGAGGGTATTGGTCCGACACGACCCGCATGTTCGTCGTCGATCACCCGCCGGAGGGGTTCGAGGACCCGTTCCGGGTATTGCACAGTGCCCAAGCGGCCGCTGTCGACGCCGTGCAGCCGGGCGTGACCGCCGCTTCGATCGACGCCGTGGCCCGTGATGTGATCACCGAGGCCGGGTATGGCGAGTACTTCATTCACAGGACGGGTCACGGGATCGGCACGGACGTGCACGAGCACCCCTACATCGTCGAAGGCAACGACACGGTGCTGGAACCGGGGATGACGTTCTCGATCGAACCTGGCATCTACCTTCCGGGCCGGTTCGGGATGCGGATCGAGGACATCGTCGCCGTGACCCCCGACGGTGTGGAGCGGCTCAACACATCACGGCGAGACGTCACCATGGTCGGCTGACCCCGACCTCCGCGCTTCTTGCGTGAGTTGCGTTGACAGTGTCTACCTAGGTCACGCCAGAACGCGGGTGGGGAAGCCCCCGTTGCTTCCTGCTCGGGTAACCTCATGAAGCCATGCGCTCGCGCTTCCTGGCTCGTACGGCCATTCTCGATCTCCTCTCCCTGGCGGCAGGGGTCATCGTCGCGTCGTTGATCGTCTTCGACAGGGCGCTCCCGTGGCAGTTCCGATTGGACGTGTGGCCGATGCTCAGCTATCTGGCCGTGGGACTTGTGCTTGGGACCGTGTTCTCCGCCAGGACATGGGGTACTGCTGTGCCGCGACCCTCGTACGGAAGAGCCGTCACCATCGTGATGCTCTCTGTCGGGTTGACGGCGCTCCTGCTCATCGGGAGCAGGTCGTACTTCTCTCGACCGTTCATCGCATTCACAGCGGTCGTGTGGTTGACCGCCGCCATCGCGCACAGGGCGGTTGCTCGATCACGGCCGTGGTCGGAGCGAATGGTGTTGATCACGAACCAGAAGGAGTTCCTCGACCATCTGCGCCTGGCTCCACACGCCGAGATCATCACCTTGCTCGACCCTCATGGACCAAATGGAGCGACGCCGCTCCACGAGGGGGAGTCGTTGGCCGTCGACCTGCGCGAGGTTCTGTCGGAGTCGATGGCCCGCTACGTTGCGTCGACATCCCTCGCGGGGTTCCCGGTTCGCTCGTTGGCCAACGTGTACGAGGAGCACACCGGCCGTCTCGCCCTCGCCCACATCACCGAAGGATGGGAAGTGTCGGCTCCGCTCCAGCGCACATCGTTGTACGGGTCGGTGAAGCGGATGATCGACTCGACGCTCGTCGTGGTGGTCTCGCCGCTCGCGCTCGTGCTCGGTGCGTTGATCTGGTTGATCATCAGGGTGGATTCGAGGGGCCCTGCCGTCTTCACGCAGGAGCGGGTGGGACGAAACGGCGAGGTGTTCACGTTGTACAAGTTCCGGACGATGGTGGACGGTGCGGATGATGACGGTCCGAAGTTCGCCGTCGTCGACGACGAGCGACTGACTCGGGTTGGCAGGTGGCTTCGCCGATATCGAGTGGACGAGTTGCCGCAGCTGTTCAATGTGCTGAAGGGTGACTTGAGCCTGGTAGGTCCGAGACCTGAACAGCCGGAGTTCGTCGACGCGTTCGTAGAGACCATTCCCTTCTACGCATACCGCCACCTGATCCGGCCTGGCGTGACGGGCTGGGCCCAGGTCAACTACGGGTACGCGGAGAACGAGGCCGACACGGTCGAGAAGCTCACCTACGACCTGTACTACGTGAAGCACATGTCGCTCTGGCTCGACCTCGATGTTCTCGGTAGGAGCGTGTGGACCGTGCTGTCCGGCTTCGGGGCGCAGTAGTCGCATGAGTCGTCTCCTCGGCTGGGCCTCGAAGCTTCCTCGTGGTCTCCAGACCGCGCTGAAGTCGTTGCCGGGCGCAGCGTATCTGCGCATGCTGGCCGCGGGCACTCCCAAGCTGGCTGGCCCGGGCGTGGGGGAGCCGCGCGCCGTCGTGTATCTGCCGACCTGGCTTCGGTGGGAAGGCATGCGTCAGCGACCCCAGTATCTCCTCGAGTCGTTTGCAAGGTCGGGGCATCCCGTGTACTTCGTCGATCCGCGTGAGGAAGGCTCACGAATGGCCAATGGTGTGCAGATCGTCACAAGCCTGAGGGATGTGCCATCGAGCGGCGTGATCCTCTATGTGCACTTCGCTCCGGTGCGAAGGATGTTCCGCCTCTTCAAGGACCCGGTCGTGCTGTACGACATCCTCGATGATCTGTCGATCTATCAGCGCAGCGAGGCGGGCATGCCCGCGCGAAACAGGGTGGCCGCTCACCATCCGGTCGTGATGCAACGAGCCGATCTGGTCACCGTGTCAAATGAGGTGCTGATGGCGCGCTACGGACCCACGCGACCTGACGTGATACTCGTACCGAACGGCGTCGATGTGGAGCGATTCTCCGTGCCTGTTCCGAAACCGGACGATCTCCCGGTCGGGTCGATTGTCGGGTATCACGGTGCCGTCGCACCTTGGTTCGACTTCGAGCTGTTCACACGGGTGGTGTCTTCTTGTCCGGACCTCCAGTTCGTTCTGGTCGGCCCGGTCGATCCCGAGGTGGCAGGCGACGCCGCTCGTGTCGCGAAGCTGCCCAACGTGCATGTGTTGGGGGAGCGTGCGAGCAGTTCGATGCCCGGTTATGTGCAGGCGTTCGATGTGGGTGCCATCTGGTTCAAGGTGAACCACATGACGCGCGGCGTCACACCGCTGAAGATGTATGAATGTCGCGCAGCTGGGACTCCGTGTGTTGCGACGCCGCTGCCGGCCTGTGTGGCGGAGCCAGGGGTCGCTACCAGCGACAATCCCGAAGGGTTCACCGCCGCCATACGGGATGCCCTGGCCGGGCCGACGAGCGACTCGGCTGACCGGTCCATTGGCTGGGATGAGCGATTGGCGCCGGTGCTGGAGAGGCTGGCGGTGCTTGGTCTTGATCGTGTTCGCTGACTATCTGATGGCGCGGTCTGCCGCGTCGGCGAGAGTCAAGACGCGCTGGTCCCACGTGTTGTTGCGGGCCGTGCGTCGCATTCGCGTCGCATAGCCGGCATCGTCGCGAAGGGCGACAGCGTCTCGAAGACGCTGGACATACTCGCCGGCATCGTGGCTGACCAGGACCCCCGGATATCCGCCCGCTTCGCGCAGATCGGGGATGACGATCGGCTTTCCGCCTGCCATGTACTCGAATAACTTGAGAGGTGAGACGCTGTGCGTGACGTCACTCACTTGGAACGGGATCGTTGCAACGTCGAAGCGTTCGAGGTAGGCGGGGAGTTCTGCGTACGGTTTCGGGCCCAGCCAGGTGACGTTCGGGAGATCGAGAATCCGCGACCTGCCGAGCGTACCGTCGTAGTCGGGTCCGATGAACACGAACTCGTGGTCTGGGAGTTGCTGCGTCGAGTGACGGATGAGGTCGTAGTCGAGCCACTCGGCGAGTGCTCCGTAGTAGCCGATGATCGGCCGGCCGATTTCCAGGATCGGTTCCAGATCCTCGGGTGTGTCGTCGCCTGGCCGGTAGTAGGCGAAGTGCCCGTAGTCCACTCCGTTGGGGAGCAGCATCGCGTCCGGACGGCGCTCCAGCAGGTGACTGTGGAGATCACGTGCCGAGCCGGTGACGAGGTCGGCGTGCAGGACGGCGTCGTCGTGCCATCTCCCCAGGTCCGCAAGCGAGTACGCCGCGGTGAACACCTCCAGCTCGTCGATGTGGTCGTAGACCGTCACGGCGTCCGGGAGGTTCCGGCTCCAATCGAAGTTGTAGACGTACGTGATGACCAACGGATGGGGGACGCGGGTGAGAACATCGATCGCCTGATCGGGAACCTGCGCCAGGTACATGCGCGGGAGATACTCACGAAACCCCCTGACCCTCTCGGCGTTGTTGGCGCGCAGGTTGTAGATCACCACGTAGCCCATCCGGGCGAATGCGAGCGCCATCTGCTGCGGCCGTTGGAACAGTGTCACTGCCCACCCGATGCCGGGAGGAAAGATCACGAATCCTGGCGCATCCTCGTGACGACCGAGGATCCTGTCGAGCTCACCCTGGGATCCCTCTCGGGCTTCGGCTAGCGCGACGGTGTCGAGCGCATCCTCCTCCTGCTCCCCCGTGTTCTTCCCTCTCACTCTCCGCACCGCGGACTCCGCGTACCCGCGCGCCGTCCAGTAGCTGCGAGTGAGTCGCATCGCCTTGCTGTTCCACAGCTCGTTGAACCGATCCTGGGTGATCTCGACCAGTTGCTGCTCTTGTTCGAGGCGGGCCGTCGTTTCCGAGAGTCGATCGCGTAGCGATGGTGCGTCGTTTTCCAGTGTGGAGTTCTCGATGACACGGTCCAGCGTGACCGTGCGGATCGCGTCGATCGTCTCGTTCTCCAGCGGCGGAGGGGCCAGGCGTCCGTCGAGGAAGTCTGCGAGCAGGCGTGTGTTCCTTCGCGCGTTCTGCCTGATGCTCGACAGGCGTCCTCCCATCTGCGACTTGATTTCGTTGCGCCGTTCGAAGGTTGAGACGATCGTGTCGGCCAGACGCTGCGAGGTCAGGTCGGTCAGCTCGATCGTCAGGTCGTCGAGACCGAGATCGTGCATCGCTCGTCCAACTTTCGGGTCGTAGCCGAGGGCAACGACCGGTGTGGATGACACTGCCGCAAGTTCGATGCTGTGGAGACGCATGCCCACGACGAGTTCGGCCCCTGCGAGTAGGCCGGCAATCTCGGACGGTCCGTAGTCGCCTCGCAGGATCGTGGTCCTGTCGATGTGTTGCATCCGCTTGCAGATGGCGGCTGCAAGCGCCCCGTCGTTCTCGATTGGCGCGACCGAACGTTGGAAGGGGATGAACGTCAGGTCGACTCCAAGCCTTTCGATCACCGCGTCCAGGCCGGCGGCGGTCTCGGTGACCCAGCCGGCCCGGGTTGGGTGCTCCCCCCAGGGGCGAAGGGCGACCGCGATCGTCGGTCCGAGCGGGGCCGGTTGGTGTGGCACTACTTCGAGCAGGTAGGCCGGGTCTGTCGAGACAACAACATCGGTGCGGTCCACTCCGGCGTCTCTGAGCAGCGAAAGCGATGCATCGTCACGCACGCTGATCGCTGCCGCCTGAGCAAAAGCGAGCCGTGTGTAGTCGCGGCCCTTCACAGTGCTGAGCGGACCGACGCCGACCCCGTAGATCATCAGAGGCGTGTCGGTGAGGCGTGCCAGGAGAGCGAAGCCCGTCCAGTTGTCGATGTTGGCGTGCCTCGGCGTCAGGATGTGCTCAGGTCGGGGCGGCCAGTGGTCCTGGAACAGGCCGCCGCCACCAAGAACCATGAAGTCGGTGTCCTTCGCTGCTCGGGCAGTCTCGCTGACGTCTTGCCAGTGAATGGCATCGACTCCGTACTCCAGTTCGGTGTCGCGAGGGTTCCCGGACACGACGGTGACCTTCGCTCCCGGTCGTAGGTCGCGAAGGTCGGCGAGGAGCGACGAGAGGATCGCTTCGTCGCCTGCGTTGCCGAAGCCGTAGTAGCCGGAAACGAGGATGTGAGGGTTCATGTCGGCGGCGAAGTGTACAGAGGTCCTGCCGTCGAACCCGGGCCGTCGGCAGTTCGCCGGTGGGCGTGGATGGCCCTCGCGTCTCTACACTCCCTGAACCATGGCCTCGTTCATCGTCTTCTACTACGGAAATACCGGTTCCTCCTGGCTCGTCGAAACGCTCGGCAGCGCGCCGGGTGTGATCATCCCCGCCTTCGAACCCGTTGAAGAATGGGCATGGAAGGCATCCGACGAAGACAAGCTCGAGTGGATTCGTAACGCACTCTCGCCGCCACTTGGGCGTGGAGGCGAGGCGTTCGAGTCGTGGGTTGCCGGTCTGGCACGATCTCCACAGTTCAACGGGCTTCCCGACAAGGAGTTCGAGTCCGTCGGGTTCAAGATGAACGGTCAGACGCTGGACGACCTCGAAGGGCTGATCCGGACCGCGTCGGAGGTCGGTGCCAAGGCGATCTTCCTCGAACGGGACAATCGTCTCAAGCATGCGTTGTCCCTGTACCGCTACCATGAGGAGTTCAAGAGCCAGTTCGATCACTCGGGGGTACGGCCGTCCACCAAGGTGGACTTCAAGAAGTTCGAACGCTGGCTCATCGACTCGCACCGTTTGCACTCGAACCAGCGCGCCTTCCGAGCGCTCGCCGCTTCCATGCTCGGCTGGGATCGGATGATCGACGTCACCTACGAGGACTTCATCACCTCCGAAGGCAAGGCAGCAGTGATCGATAGGCTGGCAGGCTTCCTGGGGCTCGACCGAAGCGCGATAGGCGAGTCGGGGTTTGCCAAGGCGACGCCGGACGGTTTGCAGCAGGCAGTCGTCAACTACGGACAGTTCAGGAAACGATTCATCGGAACTCCCCTCGAGGTCTACCTGGACGACTGGCGGGAGGGCTGAGACGATGAGCCCCGTCGCTCCTCTGGGATCGTGAGGCCCGTCCTGGACAGGCCGAGCCCACTGCTAGCCTTCCGCTCCGTCGACGATTCCCTGTGAAAGCCACTACCCACTACGACTCCGCGCAGATCAGGCGCCCGTTGCTGACCGAGTTCAGCAACTTCTGGTCGTACCGCGGTCTGCTCAGGTTGCTCGTCACCCGTGATCTCACCGTCCGCTACAAGCGTTCGATCCTGGGTGTCTGGTGGACGCTGCTGAACCCGCTGCTGACCACCGGGATCATGTGGCTGGTGTTCGGTCAGCTGTTCAAGAATCGGTTCGCTACCGGCGAGCCCTACGTGCTGTACCTCCTCGCAGGTGTGCTGCTGATGACGTTCTTCTCGCAGGGGATGATTTCGACGGGCGCCGCGATCACCAATGCGTCGGGAATCCTCTCGAAGGTGTACGTCCCGGCCGAGGTGTTCTCCCTTTCGACTGCCGTCGCTGCCGGTGTCAACTTCGTGATCGGCCTGGTCCCGCTGCTCATCATCCAGCTCACTTCGGGGGTTGGCATCCCCTGGACGGCGCTGCTGGTGCCGATCCCCGCACTCGCCATGCTCGGGCTGGTGACAGGGTTGGGGCTGCTCGTGGCATCGGCAGCGGTGTACTTCTACGACATTCTCGACATCACCCGAGTGCTGGTTCAGCTCGTCTACTACCTGACACCCGTGTTCTGGCCGGTTTCGATCGCGGGGCGTTTCGAGCCCTGGGTGAAGGCCAACCCGTTGTTCTCGTACGTTGACATGTTCCGAAACGTCGCGTACCGAGGGGTCCTCCCGCCCCTGTGGGAGCTGGTGGTGGTGGTGGGGTCGTCACTGGTGATACTTGCCTTCGGTGTGTGGGTGTTCTCGAAGGGCTGGAAGAATCTCGTGGGGTCGCTGTGAACGAGGTGCCGGTCCACGTGTCGGACGTGTCGCTTGCATACCGCCTGGCGCGCAACCGGGCCGGGACGTTCAAGGAGTTCGCCATCCAGATGCTTCGTCGGCAGGTCACGATCGAGAAGCTGTGGGCGGTGCAACACGCCTCGTTCGAGGTGAAGCGAGGCGAGGTGTTCGCGTTGATTGGTCCGAACGGCGCTGGCAAAACCACGCTGATGAAAGTGGTGGCCCGGGTGTTGCCACCGACTGATGGGCGCGTGATCGTGCGAGGCACGTTGGCGCCGATGATCTCGCTGGGTGCCGGCTTCAACCCCGAGTTGACCGGCTACGAGAACATTGTGCTGTATGGGACGCTGCTGGGCAGGGATCCTCGGGACATGCGCCAGAGCGCCGACCGTATCGCCGACTGGGCCGGACTCAACGAGTTCATGGACGTGCCGGTGCGTGCCTATTCGTCCGGCATGCTCGCGCGGCTCGGGTTCGCGATCGCTTCGGACATCGATCCGGACGTGCTGGTCGTGGACGAGGTGCTGGCGGTGGGTGATGAAGCGTTCCAGCGCAAGTCGTTCGATCGCATGATGGCAATGATGAACTCGGGTACCGCGGTACTGCTGGTCACACATCAGCTCGACAAGGTGCTCGAGATGGCCGACCGGGTGCTGTGGCTCGACAAGGGTCGAGTCAAGATGATCGGCGAACCCAAAGAGGTTGTGGGCCTCTACCGGGAGTCCGTCGGGTAGGAGGTCCGCTCTCTACCCCGCTTCTTGCGTGAGTTGCGTTGATACTGTCGACGGTGCTCACGCCAGAACGGATACGGCGTCGGGTGACTGGAGTGAGCCGGTCAGGAGGGCGGTCTGCACCTCGTCGGCCACGCCTTCGGGGCGGGTGATCAGGTCCCACCACGTGTAGCGCGGCGTCGTCCACCCGAGGAGCTCGGTGACGTTCTGCACGGCCCGATCCTTGCGAAACGTGATCTTGTCCATGTGGTAGGCCTCGGAGTCGAGTTCGATCCGGAGGCGTCTGCCCGGGTAGGCGAAGTCGGTGCGGCACACGAAATTGCCACCCGGTCGGTGGATCTCGACCTGTGCGTGTGGTTGGGGAAGATCGAAGCGCTGGCAGACCCGTCGGAACAGATCCTCTAGTTCGCTCTCGGCGATGCCGTTCCACATCAGACGCTCCTCGATCAGGGGACGGATCACCCCGACACCGCGGCGTCCTTTCTTGCCGACCCGACCGACGAATGCTGCGACGTCCCGGAGGGAAAAGAGCCTGTCGCGTAGGCCTGCGTCCAGAGCACGAGGCACGAGGTGACGGGCACTCGCTCCGAGATCGACAACGGTGCGGACGGGGGTCGTAGTCGGGATCGGACCGATCCTTGTGGTATCGGCTGTAACGAGGTCCTTTGATTCGTGCACCGTGAACTCCTGAACCGACCTGTCCCAGCGATGCATCACGACTTCGATCCGCTCGGGTCGCGAGCCTGTCATGTGCCACAGGTATGCGGCGGTCTCGTGCGACGCGTAGGCGCCCGGGCTCCCGGACGAGAGGACGGCGACCATCACCGATTGGTGCCAGATTGGTGGGCTGCCCGCAACGGTGAGCACGTTGCGTGCGGGGCGGCGGAGCTTCCCGATCTTGACCAGGTGCTTGATCTGCTGATCCTGTATGCCCATCGAGCGGGCTTGCTCGGCTGATAGGGCCCCGAACTGGCGTTCCGCCAAGACGGTCAAGTGGTGGTATCCGTTCATGGGGATACCATGGACCATGCCAGGGACATTCCTTCACCCAGCACCTTCTTGCGTGGGTTGGGTCGATATTGTCGGCCGTTTTCACGCCGGAACGGGGAGGAGGAGGGGAGGCTGGGAAGCCGAACCGGTGGAGAGGTCGTTCCCATGTTTTCTTGCGTGGGTTGGGTCGGTATTGTCGGCCGTTCTCACGCCAGAACGGAGGAGGGGTTGGGGGAGGAGGTGTAACAGCCGGGCTCCCGGGCCGTCGTTCCTTGGTGAGGATGCAGACCTTGAGCCGGACCGCGCCGTCACGTTGCGGGAAAACCCGTTACTACACGGCATGTTCGGTAGCATGGTTGACAGTCCTCGAGACTTGTGAAATGTGGACGGAGTGAAGGGGAGGAATCCAGACTTTGTGTGGATTCCCGTGAGGGCTAGCCTCTCACGGTGGCGACGTGCCGTGTCGGCGCGTCGATAGGCACGAAAAGCCAACACCCGATTGTTCCCAAGCGTTTCACACACGGAACGTTCCGTACTAGGAAGGAGGGTCTCAGACCCATGAAAGGAAAAACACGACGGTCAGTCGTGGTGCTCGCCGTAGTAGCGATGATCGCTGCGCTGCTGGCCATTCCGGTAGCACCTGCAGGTGCCGCCTCGGCAGCATGCGACAACGCTCCATCCGCAGGTTTCACAGACCTGACAGGATTCACCGCTGAGACGGTCAACGCCGTCGACTGCATCGCGTTCTACGACATCACCAAGGGCACGAGCGCCACAACGTACGGCCCGAGCGCCGACGTTTCGCGTTGGCAGATGGCCCTGTTCTTGACCCGCAAACTCGCTGCAGCCGGAGTGACGCTGCCCAGCGGAGCCGATCAAGGCTTCACGGACATCAGCGGTTACGACGCTGCAACGCAATTGGCGATCAACCAATTGGCGCAGTTGAACGTCACCAAGGGCACCAGTGCCACGACCTTCGATCCCACAGGGGTCGTCAGCCGTTGGCAGATGGCTCTGTTCATGACCCGTGAAGTTGTGGCCGCAGGTGTTACCCTGCCGACCGCTGTCGATCAGGGTTTCACGGACATCACTGGGCTCTCGGCTGAGTATCAGACGGCGATCAACCAGTTGGCGCAGCTTGGAATCTCCAAGGGCACCAGTGCCACTACCTACGGTCCTGCCGGCAACGTCAACCGTTGGCAGATGGCCCTGTTCCTGGCACGCGATCTCGACGTGCTCGGTGTTGTTCCGGCAGGTACGGGCTTCATCGTCACAGATAAGGACATTGTTGCTCCAGGGCTTTCGGTGTCCTATGCCGATACCACGCAGGGGAAGGTCGTGAAGGCCACCCTCAAGACAGCGGCTCTTGGCGATCTGTACTACGTCGATGGGGCGGCGGCAACGCAGGGCGCGTTCTTGACCGCTGCGTCCGTCGGTGACCTTCTCGCCGTCAATGGGCAGACCTACTTGCTGACGAACAAGACGGCAGCAAGCTACACGTCGGGTGTGATCGACAATGTCGTTGCTCTCACTGGGTTCGACATCATCGAGCCGATCTCCGGAGTCGTGCTTTCGAGCAAGACAACCGGTGGCACGTACCAGCTGTACACGACAGACGGCGGCGCGGTGTCGATTGCCGGGTTCGACCTGGACGCCAACGCCGGTGATACGGTTGTGATCACGGGCAAGGGCACAGTTTCGTCGATTCAGACGATTGCGCTCACCAACCAGACGATTGCTGGAACGGTCAAGGGTACTGCCGTTGCGACGTTCGGTCTCAAACCGTTCGCTGACACCTTCACCGCAACGGCGACTGATACGCTCACTGTCGATGGTGATGCGGTCGTCTTGGCCGACTTCCAGGCTCCCGTGTTGAGCGATGGTGACAGCGTTACCTACTCGATGAAGGGTGGTAAGCAGACCATCGCTTTGACCAATGGAGCGATGGCAGCTATCGCCGGCAAGGTGCTCAACAACGACGGTATCCCCGCGACGGTTGACATCGACGAGTCGGGTACAGCTGCGCTGGCGGAGACGTACGTCAACGCCGGTACCGTGTACATCGTGAACGGTACGATTGACAACGTCGCCGGCTTCGAAGCTGCGCTGACGGCTGGTGACAGCATCAGCATCGTCCGAGCCGATACCGAGGTGAACACGGTTGACCGTGTGACCCTCACCGACGGTGCGTTCACGGGAACGCCAGTAGTCCGAGGCGTCGGCACCATCACGGTGCAGTTCGAGGCCAGCGGCCCGGCGACGGAAGCCATTGACTACACGTCGATGACCCCCGATCTCGACATCTCGGGTACGACTGCAACGAAGTGGACCATCAACGGTGTGGCTGCGGCCAGCCAAGCTGCGTTCGAAGCTGCTGTTGACTCGGCAATCCTGAACGGCGGAACGATTTCTGTGACGAAGGTCGGAACGGCCCTCGTGTGGAACATCGCCAGCTAGTTCTTGGCAACGTGAGCTGACCTGCCTGAAGGTCAGACAACTGAAAGGGCCCCCGGCTGTGGCCGGGGGCCCTTCTCTGCGCAGCGTCTCCGGTGTAGTCCTCCAGAGGAACATACCGTGCGCATCTGGTGCGGGAACGATCGATTCCTTCCTTGCCGTAACGGAGCGTTTGCCAGAGCGTCGTTCCTTGGTGAGATCATGTCGCGTCCACTTCAAGATCGCCTGCGTGCGTTTGCCTCTCGTATGGAAGACGAAACGTCGCCCAACCGGGCCGAGTACATCGCCGGCCGGGCTGTGGCGCGTGCCGATCGACAGGCCATCGGACGGCTGCGCTCCTTCGCGCACCAACTCGAAGCCGGGACACGCGCGGCTCTCGGAGAGAGGATCGCCGTTCGGGCGGTTGCCTCCGGGGGGCGGCGGCCCACCGGATACATCCTGCGCAGGATCGGCGCCATCGCTGCCGCCGCCATGACGATTGCCGCCGGTGCCGTCGGTGTAGGCGCCATCGCCAACCAGGCATCGCCGGGTGATCTCCTCTACGGTGTAGATCGTGCCTACGAGGCGGCAGGCCATGCGTTGGGGGCGAGGGCTCCGCACACAGAGGAGCGTCTTGCCGAGGCGTTGACGCTCATCGACAAGGGCCGGAGCGCTGACGCGGTGGCACTCGTCGACGAGGCAGTGAAGGACTACAGCACCCAGCATGGCCTGACTGATCTCGAGAAGGCCTACGCGGAGGCCCGCGCCGACCGGCTGGCCGTTGCTACTACCACGACCGCTGCACCAACTCCTACCACCGCACCGGAGACACCACCGACGGCCTCCGTTGAGGATCCGGTGACTGCGCTTCGACTCGCCGTCGAGATGCTGCTACGAGACGTTCGCGCCGCCGACACGCAGCCCGAGACGGCAGCGGCGGTCACCGATAGTGCCTTGCAGGCGGCGGCAGCCGCCTCCGCCATTGAGGAGCAGGTTCCCGTGATGGCCGCCGGTTCGACAACCACGACGACGGAGGGGTCCTCGACGACCACCGAGTCGAATACGGTCACACTGCCGGTGGACATCGCACCTGACACGACGAGTACGACGCCGGGGGCGGACACCACGACGCTGACGATGCCCGACGGATCGACGACCACGGCTCCTGGCGACATCACGACGACGGTCCCGGGTGACACCACGACCACGACGACGGAGGGGTCCACGACCACGACCACCGCACCGTCCTCGTCTTCGACGACAACCACGGCGCTCGGCGGTGGCGGGATCATCCTGCCCCCACAACCGTAGTGCTCGAAATCGGGTCACGACCCGCGGGGCGGTATCGTCAGGGCGACATGCCGTATTCGCCCAACCATCAATGGCCACCCGACGCTGAGACCGTCGATGCCGCACGAAACGGCAACCGTCAGATACTCACATCAATGCTCGCCGTCGGCGTCCCCAAGCTCGTCTCGTTCTACCGTGGCATGGGATTCTCCGTTCAGGACGCAGAAGACATGGCTGCTGATGCGTGCGAGTCGATCGTTCGGCATCTGCCGAAGCTGCGGAACCCGCACACGTTCGAGGCCTGGTTCTGGCGAATCGCTCGAAACAAGTACCACGATCACCTGCGCCGGCGCCGAAGGACCCCGGACGTTCACGAAGCCGGTTCGGTCTACGAGATGCCCGAGGATACGGTGCTCCTCAAGTCCGAACACGAAGCGGTGAGAAGCGCGTTCCTCACCCTGGCGGCCCGTGACCGAGAACTGCTGTGGCTCCGCGAGGTCGTCGGGATGGCGTATGCCGACATCGCCGGGAGGATGAGTGCCACCTCCGGCGCGACGCGGGTGGCGGTGATGCGAGCTCGACGCAGGTTGGAAGAGGCACTCGCGATGGTCGAAGGCGAGACGAAACCGGACCTCCGGGGACGAGATCCGGTTCTCTAGGAACCCAATCCCAGTGCCCTGGCGAGGAACGACGCCATCTGGTCGCGCAACACGTTCTCGTCGGGGCAGAACAGGTGCTTGGCCGCATCGCACCCTTTCGTGACACCGGCTGCAGCGATCGCGTCGATGTCCGGTTCGAAGAACGAGCCGTCGTCGTCGGCGAAGTAGTTGGTGGAGGAGGCGGCGATCCCGAAGGCCCGCACGAGGAACGTGGCCATCTCCGATCGGCTGACGGGTGAGTCCGGATGGTATGTCAGGTCGTCGTACCCGGTGGTGATGCCGAGCTCGTACAGACGTTCCACGTAGCCCGTGTACCAGAGGCCGTCCGGGACGTCGGTGAAGTAGTGGTGGTAGCTGGGCAGGTTTCCTTCTTCGCTGAGGGCACGAACGAGGAAGGCGGCCATCTCGGCTCGTGTGACCGGTCTCGAGGGGCAGTACCGGTCGTCGAGCGGCGGATTGCAGCCGTTGGTGATCCCCGCGCCGGCGATCGCCTCGATGTTCGCCTCATGGATGTTGCCGTCGTCATCGATGAAACGGTTTCCAGGGGGAATGCCCTCAGCGATTATGGTAAACGAGTCTGCGTCGGCGGCGACGACTGTCACGCGGACGCTGCCAAGGTCGAGCCATTCATCGATCGAGAGCACGTGGTCGGTTCTCGCCACTCCCGCCATAGCCGGCGTCTGGGCGATTCGGATCAATGTGGCGAAGCATGGCCACGTTGTCGGCCACGAGGCGGGCATGGTGCAGGCGGCACGCCGCTGGTCGATCTCGTACACCTCGATGCCCGCTTTCGGGAGCGCCGTGTCGTATCCGGACAGGCGCCGTGCCCCAAGGACGTAGAAGTGGCCCTGTTCAAGGGGTACGACGAGCATCTGCGTGCCGCTGGTACCGATTGCGCTGAGCTTGTAGACGCTGAGTCCGGATCTGTGAACAGCGACGGCGGTCGGACTGATCCATCCTGCAGCGTAGCGGTTGTAGGCGATGGTCCCGATCGGATCTCCAGCTGCCGCTTCTCCGCTCATCACGTCCATCGGGTTGTCGTAGGTGTCTACGCCCCCCGACGGCAGCGTGTTGAGGCCTCCGTACGAGTGCGGCCAGTTGAGTCCGTGGCCGATCTCATGAGCGACTGTCACCCATTGCGGTTGCGAGAACGGGGGGACGGTGGTCACGCCTGCCGAGCCCACAACGGCGATGCGGGCGTTGCCGGGATACGTCGTTGCGCAGCCCGTGTACGGATCCTCCGGGCAAACGGCCCCTGCGGTTCCGTAGCCTTCGTTGAATCCACCTGCGATCACGATCAGGGCACCGTTGGACGTGCCCGAGGTTGCCTCAGCCACAGCGGACTCACAGCCCGGAACTCGAAAACTCTCTCGACTGGCGATGTCTGTTGAAACAACGTCGCTGCTGGTCACCTCTCCTCCGACTACGAACCGAGGAGAGTACTGGCCCTCGGAGAGCCAATCGAAGTAGGTGCTCATGACGGTGTTGAGATCGGCCGTGACCGATGTGACGTCGAAATCCTCAGTCCAACCCGGCACGTGACACTCCCACACCTCCCACGTGTCGGTGCCGTGGCTGTACACCTGCTGGACGGTGTCGGCGAACGGCACGAGACGCAGAGGATCGGCGGCGTACGGGTCACCGGCGGCGTTGGCGGTACGGGGATTCGTGGGGACGAGAAGGGCGACGACGGCAAGCAACGTTGCCAGCAGCCGCAGGTGCGTCGTACGTGTCACGACTTGGGAGGTTAGACGATCCCGACCCCTCCCGTTCTTGCGTGAGTTGCGTGCCCATATTGCCCTCTTCTCACGCCAGAACGGGAAGGAGAGCTGGTCTCTCACACGGACACCAGTGCGGCGATCGCTCCGACGATCCGCTCCGACGCGTGGCCATCGCCGTACGGGCTGGGGATCTCGGCGAGGGTGGCGTGCGTGTGCTGCAGATCCGCGAGCCAGCCCCGGGCGACTGTGCCGATCTCGGGCCCCGGTAGGACCCGCTCGGCGAACGTGCCGAGGACCTCGGGCCGCTCCGTCGAGTTGCGCACCACCAGGACTGGTCGTTTGAAGATGCTGACCTCCTCCTGCACCCCACCCGAGTCCGAGATGAGGAACGCCGACTCCGCGGAGAGGCCGAGGAAGTCCCGATAGCCGATCGGTTCCACCACTTCCAGCCTGGCGAGGAGGTTCTCGAGGCCGTACTCGCGCGCCCTGCGCACCGAGCGGGGATGCAGCGGCAGCAGCACCGGCAGCGAGAGGGCGGCCATCTCGGTCAGGATCGCTGCGAACCGGTCTCGATCGTCGACGTTCTCCGGCCGATGGAACGTCGAGAGGATGAAACCGTTCGCGGCCACCCCATACCTTTCGAGCAGGGCGGCGCGATCGGCGGATTCAGGAAGCAGCTTCTGGACTGCCTCCACGACGGTGTTTCCGGTGAGGAGCACTCTGTCGCCGGCGATTCCTTCGGCAGCGAGATTGTCGACGCTGACCTGCGTTGGTGCTGCGCACAGGTCGGAGAGGTGGTCGGCGATCACCCGGTTGTGCTCCTCCGGCATGTTGCGGTCGTGGCTGCGCAGGCCCGCCTCGACGTGCACGAGCGGGATCCCTCCGGCGTTTGCCGCGAGCGAGCCCGCGGTGACCGCGTTGGTGTCGCCTTGCACGACGACCGCTAGGGGCCGGTGCTCCGAGAAGTGGGCGTCGAGGAGCTGAGTCGCGTTGCCGATCTGGTGTCCCCTCGACGTTCCCCCCACCCCCAGGTACAGATCGGGTTCGGGGAGGTGTAGCTCACCGAAGAACGACGCCGAGAGATTTGCGTCGTAGTGCTGGCCGGTATGGATCACCCATGCCGCGTCACCGAGGAGCCGGATGACGTGACCCAGCTTGATGATCTCCGGTCTCGTGCCGAGCACGACAGCCACGGACCTCGGTGGTGTGGTGTGGTTTGCAGTCATGGGCGGTACCCTCCCAGCAATGCTACGGGCACTGTCGATCGCAGCCCAACTCGTGGTGCTGATCTTCGCCCTCTATGCCCTCGTGACGTCATTGTGGGGTCTGCCAAGCCAGGAGCCCGCTCCACGGGGGGCCCGCAAACGGCGGTTCCGGGTCGTCGTTCCCGCCCACAACGAGGGGGCGGTGATAGGCAGCCTGCTCGACGATTTGGAGGCGCAAAGATACCCGACCGAGCTGGCGCAAATTGTCGTGCTTGCCGACCGGTGCACCGATCGGACGATCGATCTCGTATCTGGCCGGGCGGAGATTGCCGAGCGCCAGGACGGTCCCGACGGCAAGGGCGCTCTTCTCGCCTGGTACCTCGCGCGAGAGCCGCTTAAGGCCGATGAGGCGGTCGTTGTCCTCGACGCTGACAACCGGGTGGAAGACGATCTTCTCTCCCGTTTCGCCGACGAACTCGACCGTGGCCACCAGGCGCTCCAGGCCTACCTGGACGTGGCGAACCCCGATGCGTCTGCGCTTGCGAGCGCTTCGGCGCTCAGCTACTGGGCGTCGAATCGGATGGTCCAACTCGCAAGGGACCGACTCGGATGGGGCGCCGAGCTCGGTGGCACCGGCATGTGTCTGACTGGCGCCGCGCTGGAGCTGGGAGGGGGATTCGAACCATCAGACACCGAGGATCAGGCCCTGACGGCTCGGCTGCTCCTTGCCGGCATCCGGGTGCACTGGCTGCACGACGTTCGGGTGTCCGACGAGAAGCCGGAGACGCTCGGCGTCATGGTTCGACAGCGAACCCGGTGGGCGGGTGGGAAGCGACTTGTGGGACGATCGACAACCCGCTCGCTGATCGGCCTGTCGCTCAAGGAAGGGTCGATGGCACCGTTCGATCTCGCTTTGCGGATCAACCAGCCCGGTCGATCGACGGTCGCGGCGGTGAGCGGTGTCCTGATGATCGTTGGGGCCGTGTGGCCGTCTGGGTACCTGCTGCCGTGGTGGGTCTGGGCGATCGCCACGATCCTGCAGGTTGGCGCCCCCGTCGTGTTTCTCAAACGGGACGAGGTGCCCGCTCGCTACCTGTGGCGCTACCCCTACCTGGCCGTGTTCGCCGCGCTGTCCCCGATCGCCAAGCTGCTGTCGCGGCGCCCGACAGAGTGGTACCACACACCTCACCGCGGGTAGTCGGCCCCCCAACACCTCGTTCTTGCGTGGGCTGGGTCGACATCGTCTGCCGCTCTCACGCCAGAAGGGTGGTTGGTGGGTCAGGCGAGTGGGGGAGGAGTGACTTCCCGGCGGACCGTCGAACGCCGCCGTAGGAGACCCCTGAGGAGCCCGACCCCGTAGGACCAGTGCATGATCGCAACGGCTGCGGCGGTGCGCACCCAGGCGGAGAACGAGCCCGCACCCCGGGTCGCGGCAGCGCCCACGGCGATCAACCACGCTCCGATCAACGCGAGGAGGGCCCACCAGGTGATCCCGATCACTCCCACGATCGTGAAGGTCACCGCTCCGAGCACGAGGGCCGTTGGCGCGACGGGACGCCATGATGGCCAGCGTCCGTTGACGTGCAGCATCTCCGCCTTGCCCTGGCCGTAGCGGAAGAACTGGTGCGCGAGCGAGCCTGGCGTCCCGCGGGGTTGGTAGACGGACCTGATCGAAGGATCGAGCAGTACCTTCCTGCTCTGGTGCCGCCACCGGTAATAGAGGTCGGCATCCTCGACGGCGCCAGACGGAAATGATCGAAACCCACCGAGCGACATGAAGTCGTCTCTTCGGAACGCACCGAGGTACACGGTGTCGACGAACTGAGGCGTGGTGGAGTGGTGGAAGTGGCCCGGTCCGATCCCGAGCGGCGAGGTCATCGCCGCGGCGACAGCACGTCCGAACGGGGTGGTTCCCTCGGGGCTGAGCCGTCCACCGACCGCGACGGCGTTCGAGCCGGTGAGGGCAACCACCGATCGTGACAGGTAGTCCTTGGCGTAGGTGGCGTGGCCGTCCGCGCGTACGAGGATCTCTCCGGTGGCCACGCCCGCGGCGAGATTGAGTCCGTGTGCCTGGCGTCGCCGGGGGTTTGGGAGGACCTCGAGGCTGAGGCGGCCTTCCCAACGCTCGAGACGGTCCAGCGTGCCGTCGGTAGAGCCACCGTCGGCAACGACAATCGTCACCTGCCCTGTGTAGTCCTGGCCCGCGAGTGACGCGAGGCACGTGTCGATGGTCGTCGCCTCGTTGAGGACGGGCAGCAGGACGGTCACGGACGGTGTCGGCACGTTTGGCAGCGTAGCCCGCGCCACGGCTCGCCTCTCCTCTTCTTGCGTGAGCTGCCTGTAGACACCCCGTTCTTGCGTGAGTCAGGTCGACAGCGCGCGCCGTTCTCACGCCAGAACGGGGAGAGCAGTGGGGGTCCACGGCTACCCTTCCCGAGATGTCGCAGACCAGCGGACTCTCACGCGCCCGCCAAGCGTTATTCCTCGTGCTGGTCGGGCTGCTTCCGCTGCATACGGTGTTCGTGTCCGCGTGGATCTCGTGGAAGCCGTACCTGGTGGCCGTGGCGGTCCTCGCCGTCTGGGACCTGCTCGACGGAGTCCGTTTGCGTCGCTGGCCATGGCACCCAACCCTCTCGATCGTTATTGCGGTGTTCCTGGCCGTGGCGCTCATCGGCTGGCCCGCCGGCGAGTATCTCTCACGGTTCGTTCGCCTCTACCTGGCGCTGGTGGTTGGCGGACTCGTGCTGCTCGTCACCGAGCGGAGCCTCACGTCGGGTTCGATGCTGGACCGCACGCTTCGAGTGATCTTCTGGACCGGCGCGGCGATGGGTGTGACCGCAGTACTCATCACGATCGTGTCGACGACGAGCCCGGTGCTGCTCGACGCCATCAACGGCCTCCCTGGTGTGTTTCGCGTCACCAAGCCTGCGTACCTCGACGAGGGATTCGTCGCCCTCACGAACTGGCATCAGGATCCCGGCTACGCAGCGGCTTGGGCGAATCTGTGGCTCGGCCTGTCGGTGGTCGCGGTCGCGAGGGGTGTGGGCTCGAAACGTCTGTGGGTAGACGGTGCCGTGCTGGGCGGTCTGATGTTCGCCGTGCTCATGGCGTTCAGCCGTACCGGGTGGCTCACCATGCTCATCGGCATTCCCGCCGCCGTGGCCATACTCGGCCACCATCAGTGGGCGGAAAGAGGGTTTCTCTTTCGAAGAGTTGGAGCAGGGGTTCTGGTCACCGCGGTTCTGGTATCCGGGATGTGGGTGATCGACCGTCCGGGAGTCGGGGGCGACGTCGGAACCGAGTTCTCGTTCCGGCTGACCCAGGGGTGGAACGTGCTAGCGTCGATCACGGGGTTGTTCGAGCGAAGCGAGCGGTTCGCCGACGCGTTCGACGTGTCGGAGGAGCGCGCCGACGTGTGGCCCGACTATGTGCGGATGTTCAGACAGCACCCGATCACCGGGGTCGGCCTCAGCGTCGGGTGGCAGACCGAGCAGATCGGCCAGGAACCGCACAATCTGCTGCTCGAGCTCCTTGCCGAGACCGGGCTGGTCGGCACTGCTGCATTCGTGCTCATCTTGGTGATGGTGTTCCGGCGGGGGAGGGGTGCCGCAGGCTACGTCGCGCTCCTGATGGCGTTGCTGCCGTCCATGACCCAGACGGTGCTCTTCGAACCCACGTGGTGGCTCGCGGCCGGCATCCTCGTCGCCGGCGGCGACATGCGCGACGACCGGCACCCGGTGCGCAACTGAGTTCGCCCACACCGTTCTTGCGTGAGGACGGTCGATACTGTCTAGGTGAGCTCACGCAAGAACGGAATGGGAGGGTCGTCGGGGAACCCGCCAGGTCCCCTATCCTGCGACTCAAGCCTCCATCACTCGTGCCGATATCACGGGCGAGGGCGAAGGGCGCGTTGCTGTCGCGGGAGAGGTGGCGAACAGATGCGGTTGCGGTTGGTCTCGGGTTCGATTCTCGTTGCCGCGCTCCTGATCGTGCCCGACATCTCCCTGAAGACACTGCCACCACCTCCCGAGACCGGTTCGATTCCCCTCGCCGTCGATGCGAGTCAGACCACGTGGGAGAGTGAGCCGATTCCGGTTGAAGCCACCGTTGTCGGGCTCTCGTGGGGAGAGAACGAACCGCCGGCTGCCGCGTGGGTGAGGGCCACCAACAATGGCACCGACTGGGGGCCATGGGTGGAACTCGAGGCCGGCCAAGACCACGGACCGGACGGCGCCGAGGCGACCAGGTCTGTCACCGGGACCGATCCCGTGTACGTCGGCAAAGCAGAAGCCGTGCAGTTCCGTGTCGAAGGTCCAACAGAGGGTCTCGAGGCCGACTACGTGGAGACCGCCGGTCGCAATCTCAACCTCATCCAGAAAGTGCAGCACTTTCTCAAGCGTCTGACGTTCCTCCGATCCAACCCCGCCCAGGCGCAACCCGACCAACCCGCGATCGTCCCGCGATCCGAATGGGGTGGTGACCAATGCCTCAACGGCGCGCAACCGGATCGGTCCTACGTGGACCGGATCCAGCTGGTCTTCGTCCACCACACGAGCGTGAGCGCAGCGGCGAACGCCTACACCGCCGCCGAGGCGAAAGACCGCATCTACGCAATCTGCGCCTACCACGTCAACGTTCGCGGGTGGGACGACATCGGCTACAACTACGTCATCGACCGCTTTGGGACCATCTACGAGGGGCGGGGCGGCGGCCTCGACGTGCAGGGCGCCCACACGAAAGGCTTCAACTCGTACTCCGCCGGAGTCGCGTTTCTCGGCTACTACCAGGACGTGCCACCGAGTCCCGAGGCGCAGCAGGCGTTCGAGTCGCTGGCTACCTGGATCCTCGACGTGAACCACGTGGATCCACTCTCGACCACGACGGTTGTCTCACTCGGCTCGCCCAAGTTCGAGGAGGGCGTATCCGTCACACTGTCGGCGATCGCGGGACACCGTGATACCGGTATCACGGCATGCCCCGGCAACGCCAACTACGCGCTCTTGCCGACGTACCGTCAGGCGGTCGCCTCCGATCCCGATCCGAAGATCTACGGGGGGTGGCCGACCGAGAACCCGGTCGCGGGCTTCCCGGACACTGGCTACGACCTCGCCGTGTTCCCCTTCCAGTTCACCGAGCCGATGACGTGGACGTTCACGATCACCGATTCCGACGGCACCATCCTCCTCGACACGAACGGACAGGGATCCGCGGGGTCAGTGGCATGGGACGGCACGTTTGGCGGGGTGGCCGAACCGATTGGCACCTACACGGCAAACCTCGTTGCCACCCCCCAGTCCGGCGTTCTCGTGCCTCGCCCGGCCACGTTCACGTTCCATCTCGGGACCTACAACCCGCCGTTCTCCGACGACGACGAGTCGGTGTTCGAACCGGACATCATCACCATCTACGACGCCGGGATCACGAAAGGCTGCGGTCCCAACCGGTACTGCCCCTCTGCGACGGTCACCCGTGGCGAGATGGCCCTTTTCCTCACCCGGCTCTGGTCGCTGTCAGCGTTCGCGCCAGAGCCCGGCACCGACGCCGGCTTCACCGACATCTCGGCTAAGAGCCCGGAGATGCAGAAGGCGATCAACCAAATCGCCGAACTCGGGATCACCTCCGGCGTCGCCCCGTACCGCTACGGGCCGGAGCAACCGGTGACCAGGTGGCAGATGGCGCTCTTCCTCACCAGGCTCTGGTCGGATGCCGGGTTTGCGCTCCCCGTCGCCAGTACGAACGCGTTCTTGGACATCTCGACGTTTCCTCCTGACGTGCAGCTTGCGATCAACGAGCTCGCATCGCTCGGGATCACCAGTGGAACCGGGCCGGGCACCTATGATCCATCCGGTGTGGTGACGAGAGGACAGATGGCTGCATTCCTCGCACGCATGATGAACGGACTCGGATGGGGATCGGTGGTGTCGTGAGACGCGTTGCGATCGCATTGGTGGTGGCGCTACTCGCCGCGCTCACCCCGGCCGGGTTCGCTCAGGCGGCCACGGGCGTGCTCCGTGTCCAAGGAGGCGGATGGGGCCACGGAGTCGGCATGAGCCAGTACGGCGCGTACGGTATGGCCATCGAAGGTTCGGCAGCAGAGCAGATCCTCACCCACTACTACACCGGCACCCAGGTTTCGCTCCTGGACCAACTTCCTCTCTCAAACACCATCCTGAGCACCGTCGAAGACCCGCTGTGGGTGGGACTCGAGCAGAACCAGTCATCCATCACCTTCAAGCCGATCGGCGGTCCACTGGATCTCTGCCAATCCGGGGACGGCGAAGGACCCTGCCCGAGAAGCCAGCATCCCCAGCCGGGCGAGACGTGGACCTTCGCTCGCACCGGCAGTGGATGCCGCTTCTATCGGAACGGGGAGGCAACCGGTGCACAGGTCGGCTCGTGTCGTGCTTCGATCTCGTGGGCAGACGGGACCCACGTGTGGCTCGATGGCAAGGAGTACGCCTACGGGACGATCAAGATCCGCAGTGCTGAGGTGGCCGGTGGCAACTTCCACGTGAGCCTCGCCATCGATCTCGAGGACTATCTGCGGGGGATCGCCGAGATGCCGGCGGCCTGGCCTATGGAAGCGCTCAAGGCGCAGGCGATCGCCGCCCGCACGTACGCCGTCTATCGCTTCCTCGGAAACGAGACCCCATCACTGCGCACCGACGCCGACGCCGGTCTGAGTGCGAGCCGTAAGGCAAGCTGCTGGTGTCATCTCAAGGACACGTCCGCAGATCAGGTCTACCTCGGCTGGGCGGCGGAAGCCGGGCTTGTCAAGGCGAACTGGGTTGCCGCCGTGGCTGCCACCTCGGGGAAGGTCGTCTCCTACCAGGGATTCGACTGGCCGGACTTCACCAAGAGCCAGGTGATCGGAGCGTTCTACTTCTCGTCGTCGGCAGGAGACACCGAGTCCAATATCGACGGCTTCGGTTCGTCGATCCAGTACCCCTATCTGGTGTCCGTCGACGACCACTGGTCGGCCGATCCGAACCTGAACCCGAACGCCGTCTGGCAGAAGGACGTGGACACGGCGGTCATCGCCGCAGATCTGGGCTGGGACACCGTCGACACGGCCGGACTGATGAATCCCGCTCCGAGCGCGTCGGTGCAGTTCAGCGGGACCTCGCATGGCTCCCCGGTGACGGCGATCAAAGGCAGCGCATGGCTGCGCGCCAACCTGTCACTTCCCTCCCCACACGTCACCGGACTGGATGGCGATCCTGTGGGGCCGATCACCAACCCGCCGGTCGACGTGCAACCGGTCGTCAACCCGTTCACCGACCTCACAGGCAACCAGTACCTAGACGACGTGCTGGAGATATGGCAGGCCGGGATCACTCAAGGATGCGCCGAGAACCGCTACTGCCCGGACGACCCGGTGCCTCGCTGGCAGATGGCGCTGTTCCTCACCCGGCTACACACCGCAGGCGGGTACGACCTGACGGACGGCGGTACGTCGACATTCAAGGACATCCAATCGCTCGAACCCGCCTACCAGCTCGCCATCAACCAGCTCCGTCAGATAGGCGTGACGAAGGGCACATCCCCGACCACGTTCACACCGAGCGCCAACGTGCCTCGCTGGCAGATGGCCCTGTTCATCGTGCGACTTCTCCAAGTGGACGGCATCACCCTTCCCGATGGGTCCGATCAGGGTTTCTCGGATATCGGTGGCGTGTCTCAAGAGGCGCTGATAGCGATCAACCAGCTGAAGCAGCTCGGGGTGATCACCCTGAGTGGGACGTACGAGCCGAACAAGAACATGAGCCGGGATCTGATGGCCCAGTTCATGGCCAACGCGCTTCACGCCGTCCGTGCTCGCCAAACTGGGTAGGTCAGGGAGATCGGTCGACCGTACCGGCGGGAGTGCAGTGCCAGTCGTAGTCGATGAGACGTGGCGGGTGTGAAGCATCGCTGCAGGCGGGGCACGCAGGATCGCGGCGAACACGGAGCACCCGCAGGTCCTCGTCGAGGGCGTCGTATACGAGCAATCTGCCGACCAGCGGCTCGCCGATGCCGAGAAGGAGCTTGATCACCTCGAGCGCCTCGATCGATCCCACGATGCCGGTGACCACGCCCAGCACGCCGGCCTCCGCGCAGGACGAGGCCAGCTCGGGCGGCGGGGGTTCCGGGAACAGGCACCGATAGCACGGGCCGTCATAGGGCTTGAACACGCTCACCTGCCCCTCGAAACGAAGCGCCGCCCCATAGACGACGGGTACCCGCAGGTGAAGAGACGCGTCGGTCAGCAGGTAGCGCGTCGGGAAGTTGTCCGTACCGTCGAGGACCACGTCATATCCGTGCATGATGCCGAGCACGTTGTCCGCGTTGAGCGCCTCTCGATACTGGACGACGGTCACGTCCGGGTTGAGATCGTTCAGTGTCTGTGCAGCCGACGAGACCTTGGACATCCCGACTCGAGAGGTCGTGTGAAGAATCTGGCGCTGCAGGTTGGAGAGCGCCACATCGTCGAAGTCGGCGATGCCGATCGTTCCGACACCCGCTGCGGCCAGGTAGAGAGCCGCCGGTGATCCAAGGCCGCCGGCGCCGACGATCAGCACCTTGGAGTCGAGCAGCCGCTGCTGTCCTTTCCGGCCGATCTCCGGCAGCGCGATGTGGCGTGCATAGCGGCTCGCCAGAGCGTTCGGTATCTCCCACGGTCGTCCGGCCCTCCTCCACGCATTCGAACCCTCGGCGAGGGACCTGACGCTCGAGTAGCCCGAATCCACGAGCGAGTGGGCTGCCGTGAGCGATCGCCGTCCGCCATCGCAGTAGAGGACGATCTCGTCGTCGCGACCCGCGACGTCCGAGATGGTCCGCTCGAGGAGCTCTTCGGGAATGTGGACTGCACCAGGAATCGCGCCTTCTGCGTACTCCGCCTCGCCACGGATGTCGACGATCACGATCTCGCCTCGCTTGTGGGCCGCCAGATCCGCGACGGAGATCTCCATGCCGGTGCGGTCGATCATGTGAGGCAGCGTAGCCCAGGTCAGCCAAAGAGCCGTACGAGCACTACCTGGTGTTCGGCCTTCAGCGAGTGGTTCAGTCTCCGTAGCTGCCTCGGACCGAGGAGAGGGACCGTGGAGCGAACCAGTACGTCACCCGACTCGAGAGCGACGAGTCCTTCTGCGACGAGTTGGGCGAGGCGCAGCGGACGACGCAGTTGTGCCTCGCGGCGAGCGGCGGTCGTAAGTCGGAGTAGTTCGGCAACCGCGGTGGGGCCGAGTATCGCAGTCCAGAATCGACGCACGTATGGAGAGTCGGGGGCTACGCCCACGAGTCCGTCGTGCCAGAGCCGCGGGGCGATCATGGGACGTTTCGCTGCGCTTGCTCGGGTTGCAGCACCCAGGCCCGGCACGGCGTGATTCGCGACGGGAGGACGAGCATCGCGTTGGTTCCCGGGTGCTGCAACCTTCACGGCCGCAGTCATATCAACAATTGCTAACCAACGTCAAGTAGCTCAAGCGAGAACGCGAAAACTCAGGGCGCAGCGCCCACGAACAGGGTGAGAGGGTCGCCGTAGGTGACGACGAACCCTTGTGCCGGGCTCGTGGCGAGCACGATCCCGTACAAGGACGGTTCGGCCGTGATCACCTGTTGGGTGGTGAAAGTGAGCTCGACGCCGGTGTCCAGTTTGAACTGATCGAGTGCCGCGACCACCTGCTCGACGGTCATGTTGGTGAAGTCGGGCAGGGGGGCTTTCGGTGGCAAGCCGGTGGAGACCGAGAGGGTCACCTCGTCGCCCTGCGCGACGTCGATGACGTTGCCGTTCTCGTCGGTCCACGAGGAACCAGGCCCTGGGCTCTGCTCGACCACGGTGCCTTCCGGCTCGAGCGAGTCCACTTCAACGAGGATGGGTTGGAGGTGCGCTGCGTAGATGATGTCCTTTGCCGTCGGTGTCGATTCCGGATCGCCCGCCTGTCGTCCACCTGTCTGGTCGAGACCCCCGACCATGCCGACGACGTCAGGGACGGTCGCCGGGGGAACCTTGAAATACTGGTCGACCCCCGCCGGATCGGCCGGGAATGCACCGTCGGGAACGTCCTGCAAGGCGTACGTCATGAACTCTGCCCAGATCGGCGCTGGGATCGTGCCACCGTAGACCCGCGAGTAGTACTGATCGTTGATCGTGATGTCCCGCATCGGATACTGGAAGTCGGGATAGCCAACCCACACCGCCGTCGAATACTGGGGAACGAAGCCGACGAACCAGGCGTCCATGTAGTTCTGGTGAGTCCCCGTCTTGCCTCCCTGCGGGCGGCCGATATTCGCCGCAGGGGCCGTTCCCGCACTTGTTGGGACCTGAAGGAGCGGTCTCCTCGCCGCGGCGATGACTGCCGGATCGACGGTTTGCGTGTGGGTCGTCTCATGCTGGTACAGCACCGATCCGTCTGGTCCCTCGATACGCTCGATCAGGTACGGTGCCGCCCACACGCCGTTGGTGGCGAAGTTGGTGAAGGCGGACGCCATCTCGATCGGGGTGGCCCCGCCGGCTCCTAGAACGATCGAGTAGACGGTCGGGAGTTGCGACTTATTCACACCCATGCGTCGGGCGACGTCGATGATGTGCTCGGGTCCAACCGCGACCGACACCTGGGCGTACACGGTGTTGACCGATCGCCTCGTCGCGTCGGCCAATCTGAGCCCAGGCTCGATGCTCGAACCGGCGTTGCTCACCGTCCAGATGTCCGAGCTCCCGCTGCACGCGAACGGGCACTGGATCTGAAGAGGGCTTCTGGCGTCCCAGAACGAGTTCAGCGACCCGCCGGACTCCAGGTAGGCGACCAAGCCGAACGGTTTGAACGATGAGCCCGGGTTGCGTTGCGCCTTGAGTGCAAGGTCGAACTGCTCCACATCGAACGGCAGTCCCGACGACATGACCGTGATTGCCCCAGTGTCGTTGTCGATCATCGAGATGGCGCCCGTCGGTGCGCAGCGGAGTCCGAAGGTCTCTGGAACAATCGTTTGCGTGGCGTTGTAGCGGGCGATGCAGGCGTTCAGCTGATCCTCGGTCAGCGTCGACGGGTCTGGGTAGGGGAGCCAGGTTTCGAGAATCGAGTTTGCCTTCTCCTGCAGGTCGAGGTTGATCGTCGTGTAGATCTTCAACCCTCCACCGCCCTGGCAGGTCGTGTCGTCGGAGGGGCAGCCGAAGATCGCCTTCTTGCGTTCCTCCGTGGTGGCACCCAGGAACGCAAACTCGGGATCGTGCAAGAGGTCGGTCTTCACCGCCGCGACGACGTGATCTGCAGGACCGCTGAACGTCGAGTGCGGGACGATCTCGGACGCGAGATCCTCCTTCTTCGCCGCCTCCGCTTGTGCCTCGGTGATCCACCCCTTCTTCGCCATCACGTCGAGGACGTCGGTGCGGCGGCTTTCGACATTCTCCAGCTTGTTGCGGGGGTCGTAGGTCTTCGGGCTGCGGATCGGGACGACCAGTGCGGCTGCTTCGCCAACGGTGAGTTTGTCGAGGTCCTTGCCGAAGTACTCCAGGGCGGCAGCCTTGACGCCGTAGGCACCCGACCCGAAGTACACGGAGTTCAGGTAGAATTCGAGGATCTGATCCTTGGTGTAGCGGCGTTCGAGTTCGACGGCGACGAAGGCCTCCGTCAGTTTCCCGGTGTACGTGCTCGTGTCGGCCACGAAGTTGCTTCCCACGACCTGCTGGGTGATGGTCGAACCACCACGTTTGGTTCCATACCGGTAGTTGTCGATGAATGCCTTGATGATCGCCCCGAAGTTGACCCCTTCGTGCTCGTAGAAGGTGTTGTCCTCCGCTGCGAGGGCGGCGTGGACCACCAGCTCGGGCACATCCTCGATCCTGACGGGATCGCTGTTCTTGCCGTCGTCGAGTTCGGCGAGTTCCTCGTTCTTCAGTGTGAGAATCGTTGACGTGCGCGACAGATCAGGGAAGTCGAGCTGCATCACCTGAACGTCCGGAACGTACCTGGTCTCGAGTCCTTGGAACACTCCGAACGCGGTGCTGGACCCGAAGAACGAGAACAACGCGAGCCACGTCGAAGACAGCAGCGCGATCGACAGGAGCGATGCGAGCGCGATGAACCAGCGACTTCTGATCTCTCTACGTTCGAGTTCGTGGATCGGTGCAGCCATGTTTCACCCGGGGCACGGCGAGTAGCATCCGCGAGGATACCCATGAATCAGAATGACGACGCGCATCGGACCAGTAGCGGCATCGACATCGAGACCGTCTACCGTCCCGAGGAGGTTCCCGAACGTATCGGGGAACCCGGGGCGTTCCCGTACACACGCGGACCGTATCCAACCATGTATCGGGGTCGGCTCTGGACCATGCGCCAGTATGCGGGGTTCGGCGACGCCGATGCAACGAACCTACGGTTCAGAGCGCTGCTGGAGGCCGGTCAGACCGGGCTCTCCGTAGCCTTCGACCTGCCCACACAGATGGGGTATGACTCCGACCACCCGATGTCCGAGGGAGAGGTGGGGAAAGTCGGAGTCGCGATCGACGGTATCGAAGACATACGGCGTCTCTTTCATGGGATTCCACTCGGAGACGTGAGCACGTCGATGACGATCAACGCGACTGCGGCCATCCTCCTGTTGCTCTATGAACTCGTCGCAGAAGAGCAGGGGGTCCCTGGCGAGAGAATCAAGGGAACCGTGCAGAACGACATCCTGAAGGAGTACGTCGCACGCGGTACCTATATCTATCCACCTACCGCATCGATGCGGCTGGTCACAGATGTGTTCTCGTACTGCGCCGAGGAACTGCCGTCGTGGAACACGATCTCGATCAGCGGGTACCACATGCGAGAGGCTGGTGCGACCGCTGCACAAGAACTGGCGTTCACGATCGCCAACGGTCTCGCCTATGTCGAAGCCGCACTCGACGCCGGACTCGACGTGGACCGTTTCGCCCCACGGCTCTCGTTCTTCTGGAACGCACATAGCCAGTTCTTCGAGGAGGTCGCCAAGTACAGGGCCGCTCGTCGCATGTGGGCCGGACTCATGAGGGACCGCGTCGGGGCAACCGATCCGAAGGGGTGGCAGATGCGCTTCCACACGCAGACCGCAGGCAGCACCCTCACCGCTCAGCAACCAGAGCTGAACATCGTGCGTACCACGGTCGAAGCGTTGTCGGCAGTCCTCGGAGGTACACAGTCGCTGCACACGAACTCCTTCGACGAGGCGCTGGGATTGCCGACGGAGAAGGCCGCCAAGATCGCTCTGAAGACGCAACAGATCCTCGCGTTCGAGGCGGGTATCGCCGAGACGGTCGATCCGCTCGCAGGCTCGTACTTCGTCGAGGCGCTGACCGACGCCTTGGAAAGCCAAGCCCTCACCCTGCTCGCCGAGGTCGACGCGTTGGGCGGTGCCGTCAAGGCGATCGAGGCTGGCTTCCCTCGAGCGCGCCATCGAGGACGCCGCCTATGAAACCGCCCGCAGGATCGAGTCGGGCGATCAGACGGTCGTCGGAGTGAACGCGTTCCTCGAAGAAGGGGAGGAAGAGGAGATCCCGGTGTTGCGGGTCGACGCGTCGATTCAGCAGGAACAGACGGAACGGCTCGCGAGGCTTCGGGCTCGCCGCGATGGGAGCCAGATAGAGATACTGCTCGACAACGTTCGGAAGGCCGCTAGGGGAAACGCCAACCTGCTGTACCCGATGAAGGAAGCACTGCGAGCCGAAGCGACACTCGGGGAAGTGTCAGACGCCCTCAGGGACGTCTTCGGCGAGTACCGCCCCTAGCGAACGGACTGCGTCCGTCCGCGGTTGGTCCCCCCAGGAGCCCGCAGGGCGACGTTGGGGGGAAAGTACCGCGGCGGCCAAGCCGCTGGGGTAGGGGGGTCGTGAGCGGGGTACGTTGGTGGGAACGACCCCCTCCGTCCTTGGCCTACGGCCAAGTCCACCTCCCCCAACACTCGCTTCGCTCGCTGGGGGAGGAAACGGCGAGCGGAGCGAGCCCCTACCTGATGACCGCGATGACCTGGCCCGTTGAGATGGTGTCACCCGGCCGCACCTTCATCTCTATGACCTCGCCGTCGACCTGAGAACGCACTTCGTTCTCCATCTTCATCGCTTCGAGCACGCAGATCGGGTCCCCGCTCCGGACTCGGTCTCCCGCCTCAACGTGCACCTTAACGATGGTTCCCTGCATCGGCGACGCGATGATGCCAGCGTCATCCGACGTGACGGCCGCGGTTCGAGCGAGCTTCGGTGGCTTGCGTCGGGGTAGTCCTCCTGCAGTGGGCGCCTCGGGTGCCCAGAACGTGACCGTGTATCTCCTGCCGGATATCTCGACGGTCATGTCGCGTCGTGCAAGCGCCTCGTCCTCTTCGATCGGCGGGTGGATCGACTGAACGAGGTCCGAGAAGTCGATGTCGTCTTCGACGAGCGCTGTGTGGTGGCGACCCTGCCTGAAGGTTTCGTTGTCGAGCATGATCAGGTGCGCCGGGATGGTGGTCGGAACACCCACGATCCTGAACTCGCCGAGCGCGCGCTTGGCCCTGGCGATCGCCTGGTCGCGGTCTCGGCCCCACACGATGAGCTTGGCCATCAGAGTGTCGTAGTAGCGGCTGATCTCTGAGCCGGTCGTCACACCGGAATCCACACGTACGCCGAACCCGGCCGGCTCCCTGTAGTCGACGATCCGACCCGGGTGCGGCCTGAAGCCCTCGGCCGGATCCTCTGCGTTGATGCGAAACTCCATGGCGTGCCCTGTTCGCTCTGCGTTGGTGAAGGACAACGGCAGGCCGCTCGCAACGCTCAGCTGTTCTTGGACGAGGTCGAGCCCGGTGACCATCTCGGTCACGGTGTGCTCGACCTGGAGTCGGGTGTTCATCTCCAGAAAGTAGAAGTTGTCGTCGGAGTCGACGAGGAACTCGACGGTTCCCGCTCCCCGGTAGTCGCAGGCTTTCGCCATCTGAATGGCGGCACGTCCGATTGCTCGTCGCTGGCGGTCGGGCAGGTTGGGGGCGGGGGTCTCCTCGATCAGTTTCTGGTGGCGTCGCTGGAGGGAGCAGTCACGTTCCCCGAGGAACACCGTGTGGCCGTGATCATCGGCGAAGATCTGCGCCTCGATGTGGCGAGGTTTCTCGATGTACTTCTCGATGTAGACCTCTGGATCTCCGAAGTACGCCTCTGCCTCACGTTTGGCGCCCTCTATCGCCTCTTTGAGCGCGGTTGCATCCCCGACGATGCGCATCCCTTTTCCGCCTCCGCCGTGTGCGGCCTTGACGGCCACCGGAAACCCGAACTCCCCGGCGATCGTGAATGCCTCCTCGACGGACGAGAGTGGCTCGGTCATTCCGGGCACCACGGGAACACCGGCCTCTATGGCCGCCTGCCTTGCGGTGATCTTGGAGCCCATCGTGATGATCGCTTCGGGTGGGGGTCCGACCCAGATGAGTCCGGCGTCGGCCACCTCCGTAGCGAAGTCGGCGTTTTCGGCGAGGAACCCGTAGCCAGGATGGATGGCGTCGGCCCCGGCCTCCTTGGCGACCCTGAGGATGCGGTGCGAATCGAGGTAGGACTCCGACGACGGTGCCGGTCCGATGTTCCAAGCCTCGTCCGCGACCAGGGTGTGGAGAGCGTCGCGGTCCAGCTCCGAGTAGACGGCGATAGTGCGCATGCCCATCTCTTTTGCCGATCGGAGCACACGAACGGCGATCTCCCCGCGATTGGCCACGAGCAGGGAGGTAATGGGTCGGGGTGCTGAGATTCGCGGGCTCACAGCGGGATGTTCCCATGCTTCTTCGATGGGAGCGACTCTCGCTTGGTACGGAGCATGTCCAGGGAGCGGATCAGCCTTGGTCGTGTCTGGCTCGGTTCGATCACTTCATCCACCAATCCCAATTCGGCTGCCCGGTACGGGTTGTTGAAGCGTCGTTCGTAGTCGGCTATCAGCTCTTGGCGCTTTTCATCCGGATTGTCGGCGGCCGCGAGGTCGCGACGGAACACGACGTTGACGGCACCTTGGGCACCCATGACGGCGATCTCCGCCGAGGGCCACGCGTAGACGATGTCGGCGCGAATGCCCCGAGAGTTCATGACCACATAGGCTCCGCCGTACGCCTTTCGAGTGATCACCGTAATCCTGGGCACGGTCGCCTCGCTGTAGGCGTACAGCAGCTTGGCGCCGTGCCTGATGATTCCTCCGTGCTCCTGATCGACACCGGGCAGAAAGCCGGGAACGTCGACGAGTGTGATGAGAGGAATGTTGAACGCGTCGCAGAAGCGAACGAAGCGGGCCGCCTTCGTTGATGCGGCGATGTCCAGCGTCCCTGCCAGCACCGAGGGCTGGTTGCCGATGACCCCGATGCTGTATCCGTCGAGTCTGGCGAACCCTACGACGATGTTCTGCGCCCAGTGCTGGTGCACCTGATAGAACTCGCCGACGTCGACAACCCGCTCGATCACATCGACGACGTCATACGGTTGGTTGGCGGAGTCGGGAATGATCGAGTCGAGGGCGGATTCGAGCCGGTCGGGCCGATCGGAGGGAGCGAAGTGCGGTGGGGTCTCCATGTTGTTCTGCGGAAGGAACGAGAGTAGATAGCGGACCTGTTCGAGGGCATCGGGTCCGTCTCCTGCGACGAAGTGAGTGACGCCGGAGGTGCCGGCGTGAGCAAATGCCCCGCCCAGCTCTTCGAATGTGACCTCCTCGCCGGTCACCGCCCTGATGACGTCCGGACCGGTGATGAAGAGGTGACTCGACTCCTTGACCTGAAACACGAAATCGGTGATCGCCGGCGAGTACACGGCCCCTCCTGCGCACGGACCCATGATCACCGAGATCTGGGGGATGACTCCTGATGATCGCACGTTCCGTTCGAAGATGCGCCCGTAGCCGTCGAGTGACGCGACCCCTTCTTGGATCCTTGCTCCGCCCGAGTCCTTGAGGCCGACAAGCGGGGCGCCCGTCTGAAGCGCCGCATCCATCACCTTGACGATCTTCTCGCTGACCGCTCGGCCGAGCGAACCTCCGAATACCGTGAAGTCTTCGGCGAACACGAACACGACCCTGCCGTCGACGGTTCCCCACCCGGTCACGACGGCATCGCCGGCCGGCCGTTTGTCTTCGATACCGAAGCCACGGGCCTGATGGCGAACGAACGTGTCGATCTCTTGGAAGGACCCCTTGTCGAGCAGCGTCTCGAGGCGTTCGCCGCGCCGTCAGTTTCCCCTGCTCGTGCTGGCGGTCGATGGCGCGCTGGCTGCCCGAGCGGAGTGCCTCGGCCCGCAGCCTGCGCAGTTCCTCGATGCGTTCTTCGGTACCCATGCGTAGATTGGCTTTCGACTCTCGATCGCTGCGAATGGCTACACATTACGACATCATTTGTCTCGACGAGGTGACGTCCACCCAGGACGAGGCGAGAACGCGCCCGCAACCGGTGCTGGTGGTGGCGGCACGACAGAGCGCCGGCCGGGGAAGGTCGGGACGGCCGTGGTGGAACGCGCCGAGAGCATTGGCCGCTTCCTTCAAGTGGACACCTTCGTGGCCGGTGGAGGCATGGCCCAGGATCACGCTGGTCGCCGGCCTCGCTTCGCGCGGGATCTTCGACTGCTCGCTGAAGTGGCCCAACGACCTCGTTATCGATGGTCGCAAGGTGGGAGGCATCCTCACCGAGACGGATGGGAGTGCGGTCGTCTGCGGTCTCGGCGTGAATCTCTGGTGGCCCGACGCTCCCGAGGAGTCCTGCGGGGCGTTCGAATCGGATCCTGGACCTGATGCGGCACCGGTGTTGGCGTCGCGGTGGGTGGACGAACTCCTGAGCCGACTGGACGCAGGTCCCGAACGGTGGGGGATCGACGAGTATCGAGCGACATGCACCACGATCGGTAGGGCGGTCACCTGGTCGCCTGAGGGGGCGGGACACGCGATAGGAGTCGATGAATCGGGGCGCCTGTTGGTGTCAACCGGCGGGTCGGTCGTCGCCCTGTCCTCCGGAGAGGTGCGCTCGGTGTCGGAGTCGTAGCCGGGGCCGCGTCATCCCCAGACCTCGCTAGTCTTTCGGTCGTCCATGTCGAACTCTCCCGATTCCCCTCATCCTGTTCCGCGTTCCCGTGTCGGGAAGTGGTTCCTGCGCACGCTGTTGGCCATCGCGGTGGTTCTCGGTGTCGCAGCCATCGCCTCCGCCTTCCTGGTCAAGCACGTGTCCGACTCGTTCAGCGACAACCTGACCCGGGACACCGATGTGGTGCCGGTGTTGACACCGGCGACAAGCCCACAGAGCGTGGATACGGGAGGCACCAAGGATGAGCCTGCGAAGACATTTCTGATCATCGGTTCGGATTCGAGGGAGGGTGTCACCGATGCGCTTGGGACGAACTTCGGCGACTTCCCGGGCCAACGTGCAGATGTGATCATCCTGGTGAAGGTCTATCCCTCGGACGACCGTGTGCAGGTGCTGTCGATTCCACGCGACCTTCACGTCGACATCGACGGTCATGGAACGAACAAGATCAACGCGGCCTTCGCGTTCGGTGGGAGCGAGTTGATGGTCCGCACCGTCCGTCAAGTGACCGGACTCGACATCAACCACTACATGGAGGTCAACTTCGTCGGTTTCGCTGCAATCGTCGACGAACTGGGTGGCGTGCAGCTCTCGTTCCCCTACCCCGCAAGAGATCTCAAGTCGGGTTTCAGCGTCGACGCCGGTACCCAAACGCTCGACGGGGCGACGGCACTCGCCTACGCACGATCCCGTCACTACCAGGAGCTGATCGACGGGTCGTGGAAGTCGGTCGACGCGAGCGATATCGGTCGGACGCGCCGCCAGCAGCAGCTCATCCTCGCGATCCTGGCAGAGATCAAGCGGCCCTCGTCGATCACCGCCGCAACGTCGCTCACTCAAACGATCGCCAGCCATCTGACCGTGGACTCGACACTCACTGAGAACGAGATCGTCGGTCTCGCCTGGTCGTTGCGGTCCGTCAACGGGTCGACCATCGAGAGCACAACGCTTCCGACCTACTCAAAGACGATCGACAACGTCTCCTACCAGATCGAGAAGGAACCAGAGGCGAGCGCGCTGCTCGAGGCGTTCGCCGTCGGCGACCCCCTCGCTGTCGCCACGACCGACGCGATCCGTGTACAGATACTCAACGGCAGCGGGGTCCCCGGAGCCGCGTCGACGATGGCGGACAGACTCGGCGGTGATGGCATCGAAGTCACGGACGTGGGCGATGCGGAACGAGACGACTTCGCCACGACGCAGATCATCGCCGCGCCCGACAACCTCGCGTTGGCGCGGGTGGTCGCGAAGAAGGCCGGAGTGGGCGAAGCGGTGCCGGGGACGGTCCCCAGCTCAGTCGACGTGATCGTCATCGTTGGAAGAGATGCCCAAGGCTGACACGTCGAGTATCGTTCGGCTGATGGATGTTGCTGTTATCGGCGCCGGCTACGTCGGCTTGGCGACCGCCGTCGGCCTCGCCACCCTCGGCCACTCGGTGAAGGTCGGAGAGAGCGACCAACGAAGGGTCGACACGCTTCGCAAGGGTGAGTCTCCGATCTATGAACCTGAGCTCACCCAGTTCCTTCAGGCTGCGGTCGACGACGGACGCCTCACCGTCTTCAGCTCAAATGTGGAGGCGGTCCGCGATACAGACGTCGTGTTTCTCGCCCTTCCGACTCCGCAGGGCGAGGACGGCGCGGCCGACACCTCCATCGTCTACGCCGTGCTCGATGAGATCGTCGGGGCGCTCGCGCCGGGGGCGATCGTCGTGCTGAAGTCCACCGTTCCGGTTGGGACCGTCGCACGTATTCAGGAGGTGCTACGCGATCAGGGGTCCGACGCTGTAGCGATCAGCAACCCGGAGTTCCTGCGCGAAGGATCGGCGATCTCCGACTTCCTGCATCCCGACAGAGTCGTCATCGGGACCACGGACCAACGTGCGGCTGAAACGATGATCGAGCTGTACCGGGGACTGCAGGCTCCGCTCGTCGTCACCGATCCGGTTTCCTCGGAGATGGTCAAGTACTCGGCCAATGCGTTCTTGGCGACCCGCATCACATTCGCCAACGCGATCGCAAACCTATGCGAGGCAGTCGGTGCCGACGTCAAAGATGTGCTGTTGGGTATGGGCTATGACAGCAGGATCGGATTCCACTTCTTCAACCCAGGGCCCGGTTTTGGTGGCTCCTGCTTCCCAAAGGACACCAATGCGCTGGTCGCAGTCGCAGAGGAAGCGGGCTACGACTTCGCGTTGCTGAAGAGCGTGATCCGCATCAATGACATCCAGCGCGACAGAGTGGTCGATCATGTTCGACGCGGCGCCGGCGGCTCGCTCGCCGGGAAAACGGTCGCCCTCTGGGGTCTTGCGTTCAAGGCCGGCACGGACGACACCCGTTCCTCACCGGCAATCGCAATCGCTGAGCGCCTACTGGAGGAGGACTGTCTGATCCGCGCTCACGATCCGCAGGCACACGTGACAAGGGACGGACTCGAGCAGGTGGACACACCAATCGCAGCAGCACAAGGCGCTGATGTCCTGTTGATCGCCACCGAATGGTCCGAGTACCGAACGGTTGACCTGCACGAGGTCGCGCGTGCCATGCGAGGCAGCGCCATCGTCGACGGACGGAACCTACTGGATCCGGTGGCCGTGCGGCGGCTGGGCCTCAGCTATCAAGGGATAGGGCGGTAGGCGAGCTTCGCTCGCCAGCTGACAGCAAGAGGACCATCCGGGTCGAGTTCTGGAGGCTCCTGCCAGCGTTGCTCCGCCGCTGAGGCTACCTGGGTCTTCTTGGACACGCGATCGCGGGCTGTCTGCTGTTTGCTGTTTGCCGTTCGCTGGGCTAGTTGCGAGTGCAACTCGCAACTAGCCTTCTTCTGGTGAAACTCTCGATCCTCATTCCCGTGTACAACGAACGACAGACGGTGGGCGAAGCCGTGCGAAGAGCTCGCGGGGTCGACCTGCCCGTCGAACGGGAGATCATCATCGTCGACGACGGCTCGACGGACGGCACCGGAGAGGTCGTCGACCAGTTGGCCGACTCGACGGTGCGAGTGCTCCACCAATCGAAGAACATCGGCAAGGGTGCCGCCATTCGGAGGGCGATTGAAGCGTCCACGGGCGACTGGATCATCGTCTACGACGCCGACCTGGAGTATGACCCGAGAGATTGGCCGGCGTTGCTCCGCCCGGCGCTCGAAGGAGTCGCATCGGTGGTGTACGGATCCCGGTTCACGGGGGAGCGGCGCAACATGCTGTTTTGGCATTGGGTCGGGAACCGTTTCCTCAGTCTTGTCACCAACGTGTTGTACAACACGACGCTCTCTGACATGGAGACCTGCTCGAAGTTGATCGAGGGGGATCTCGCACGCTCTCTCCATCTGACCGCCAACAGGTTCGACATCGAGCCCGAGGTGACCGCCAAGATTCTGAGACTGGGCTATCGCATCTACGAGGTGCCGATTCGGTATACCGGACGGGAGGCCACCGAAGGCAAGAAGATCTCGTGGCGTGACGGGATCCCGGCACTCCTCCGGCTCATCGGCGTGCGGTTCGTCCCCAAGGGGTCGATCGTCAGATGAAGGCGCTGGTTACCGGTGGCGCCGGCTTCATCGGGTCGCACCTCGTCGACCGGCTCATCGATGAGGGGTGGGAGGTGCTGGTCATCGACGATCTCTCCAGCGGCCATCTCGGCAACTTGGCCGATGCGCGTGGCCGGGGCCATGTCCAGTTCCATCAGCTCGACATCAGAGAGGACGCGCTCGTCACCGCGATGGAGCGTTTCCAGCCCGAACTGGTGTTTCACCTGGCCGCCCAGGCGTCGGTAGCCGTGTCCGCTCGCGATCCGATGCTGGACGCGTCGATCAACATCCTTGGGACTCTGAATGTTCTGGAAGGCGCAAAGCGTGTGGAAGCTGTCAGAGTCGTGGCGGCATCGTCGGGAGGGGCGATCTACGGCGCCGGCGCCAGACTCCCTGCGAAGGAGTCTCACGCGAAACACCCGGACTCGCCATATGGGATCTCGAAGAAGGTGGTCGAGGACTACTTCCGCTACTACAAGGACACGACCGGTGTGGACTACGTGCTGGCCGCGTTCTCCAATGTGTTCGGGCCGCGCCAGGATCCGCTCGGGGAAGCAGGGGTCGTGTCGATCTTCTCGAACCTCATGTTGCAGGGGAAACGGCCGGTGGTCTTCGGGGATGGAGGGCAGACGCGCGACTATGTCTTCGTCACGGATGTGGTCGATGCGTGTGTGCGTGCGGGCGGCGTCGAGGGCGGACGGCTCATCAACATCGGCACCGGAATCGAGACCTCGGTGGTCGCGCTGTTCAGACTGCTGGCCTCGATCATCGGGTTCGACCAGAACCCGGTGTTTGCCGATCCGAGACCGGGTGATGTCTACCGATCCGTGGTCGACCCTTCCCTGGCGTCCAAGCTCCTCGGATGGCGCGCATGGACGTCGCTCGACGAGGGCCTGCGACGGACCGTCGATTCGTTCCGTTAGTCAGCGGAAGAGATCCTCTTCCGGAGGTCGCACGAGATCAGTGGCGCGTCCTTCACCGGGTTCCCAGATGAGCCCTCGCACGATCGCCACCGGTATGTTGTCGGCCTTGCCCATGACGAGATCGGCCGCGGCGGCGATTTCGTCGACGATGGCCACCTCGGTCACTTCGAGGCGCCGGTTCCACGTGTCGACCGTTCCGCGGTAGTCGAGCAGCGGCGCAATACCCGAAACGCCGATCGCAACATCTGTGAGACCTCTGCGCCACACCCGCCCGAAGGTGTCGGTGATCACGACGGCTAGACGTGTGCCGGTCTCGTGTTCGAATCGCCGTCGGAGTCGGTGTGCTGAACGATCGGGGTTCCGAGGGTGGAGCACCGCGTGACCGGGCTGAACGTTCGAACGGTCCACTCCGGCGTTGGCACAGATGAAGCCCTGGCGGGTGATCGAGATGGTCAGATCGCCCCTGCGTCGGATCACCGCCTGTGACTCTCGCTCGACGATTCGGCGATACTCATGTTCGCCATCGTATGGCTCCACCGATCCCTCAGCCTTCGAAACGACCTTGTGGGTCACCACGACGACGTCTTCGTTGCGCAGCGCGGTCTCACCGGTGAGCAGCGCCGACAGGATGAGTGCGGCTAGATCGTCGCCCTCGTGCACCTCGCCGATCCCTGGCACCGGAATGACCGAGAGAGTCACAGGAGGCCTATGAGCCACTCTGCGAAGGCGGAGGCTGCGCCCGATTCCGAGATCCTGGTGTCGTGCACATGGACCCGAAGGCCCATGTCGGAAAGCTGGCTACGATCGGGAGCGTCCCCGATGTCGATCACGAGGTCGTCGAGGAGACTCCGGTACGCCTCTACCACCCCGCGGTTGCCGGCCGACATGCCGAGCGAGCGCAGCACCACGTGCGCCGGTCCCTTGAGTGCCCGCCCTCCGAACAGTGGGCTCACGCAGATCACCCGAGGCGACGCGGCGACGGCGTCGGCCACGTCCGGGATGGCGAGGATCGGCCATATCGACAAGGGCGGGTTCGATGGCGCGATCAGGACCACATCCGCAGCTCTGACCGCGTCGAGCACCCCCGGTGCGGGGGTCGCGACATCGGCACCGTCGAATCGGATGTCGTGGACGGTGTCCTTCTGCCCGCGGAGGACGAAGTACTCCTGGAAGCGGATCCAGCCATCGTCGACTCGCAGCATCGTTCTCACCGTGTCGTCGGTGACAGGCAGGATCGTCGCGGCTACACCGAGCGCCGATGCGATCCTGCGGGTCACCTCGGAGAGAGAAGCGCCGTCTCGCAGCATTTGTGTTCTCGCCAGGTTGGTCGCGAGGTCTCTGTCGCCGATGTGAAAGGATGTGTCGAGTCCAAGGGCCTCGAGATGTGACATCACGTCGGCGGCATCGCCTTCGATGCCCCACCCGTGCGGTCCCTCTACGGACGCGAGTGTGTAGAGGACGGTGTCGATGTCGGGGGATACGTCGAGACCGTAGACAACTTCATCATCTCCTACATTCACGATGATCGAGGCGTCGATCCCGTCGAGCGCGTATAGACCGCGCGCCAGTCGTGCTCCGCCGACACCGCCGGAAAGTAGCGCTATCCGAACCATGGGCGGTTTCCCTGTTGGATTGCGGTAGAGCCCGGCCGGCTCCACAATGGCGTCCGCATGTCGTCCTCCGATCACAAGGCATTCGTTCTTGCCGCCGTCATCGCGCGTGCCGGGTCGGTTGGCAGTGCGCTCGACGCGATCGAAGCCCAAGTGTACGAGCCGGAGTCCGTTGCCGTCGTCGGAGGTGGGGATGCCGAGCGGGAAGCTGCCGGTGTCCGCGGTATGACCTGGGTGGCGTCGCCGGGCGAGTTGGCCGGTGTTCTGGGATCCGACACTACGCACGTATGGGTTCTGCACGACGATGCGCTGCCGCGGCCGGACGCGCTGGGTGCTCTTGTGAGCGAGCTGGAGCGCACCGACGCCTCGGTGGCCGGCGCCAAGCTCCTGAGGTCGGACAACTCGGACATGCTCGAGTTGGTGGGTGCCGCCACGGACGTGTTCGGCGTGCCCTACACGGGCCTCGAGGACAACGAGCGCGACCAGGAGCAGTACGACGTGGTCCGCGACGTAGCGTACGTCTCGGGGGCGTGCATGCTCGTCAGGAGGGACCTCTTCCTCGGACTCGGGGGCCCCGACACGACGATGGCGCCGAACGCTGCAGGCATCGACTTCTCGCAGCGAGCCCGAATTGCCGGCGGGAGAGTCGTGGTGGTGCCATCCGCCGAGGTGCTGCACGAAGGGTCATGCGAGACGGGCCCCTCTTGGCGAGAGGATGCGGGTCAGATCAGGGCCGTGGCCAAGGCCTACCGGGGGCTCACACTTGCGTGGGTGTTGCCGGGTGCGTTTGCGACTGGGCTGATCTCAGCCCTCGTTCATACGCTGTTGGATCGGAGGAACGCACTCCTTCACTTCCTCTTCGCGTGGGGGTGGAACGTGCGCCGACTGCCCTCGACGATCGGCGAACGCCACCGCATGCGTCGTGCCCGACTCGTGGGTGACGAGGAACTCTTCCGCTATCAAGTGAAGGGATCGGTCGCACTCAAGGAGGTCGCAGAGCTGCTGGGCGATCGGCTTCGCGAGCGGACGACCGAAGGACGCTTCGAGGAGTTGGTCGATCGCGGTCGCAACTTCTGGCAGCAGCCGGGTTTCATCGCGTCGATCGCCGTTGTGCTGTTCGCGGTCGTCGCGACGAGATCGATTTGGGGAGTACGGCTCCCCGTCGGCGGCTTCTCTCTCCCGCTCCCGGAGTCGGCGAGGGCGACACTGATCGAGTACGCGGGAGGATGGAACCCTGCAGGACTCGGCGGCGCCTCTCCCATGATGCCCGTCGTCGGGGCCGCCGCACTCGTGCAGCTCATCCTGTTTTCGAAGGCGGGTCTCGCTTCCGCCGTGCTGACGGTTGGTGCCCTCATCGGTGGGCTGTGGGGGGCCGGACGGATGCTCGGACGTCTCGGCATCGGTCAGTGGGGGAGGATCGTCGGCGCACTTGCGCTGGTCGGCGGCCCTGCCGCCAGGGTGCTCGGTCAGGCGGACGCCTGGCCCGGTCTGCTTGCGCTCGGAGTGGCCCCTTGGGCGATCGCCATCGCCTTGCGACCGTGGCCCCAGCCATGGTGGGATCGCATCGCGCGAGTAGCGGGGCTCGGTCTGTCCACCGGAGCGCTCGCCGTCTTCGCCCCCGTCGGTCTGGTGGTGCCCCTCGTCGCGCTCGTTCTCGGCGCCCTGGTGAAGGGGGGCTGGGGTTCGGTCGTGCGAGGTGCCATCGGCGCAGTGCTCGCAATTCCCCTCCTACTTCCCTGGTTCTATTCGATCTCGCCGGGGGAGTTGCTCGATGGGCCCTCCCTGTACTGGTCTCCGAGCATCTGGGTGGTCGGTCTCATGGCCGGGATCGCGGTGTTGGTGGTGACGGTAGGGGACAGGGAGATGGCTGCGATCGGAGGTCTTGGGGCGGCCTTGGTGGCCGGAGGTGCGGCAGTCGCGAGGACGTCGGGAGTAGGCGGCGGGTACGAAGTTTCTGTGGCCGGGCTCGTCCTGGCGTCCGTGGGCGCGGCGCTCCTCGCCGGTGCGTCCGTGGATCTAGGGGGACGGTTCGCAACGTCGGTACTGTCTCGGCGAGTCCTTGCAGCCATCGGAGCGATTGGAGGAGTCGTGCTCGCCGTGGGTGCGCTCGCGATGGTCCCGGCCGGCCGGGCCGGTCTCGGGGCCGACCAGTTCGGTGCGCCGCTCGCGTTCACGACCGCCCGTGCGTCTGTCGATGGCCCCGATCGGATCCTGCTCGTCGGCGAACACGAGACGGATCTCCCTGGGACGTCGCGGGCCGGCGACGGGTATTGGTTTCGCGTCATCGACGGCCCCGCTCCGACGCTGACACAGGGTCGCCTCCCAGATCCCGGTCTCGGTGATGAGGCGCTCACCGCGACTCTGCAGAACATTCTCTCCGGTGAGCTACGGCCAGGGGAGGCGCTCGCCGCGTACGGCGTACGGTGGGTAGTTCTCATCGGCGCGACTCCATTCGACACGGCTTTTGACGCGCAGCTCGACATGAAGCCGTTGCCGGGCCTCGGATTCACGGTGTTTGAGAGCGAGGTGAGATCACCGGTGGCCGAGTCGAGCGATGGACTGACCTGGACATGGATGCCCCCTCGTTTCGAAGGCGAACCTGCGGACCGGGTGCTGCTCAAGGTCAACGCGAACCAGGGGTGGGGGCCGGGTTGGACACAGTCCGAGTGGGCGAACGAGGTCGACGGATCCCAGGGCGTCGCAGAGTTCACCCCCGATGCGACCCTCAGGCTGCTCGCCGAGGCTGCTGGTGTCTATCTGCTGTTGTTGATCGGCGTGAGTGCGTTCGTCAGGTCGAGATCGTGAAACGCGTTCTCACGCTCTTGCTCGTCATCGTGCTCGCGGGACTCGCATGGGCGCTCCCTGCGCCGCAGGAGCAAACGCCGCCGTCGACGACGTCTACGACGAGTGCCGTGGCATCGACGCCGAGCCACTCGACGTGCCCCTGGGCCTACTCGGACGCCACCGTCGACACGTACCTCGTCGCGCAGTCCGGCGATCCTGCCGACATCCGGTTCACGTTCCCGGTCGCGGGAGAAGTGAGGGAAACCAGAGAGGACCACCAGGGTGCCTCTGCGGCCACGGCACTTTCGTTGGCCTCTGTGCTCAATCAGGGTCTCGATCCGGCCGTTGTCGAGTTCTCCTCCAGTCCCTCCGCTGCCGGCATCGTCGAAACCGGTGAAGGGGTTCTGGCAGTCGACACGTGCCCTTCATCGTCCTCGAAGATCTGGCATCTTCCGGGCGGCTCGACGTTGGATGGCCAGTCGCTCCTACTCGTGCTGGTCAATCCATTCTCCGAGGATGCACGGGCGTCGGTCTCGGCGAAGAGCGAAGTCGGCCCGGAGCCACTGACAGACCTCGAGGCGGTCACGGTCACCGGACGGAGCTGGAAGGTCATCGACCTCGCCGCCTTGCTTCCTCTTCGAGAGAGCCTTTCCGTCGCCATTGACATGAAACAGGGTGCGCTCACACCGGTGATGGTGTTCGGCGAGGGGACCGATGTCGGGGTGTGGACCAATGAAGGCCAGGCCGAGCAGTGGGACTTCCCCATCGTGAACACGGGTGGGCTGAACGCGACCGTGTTCGTCTCGAACGATGCCGGCATTCCCGTTGACTACCAGGTCGACGTCTACAAGTCGTCGGGGGTGGAGAGTGCCGTGCTCACAGGGACACTCGACGGAGCGAGCCATGTTGCCCTGCCGATCAGTGGCCTTGCCGAGGCTCCGTTCGGGATCCGGGTGACGACCAGCGGGCCCGTCGCGGCCACGGTGATTTCCGAGGACGGGACTCGAGTCGCAGCGACGTCAGGTATCGCCGAGCCCCAGACACACTGGATGCTGCCTGGGTTCGGGATCGTCGGCACCAGCCGCTTCTGGGTCATGAATTCCGGAACCGACACGGCGACCGTCACCTACCGGCCGGTGGACGCGAGCGGTGCATCCGGAGACGTCGACAAGGTCGCGGTGCCTCCGGCGACGGTGCTGGCGGTGACGGGCTTGCCATTGGCGGCGACTGGACTCGAGGTCGAGTCGAACGTGCCCGTGAGCGTCGCCTGGAGCGCTGAGACAGATACCGCGGTCGGGTTCGCGTCAGGTGTCCCTGTCCCATGACGATCCTTGGTCGACCACTCTCCTCCCGGTAGCGTGGCGGCATGTTCATCGCCTGTGTTCGCTGCGGCACACCCGCGGCCGCCGTCATGTCCTACGAATACGACAAGCGCGAGGTGTGGCTCGACGATCTTCAGGTCGTCGAGCCCGGCGCCGGGTACGCATTGTGCGGCCCCCACGCCGACCGACTCACCCCTCCCCTCGGCTGGACCCTGACGGATCAGCGAACGACCGTCCGCCTGTTCGCACCGCTAGAAGTGGCGTAGTGGCCATCGACCGCGACTTGCTGGACGCGGTCAAGGAGCTCGATGCGCACGAGCTGCAACGTCTCGTGATCCTCGCTCGTGCCCGCCTCGAGTCTGCGGGCGCCGTGACCCCCGGCGAGGACGTGGGCCTGCGCCGCCAATGGGTCAGGTGCGGCAAGCCCACCTGTACACGTTGCCCGCACGGTCCGTACTGGTATGCATACTGGACGGAGAACGGGCGACGGCGGACACGCTACGTGGGCAAGCTGTCCGAGGAAGACTCGGAATTCGGGTAAGCTCTGGGTCGGTAGACATAGGGGTGGCCTGTGCACTGTCCGAAGTGTGGCGTTCGAGATGTGATCGAGATCGAGCATCGGCTGCCCGACGGCACCGAGGTCCATTTCTACTCGTGCCACAAGTGTGAAGAGAAGTGGTGGGACAAGGATGGCGAACACCTTCCCCTGGCTGAGGTCCTCGACCTCGCGCGAAAACGCCGCTCCTGAGCAGCCAGGTCCACGGCACGACTCGACACCCCTCTGGGTCCCCGCTATCGGCGTAGGGATCGCCGTGCTGGCGATCTTGGTGGTGATGAACCCTCCTCTGCTGCTCCGGGCCAACACCCCGACGGGCGGCGACATGGGCGCTCACGCAGCCGTTCCCGCCTACTTGAGAGATATGCTGCTGCCGGAGGGGCGCATTCTCGGGTGGAGCAACGACTGGTTCGCGGGCTTCCCATTCCTCTACTTCTACTTCCCCCTGCCGGCGCTCGCGACAGTGCTCCTCGACCTGTTGCTCCCATACGGGGTCGCTTTCAAGCTCGTCACCATCCTGGGGCTCCTCGCGCTGCCGCCCGCCACCTACTTCCTGGTGAGAACGATGGGGTTCTCGAGGATGACGTCGACGGTTGCAGGCGCCGCAGGCGGAGCGTTCGTGTTCATGGAGAGCTTCTCCATCTACGGTGGGAATATCCCGTCGACACTTGCAGGCGAGTACTCGTTCTCATGGTCGTTCGCGTTCGTCGTCATCTACCTGGCTCTACTCATTCAGGCCGTTCGCGACGGCCGCAGGAGAGTCGCGCTGGCCGGCTTCCTTCTCGGACTGACCGCGCTCACCCATCTCATCACCACGCTCGCGGCGATCGTCGCGTCGCTCACCGTCATGCGATGGAAGGGGGGGCTCAAGAAGGTCGCGTCGAGCTGGGCGATCGGATTTGGCGTGGCAGCGTTCTGGGCGATCCCTCTCCTGACGAGGATCGCATTCTCATCCGACATGGCGTGGGTTCCCCTCACCGGATGGAAGAACGTCCTTCCGGAGGAGATCTGGATGCTGCTCGTGCCCGCAGTGTTCGGGTTGGTGATCGCAGCGCGGCGATCGTCGAAGAGCACTCCGCTCATCGTGCTGACGGTGCTCCCCGTGGTCTACTACTGGCTGATCCAGGCGGTCCCCGACTGGCTCCCGGAGCGATTCCATCAGATCCAAGGCAAACTCTGGAACGGCCGGTTCCTGCCGTTCTTCTACTTCGGTGTGTGGGTGTTCGCAGGAATAGCGCTGGGCGTCGCACTGAAGTGGCTCTCTCGACACCTCCCCCGGAACATGAGCGCCGTCTGGGTACGGGGCCTGGTCGTGGTTGGCGCGGTCCTCCCGTTCTTCATTTCGGACCAGGTGGTATTCGGTTCCAGATCGGGCTGGGTTGCGATCGGGATTGGCGCGTCTGCGATCGCGGCCACCTTCGTATTGCCCAAACAGGTGGCAACTGGCACGGTCCTTCCGGTAGGTGGTGCGTTCGTCGTGGTTGCTGCGGCGCTCGTGGGGATGTCGTTCATTCCCGGCTGGGTGCAGTGGAACTACACGGGATACGAAGGCAAGACTGACGCCTCCGAGTACTTCGCTCTGATGGACACGCTCGACCAGCTTCCGCCGGGCAGGGTTCAGTGGGAGTACAACAAGGATCAGAACAAGTACGGGACACCAATGGCTCTGATGCTCATTCCGTACTGGACCGATGAGCGAGACCCGACCATGGAGGGGTTGTTCTTCGAGTCGTCATTGACGACATCGTTCCACTTCCTCAACCAGGCCGAGATGAGTTACGAGCCGTCGAGCCCCATCCCTGGCCTGCAGTATCACCGATTCGACTTCGAGCGAGGCCTCAAGCATCTTGCTCTGTACGACATCCGCTACTACGTGACCTACACGGACCAGGCGAAGGAGAAGGCGATGGACACGCCCGAGCTTCGCCACATCACCGACTCCGGGCCGTTCTCCATCTTCGAGCTTCCGGAGTCGTCCCTGGTCGATGTGGCTACCTACGTTCCGTCCGTCTACGACGGTACGGACTTCGCCCAGGCGACTCTCGACTGGTACGACAACATGGACGAGCTCGACAGGTGGCTCGTATCCGACGGGCCGGACGACTGGCCCCGCGTCGGAGGTGATCTCATCCTGCCGGCGATCCGCGAGTCCGACACAGGGGTCGTGTCCGACATCCAGCTCACGAACGACCGCATCTCGTTCCACACCACCGCAGTCGGAGTTCCCCACATGATCAAGGTGTCCTACTTCCCCGACTGGAAGGCAATCGGCGCTGACGGCCCCTACCGAGCGGCGCCGTCGACGATGGTGGTGGTTCCCACACAGCAGGATGTTGTGCTCCAGTTCCACGCGTCTCTTGTCGAAAAAGCAGCGAATGTGATCACCATTGTCACGTTGCTGCTTCTACTGGGATTCGGTGTGAACGGACGCCTGAGAGCCAAGAGATGAGGGCCTACCTTCGGAGCTTCCTGACGAAGGAGGCGTTCGGGCAGTTCATCAGGCTCAGCCTGATAGGCGGGCTGAACACGCTCGTCTACTTCCTGTTGCTGAACGTCTTTCGTTGGGCGGTGCATGTGTCGGCGTTCTGGTCGATCACGCTCGCATTCGCCTTGGCCACCGCCATGTCGTATGTGCTGAACAGGAGATGGACGTTCCAGCTCAGAGACGGGCGGCTCTCCGTTCGAGAAACTGCATGGTTCTATCTGGTGAATGTGATCGCGTGGGCTGTAACGGAAGCCATCGTCAAAGGGGCGGAGGCGATGCTTGGCGACCTGGGGCCACTGGAACTCAATGCCGCGAACATCGTCGCGACGCTGATCATTCTGATTCCCAAGTTCGCCGGATACCGCGATGTGGTGTTCGGGAAAGCGCTTCGGTCCGGGGAGCAAGACACCACTCCGACGCAGTAGTCACCGCCTGAGAGACCACTTGAGGATCCGGAGCGTGTCCCTTGCCATCTCCCACAGTGTGGAGATCGAAAGCGGTGACGACGAGGCGCCAACACGCAGCGCCACGGGGATTTCGCCGATCTTTGCTCCGAGACGCTGGGCGCGCACGAGCAACTCGAGATCGAATGCGTACCTGACCACCTCGAGCTCAGGCATGATCGACTGGGCGAAGTCGCGTCGGAGCACCTTGAGGCCCGTCTGCGTCTCGCTGACTTGGAGCCGGAAGAGAACGCGGGTGACGATGCGGAAGACCCCGCTGAGGAATCTCCGCTTCAGCGGGTAGCGGCCACCGCTCATCCCGTAGCGTTTCGTCCCGACAAGCACGTCGAGGTCACTCTGAAGGAAGGTGTCCACGACGTCGGGGAGTTGCTCGGGGGGAAGGTCGAGGTCGCCGTCGAGGAGCACGATTGTCGGAGTGGTCGCGGCCATCGCACCTGTCCTCGAGGCAGCACCCTTCCCGAGATTGACCTCGTGTCGCAAGACGCGAGCTGCACCGGCCGAGACCGCCTGAGAGAACGTGTCGTCCGCGCTGCCGTCGTCTACGACGATGATCTCCGAACCCGGCATGCTCTCCAGGACGGAGGCCACACGCAGGACGTTGTCCCGGATGGAGGCTCCCAGCTGGTAGGCAGGCATCACGACGGAGATGGAGGTGTCCAAGGCACGAGGAGTCTAGGGGTTCCGAGTCGTCAGTCGTCAGTCGTCAGTCGACGGCTACCCGTTCGCCGAGAGTGACCGCTGGTGGCTCGAGGCTGAAGACTGAAGACCGAAGACTGATGAGGGCTCGCGGAGCGAGCCCTATACAATGTCTGTGATCCGCGACCTGCACCCCATCTTCAAGGCATACGACGTGCGCGGACGCACCGACGGCGGAGACCTCGATGAGGAGGCGGCGCATCGCATTGGAGCGGCCTTCGCTCGATTTGTCGGTGCGCCGACAATCGCATTGGGGCGGGACTGTCGAGCATCTTCTCCACGACTGGCCGCCGCGTTCACATCGGGAGTGACAGGCCAGGGAGTCGATGTGCTGGACATCGGAGAGGTTGCCACAGACACCCTGTATTACGTGTCAGGCAGCCGTACCGTCCCAGGTGCGATGATCACCGCATCGCACAATCCGCCCGAGTGGAACGGTCTGAAGTTCTGTCGCAGCGGGGCTGCCCCGATCGGTGTGGAGTCAGGACTACTCGACATTCGCGACTTGGCCGAGGCCGGCGTGACCGCTGGTGAGACGAAGGGCACCGTCGCACACTTCGATCCCATACCAGGCTATGTCGACCACCTGCTCTCGATCGTCGATCCTGCTCGCATCGGCGACCTCCGTGTCGTGGCAGACGGGGGCAACGGAATGGCGGGTGTGGCGCTTCCGGCGGTGTTCACGCGGCTCGACGCTCAACTCCTGCCCCTGTTCTTGGAACCGGACGGCACATTCCCAAACCATCCCGCGGACCCACTCAAGCCGGAGAACCTCCGGGATCTCGAGGCTGCGATGCGTGCCGAGCACGCCGATCTCGGGGTAGCGTTCGACGGCGACGCCGACAGGGCGTTCTTCGTCGACGAGACCTCACGGCCCATGTCCGGGAGCACCACAACGGCCTTGATTGCGAGGTGGTTCCTCAGCCGGGAGCCCGGCGCCACCATCGTGCACAACCTGATCGTGAGTCGTGCCGTTCCCGAGGTGGTGCGGGCCGCCGGGGGAACCCCGGTCCGGACGAGAGTCGGCCACTCCTTCATCAAGCAGATCATGGCCGAGACGGGGGCAGCATTCGGAGGCGAGCACTCGGGCCACTACTACTTCAGAGACAACTTCCGTGCCGACTCGGGGACACTCGCCATGCTCGTGCTGCTCCAGGCAATGTCCGAGGACGGCCGGCCGCTCTCGGAGATCCGAGCCGACTTCGAACCGTACTCGGCATCGGGAGAGATCAACCTCGAGGTTGACGATCAGGCAGCAGCCGTCGAGCGGGTCGCGATGCGGTTCCACGACGCCGAGCAGGACCGCCTCGACGGGTTGACGGTGGAGTGGCCGAACCGATGGTTCAACCTCCGACCTTCGAACACGGAGCCGGTCCTGCGACTGAACGCAGAAGCCCCCGACGACGCCGCCGTCGCCGAACTGGTCGAGTTGGCAAAAGCGGCTGTGAGAGGTGAGCTGTGATTCCCGAAGAACTGAAGGCCATCCTCGTGTGCCCCGCCTGTCACGGAGATCTGATCGAGGATGAGTCCACGCTCAAGTGCACCGGGTGTGGACTTCGATACCCGATCCGTGACGGGGTACCCGTCATGCTGATCGAAGAGGCAACCGGGGAGTGACGATGGAGTCGATGATCGAGACCCTGCCGGGTCAGTACCGGTGGGCGGCAGAGCTTGCTCAAGCCGAGGTGCCTGCCGCCAGATCGGCACTCATTTGCGGCATGGGGGGCTCCGGCATCAGCGGGGACGTCGCTGCGGCTGTCGCGACGGGTCCTGTCTTCGTCCACAAGGACTTCGGGCTTCCGCCGTGGGCACCCTCACTTCCCGAGTCGATTGTCGTTGCGGTGTCGTACTCCGGCAATACAGAGGAGACGCTCTCAGCGGTGGAGTCGGCGCGAGCTGCCGGGCTGCCCGTCGCCGCCGTTTCGAGCGGAGGGCGGCTGTCTCAACTCGCCACCGATGGGGGGTGGCCGTTGATCCGTGTGCCAGGCGGACTCCAACCTCGGGCAGCGTTCGGGTACCTCGCAGGCGCAGTCGTCCGGCTGATCGAAGGCGCCGGCCTGGCGCACGATGTCGGGCTCGACGAGGCAGCTTCTATCACGGCGACGCTCCTGGGCGATGGCCTACGAGGTCCGGGACGTCGGCTCGCCGATGATCTCGCCGAAGAACTTGCTGGTCGAATCGCCGTGATAATGGGCTCGGGTCTCACCGCGGTGGCAGCCTATCGATGGAAGACGCAGATCAACGAGAATGCCAAGAGCCCTGCATTCGTCTCATTGCTTCCCGAAGCGGATCACAACGAGGTCGAGGGCTGGACGACGCTGGGCACGGCACTGCGGCGAACCGTGGGCGTGGTGATGCTGCGCGACGATTCTGAGCCCGAGAGTGTGGGTGCGAGGTTTCGGCCCACATCGCGCCTACTTGGAGAAGGGGCAACGATCGTAGGTGAGGTGTGGGCACAGGGGACGAGTAGACTCGCTCGGCTTGCGAGCCTCGCCGCCATCGGCGACCTCGTCTCGCTGAGGCTCGCACGAATAGCAGGCGTAGACCCTGTCGCCGTCGACGCCATCCAACAACTCAAGCAGACACTGGGAGAGTCATGAACTACGACATCGCTGATCCGTCGCTCGCAGGTGAAGGAGCTCGAAGGATCGAATGGTCCGGCAGGAGAATGCCGGTGCTGGCAACCATCCGGGAACGATTTCGCGCAGAGAAGCCGCTCGACGGCAAGCGCGTGGCAGCGTGCCTGCACGTGACGGCAGAGACCGCGAACCTGATGTTGGCGCTGCGCGATGGGGGAGCGCAGGTTGTTCTTTGTGCTTCCAACCCTCTTTCCACGCAGGATGACGTCGCTGCCGCGCTGGTGGCAGACGGGATTCCGGTCTTCGCTGTACGCGGAGAGGACGATGATCGCTACTACAGCCATATCAACGCCGTGCTCGACACCAACCCTCATCTCACGATGGACGATGGCGCGGATCTCGTGACCGTCCTTCACAAGGATCGTCGCGAGGTCAATCCCATCGGATCGACGGAAGAGACGACCACGGGCGTCATCAGGTTGCGAGCCATGGCCGAGGAGGGGATGCTCAGGCTTCCCGTTGTCGCTGTAAACGACTCGGCGACGAAGCATTTGTTCGACAACCGGTACGGCACGGGCCAGTCATCCCTGGATGGAGTCCTTCGCGCTACGAACGTCCTGATCGCGGGATCGAACGTGGTGGTCGCCGGCTACGGAGACTGCGGGCAGGGGGTTGCCACGAGGGCCGATGGCATGGGTGCCAAGGTGATCGTCGTGGAGTCCGATCCGATCAGAGCTCTGTCGGCTGCCATGGACGGGTATCGGGTGATGACTGCCGACGACGCCGCGGCGGCAGGAGACCTCTTCATCACGGTGACTGGCGACAAGCATGTCTTCCGCTCTCGGCACTTCGACAAGATGAAGGACGGAGCGATCCTCGCGAACGCCGGGCACTTCGACGTCGAGATCGACCTGGAGGCGCTCGCCGAGTCGGCGGTTGCACGTAGAGAAGTGCGCCGGAACCTCGAGGAGTTCGAACTCGCCGACGGGCGCCGGATCATGGTGATAGCCGAAGGCAGGCTCGTGAACCTCAGTGCGGCAGAAGGGCACCCCGCCGACGTCATGGACATGTCCTTCGCCGATCAGGCGCTTGCGGCCGAGTGGCTCGTCCAGAACCACGAAGCACTCGTGCCCGGCGTCTACACCATCCCGGAGGAACTCGATCAGAACGTCGCACTCATCAAACTCGGTCACCTCGGTGGCTCAGTCGAGCAGCTGACCGACGAGCAGGTCGAGTACCTGGGATCCTGGCAAGAAGGGACATAGCAGAAGACTGCTGAGACGGTCGCCGGGTGGGCGCTGTTCGGTCAGGTCGCGTTCTGCGGTGAGTCGGCTGTCTCGCCGGTGGGTCCTCGACGGATGTCGATCACGACGTCTCCTGGCGCCCGTTCGATCACATCGATGATCTCGCGGTCGATCAGCTCGTTGCGTTCGATGAGCGCGTCCCGCAGCGCCTCCACGATGCGACGGTTCTGTGACAGCAGTCTGATGGCCTGTTGCTTGGCGTGATCGAGAAGACGCTCGACGTGCTCCCTACCGGCCGGGTCCCCGAGCACACGCGCCGCGAGGTTCCCACCGAGCAGTCCGTTGTCGAGTGCCCGGTAGGAGACGAGCGATCCACCGAGTCCCAGCGAGCCCACCATCTCCGCTGCGAGCTGGGTGGCTGACGCCAGATCGCCGGCAGGACCCGTGCTCGAATCCCCGAAGAAGAGTTCCTCGGCCGCCATGCCGCCCATCGAGATCTGGAGAAGTGCCCTCAGCTCGCTCTCTCGCTGCGTCCTGCGCTCCTCGACGAGGCGATGCGCGAGGAACCCGAGCGCCTCGCGCCGTTTGATGATCGACAGAACCTCGAGACGGCGACCCTTTCCGACCAGATACGCGATCGTTGCGTGACCGGCCTCGTGCGTCGCGATCGCTTCGCGCTCCTCAGGCGGGTAGTCGACCGGCTCGGGGAGACCCAACTCCATCTCGATCCTCGCACGATCCAGATCACGCATGGTCAAAGCGGTGCGTCCCTCGCGGAGAGCGAGGAGGAGCGCTTCGTCGAAGAGGCGTTCGAGGGACGCCGGCGTGTATCCGAGCGTTGCCGCTGCGAAGTCGTCTCGGGACGACTCCAGCTCCATCTCTGGAACATGTGCTTTGCGGGTCAGGAAGTAGTCGATCAGATCGCGTCGGCCGGTTCGTCCAGGGATGTCGAAGTGGAACACGCGATCGAACCGACCCGGTCGCAGCAGAGCCGGATCGAGTGAGTCTGCTCTGTTGGTGGCGCCAATGAGCAGCACGTTGGCGTAGGAGGCAGGGGACGCCTTGAGCTGACGATGTTCGGGAAGGAAGAGGTTGATCCTGTCTCGGAACCAGCTCACGATCTTGGTGCGGGTCGAAGGCTCATCGAAACTCTGCATCTGGATGAGCAGCTCGTTGACGACCCCTCCGGTGTCGGTCGCGATCGACCTGTTGACCGCCATGCCGACGGATGACGACATGTTTGGACGAGCCAAGCCGATCGCGTCGATCTCCTCGATGAAGCCGATTGCTCCACCCTCGGCCCTGGCTGCCTTACGCAGGGCCCGGAAAAACGAACGGATCCGTTTCGACGTCATCCCGTACCACATGCTCTGGAACGCCGTTGCTGACACGAACAGGAACGGCACGTTTGCCTCTTTCGCGAGTGCTTTCGCTGCGTGCGTCTTGCCGGTGCCCGGAGGGCCCTCGAAGAGCACACCGCGCCTTGGGCTTCCGCCCATGCTGGCTCTGAGCTGTTCATGATCGAGGAGGATCTGGAGGGTGTGACGGATCTCGGTGAGGAGGTGCCCGAGCCCCTTGACATCCTCGAATGAAACGTCGATCTGATCGGGCCTGTACACGGTGTGCGGCGATCTGCGGTTGCCGAGCATCGGTGCGATTAGGGCAAGGCCGATGAGGATGATGATCAGGGCGCCTGGCAACCAGAAGATGGCATCAGGGGGAAGCTTCGGAAGCGACGGCCACGGAGGGTGACCGGTCAGGACCCGATACCACATCCAGGTGGCGATCGGGGCGAGCAGGTATCCCAGCTTCCTCAGTCTTCTTCGCCGCTCGGTCTCCCGGTCGACATGAACGTTCCCAGCCGCCATGTGTGTATCTAACCACAGAGAGTGGTAGCGCGCCAGTACTTCTGTCGGTGCCGCGACGTACATTCGGGCCATGCTGTGTCTCGTGTGTTGCACACCGACCCGTAGAGCGCTCTGTGGAAGGTGCTCATCCGAGCTCCGCCAGGGAACCGATCGTCTGGTGGGCTCGCGCCTGCCGGTGCATGTTGCGCTCGCCCATGAGGGTCCGGCACGGGTTCTCGTGCGCCGCCTGAAGTACGAGGGGATCCGTGCTGCCGCCGGACCGCTCGCCGACGCGATGGCGAGGAGGGTTCCCGATCCAGGAGGAATCGTGGTGCCGATCCCTCGTGTGCCGCTCCGCGCGTGGCGCTACGGGATCGATCCAGCCAAGGAACTTGCGCGGGCATATGCCGCCCTCGTCGACGCGCCGGTCGTAGATGCGCTTGCGCCGCTGCTGTGGGCGCCACGACATGCCGGGCGCGGTCGTGGCGATCGGGCACCGGTCCGATTTCGCGTACGTTTGGCGGTACACGGACCGGTCGTTCTCGTGGACGACGTGGTGACGACCGGCCTGACGTTGGGAGCCGCTTCGGCGTCGGCGGGAGCCGTGAGGGCCATTGCGGCGACCGGCGCAGGTAGAGTGAGAGCGTGATTCTGCGACACGCAGCACCGCCGATCGCAACCCATGTGATCGCGCACCGCAGAGACTCAACCCAGGAGGTCATTCTTGGACGTCAACCTGCAGAGCAAAGACTTCCAGTTGCCCGATCGTCTGACCGAGTCGGCGATCGAGAAGATGTCGAGGGCCGCGCGTTTCTTCGGGGCCGTGACGTCGGCGGATATCGAGGTGACGAGGGCGAAGAACCCGAGGGTCAGTGATCCTTTCACTGCCGAGATCACTTCGAGGGCTGCCGGGCAGACCGTTCGTGTCGAGGCCAGCGGCATCACTCCGGAGTCCGCGATCGATGCGGCGATCGAGAAGTTCGAGGCGAGGTTGCATCGGCTCAAGGAACGGTTGATCGATCGAACCAGAAAGGGAGGCGACAAACGCCTCAATATCGCCCGTGAGGGTGTCGAAGAAGAGACCAGTGACCCCCGCATCGTGAGAGTGAAGCAGTTCGTAATGAAACCGATGACTCCAGAGGAGGCCGCCTTGCAGATGGACACGCTTGGGCACGGGTTCTTCTTCTTCCAGAACGCCGAGAGTGACATGCCGAGTGTCCTCTACCGTCGTCGTGACGGGTCGTTTGGACTGATCGAGCCCGCATGATCTCCGTTCTCGTCGTCGACGACTCTCCATTGTTCGTTGCTGGTCTCTCTGCGGCTCTCGGCAATGCAGGCTTCGACGTCGTCGGTGAGGCCCGGGACGCGATGACCGCCCTATCGATGGCTCGCGGGTTGCACCCCAACATAATTGTTCTCGACGTACTGATGCCGGGGATATCGGGTCTGGAGGTCGTCACGCCGCTGAGGGATGCTTCTGGCGGCGCCAAGATCGTGCTGCTGACGTCCAGCGAGTCCGAAGAGGACCTGCTGGTGGCGATCAAGGCCGGCGCCAGGGGGTACGTGGTCAAGGACACTCCGTTCCCCGAGTTGGTCGATGCGATGCGCGCTGTCTGGGAGGGAGGTGCGGTCGTGTCGCCGAGGATGGGGGCGAAGCTGTTCGACACGGTTGCGTCGCTCCTTCGACACAGGGAGATCATCTCGAGCCGGCAGCCAGAGCTGACCGGCAGAGAGATCGAAGTGCTCGAGCTGATTTCGGAGGGAATGACGAGCAAGCAGATCGGGGACCGGCTGTACATCTCCGAGAACACGGTGAAGAACCACGTTCGGAACATTCTCGACAAGCTCGGATTGCACTCACGAAACGAGGCTGTGTTGTACGCTCTGCGAGAGGAACTCATCCAGATTGACAGGTAGACGTGAGCGAGCAGAACACCGCCGCGACGATCGTCGAGGGGCTGGCCGGCGCCTGGACGATCTGCAACCTGTACCCGGACCCTGAATCGCAGTCGGCTCTTCAGCGAATCGGACAGACCATCCGGGAGGCAGTGGCCTCTGGAGAGACGTGGCTCGACATCGGTCCCGGCTTCTTCTTGCACGGCGACGATGAGGTTGAAGCCGCCCGTGATTCGACGTCTCGACTCGCCCAACGATGCTATGTCCACAACATCGCTTCGATTGGTGTCATTGGCCCGGCAACTGATCACGACCTCGCAGCGTTCATGGGCGTCCTCGCGCTCGATGAGGCGACGATCTCAGAGGAGGGAGGCATCTCGGCGCTGCTGGGGCGGCAGGGAATCACTGGAATCGCCGTGGTAGCGAGGGTTCCACTCAAGATCGAAGCCGCGGAGCAGACATTCGAGCGACCAGACAACGTGCTGACGGCCATGACGGGTCTCGCCGACCCCAAGCGGTTTGCCCTGCGCCTCGTCGAAGAGTCCGGTGGGGATCCGCAACAGCTCGGAGTGCTCTACCACGAGCGATTCACCTCCACCTACGGTCTGATCGACGAAGCGGACGTGGCGGCACAAGAGCAGGCTGTCCAAGCATTCGTCGAGGCGTTCTTCTGCCTCGACGAGGGGTACCAAGTCGCCGTTCTCGATCCGTTCCTACGATCCGCCGAAGAGCCTCTCGACAGGCTCTTTCTCGACCAGTTCGCCGGCCATGAACTCGCCAGGATCGCGCCGAGGCTCGACTCCCATGGGTTCGCACTCCTGATGGACTACGCGCGGATCGCGACTGACGATTCCGATCATAGGCCGGACGAACTCCTCGGGTGGCTCGGCGTCCCGGACGGCGGGGCGAGTGCGGTGCAGACGGTCGCTGCCCGGGTACAGGACCGTCTGGTGCAGGGCGAAGATCGATATGGTGAGCAGTCGGCCTACGTGCAGCTTCGCGAGCAGTTCCCTGATCCGCGGCAGTACTTCTATCAGACGCTCGACACGTTCAGAGGGCTGGTCTCGGTAGAGGATCGCAACGATCGTTACCGGCGACTGATGCGTCTTCTTACCGGCAAGATCGTCGCGAGCATCAGGAGAGAGTGGTTCAGGCGAGCCGAACTGTGGATGCGTAGCGTCATGGACTCGCCGACGTTCCTGCCGGAACGAGCGAGAGAGGTGGAAGAGGCACTGACACTCGCGTGCACGACCGAGGTGTTGGATGTGCTGGTCGCAAGACTCGCCACCACCGATTCGAGTTCCCCGAAGTACCTCGCGGCTCACCTCGTCGGGCTGAACATGGGTATAGGCCTGGACTTGCTGGCCGAGGAAGACGACCGGGCCAGGAGGAAGGCGTTGATCGGTGTTCTCGGCGATGCGGCCAGTGCCGATCCTGAGCCGGTGATCGCGGCGCTCGAGGACAGCCGGTGGTACGTGGTTCGCAACCTCGCGATCGTTTTGCGCACCTCGGGAAGCGACCGTGCTGCGCCCGAGTTGGCCAGACTCACTCGTCACGACGACCATCGGGTTCGTGTCGAAGCCTTGCGGGGGCTGGCGATGATCGCTCCGGGTGCTGTCTCCGACATAGGGGAACGGCTCGCCGACGATCATGAGTCGGTCCGTCGAACGGCCATCGGTGTGCTTGCGGTACGTCCGGGGCCTGAGGCGGAGGCCATGATGATCGGCGCGCTCGACGGCAGACTCACGATCGATGAGAAGGCCGATCTTCTTCGACACCTGGGTGAGCGCGGGACTCACGAGTCGACCGGTGTCCTCGAGAAGCTCGCCAAACGACGATTTGCGTTGACGGGCCGTGCCCGCACGTTGCGGAGCGCCGCACGACAAGCCTTGGGAGCGACGAAGTGATCACCGAGAACGCAGCCCGATCCACTCTTCGATCGATCCAGGCCCTCTCGCGGCAGATGAGCCTGTACCCGACTGGGCATCCCTCGACGGGTGAGGCGCTCACCGACGCAACAGCCGCGGCGGAGGCACTGTCGGTGGCCGAAGGCGGGGGGGCCATCATCACCCTTCTCGGGGACTCCATCTATCTCGGCAAGGCGATCCTGCCGCACACGTCGCTGGAGCTGAGTTCCTTCATGCGCACCCTCCAATCCAGGGGAATCGAGTCGATCTCATTCGCCTCACCGGTGGCGGGAGCGGACATCGCCGACCTGGGCGCGTTCATCGCGGGTCTGAGCGGAGACGTTCCGGCCGAGGCCACGATTCGGCTCAACGAGTCGCCGTACTCGAGGTCCGATCTGGAGGCTGGAGAGTCGGCGGGTGTGCGGAGATCATACACGAGGTCGCTCGATGTGCTCCGTGGGATGGCGGCCGCACTCGAACGTGATGAGCACTTCGACCTGTCGGGCGCGGCGTGGGTTGTGGAACAGCTCGTCGAGCAGACGATCTCCCAGCCGGCGGCATCGTTGCTGCTGTCGACGATGAAGAGCCACGACGAGTACACGTTTTTCCACTCGGTCAACGTGTGCATCCTCTCGATTTCGATGGGTCGCATGATCGGACTCCCAAACGATCAGCTCTCGGCACTCGCGATGGGAGCGTTGCTCCACGACATCGGCAAGGTGCGAGTCGCCCCGTCGATCCTCCAGTTCCCTGGACGCCTTGACGCTGCCCAGTGGCGACAGATCAAGCTCCACCCCCAGGAGGGTGCAGCGGCGATCCTGGCGGCGGCCAGCCCGATGCAGGAGATCGCTGCGACGGTCGCGTACGAGCACCACGCGAGGTTCGACGGTTCTGGGTATCCGCCGTCCCATCGAAGGGACAGGAACCTTCACTTCTACAGCCGCCTCGTGGCAACCACCGATACGTACGACGCGATCACCACGCGGCGATCCTACCGGCGTGCGGAAACCCCGAATCGCGCACTTCATGTGATCCTCAACGGCGCGGGAACCATCTACGACCCCGATTTCGCGAGAGCGTTCATCGAAATGGTGGGTGTGTATCCGGCCGGGTCGTTGCTTCGGCTGTCGGATGGAGATCTGGTGATGGTGACCAGGGCCGATGAGCACGGCGAGTCCCCCGACGTCGTGCTCATCCAGCCGGCAGGCGATGAGATCCTCGAGCAGCCGGTTGTGACGGAGCTCGGTGACCGAGAGATCGTCGACCAGATGCTGCCGAGCGACGTCGGTATCGAGCCTGCCGCGTTCCTCGAGCAGGTCGGCGTCATCGTTCAGGCGGTCTAGGAAGCCAACAGCGAACAGCCGACGGCGGACAGCCGACACGGCGACTGGAGACTGGTGACTGCGAGCGAAGCGAGCCCATCTCGATAAGATGAGCAGGCTATGTCGCTCATCAACAAGGTGCTCCGAGCCGGTGAGTCGCGGGTTCTCAGGGATCTCGGATCGATCGCGGAACAGGTCGGCGCACTCGAGCCGGAGATGGAAGCGCTCGACGATCCGTCGTTGGCAGCCAAGACGGACGAGTTCCGGAGCCGCCTCGCCGACGGAGAGCGGGTGGACGACATTCTGGTCGAGGCGTTTGCCGCCGTTCGCGAAGCGTCCAAGAGGGTGCTCGGCCAGCGGCATTTCGACGTCCAGGTGGTTGGCGCGGCGGCCCTTCACGCCGGGATGATCGCCGAGATGCGAACCGGCGAAGGCAAGACGCTCGTATCGACGATGCCGGCATATCTGAACGCGCTCAGCGGAGAGGGAGTTCACATGGTGACGGTGAACGACTACCTCGCCGCGCGGGACGCAGCCTGGATGGGGGGAATTCACAGGTTCCTCGGTCTGGAGGTCGGATTGATCCAGGCGGCGATGACCCCCGAACAGCGCAGACCCGCCTATGCAGCGGACATCACCTACGGGACCAACAACGAGTTCGGGTTCGACTACCTCCGAGACAACATGGCGATGCGAACTGCCGACCTCGTGCAGCGCGGCCACCACTTCGCCATCGTCGACGAGGTCGATTCGATCCTCGTGGATGAGGCTCGAACACCTCTGATCATCAGCGGTGTGGTCACGGACACGGCGAAGTGGTACCGCGAGTTCGCCAAGATCGTCAAGCGGCTTACGAAGGACGATGACTACACGGTGGACGAAGGGAAACGCCAGGTGCTCACGACGGAAGAGGGAGTGGCAAGGGTAGAGCAGATTCTCGGCATCGAGAACATGTTCGATTACACGAGCGTGGACTTCGTCCATCACCTCGATGCCGCTCTGCGAGCGAAGGAGCTGTACCTGAAGGACGTTGCCTATCTCGTGGATCACGGCGAGGTGAAGATCGTCGACGAGTTCACCGGCCGTGTGCTCGATGGGAGGCGGTACTCCGAAGGTCTTCACCAGGCGATCGAGGCAAAGGAGGGCGTCCGGATCAAGGAAGAGAACCAGACGTTGGCGACGATCACTCTCCAGAACTACTTCCGCATGTACGACAAGCTCGCTGGGATGACCGGCACGGCCAAGACCGAGGCTGCTGAGTTCGCCCAGATCTACAACCTCGAAGTGGCGGAGATCCCGACGAACATGCCGGTAATCCGAATCGACCAGCCAGACCTCGTCTACAAGTCGGAGGAGGCCAAGTTCGACGCAGTGGTCGATGACGTCGTCCGCCGGAACGAGCAGGGCCAGCCGGTGTTGATCGGTACCGTGTCGATCGAGAAGTCGGAGCGGCTTTCGACGGCACTACGCAAACGCGGTGTTCCGCACGAGGTGCTCAACGCCAAGCAGCACGCTCGTGAGGCCGCCATCATTGCGCAGGCGGGTCGCAAAGGATCAGTGACGGTCGCCACCAACATGGCCGGCCGTGGAGTCGACATCATGCTCGGAGGAAACCCCGAGGGCCTCGCGGAGATGGCGCTTGCGAAGGCAGGTTTCGAGCCGGGATCGGATGAATTCGAGACGTCGCTCGAGTCGACGGTCGCCGACTTTCAGGCCAGGACCGATGCGGAACGCAAGGCAGTCCTCGACGCCGGCGGCCTGTATGTCGTGGGCACGGAGCGCCACGAGTCACGCCGAATCGACAACCAGCTGCGAGGCAGGTCCGGGCGGCAGGGCGATCCCGGCGAATCCCGCTTCTACCTGTCGCTCGGCGACGACCTGATGCGCAGATTCGCGTCTGACCGTGTCGAGCTGATCATGAACCGACTGCGGATACCGGAAGACGTGCCCATCGAGGCCAAGATCGTGTCGAAGGCGATCGAGCGTGCCCAGGGGCAAGTGGAGTCGCAGAACTTCGAAATCCGCAAGAACGTGCTCAAGTACGACGAGGTGATGAACCGCCAGCGTGAGGTGATCTACGAGTGGCGCAATGGCCTGTTGCGCCGGGATCGCAGCGAAACGCTCGTACGCGAGTGGATCGAGGACGTCATCGGCGGTACGGTCGAAGGTGTGCTCGGCGAGGGGTCGCCCCGCGACTGGGATTGGGATGAGCTGATCAGACAGCTGACCGTGTACTACCCGACCGAGCTCGAGCTCGAGACGCTAGATGACGGCAGAGGTATCGATGCGACCGATGTTGCGGACGCCGCTGTCGACGAGGCTCTTGCCGTGTTCGCGGCCCGCGAGGAGGAACTCGGCGCCGACACGCTCCGACAGATCGAGAAGACAGTCGTGCTCGCGGTGATCGATGCGAAGTGGCGCGAACACCTCGCGGAGATGGACTACTTGCGTGCCGGAATCGGGCTGCGAGCCATGGGTCAACGGGATCCGCTGGTCGAGTATCAGCGCGAGGGGTACGACATGTTTGCCGAGATGGTGGATTCGGTGAAGAGCGAGACGACCAGATACATGTTCCACGTGCAGGTCGCACAGCAGGCAGCCGAAGCACAGCGTCAGCAGGAGACTCATCAACGTGAGGCTGCGGCGGCAGGCGGCCGTTCTACCGTGCAGGCGACGTCCACCAAGGTGGGTCGAAACGAGCCGTGCCCCTGTGGGTCAGGGAAGAAGTACAAACACTGCCACGGAGCCAGGGCGTAGGTGAAGCTGGGCTAGGGCCCAGCTTCACGGTCTTCGGTTCTGGGTTGGCGACGTCCACAACCGCGGGACGGTATGGCGACGGGCTTACCGATGACCGACAACTCATGACGTCGGGCGTAGCCCGACTACCATTTCTCGCCCATGGATATCGAACCCCGATCACTCTTGGACGAACTGCGCGCCCGGCTCTCCGACGCCCGGAGGTTCCTTTGACCTCGATGGCAAGCGTGAACGGCTCCCGAAGCTGAGAGAGGCTGCGGCCTCCCCGGATCTGTGGGCGGACGCGTCGAGAGCAGCGGATGTCAACCGAACGCTCGCACGATATGAGGGTCTCATCGCACATGTGGAACGCCTGGACAGCACGCTCGACGACGCCGAGGTGATGCTTGGTCTCGCCGCCGAGGAGCACGACGAGGAAGCGGCGGACGAGGCGCTGTCCGAGCTGAGGGCGGCCGAGAGCGATCTGGGCGCTTTGGAGAGGGAATCGCTGTACTTCGGGGAGTACGACGAAGCCCCGGCGATCATGAGTGTCCACGCGGGCGCCGGCGGTGTCGACGCCCAGGATTGGGCGGAGATGTTGCTGCGGATGTACCTGCGCTACCTAGAAGACGGCGGGTACCGGGTCGAGATCGATGAAGTGACTCCGGGCGACGAGGCGGGCATCAAGTCCGCCACCCTGACCGTGCAAGGAGAGCACGCCTACGGCGTCCTCGAGGGAGAGCGGGGCGTGCACCGCCTGGTCCGCATCAGTCCCTTCGATGCAAACAGCCGGAGACACACGTCGTTCGCCGGCGTCGATGTGATTCCGGAGGTGGAGGAGGAAGAGGTCGAGATCGACCAGGACGATCTCCGTATCGAGACGTATCGCTCGCAAGGAGCCGGCGGCCAACACGTCAACGTCACCGACTCGGCGGTACGCATCACTCATCTGCCGACGGGAACGGTGGTGACGTGCCAGAACGAACGGTCCCAGCTCCAGAACAAAGCCAGGGCCATGGTGATCCTGAGGGCTCGTCTCGGTGAGTTGGCCCGTCAGGAGCGGGCGAGGGAGCTCGACGAGATCCGGGGCGACCAAGAAGCCGCGGCGTGGGGCCGCCAACTCCGGTCCTACGTGCTCCAGCCGTACCAGATGGTGAAGGATCTTCGTACCGGAGTCGAGGTCGGGAATGTGCAAGGCGTACTCGACGGCGACTTGGACGGATTCGTCGACGCCTACCTGCATTGGCGGAGGGAGAGGCAGGAGCGGGGGGATGGATGATGCCGTTTGCCCCCATACCGTTGCTATCCTTTGCAATCGCCCGGTGCGGAGTTCGGGGCGAACATACGACCGGCAGTTCCACAGACGGGGCCGCCGCTGAAGTGAGTGGTCCATGATTCTTCTCGAAGGTGTCACGAAAGTGTACGAGGGGGGGACCGTCGCGCTCCGCGACATCGACTTGGACGTCAAGAAGGGGGAGTTCCTCTTCGTCGTTGGGCCATCGGGGTCCGGCAAGTCCACCTTGATCAGCCTGTTGCTCAGAGAGCTGCGAGTCACTCGTGGCAAGATCTGGGTAGCGGGAAAGGACATCACGAAGATGCCGGCGTGGAAGATCCCGCACCTTCGCCGGTCGGTCGGGACTGTGTTTCAGGACTACAAGCTCCTGCCGAACCGTACCGTGACGGAGAACGTGGGGTTCGCTCTCGAGGTGCTTGGTCGGCCGCGTGCGGTGGTCACTCGCCAGGTCCAGCAAGTGCTGGAGCTCGTCGGTCTCCAAACGAAAGGCGACCGATATCCCCGACAGCTCTCCGGTGGGGAGCAGCAGCGCGTGTCTGTGGCGCGGGCATTCGTCAACCGACCGCCGATCCTGTTGGCAGATGAGCCGACCGGCAACCTCGACCCAGCGACGTCGGTGGGCATCATGCGCGTGCTGGACCGGGTCAACAGGACTGGAACCACCGTCGTGATGGCCACCCATGATCACGCGATCGTCGACGCGATGCGGCGACGAGTCGTCCAACTCGATCGCGGCAGGATCATCCGAGACGAGACACGGGGCACGTACGAGAGCGTGAGTGGGAGGGGCGACGGCGATGCGTAGGCTGACGTTCCTCGTTCGCGAGGCGGTCTCCAGCCTGCGACGCAATCTTCTGGTGGTGACCGCTGCGGTCGTGTCGGTCTTCATCAGCTTGGCGCTCGTGTTCGGCGCCCTCGTGCTCAGCGAACTCGTCAGAGAGAACACGGCACGTTGGCAGGAAGGTGACCACATCATCGTGTTTCTCAACGATGTGCCCGACCAAACCGAGCTGAGTCTCCAGGAGGAGGTCCAGGGCTGGTCTGAGGTCGCCAGCATCACGTACTGCGACAAGGCGTGCGCGTATCAAGAGTTCAAGGAGATGTTCGCCGATCAGCCATCGCTGCTCAACGTGGATCCTTCGGTGCTTCCCGCGTCTCTCCGCATCAAGCTTCACAACATCGACACGTACAAGGACGTCACATATCGACTGATCGGGAACCCGGCCATCCGGAGGGTGGTGACCGCAAGTGAGCAGTTCGACCAGCTGTCCGCCGTGACGAAGGCGTTGAACTGGCTGGCTCTAGGCCTTGCGATCGTACTCGGAGTGGCATCTATCGTGCTGATCGCCAACACGATCCGCATGGCCATCTACGCGCGAAGAGATGAGATCTCTGTCATGCGCCTCGTTGGAGCCTCGAACTGGTTCATTCGAGTCCCCTTCCTCCTCGAAGGGATGGTTCAGGGGTTGACCGGTGCCTTCCTCGCCGTGGTAGCCGTGTGGATCGGCCAGAGCTACGTGACCAACCACATCAGCCCGACCTTCTTGATCCGGCTCACGGTCGACCGCGGCTTCCTGGTCTCGTGGAGCCTGGCGATCCTGGTGTTCGGTGCACTCGCCGGCGTCGTGGGGAGCGCGACCGGCGTCCGCAGGTTCCTCAAGGTGTAGCGCCGTGCGAAAGCTGACCCTCCTCGCCGTGGTGTCGATGATGGTGGTACTGCTGCTCCCAGTGGCGACGCCTGTAATCGCCGCCTCGAGCGCCGAGCAGAAGCTGTCGGATCTCCAATCCCAGATCAGCGATCTGAACGGTCAGATCAAGGCTCAAAAGGGTGAGCGGACATCCATCCAGCAGGATCTGGCAACGGCGCAGGAGCGGCTGGCCGCGGTCAGCGCCGAGCTCGCCGGCGCAGAGTCGAAGGTGCAGGAGGTCGAGGCGACGATCTCGTCGACGGAGGATCATCTCGCGCAGGTGCAGCGGGAGGTGGATGCCCTCGAAGGACAGATCGCCGATACGCGGGTGAGCATTCGCGAGACGAGCGACCAGCTCTCGGACCAGGCGATCGAGATGTACATGGGGGGTGTTCCAGAGCTCCAGTCCGTGGTGTTCACCGCCGGCGACATGACCGCGGTGGCCGTTGGAGTCAACTATGCCAAGGAGATCGTGGCGTCGAGCGAGCTACTCATCAACGACCTGGCGACGCTGGAAGCGGTCGAGGCTCGCCAGAAGGAAGCTGTGGAGGAGCGGAAGGCGTCGGTTCAGTCCGATCTGACGGCGCTGGGTCAGCAACGGCAGCAGCTCGAGGCCGATCGCGTCGAGGTCGAGATCCGGAGCCAGGAAGCGGAAGCCGAGGCCGGTCGACAGCAGCAGCTCCTGAACAAGGTCAACAGCCAGATATCGAACTTCGAAGGCGAACTCTCGGCACTGGAGAAGGACCAGGCGCAGATCAAGGCGCAAATCGCTGCGGCACAGCAGAAGGGCGGTACCAAACCGTCGGTGTTGTTGTGGCCGGTGAACGGGCGGATCACGTCACCATTTGGATGGCGGGTACACCCCATCTTCGGGACCAAGAAGCTCCACACGGGTATTGACATCGGCGTTTCCTACGGCACCCCCATCAAGGCGGCAGCCGCCGGGACCGTGATCCTCGCCCAGACCTACGGCGGGTACGGCAACGCCACCGCGATCGACCATGGTGGTGGGATGTCCACCCTGTACGGGCACCAGTCGAAGATCATCGTCAAGGTCGGGCAGAAGGTGGCGATGGGCCAGGTCATAGGGTATGTCGGGTGTACCGGCTACTGCACCGGCCCCCACCTGCACTTCGAGGTGAGGGAGAACGGGAACCCGGTAGACCCGACCAAGTACCTCCCGTGAACGTCGTCACCACCAACCGGAAGGCGCGGCACGACTACGAGATCGCCGAGACGATCGAAGCTGGCATCGTGCTCGTCGGCTCGGAGGTGAAGAGTCTGCGTGCCGGTCTCGCCAACCTCAAGGACTCGTATGTGCAGTTCAGGGCAGGCGAGGCGTGGCTGGTCGGCTGTCACATCAGTCCCTACTCCTTCGCCAGAGGGGGCGGGCACGATCCCGACCGTGACCGAAAGCTCCTGCTGCGCCGCAAGGAGATCGACAGGATCTCGGCGAAGGTGAAGGAGCGAGGACTGTCGCTGGTCGCGCTCCGCATCTACTTCAAGGAGGGTATCGCCAAACTCGAGCTGGGGTTGGGGCGTGGCAGAGCCACGTACGACAAGCGGCGGGCGATCAGGGAGAAGGAGCAGCGCCGGGAGATGGATCGGGCGGCTCGCCGAACCGGCCGAATCTAGGACGCCTGTGACCCCATCGCTTCGAGCTGCTCGAAGAACGCCGCGAGCTGCTCCTCTGGGAGCAGGCCGGCGGTGCGACCCAGCACGGTCCCGTCCGGTCCCGTGAACACCCAGAACGGGAACGCCGATACTCCAAACTGGGCGCTCAGCGATCCCGACGTGTCGACGATGACCGGGAATGGGAAGTCCTGTGCCTCCAGATAGGGGAGGAGTGGGTTCGATGCCGAATCGTCGATCGCAGTCGTGATCGACACGATCTGCAAGTGCGGGTTGTTGGATGCGTTCTCCTCGTACCAGGACTTCACGATGGGCAGTTCCTTCTGGCAGTAGGGGCACCAGTGCGCCCAGACGACCCAGGCGCGCGCGACTCCGTCGGCGGGATCGATCGACTGGACCTGACCGTCCGGGTACCACGCGCCGGTCACAGGACCCAGTTTCATGCCGAGCGCCGTGTCTTGACCTGAGTCCGGGTAGCGGGGGAGATCCTGTGCGACGATGCTCTGGCTGTCCGAAGGTGCGGGAGATGACTCGGCCAGCTGGAGTCGGGCCTGTGTGTCGGCGAGGGACGCCTGCAGCGTGGCTAGCTGGTACTGGAGGTCCGTGACCTGCGATTCGAGAGAGGCAGCTCGCTGATCGGCGCGGTCGGCGGCGTGGTAGACCGCGTAGTTGGCACCCAGTGCGACGACGGCGATCAGTGCCGCCAGCAGGGCGATCCAGTTGCGCCGTTGTGGTTTCTCGTGGGGTCCAAATGGGTTCTCGAGCTCGGTCATGTCGGCAAACACAGTACCGGGTGGGGCGGCGATGCGGTATCGTGACCTGTGACAAGGGGCTGAATGGAATCGACTTGCGGTGTCGAAGCCATGCCCACCATCCGAGTTGCTCAGACTCGCTAAACGGGGCACCAAGAGAACTGCCGATGCAGATCTCGCCTACGCCGCGTAAGCGGTAGTGGCACTTGCACCCTGAAAGGGGAGACGGGGCCGGATCGCGCAGCCTGGCACCAGAAGCGTGGTTGACAGCAGGCAAAGACCGCCGGACCGCTCGGAAGAGACGAGCTGACAGCCGGCAAAGACCGGTAGGCCGCAAGGCCAACGGGCACCTCCCCCGCGAGTGAGGATGATGGTCAGGGTTGGTATGAAACCCGTGAGGACCCGGGTTCGAATCCCGGCAGCTCCACCGCCGGCTGCGGCGACTGAGGGGTGTCAGCAAGAAGACTCGAGGCAGGGTGTTGTGCCCGCGCCGCGGAAGCTGCGGTAATGGCGCTCACAACCAAGGTTTGCGGCCGTGAGCGCGAGGCTTCCAGAGCCCGATGTATGCTCCCGGCCCGCGATCGGGGAGGCAACCTACTCGGACGTGTCCCCGTTTGGCCAGACGATGATGACCGGCACTCCGTGGTGTTTGGCGTACTGCACGGTCGATGACAGGGCTTTGCGCACGGATCCCGGCCATGCCGGTGCTGCGATCAGCACCGCCGATGAGTCCACGATGCTGCGGCGGGCTTCGCTTGGTGGCACCCGGGGAAGCTCCGTGGCCTGACCGATGGGTGCTGCCAGACGCGGCGTCGAGGGATGCACGACCGCCTCGCGGCCCTGATCCAGGACGAGCGTATGCATCTGTGCGTCCGCGCCGACCCGTCCGCCGTGATGTACCGTCATCCACTCCGGGTTCTCCTCGAGAAGGCGTTGGATCGCGCCGAGCTGCGACGGGGTCATTCCGTGCCGTGTACCAGTGAACCCGATCTCTCGAGGGGAGCCTGTGTCGTTCATGGCATCCACTGTAGGGGATGCCGGCGACTTCGAAGGTAGCGAACGGTAGACCCAGTAGGGAGGTGACCCCGTCCGACCGGATCCGTGAGGGGCGGCTCGGGGCTTGACGCCTGCACGAGTCGATCGGCTGTGGCTGCCCGGGCTCCCGGGCAGGTGCCTGGAGCCTCTGGTGCCCGTCGCGTGGAATCGCCGAAGTCACGTCATCAGGTCCCCAATGGTCATCGAATGGATCGCGAGCTGCACTCCTGTCGCTGACACCGAGGGACGATCGCGAAGCAGTTGGGCGAGACCGTGGAGCGAGCCTGCCCGGCTACGGTGTACAACGATGGAGCATACCGAGCCAGAACCCGATCGAGAGGAGCTCGAAACCGCCCTGGCAGGCAGGGGTGAGTATGAGCTGTTCCCGTGCGATCCCGAGCTCGCCGACACGGCCGCCTTCTGTGAAGCCTACGGGTTCGCCCTCGAAGACTCCGCCAACACGATCGTCGTCGTGGGCAAGAGCAAACCTCCCATGTACGCCGCATGTGTCGTACTCGCCACCCACCGGCTCGACGTCAACCACGCGGTCAAGGCTCGCTTCGGCAAGAAGTCGTCGTTCGCCTCGCCGGAACAGACCAAGGAGCTGACCGGCCACGAGATCGGCGGTGTGACCGTGTTCGGACTGCCGAGTGACCTACCCGTCTGGGTCGACGACTCGGTCATGGAACGCGAACGGATCGTGCTCGGTGGGGGGAGTCGGCGATGGAAGGTCATCGCGTCCCCGGCGATCCTCCTTACTCTGCCCGATGTGGAGGTCGTTGCCGGTCTCGCATCGCGGGTGTCCTCCTGATCCATTCGGAGCAGCGCCGAGATCGATGTACCTCGGCGACCACATCGCGTGTGATGGCTTCCCCTGCGACGGAGTCGCTCATGAACGGTTTGCCGTCTCACGTTGGAGATCGGTCCGAGATCCATCCGCTGCGTGATGGTGGCCGAGACGCCGGCCATGAACCTGGCCGACGACTTCTACGGGCCGGGTGACCCGTTCTCCCTCCAGACGACGCGCCAGGCGTTCGCCGAGGCCGGCGCTCTGATCAACTCGATGGATGACATCGCGGCACTCGGGGTGTACGTCACGACAGCCGTGAACTGCGCCAAGGCGACCTCGGCGATTCCGAAGGACACGGTCCGGCATTGCTCACCGCTCCTCGAAGTGGAACTCGACCTGTTTCCCGAACTGAAGGTCATTGTCGCGATGGGGGAGGTCACGATCATGGCGATCAACGAGATCGGACGGAGAATGACAGGCGATCGGGTGATGCCGACCGGACCGACGTACAAGCTCCGCCGGACCGCGCACTTCCTCCAGGGCATCAGAGTGCTTCCCTCCTACCTACAGACCGGCAAGAGCTTTCTGATCGAGGCGTCGAAGCGCAAGATGATCGCGGAGGACCTTCGGACGGCGCTGAACCTTGCCGCGGTGTAGCGCCGTCGGGTCAACTCGATCTGTGCACCAAGCAGACCTCGACGGGGTCGTTGAGTCCCCGCACCGTTGCGTGCTGCGGAGCCTCGAACGCGACGTGTGGAAGCCGCCCGGCCCTGTCACGCAGACGGGTCGTGACGAGCGACTGGCCGCCGGCGGCCAGATCGGCGACTCTCGACGCGACGTTGACCACGTGCCCCAGTAGATCGGCTCCTGCGAAGATCACCGGCCCGAAGTGGCCGCCGACCCTGAGCGGGAGGGGACTCTGGTTCATCTCGATGAGGTCGACACAGGCCATGACCGAAGCAGCCGGTTCGTCGAATCGGATCATGTGTCCGTCGCCGAGCGTCTTCAGGACGCGTCCGCCTCGTGATCGTACGATCGAGTCGACGGCGTCGTAGTGATCCGCGAGCATCGCTCTCGTCGTGGTATCACCTTGGGATTGGGTGAACGCGGTGAACCCTTCGAGATCCGAGAAGACGACCGCGAGGTCGAGAGTGGAGTTCCCGGAGTTGCCGTCGATATCGGAAGGGAGCACGTCGAGCGGCCTGATCTCGAGCTGACCGAGGATCGACGGAGCGTCGGCCACCATCTCGGTGATCCGGTCGCGGAAACGACGAACGGCGTCTTCGTAGGACAGGTTGCCGGGGAGGCCCTTCAGTGCCTTCTCATCGATGATGCCGAGCTCGGCCAGTCGCTGCAGCTTCTCCGGCTCCAAGCTGTCCGCGACGCGGGCGGTGATGACCTCTCGCAACCCACTCTTGAGGGCGCGAAGTGAGTCCCTGAGCCTATCCTGGTCCACGATCGAACACTACATCCTGCCGGAGGCTCTACAGCGCTTGGATGATCCACAACGCGCCCATACCGGCAACGATGGTGAAGAAGACGTTGCGCGTTTTCCAGGCAACGAGAACGGCGACCACGCTGGCTGCCGTTCGAGGACCGATGTCCACATGACCGTTCGAGGTCGCGACGGCTGGGAGCGTGAGCGCGCTCAACACGGCCGGAGGGATGAACCGTAGGCCTCGCTCGATGCTGTCCGGCACTTTGCCGAGTCTTCCCCACAGCGCGATCAGCGACAATCTGAGCAGGAACGTGCCTGCGCCGAGTGACGAGGAACAGGAGCCACACCTTCACGATCGCGCCCGTTCGATGGCGATTCCGGCGGTGATTCCCGTGGTGGCGGCCAGGGGGAGTCCGAGGTTGTACGGCAAGCCGACAAAGAGCACGGCAAGCACCGCCGCCACACCCGCTGCAGCCCCATCCGCCTGGTCTCGGACCGCCGGAACGAGGAGGGCGATGAAGACGAGAGGAATGGCGAAGTCGAGCGACCAGCTGTCAGGGATGGAAGCTCCGAGGAATGCGCCGACAGCCGTGGAGATCTGCCACGTCACCCATAGGATCGCTGCGGCACCCAGGTAGTAGGAGAGTCGAGTCAGCATTGTCTCGTCACGTTCTGAGCAACGCCTGATCGAGAACGCGTAGGCCTGGTCCGTGAGTAGGTAGGCGAGTAGTGCCTTTCGGCCGGTTGAGGCTTCCTGGAAGTGTGGGGCGAGTGAGGCGGAGTACATCACGAAACGGGCATTGATGACCAGCGCTGTCGCCGCAACCACGAGAAACGGAGCGCTCGTGCCGATGAGTTGAAGGGCGGCAAGCTGCGATGCGCCGGCGAAGACCATGATCGACATGCCGACACCGTGGATGGGTGTCAGCCCGACCGAGACGGCCGAGATGCCCGCGATCAACCCGAACGGCACGATCCCCAGCAGGATCGGTGCCATGTCCCGTGATCCTCGAAGCAGCACTCTCCGGTCGATTTGTCGATCGTACCGGGTCCTGGAGAGACCCCGGAGATGTATCCGTGTTTCAAGATCAGATCAGGACGGTACAGGTGAAGAAGCTCATCCTGGGTCTAGGCGGGAGCCCTTCTTCTGGCTGCGCGGGACGGGCTCGAACTCCTGGTCACCGTGGCGGGTCGTTCGCTCCTCGACTCGCGCGCCCCGAAGATGTCACTGTCATCTGCAGGGAAGTAGGCCAATCCCGAGTTGCCCAAACCGACGTGAAGCTAGGCCCGACTCTCCTTGTCGGCCATCCACGCCAGGAAGGCGGCGCGGTCGCCCGATCCCTTCTCCGCGATGTATGTCAGCGCCCACCCGTCGATCTTCTCGTCCCTGAATCCCTGTCCCGTCAGCTCCAAACGTGTCTCGTTTGCCAGCAGTTCGGCGCCTTCGATGTGTGAGAGATCTGGCACGTGCTCCTGGATGTCTTCGTGTGGGTGTTCGGGTTCGAGATGCATCCCGGGATGGCCTTTCTGTGCTGGGCCAAGCCTAGGGTCGACGTGTCAAAACCCGACACCGGAGTAGCGTGCCGGTGACCGCCGAGTATCTGGGGGTTTCATGTCCAAGATCGCAGTTGCCGTCGCTGCCTGTGCCCTGTTTCTGGGGGCGTGCTCGGGCACGGCTTCGCTCGAGGTGACCGACGCGCGCATTTCCCTGCCGGCAGGCCCGAACGCGGCTGTGTACTTCGAGCTCGTGAACAACGGTGATCACGAGGCGGAGTTGGTTGGAGCGGAGAGCGATATCGCCATTGCGGAGATCCACCAGACGACGATGAGTGGCGGCATGATGCAGATGACACCCGTAGATCAGATCACGGTTGCACCGGGCCAGACCGTCGAGTTCGCCCCCGGCGGGCTCCACGTCATGCTGATGGACGTGCCGGCTCTCGAACTCGGTCAGAAGGTGGAAGTGACCCTTGCGTTCAGCGATGGTCAACGGGTGACATTCGACGCCGAGGTGAGTCCGATCGAGATTCCCTGAGCCAGGAACTACCAATTCTCGATGTGGCATAGGGGGGAGGCCTCCCTAGGGTTGCGGTCCGCGCCGCCTCGATGTGACCTTCCGAGGTAGGCAGCACTCTGGAGTTACCCTCATGCAACACATACGTCTCTTCGTTCGCCTCGTGGCGACCGCCGTCATCGTGGTCGCCTTGATTCTCGCACCCGCCGTGCCGGCGGTCGCGACCGAAGGAGATGCCACCCAGGTCCAACAGGCGCTCCAGCAGCTTGGCCTCTACCGGGGTCCGATCGACGGCGAGTACGACGAGGCAACTGGAGACGCCATCCTTGCACTGCACAAAGCGGCCGGCGTCGAACGCACCCGTGACTGGACCAACGAGGACTGGATCAACATCCAGGCGTTGACGTCGCGTGGGTTCGGGATTCCCGAACGTCCCGATGAACCGAACCGGGTTGAGATCGACCTGTATCGGCAGCTCATGTTCCTCGTGGAGGACGGGGAGACCGTTGCGGTGTTCCCGATCGTGTCCGGGAGGGGTGACACCTACCAGAGCCTCGGCCACGCCAGTGGTGGCCCTCGCACACCAGTTGGCGACTTCACGTTCTTGCGCCACGTCAACGGGTGGCGACACGCTGCGCTCGGGCGCATCTACCGGCCTTGGTACTTCGTCGGTGGCTATGCCATCCACGGTGGGCGAGTGGCACATCCTCAACCGGCCTCCCATGGCTGCGTGCGGGTTCCGATGGCTGAGATGGATTGGCTCGAGAGCCGCCTCGAACTTGGGATGCCCGTGCATGTATGGGTGGGTGAGGATCCGGCGGCCATCATCGCGTACGGGCTGGAACGTACCGTGGCTGGCGAGAGCTACTCGCTCGTGTAGTCGTTCCGGTCGAACCGGACGACTGGGTGTGTGCCACGCCGTTCCGCCTCGACGAATCCTGCTTCGAGAAACATCGACAGCGTGCCGACGAAGAGTGCTGCGGCGCCCGGTCTCTTCCCATCGACATCGATGGGATGTCCCACCACGTAGGTCGCGCCGGCGTCGAACGCGAAGGCCACCGCTGCTTTCAGGAGACCAGCGGCGATGCCGCGTTCGCGGTTGTCGCGTGGAACGAAGAAGCAATTGATCACCCATCCAGGGTCGTCGAAGTCCAGAGGGCCGTTGACCGGGGCCCTTGGCGACATCATGCGGGTGTACCTCTCCCTCGGCCCAACGGCCACCCATCCCACTGGCGCCGAGTTCTCGTAGGCAAGGATGCCCGGCACCGCACCTTCTGAGGTCAGTCGGTGTAGAAGGTCTTGTCGCTCTTGGGGCTCGGCGGCTTCCCAGGTTCGGTAGGGGAGGACCCACCAGGTGCACCAACAGTTGGAGTACGCGCCATTTGGTCCGAACAACTCTAGGAGATCGTCCCACCGCTCCGGCGTTGCCGGTCGGTATGTCACATGCGTCGGCATGGCGCCGATTCTGACAGCTTGGCGACCCACACCGAGCGTACTAGGGTCTTGGTCGTATGGTTAAAGCAGATGACCAAGACAGCACGCGTGAGCGTATTGTCAAGGCGGCGGGGGAGCTGATCGTCGAGGCGGGATGGGCCGACGTCACCACGCGACAGATCTCGGAACGGGCAGGCGTCAACAACGCCCTGATCCACTACTACTTCGGGTCGAAGGACGATCTCCTTCTCGAAGCAGCGCGTGTCGCGTTTGCGTCAGAGGTGGAGGGGCCGTTTTCGACACTCACTGGTGCCGAGTCGGTGGCAGAGGCCCTGCACCGGTTCTTCTCGTGGCTCGGCACGCTCGAATCCGACTCGTCTTCGATGATCATCTCGATGGAAGCAGCGCACCGTGCCATTCGCGACGAGCGAGTGGCCGACTTCCTCGAAGGAATCTGGTCCCAGGCCTTCGAGAGGTTGGCGTCGCTCATCGCGCAGGGACAAGCTTCAGGAGAGCTGCGGGAGGACCTTGATCCCCTCGGCGTGGCGATAGCGCTCGGCGCGATGTTGGATGGGCTCTTCCTCTACCGCCTAGTCGCACCGGGTTTCAACATCGACGGTGCAGTGGCCGTCGTTGATGCGCTCATTGAATCATTGACGAAAGGACAGCAACCATGATCGACCTCACCGGCGTTACCAGGACATATGGCGACGGGCCAACGGCTGTCCACGCGCTCAAGGGTGTGGATCTCAGCGTGGAACGAGGCGAGTTCGTCGTCGTACTCGGGCCGAGCGGGTCGGGCAAGACGACCATGCTCAACGTGATCGGCGGAATCGAAGAGGTGACGTCCGGAAGGCTCGTGGTCGACGGTGTCGACATCACCACGATGAACGAGGACGAGCGCACCGAGTTCAGGCGGTCGCACGTCGGGTTCGTGTTCCAGTTCTTCAACCTGATCCCCACACTCACAGCCCTGGAAAACGTCCAGCTCATGGCCGAACTCGTGGGCAGGAACCACGATGACAGCCTGACGGCGCTCGACGCCGTCGGCCTGGCCGACCGTGCCGACCACTTCCCCGGGATGCTGTCGGGCGGGGAGCAGCAGCGCGTCGCCATTGCCCGAGCCCTCGTCAAGCAGCCACCGATCCTGTTGGTCGACGAGCCCACAGGCTCACTCGATCTCGACACGGGGCGACAGGTACTCACGCAACTGCGTGCGGTCAGCGATCGTGACGACCGGACCGTTCTCCTCGTAACGCACAACGCGGCGATCGGAGGCATGGGTGACAGGGTGATCCGGCTCCATTCGGGTGAGATCGCGTCCATCGAACCGAACACCCGGGCGCTGAGGGCCGAGGAGGTGGAGTGGTGAGCATCCTCCACCGCAAACTGCGCAGAGATCTGCGCCAGCGAAGGAGTCAGTTTGCCGCAGTGATCATCACGATCGTCCTCGGCATTGCTCTGTTCGGCGCCACGTACGACGCGTACCAGAACCTCACAGACTCGTACCACCAGCTGTTCGTGACCCTCAACACCGCCGACATGACGATCGCCGGAGGGCAGACCGACGCGATCGTCCAGGCGGCAAAGGGAGTCTCTGGCGTTGCGGACGTGACGACACGCACCGTTGCCGATGTTCCCGTGCAGGTGAACGGCGACCACAAGATGCTTGGACGTCTCGTTGGCATCCCCTCCGGGAGTCAGCCATCGATCGACAAGGTGGACATTCTCTCGGGCGTCTATCCGGATGCCTCGGCGCCCGTCCTGATCGAGCAACACATGGCGAAGCACTTCGACCTGAAGGCCGGCGACACCATCCAGATACTCGGCCCCAGCGGGTGGGTGACCGAGAAGATCGCGGGTGTCGCGGCATCGGCGGAGTACCTCTGGCCGGCGCAGAGCCGCCAGCAGATCATCCCCTCCTTCGATGATTTCGGGATCGTTTTCGCCGACGAATCACTGCTCGCCACGATACCGTCTTCGGCCGCGCATCAAGAGGTCCTCATCGCCTACAAGTCGGACGTGGGCACGGCAGGGCTCGATCGACTGCTCGAAGACTTCGCTACGAACAACGGAGCCTCTGATGCGACCCCGCTCGCCGACCTCCCGTCGAACGCCGCACTGAGTGAAGACCTCTCCGGCTTCCAGGAGATGTCGCTGATGTTCCCGCTCCTGTTCCTGGCCGCGGCAGGAATGGCCACCTACGTGCTGCTCACCCGTCTGGTTCTGAGTCAGCGGGGTCAGATCGGGCTGCTGATGGCGAGCGGCTTCCGCAAGCGGACGATCTTCGGCCACTATCTGGAGTTCGGCCTTCTCGCCGCCATTGTCGGGGCCGTCTTCGGCGCTCCGCTCGGCGGGTTGCTCGGCAGCGTGATCTCCAAGATGTACACCGGCGCGCTCTCGATCCCTGCCACCGTGACCACCGCCCGTCTGTCTACCGCGCTGATAGGTGTGACGTTCGCGCTCGTCGCGGGCGCGCTCTCCGCTCTCGCACCGGCGATGAGGGCCACGAGACTCATACCGGCCCAAGCGATGCGGGGACTCATCCCCGCCGGCAAAGGAGGGGCAACCTGGATCGAACGCTTCGTTCCGCCGCTACGCCGGCTACCTGCCCGCTGGAAGGCCGTGCTTCGAGGAGTCGGAAGGAACCGCAACCGTACGATCTCGACGGTGGTCGGGGTTGTGCTGGCCGTGACGCTCATCCTGACGTTCTGGGGAATGATCGATTCCATCCAGGTGCTGCTCAGCCGCCAGTTCGACCTGGTCAACAGCCAGAACGCGCAGGTCTATCTGACGGGCCAGGCGACACCCGAGGTCGTTGCCCAGATCGCGGCCGAGTCCGGCGTCGCGCACGCAGAAGCGGTCGCCGATCTCCCGGCATCGATCCAATCGGCAACCTCCCAGTACCACACCGAGCTGCTCGGATTTCAGCCGGACACGAAGCTGCACAGCTTCATCGTGAAGGGCCACGACGTTCCGTTGCCATCGAGCGGGGTGTATCTGGGCACATCCCTCGAGAAGGATCTGGGCGTCAAGGTGGGTGACACCGTGACGATCGACGTCCCCGACGCCAACATCCACACGACCCAGACGGTCGCCGGTTTCGTGAACGAACCTCTCGGCACCTACGCGTACATCTCGCTTCCCGAACTCACCACGCTCGCCGGGGGCACGAACGTCGCAAACACCGTGTATCTGACCTACGCACCAGGTGCCCAGCCGGAGACGATGCGTAATGAGCTGAGTGCACTCCCGGTCGTCGGCGCGTTCATCGATTCGAACGCGCTCCAATCGATGGCCGAGCAGTTCATGGGCCTGTTCTACGCCTTCGTGGGGGTGATGCTGGCACTGGGAGGCCTGATGGCGTTCGCCCTGATCTACAACACGATCTCCGCCAATGTCGCAGAGCGAGCGTCGGAGGTGGCGATGATGCGCGCCGGTGGGATCAGTCGACACACGATCTCGAGACTCCTCACGTCCGAGAACGTGTTGTTGACGCTCATCGGTGTCGTCCCCGGACTGCTCTTCGGGTATGTGTTCGCCTACTACGGGCTGTCCGTGTACTCGAGCGACCTGTTCAAGTGGGATCTCTACATCAGACCGACGACCTACGTGTTCACCGTGATTGCGATCGTCGTCGCAGCGCTGCTTTCGCAGCGCCCAGTGCTGCGGGCCGTGCAGCGCCTCGACGTCGCCACGGTCGTGCGCGAGCGGTCCCTGTAGCCGGCTTCGAAGAGCGGCGGATTCCTGGCACTACTCCTGTCGGGGTTGTGGGTGTGGGTGTGCGACCAGGCGGTGTCTGAGGAAGTAGGGCGACGGTCCTACCGAGAACTCATGACCGAGTACCGGAGGGCGAAGCCCGCTTCACCACCTCTGGTGCACGTGCGCCTTGATCGCACGCTCGTAGATGTCGCGCACGTGCCTCATCGTGTCGACCGAAAGCGGCGGCACCGCGCTCGCCGCAGCGTTGTCGGTCGCCTGCGCGGGTGTCCTCGCGCCTGCGATGACCGTCGATACGGCTGAGAACATGAGAATCCAACGAAGCGCGAATTGCGCCATCGTCACCCCGGACGGGACCAGCAGTCTGAGCTCCTCAACCGCCGCCAGGCCGACCTCGTAGGGGACACCGGCGAACGTCTCTCCGACATCAAACTCCTCTCCGTGCCTGTTGAAGCGACGGTGATCGGTCTCCGCGAACGTGGTCGAACGGGTCAGCTTCCCCGTGAGTAGACCACTCGCGAGCGGGACTCTCACGATCACGCCGACATTTCGTCGGGTTGCTTCCTTGAGGAACAGCTCGGCTGGACGGTGTCGGAACATGTTGAAGATGATCTGCACGGTCTCCACACCAGGAAACTCGATCGCCTTGAGTGCCTCTTCGACACGCTCGACGCTCACTCCGTAGTGGCGGATCTTGCCCCGGCGTATGAGATCGTCGAGACCCTCGAACACCTCCGGGCGGTAGTAGACGTCAGTTGGGGGGCAATGCAGTTGGAGCAGATCGACGGAGTCGACGCCGAGGTTGCGCAGACTTCGATCGACGAAGTGCTCCACGTCGGCATAGCCGTCGGCGGTGTGCGGGTCGAGTCTTCTCCCGGCCTTGGTCGCAACGACGAGATGGGGGTGATCGCGTAGCAGTGTTCCGATCAGACGCTCCGAACGGCCGTCGCCGTACACGTCGGCGGTGTCGATGAAGTTGGCCCCTGCCTCGATGGCGCTTTGGAGCGCGGCAAGCGACGTGTCGTCGTCAACCGGACCCCAGCTCCCGCCGATCGCCCACGCGCCGAACCCGATGTCCGAAACTTCGAAACCCGTCCTGCCTAGTGGTCTCAAGTTCATTGCTGCCTCCTGAGGTAGAACGCTACCGTCGGCCCGCGGGAATTCGAATCCAGAGAGACACTCGAGAAGATGGATAGGATCTGGTGAAGCCCTCTTGAACTCCGATGTCGAACCGGCCCGGCACGGCTGGTCGAGGAGAGGTGGACTACCGGTCAGGGCCGCGAGGATCGCGTTCACCATCATCGTGCTTGGCCTTGTTCTCGATGCCGTCTTCGAGGTCATAGGAGCACGACGATCCGGTCTCGACCGACTGGATGGCTCGGGCGACTTCCTCGGAGCGTGGGACCTGCTCAAATCCCTCGTGACCGTTGGTGCCCTCTTGCTGGTTGCGCGTCGGTTCAGGTCGATGCCGATAGCCGCGTTTGGGATCGTCTACTTCCTGGTCGAGGCTGAAGATCAGCTCGATCTCCACATCGTCTTCGGTGACCGAGTCGCTCGGTTGATTCGTTCGATGGTCCACGGAGGTGGATGGGAGGTGGCGCAGGCGCAGCCGCTGGCAGAACTGGCGGTGCTCACGTTCTTCGCCGTCGCGGGCTTTGGGTTGATCTGGGTTTGGAAGGGGCCACCGAACGCGATTGCTCGCAGTGCACGGCTCGTGTTCACCGGCCTGCTCGTTGTCCTGTATTTGTTCGCGGCGGGAGTGGATTTCCTTGGGGCCATCCTCTCCAGCAAGTGGCCGCCGGCCCTCGAAGAGACGGGAGAACGCGTCGTGATGACCCTCTCCCTCGGCTACGCGTTGGGGCTTGCCGCCGTTCGTGTCGCCGTTGACGACGGCAACAGCGACGATGGAACAGGGACTACGGTCTGACTCTCAGATGGGAGCGACCGGAAGAAGTGGAAGGGATCCCTGCATGGCTGGTCGAACAGAAGAAGCTCTCAATCAGGTGATCGCGGCCAAACCGGGCGGGCACCGACGCGCCGGTCAGGTCGAAATGGCGAGGGCGGTGGCGGAGGCCATCGACACAGGCACGCACCTCGTGTGTGAGGCGGGCCCCGGAACCGGCAAGTCGTTCGGGTACCTCGTTCCTGCCATCCTTTCTGGCAAGAAGGTGATCGTCACCACGGCGACGAAGAGCCTCCAGGACCAGCTCGCGACCAAGGACCTCCCCTTCCTCGCCGAATCGCTAGGGGTCGACTTCAGGTGGGCCGTCGTCAAGGGCCGCCAGAACTACCTGTGCAAGTCCAAACTCGCCGAACGCCTCGAAGCAGAAGGGGTGTTCTCCCGGCAGTTCACCCTCGAGGGCCTCTCCTATGACATCCCCGAAGAACTCCGGCTGATCGCCGAATGGGCGAACGTGCACCCCACCGGGGACCGCGACGACCTGCCCGACCAGTTACCCGAGGGTCTTTGGGAGAGCGTTTCGGTGGTCGGCATGGAGTGCCCGGGCCGGGAAGGCTGTCCGCACGGTGAGGAGTGCTTCGCTATGGCTGCACTCGATGCCGCTGCGGATGCGAATCTGGTGGTTGTCAACCATCACCTGTACGGCAACGACTTGGCGATGGGCGGCGGTGTGGTTCTTCCCGAACACGACGTCTTGATCGTCGACGAAGCGCACCGGTTGGAGGACACGATGGCGTCGGCGCTCGGCATCGAGCTGGCCGAAGGGCGGTTCTGGCAGGTGCAGCGGTCCGCCGGGACCTATCTGCGCGGTCAGGGCGTCGGCGGGTCCGACGAAGTACTCCGGCCACTTAGCGACGGAACCAAGCGGGTGCAGCAGTCGCTGGAACGAGCGGAGCCTGGTCGGATCACGGGACCCGGGGACATCGGTGCCGCGTTCTCATCGGTGTCGTCGAGCCTTGGAGACGTGGCAAGGGCGATACGCTCGTCGGAGCCGACCTCGCCGGGTGCGCTCGGTGCGAGAGCCAGAGTGCTGCGGCTCTCCGGTCACCTCTCCGGCGACGTAGCTATGGCCGTCGATCCTCCGGATGGGTATGTGTCGTGGATCGAGCAGGAGGCGTCGAAGGTTTCCTATCGGATCGCGCCGGTTGAGGTTGGGCCGCTCCTCGCCGAGCTCCTCCTGGCGAAGCTTCCGGTCGTGCTGACGAGTGCCACGCTGTCGATTGCCGGCTCGCTCGAGCCGTATGCGCGACGGCTCGGATTCGGGGATACCGATAGCTACCGGGCGCTTCGGGTCGCCTCGCCATTCGACTACCGGTCTCAAGGACTCGTGTACGCCGCGGCGCGGCTTCCTGAGCCGCGTTCGCCCGAGTACCAGGACAGGGCCATCGAGGAGATCGAAGCGCTGGTCATGGCGTCGGGAGGTCGCGCGCTGATCCTCACGACCTCCTACCGGATGCTGAATTCGATCAAAGACCGACTCGATGTTCCGTTCACCGTGCTCACCCAGGGGGACATGCCGAAGCGGCGCCTCGTCGAGCAGTTCGAGGAGGACGAGACGTCGGTGCTGCTCGCAACCATGGGGTTCTGGGAGGGTCTCGACGTCCCCGGGCGGGCTCTGGAGCTTGTCATAATCGACAAGCTGCCGTTTCCACGGCCCGACGAACCGCTATGGCAGGCGAGGCGAGAGGCCGCCGAGGCATCCGGCAGATCCGCTTTCATGAGCGTCGACCTTCCGCGGGCTGGGATGCTGCTCGCCCAAGGGGCCGGCAGGCTGATTCGGACCACCGAAGACCGCGGCGTCGTGGCAATCCTCGACTCGCGCCTCTACAAGCGCAGATATGGCCGAACGTTGCTACAGACGCTGCCTCCCATGCCGAAGACGACCTCTCGGGCGGTGGTCGAGTTGTTCCTTCAGGGGATCAGTCGCTCCGCCAACACCGACAGCTCATCGGAGATGCCCACCACGTAGTCATCGGCGATGCGACGGAGCGCGACCATGACATCGCTGGAAGCGTCGTCGAGCGCGATATCGGTGGGCAGAATCGGGTCGAACCGGTGATAGCGGCCGCCGAGCAGGTTGCGAAGCAGCGCGTCGTCGAGCGCCGACCGTCCCCGGTTGCCCGCCTGAAACATGTCCTCGGCCAGGTGAACCCACGACTGGCCCGTGAATTGCTCATACGTGACCCCGGCCGGTTTGCCGACCCCGGTTCCGATGGAGACGAGCCGCAACGACTTGATGCGTAGTCCTTTCCACCCGGCGAGTTCCATCGCCTCGGTGTAGCCAACCATCGAAGGATTGTTCGCGAAGACGCCACCGTCGATGTAGATGTGCTCGGACCCGTCGGCGACGGTCAGTCGCATCGGGGGGAACACGGTCGGAGCCGCCGACGTCGCGCGTGCTACGTCGCGCATTAGGTGTGCGCCGGTTCGCGACCGAAACAGCGCCGGTCGACCTGTCGTCACGTCGTATGCGATCACGATGATCGGTATCATCGCGTCCGACATTCGAGCGTCGCCGAACTGCTTGCCGAGCGCGCGCTCCAGCGGAGCGGGGGAGTACCTCGCATTGCCGGCATCAGGATTCGACCCGAACATTGCCGCCTGCGTCCCCACACGTGCGATCAGCTCCTTGAGGTCTTCTCGTGTGCGGGGAAACGAGAGTGCGGTCTTGGGAAAGATGAGTGGCCCATGTTCGACGTAGAACTCACCGATCTGGGCGGCCGTGTCCGGCATACCGCCTTCTCTCGGCAGCGCCAATCCCATTGCCGCGATGCCACCGATCGAAGTGCCCACGATCACGTCGAACAGCTCGCAGACGGGTCGTCTTGCGATACTCTCCAACTCCGCGAGCACGCGGGCAGGAATGATTCCACGGATTCCGCCTCCGTCGATGCTGAGCACACGGATCGGTCTCATGGAAGAAGCGTACCCGGGTAGCGTGGAACGACAGGAGGTGCACACTGCAGGTCCCGGGCCAGATCTACGACGCGATCCTCAACCACGCCGAAGCCTGCGCACCCGAAGAGGCGTGTGGACTTCTCGCAGCCGACGCGGTGGGCGCCCTCAGGATGGTGTACTGCCTGACGAACGTCCAGCACTCGACGGCGGCGTACACGATCGACCCGGAGGAGCACTTCAAGGCGATGCGGCATGCGGAGGCCAACGGCTGGCATCTGGCCGGAGCGTTTCACTCGCATCCCGACGCCGAACCGTACCCGTCGGCGACCGACCGGGCGCTGGCCACGGAGCCCGACTGGGTCTACATGATCGCTGGCAAGGGCAGGAAGGTGCGTGCGTACCGGCTCGAAGGGGGTAGCGTCCTCGAGGTGCCATTGGAGGCGTAGATGGTCACGGTCAGGGTTCCGACTCTGCTTCGTCGCTATACCGGCGGGCAGGCCACCGTCCATGCGGACGGGAGAACGATCAAAGATGTGTTCGTGTCGCTGGAAGCCCAATATCCGGGCATCTCGGTCCGGCTCGTCGATGTGAATGGAGGCGTGCATCGGTTCGTCAATGTCTTCGCAGGAGACGACGATGTCCGCTACCTCGAAGGTCTGGCGACGAACGTCGAAGCGGATGAGGAGATCACGATCATCCCGGCCGTGTCGGGCGGTGAATGAACGGTCCAAACGCGGCACCTACACTGCCCCCCATGCGTCTCATTGTTCTCGGTTCGAACGCCACCTTCGCGACACCCGGTCGCCCGGCAGCCGGCTACCTCGTAGACCATGCCGGCACCACACTGTGGGTTGACGCCGGCTCTGGAACGTTCGCCGCGCTCCAGGGGATTGTTGACTATCGAACCGTCGACGCCATAGTGATCACGCACGGCCATGCTGATCACAGCGTCGACTTGTTCGGCTACTACCACGCCATCAAGCACGGGCCCGGCGTCAGGACACCAGTTCAGGTCTTCTGCCCCGCCGGTTTCGAAGATGCCTTCACGTCCTACCTGGGAGGTCCAGGGCACGAGCCGGCCGGCATACTCGAGTTCGTTGCTTCGGGTGAAGGTGGCGAAGCCACGGTCGGATCCGTCACGATGCGTTTCACCATGACCGACCACGGCGTTCCGACGCTTGGGGTCCGCTTCGAAGCGGACAGGAGGGTCCTTTTCTACTCGAGCGACACGGGGCCAGGGGGCACCTGGATGAACTCCGCCGAGCACGCCGATGTGTTCCTGTGCGAGGCCACCTATCAAGGCAGCGCAGATCGGAAGCCGTGGGGTCGGCACCTCACCGCAGGCGAAGCCGGGCAGATCGCGCGAGACCAAATGGTGGATCGGCTGATGATCACCCACGTCTGGCCGTTTCTCGATCCGGGAAGGTCCGTCGACGAGGCAGAGGCCACGTTCGGGCGGCCGGTGGGACTGGCTGCACCCGGAATGACCGTCAAGGTGTAGGAGGGGGAGTGGAACAGAGACAGAGAACGCGAGCAGCCGACGAGCTGAGGCCGGTGAGGATCACGCAGGGGTACACGGAGATGACGCCAGGTTCTGTGCTCATCGAGGTGGGGAGAACGCGTGTGTTGTGCACAGCATCCATCGAACAGGAAGTCCCACGCTGGCTGAGGGGTGGGAAGAAGGGGTGGGTCACGGCCGAGTACGCGATGTTGCCCGGCTCGAGTACGGAACGGATCAGGCGCGACGGCTATATGGGCGGGCGGGCGAAGGAGATCTCCAGACTCGTTGGACGGTCTCTGCGGTCGGTGGTCCGCCTCGAGGCGATGACCGAGATGGTGTTGCGGGTCGACTGTGATGTGCTCCAAGCCGACGGAGGCACGCGATGTGCGGCCATCACGGGTGCCTGGATCGCCATGCACGATGCATTCGAAGAGGCAATCGGACGGGGCAAGATGGAGTCGAACCCGGTCATCGATCGTGTTGCCGCGATCTCCGTCGGACTCGTGGACGGGGAGGCACGACTCGACCTGGACTACGAGGACGATGTCGCGGCGGATGTCGACATGAATGTCGTGATGACGAGTCAGGGCCTGCTCGTGGAGATCCAGGGGACCGCCGAGCGCGTGCCATTCTCCCGAAGCGATCTGAACGACCTGCTCGATCTTGCCGAATCGGGTATCGCCGAGCTCCTCGATCTCCAGCGGCAGGCGGCTGAGGCGTGAAGCTCGATCGGCTTGTCGTCGCCTCAAAGAACCCGGACAAGATCGCCGAGATCGAGGCTGTTCTCTGCGGGCTCGGTCTGGTTGAGACGATCGTTCGAGACGCGGACTGGCCCGACGTCGAAGAGACGGGCTCGACCCTCGAGGAGAACGCGGTGCTCAAAGCCTCCACGGTCGCGCGGCTGGTTGGCGTGCCTGCGTTGGCTGATGACACCGGACTGGAGGTTGCCTCGCTCGGAGGGGCTCCAGGAGTGCGCACTGCGAGATACGCAGGGTTCGACGCCACCTATCGCGACAACGTCGAGCTCCTCCTCTCGTCGCTCGAGGGATTCGCCGACCGGAGTGCGCGGTTTCGCACGGTGATGGCACTGGCGTTCCCGGTGGGTCGGTCGATCATCGCCGATGGGACGTTGGATGGTCACATCGTCCATGTGCCGAGAGGCGGCTTCGGGTTCGGGTATGACCCGGTCTTTGCCGTGGGGGAGAGGACCCTCTCGGAGATCGGACCCGAAGAGAAGAACGCGATGAGTCACCGAGGTCGTGCCCTTCGAGCGCTTGCCGACAAGGTGCGCGCGGCGTGACTATCGAGAGTCGAAATCGATTCTCGCTGCTGCGCGTGCTCTTCGGCATCGTGGCGCTCGCATTCGCCGTTCACCTGCTCCTGCCGCGCGTCAACGAGCTTCCGCGTGCTGTGGAACAAGTCAAAGGGGGATCGCCCTTGTGGCTGCTGGCGGCGCTGGTCACAGCGGTCCTCCCCAGGCTGGGGGGAACCATCTCGATGATTGGATCAATCGAGACCGATCTCCCGTTCTGGCCGACGTTCAAGGTGCAGCTCGCTGCCGGCTTCACGGGCCTCTTTGCTCCACAAGGAGTTGGCCTCGCCGCGATCAACGCCCAGTATGTGGAGAAACGAGGGGAAGATCGGACTGTCGCCGTCACCGCATCGGGCCTCAACTCGGTCGCCGGGCTCGCTGCCCACGTGTTGTCGATGCTCGTCGCCGTGGCGTTGATCGGTCCGCAGATCGTTCAGCACCTACGGACACCGCCCCGATGGTGGTTGCTGGCAGGCGGTGCGGCGTTCGCGCTCGTGGTGGGGGTGGCCGTGTGGACGCCGCTCGGGCGCAAGTGGCTGTGGAGGCCAGCTCTGCGAGCCGGAGCCGCCCTATGGTCCACTGTGAGACGACCGAAGCGGACGGCTCAGCTACTGGGTGGTTCGCTGCTGGTGACGCTCTCTAACGCGGTCACTCTCGCACTGACATTGAAGGCGTTCGGGCACTCTGCTTCGTTGATCGATGTGGTATCGGTGTATCTGGTCGCTGCTGCTGTCGCCTCAATTGCCCCGACACCGGGTGCGTTGGGAGCGCTCGAAGCAGCGCTGATCGCCGGCCTCATCGCCGTCGGGGTCGACCCCGGCACGGCGGTCGGAGGTGTGCTCGTCTTTCGGCTTCTGACGTTCTGGCTTCCGATCATTCCGGGCGTATGGGCGCTTCGAGACCTGCGACGCAGGGGAGCCGTGTAGCCAGGATGAGGTAAGAAACCCCGTTCCGCGGGTGGTCTTATGGCTGCCGCTTCGCTACTCTCCGTGGCGCACTCTCAGAGGGCGGCTGTGGCGGACAACAGGCTTGCGGAACCAACACTGCTGACTGCAGCATGGCGGCATCGCTGGATCGTGGTCGTGACGACGGTGGCCATGGTCGCGTTGGGGATCGCCTACTCCGCGGTGCGGCCACCCACGACCTTGTACACGGCGAGGGCGTCGCTGGTGGTACAGGCAACGGCGAGTGGGCTTGACTTGGGGACATCCGGAAACCCACAGCGGTTTGTCGCCAACCAGGTGGAGATCCTGAGATCGGAGGCGGTGGCCAATCTCACGAGTCAGATCGCCGCTCAGCAGGATCCACCGCTCGAGGTGACACCGGAGCAGGTTACCGAGGGTCTTGCCATCTCCAGTAGCACGAACAGTGACCTGATCGACGTTCTGTACTCGTATCCCGGTGATCCACAGGGTGCGATCGACGGTGCGAACGCGATCGTTGATGCGTACAAGCAGCTCGTGACATCTGAGAAGACAGCGGTCAGCAGTTCGGCCCTCGCTCGCATAGACACGGAACTTGAAACGTTGAACCAGCAAGCGGAATCACTCGCGAGCCAGATCTCCGACCTGAAGGAGCAGAATAAGGCGCTCACCGATCTCGGAGACCAGTACGAGGCGTCTCTTCAAGAGATCGTTGATCTCCAGACGGAGGCCCAGACAGCCGATGCCGAGCGGCTCGACCAGATCAGAACGCGCCTCGCGGATCTGCGAAATCTCATCAGCACGTACCAGGCTGTCCGGAATCTTGGGAGTGCCAACTCTCAGGTGGACGCCCTCCAAGGTGAGTACGACCAGGCCGTCGCTCGAAGAGACGCGTTGCTGGAGCGCCGCGACACGATCTCAATCGATGTGGAGTTGTCTCCGGACGTGGTGGCGTTCTCATCGGCTGCTAGCTCGGCGTTCATATCCTCCCAGACCGGCGTGGGCAGGACTCTCGCCGTGGCGCTGTTCGTCGGGCTGGTTGGCGGGTTTGGTCTCGCCTACCTCGTCGCTTCTCGCCGTCGAGTGTTTCACGATCGCACGGAACCCGAGCTGATTCTGGGTGTTCCGCTGCTCGCCGACATACCCGATTTCGCACAGGAGGGCCTGACCACACTGCTGCCGGTCCGAGATGAGCCGCGATCCGCGTCGGCGGAGGCGTTTCGGTTCGCTGCAGCATCGCTCGAACTCAAGATGAGCCGGCAGGGTGTGAAATCTCTCGTCATCATCTCACCGACGCTCGGTGCTGGCAAGAGCACGGTGCTGGCCAACGTCGCCATCGCCTCGGCCCGGCAGGGCAACAGGGTTCTCGTGGTGGACGCCGACTTCGGAAACCAGGCGCTCACGCGGTTTCTGGCCGGTGATGAAGGTACGAGCGATCCCGGTCTGACCGAGGTGGTTACTGGCGGGCTGTCCATCGAACAGGCGACCAGAACCATTGAAGTGGCACCCGGTCTGGTGATCTCGCTCCTGAGCCGGGGTCGTCAACCGGTGGCGGCGGCTGATCTGCTCAGATCATCCGGTGCAAGATCGCTGTTCGTGACCGCCAAGGACGAGTACGACGTCGTGCTCGTCGACGCTCCTCCGCTGCTGCAGGTCGCATATGCAAGCACGATCGCAGGTCTTGTGGACGCGGCGCTCGTGCTCGTGACCCACGAGGCCTCTGTAGCGCAGCTCGACGAGGCCAACGCTCGCCTTACCCTGATCGGTGTGCCCATTCTCGGCTACGTGTACAACGCATCTCCGCTGAGGAGGGAGATGACGATTGCCGAAGGCTCGACTGCAGACGTTCTGGGTGACACCGGCGGGGCGATCCTCCTGGAGCCGAAGGCGAAACGGGGCCGTATCAAGAGGTTACTGCGCTGACAGGGCATCCGTGAAGCGGCTCACCATCCTTCAGATTCACAACCGCTACCGTGAAGGTGGGGGAGAGGACACGGTCGTCCGAAAGGAGCGAGCGCTTCTCGAATCCGCTGGACACGAGGTAGTCGAATTCGGGGCCGAGAATCCTCCCGGGGCGGTCGCGGCGGCACGAACCCTCGTGGTGTCACCTTGGAACCTCGCTTCGGCGCGTCGTGTGAGGGAGGTGGTCACTGATCGTCGACCGGACATCGCTCATGTTCACAACACGTGGTGGAGGCTGACGCCGTCGATTCTCGGACCGCTGGCCGATGCGCATATTCCCGTCGCAATGACGCTCCACAACTACCGGCTTCTCTGCGCCAACGCGATGCTGTTTCGGGAAGGGCGGCCTTGCGAGGAGTGTGTTGGGACACACCCATGGCGGGCAGTTCCCTATCGCTGCTACCGAGGCTCCGCCCTCGCCTCCGTGGTTGCGGCCTCGGCTATCGAGGTTTCCAGACGCCTCGGAGTGTGGAGTGACGTCGCCGTGTTTCTCACCCTGACCGAGTTTGCCAAGCAGCGTTTTGTCGCCGGCGGATTCTCGGCCGACCGGCTCGTTGTGAAACCCAACTTCGTCGACGATCCCGGCAGCCGGACGAATCCGGCGTCCGAGAGCAACACCATTCTCTTCGTTGGGCGACTCAGCGAGGAAAAGGGGGTGCGAACCCTGCTGGATGCGTGGCGCGATGCGGCGCCCGACGACCTGGAACTCCTCATCGTCGGTGACGGGCCACTCGCGCGTGAGCTTCGCGCGACCGTTCCTCGGGGAGTCCGGTTCGCAGGCAAGGTTCCGCCGACGCAGGTCGCGGAGCTGATGCGACGCGCAAGGGCCATGGTCTTTCCCTCTGTGTGGTACGAGGGCCAACCGATGGTGCTTCTCGAGGCGCTCGCGGCCGGCCTGCCCCTAGTGGTATCGGAAATCGGGGGCATCCCGGAGACGGTGGGAGATGGAGGTGCCGCCGTCTCGGCGCCCCCTGGCGACCGATCGGCCTGGGCCGCGGCACTGAACCGCCTGAGCGATGCAGGCTGGGTCGACGCGGCCTCATTGCACGCCAGAGCCGTGTACGAGGCGCGCTACTCGGTCGAACCCGCGCTGGATGGGCTGATGCGCGCCTACGAGATGGCCATTGAACGGGGACACATCTAGGTTGCCTTCAACAGTGGTCCTGCGGACGCACTCTGGGGTCGGCGCTGACCACTGACTGTGGCCTCGATGCTAGGCTGCCGCTCCAGAGAGTGGCCGGGGACGGAAGGGCTAGGTCGACATGTCAATTCTCCAGCGGGTGGCCTGGCCATGACCGTAGAGCCCTCCAATCATCGGGTCACTATCGGCCTTCCTGTCTACAACGGGGACAACTTCCTGAGAGATGCCATCGTGTCGATCCTCTCCCAAACGTACGAGGACTTCGAGCTGATCATCTCGGACAACGCGTCGACCGACGGGACGGAGGCGATCTGCCGAGAGTACGAGAACCTCGACAATCGAGTCAGGTACATCCGCCAGGATCAGAACAGAGGCGCCGCACCCAACTACAACTTCGTGTTTGAACAGGCGCGCGGGGAGTACTTCAAGTGGGCGGCACACGATGATGTCGTGCACCCGTCGTTTCTCGAGAGGGCTGTGGAGGCACTCGACACACATCCGCACGTCGCTCTCGTCTACTCGAAGGTGCGGGAGATCGACGAACACGGCGCGGTTACGGGAACCTATGACGCGTATGAAGATCGCCTACGACTGTCCACACCGGAGCCCCACGTCCGATTCGGTGACATGATCTGTGTCCCTCACAACTGCGTGGGGTTTTTCGGGTTGATGCGGACCTCCCAACTCGCCAGGACCAACCTTCACGCGCCATACGAGGGGGCCGACAGAACGCTGCTGGCAGAGATGGCGCTCATGGGACCGATCTACCGGATTCCCGAGTATCTGATCGACCGGCGCGACCATCCCGGCGCCTATACGCGATCACGTCATCTCGGCGACCGCATCGGATGGTGGGATGTCGAACGAGTCGGCAAGGTCACCTTTCCCGCCTGGAGAAGCGCCATCGAGTATCACCACACCATCCAGCGAGTCCCTCTCTCCACCGAAGAACGCGTTCTTTGCCACCTCCAGTTCGGTCGATGGCTATTCGGTCCTCACTGGTATCGGCAGAGGTGGGTTCGTTTGGTTCGAGACCTCGGATATGGCGCGGTCAGGATGCTGCAAAGAACGGTTGCTCATCGCGCGAAGGTGCCGCTCTCATGAGTCGGGGGTAGCGGGCATGTCAGTGAGAGAACTCGTCAAGGACCTTCTGCGGTATTTCCCTTCGCAGATCGTCCCGGCATTGATTGCGTTCGTGTCGATTCCATTGTTGACGAACTTGTTTCCGCCGAACGAGTACGGGGACTATCGACTCGTGTTGGCAACGATCGCGCTCGTGAGTCCAATCGCCGGATGGCTGACGACGGCGAATCTTCGGTTCTACCCAGAGTCTGAGCACAACCACGAGCTCGACAACCTCTATGCCTCCAACTTCTGGCTGCTGCTCGTGTCGGTTGGGGCAGCTGGCGCGCTCTGGGGCGGCGCCCTGCTCTTGTTGCACGGGTCGATGCGTCTGGAACTCACCCAGATGTTCGTCATCGGTCTTGTGCTGCTCCTCGTCAATGTGACGTTCAGCATCACGGGGAGCCTCGTCAGATCCCGCCGAGCGGTCAGTTGGTACAGCGTGGGTGCGGTCGGTCGAAGCGTGCTCAACCTCGGCCTCGGCCTCCTGCTGGTCTTCACCGTGAGCAGGAGCCTCTCGGCCTACCTCATGGGAATGGTCCTCGCCGGCATGCTGGTGATCCCTTTGTTCTGGTGGCAAGGAACGCGACGTGTGACCTACGCCCTGCGAGACATGGTCGACTGGAAGCTGGCGGGCTCGATGTTCCGGTATGCGTTTCCGCTCCTCTTCGCGAGTTCAGCCGCGTGGCTGCTCCGCCTCTCGGACCGGTACATCCTCGCAGCGTTTCGGGGGACGACGGAGGTGGGCATCTACGCCGCGAGCTACGGTCTCGCCGACTCGAGCGTCGGAGTAGTGCTCACCATGATTCAACTGCCGTTCGTGGTGCTCGGGAATCAGGTGTTCGAGCGGAGAGGCGATGAGGAAGCTGCGAGTTTCCTGGCCAAAGCAGCGCGGATCTACTTGCTGGTGGCCATACCTGCCGCCGCCGGTGTCACGGCTCTTGGCAAGCCCCTCGTCGATGCACTGACAGGGCAAGGTTACGCGGAAGGGTACCGGATACTTCCATTCGTGACCGCAGCGTCGGTGCTCGCCGGTCTCTCGTTTTGGATGGAGACGCCGTTCATCTTCCGCAAGCGAACCGTTCTGACATTGTTCGGAATCGGTGCAGGTGCAATCGTCAACGTCGGGCTCAACATCCTGCTGATCCCTCGATACGGCTATATGGCGGCCGCCGTCACAACGCTCCTGGGCTACCTGACCCTGGATGTCGTCGCCTTTGTGGTCTCCCGGAGGATCCTGAAGTGGAGATTGCCGCTGGATACGCTCGCGAAGACCGCCCTTGTGTCGCTCGTGATGGCTGGGATCGTTAGCGGGTTTGTGCGCGTCTCCCCGTTTCCCACTGGTGTGACGATCGTGATCGGGATGGCAATCGGTGCGGTGGTCGTTGGAGTAGGCCTCGTCGCCATGAGAGAGGTGTCCAGAAAGGAGCTGGGAGAACTGCGGGCTCTCTTGGCAGGATCGATTCGAGGGCGCCTGGATTGATGAGAGGTCAGAGGGTTCGCTGGAGTTGAGCGCAGGCGTGAAGGGCCGCGCGAGCCGATCTGTTCAGGAATGATTGCACATCCAACCTTCGCTGCGCCGGCCTGATGACCAGTGCCGACATGAGCGACATGTCGAGGAGACTCCGGTCGAGTTTGCTTCTGAAATAGAGCTGTCTGTGCTCTCGTAGAGAGAGCGCCGGGACGAGTTCGCTGTACCGGCTGAGTGCCTGCGACTCGGCCAGTGGGGTCATGAACTTGAGCATGGCCGCGAGATCAACATGCCGGATGTGAACGCCCGCCCACTCCCAATCGAGGAACTTTACCTGGTTTGCCGTGGTGAGCTTGACGTTCGACATGTTTGGATCGCCGTGCACGACCCCAATAGCGGCTTCGGGGGGTGGTGGGAGGCTCTTCGTCAGAGCCTCGACGTCATGGAATTGTGAGAGCAGCTGCTCGAGACACCGATCTGGGCCTCTCTCGAGGTGGATCTCCAGGGAACCTCGGTAGTAGTCGAGCATCTCGTCCTGCACTGTCAGGTATCGAAGGAGTAGGTCGCTAGCCGGGCCAGTGGTACACGTGCCCAGGGCAGCGTGGAGTTCGGTGAGCGCGCGAACAGGTGGCTGTCCCCGATCGTGCGTGACCAGGACGGGGTTGAGATCCTCGCAGAGAAATGAGTATCGACGCCCGGCCTCGGCCTCCTCGGCCCAGAAGCATTGTGGAAGATATCGAGCGAGGCCCTCCGACTGACATCGGTAGACGGTGTATTCGGCTGGTCCTGGAGTTACGGGCAGGCGATCCAGGATCGGGTTGAAATCCGATGTGGCGATCGTCTGTTTGTAGATCATGGTGTGTTGGCGACCTGAGGTCGTTCGTAGGAAGAGGCGGAAGGCACCCTGTGGCTTCCAGGAAGACAGGTGCTGGTGACTGCAGGACTCGAGGGGTTCCTCCAGCCGACTCCGGCAGACTTGATTCAGCGTGGCCAAATCGAGTCCCGCCGGCGGGCCCTCCACAGTCGGGGCGCTGACTCCGGGGGCGCGTCTCGACAGCGCCCGTGAGAGCGATTCTCTCACCCGGCGCGCAAGTGCCACAGGTGATCCCTCCGACAATCGGAGGGTTCGAAGAGTCTCGTGCATTCCTCTGGCCGGCACCTCGGCCGGTTCCCAACGAGCCGTAACGCTACACCAGGGTCGCTCTAGTGTCGATAGAGACCAGGAACAAGAGACTCGCAGCTCCTCTGGCATCTGCTGCGAACGACCACGTGAGGAGACGCATGGATCCGGCCGAAGTACGTCCACCCGGGAGCGTGGGCGAACGTCTGAAGATCGTTCTCGCCTACCCCAAATGGCGGTTCTCGCTTCCTCCGACGGATCTGAGGCTGGCGATGGAAGTCGTCGGACACGAGCTGGGACGCCGTCTCGCGCGGCACGCCGACGTAGCGTTATATCGGCGCGGGGATTCGGGCGAGCCCGGATTACAGGTCATCGAGGGAGTTCAGTACCGCCGGGTCGGATGGCGCGCGGATCGGGCGTTCACGCGACTCGCCCAACTGAAGGAGCAGCTCCAGAAGCGACTAGGCGACTACGATCCGACCCGTCCCTTCACCTCCGCTTCGACGGCATACCTCGGCTATGCGACTCGCGTGTCCATTGGCGCCCGTCGATGGGGGGCCCACATCGTCCATCTCAACATCTACGACGGCCTGATTCCCATTGTCCGGCGGCTCAACCCCGACATCGGGATCGTCTTCCACATGCATGACCATTCGCAGGTCCAGCGCGATCGGGAGCGGGTCGCGCAGCACCTCGCTGCTGCCGATGCGATCGTGGGCTGTAGCGACTACGCCACGCAACAGGTGAAAGACCGGTTCCCGGAGCTCGCCGACCGTTGCGTGACGATTTGGAATGCCGTGGACACCGATCTCTACCGAGTGGCGGCCGATCCCCACCCTGACCGGGTTCCCACCGTTCTGTACTACGGGCGCCTGTCCCCAGAGAAGGGGCTGCACATCATTCTGAAGGCGTTTCGACAGGTGCTCGACGCGATTCCCTCGGCCAGGCTCCTCATTGCCGGCCAACTCGCTCTAGCGGGTGCCGAGTTCGTGGATCCATTCGGCTCAGATCCCCTGTTCGCCGAGCTGGGCCAGTTCTGGGGACGGGGCAACGAGTACCGTGCCTACCTCGAGTCGCTGATCGATGACAGGATGCGCTCACAGGTTCAATTCCTTGGATCCATCGCCAATCGAGACACGGTGGCACTGTTGCATCGGTCCGACGTTCTCGCGTTTCCCTCGCTCTGGCATGAGCCCTTCGGCCTTCCGGTCATCGAGGCGATGGCGGCCGGGGTGCCGGTGGTCGCTTCGCGTGGAGGTGCGTTTCCCGAGACCGTCGTGGACGGCGAGACGGGCCTTCTGGTCGACCGAGGTGACGTGGATGGTCTCGCCAACGCTCTCACGGCTCTGCTGAGCGACCCCGAAATGCGCTGGGGTATGGGGAAGGCAGCGAGAATCCGTGCCGAAGAGGTGTTCTCTTGGGATCGAGCCGTATATGAGTGGCTCGGTCTGTACGACCAGATCTTGAAGTAGCCGCTCGCGCTCCGCCGGTGGTGGAGACACCAAAAACCTCAAGGGCACCTTCAGGGGTGCCGATTCCGATGAAGCTGGGCAGGGGGGCACAGCTAGATCGGGAGGATCGAGGTGGCTGTCTTCCAACGAACCGTGATGGCCCTTGTGGTCGTCGTGGCCCTGGCCTTCATGTTGCCGGCCGTGGTCGCTCACACACACAGTCCTCAGGAAGGGGTCTCGGCGCAAGCCGATGCAGTCGGACCGGAAGGCTCCGCCCCGAGCGGAAAGAGCTCCGCCCCGAGCGGAAAGAGCTCCGCTGGAAGTGGCGGAGAGGGCCCCTCGGTGCCGTCCACGCTGCATTCCACGACAACCGATGCGGAGAGCACTTCTTCTTCTTCTTCTTCTTCTTTGACGTCTACGACGAAGGCTGGTGTGGCGACGTCTACGACGAAGGCTGGTGTGGCGACGTCTACGACGAAGGCTGGTGTGGCGACGTCTACGACGAAGGCTGGTGTGGCGACGTCTACGACGAAGGCTGGTGTGGCGACGTCTACGACGAAGGCTGGTGTGGCGACGTCTACGACGAAGGCTGGTGTGGCGACGTCTACGACGAAGGCTGGTGTGGCGACGTCTACGACGAAGGCTGCTGTGGCGACGTCTACGACGAGGGTGGTGTCGGTGTCTGGTGGGGTGTCGGTGTCTGCTGGGGATTCGTTGCAGAAGGTGGTGGATGCGCATCCTGCGGGGACGACGTTTGTGCTCAAGGCGGGGGTGTATCGGCGTCAGTCGGTGAAGCCGAAGGATGGGGATGTGTTTGTGGGGGAGTCGGGTGCGGTGTTGACGGGTGAGGATGTGACGCAGTATGCGTTTTCTGGGTCTGGGGATGGTGTGGTGATTCGGGGGTTGGTGGTGGAGCATTACAACAATCCGTTGCAGTCGGGTGCGATTTCTGCTGCGAATGGGGGGAAGGATTGGGTGGTTGAGGACAGTGAGATTCGGTATAACCATGGGATTGGGGTGAAGGCCGGTTCTGGGTGGAAGGTGTTGGATAATTACGTGCACCACAACGGCCAGTTGGGGTTGGGGGGTTCCGGGTCGAATATTCTCGTGCAGGGCAATGAGATTGCGTTCAACAATTACAAGAAGGAGGTGTCTCCTTCGTGGGGTGGTGGGGGCGCGAAGTGGGTGTTGACGCGGAATCTGGTGGTTCGTGGGAACTATTCACACGATAATTACGGGCCGGGGTTGTGGACGGATATTGATAATGAGAATGTGTTGTATGAGGGGAATCGTGTGGAGGACAACTTCCATGCGGGGATCAAGCATGAGATCTCGTATGCGGCGGTGATTCGGAATAACACGTTGAAGGGGAACGGGTTTGGTATTTCGAATGATGTGAAGGGTGGCGGGATCTTGATTGCGAACAGTCCGAATGTGGAAGTGTATGGGAATACGGTGGTGGGGAACAATCAGGGGATTGGGGCGGTGCAGCATGACCGGTATGACGAACCGGCGGACTGGAAGGCGCAGGGTGAGTTCGAACTGAAGAACTTGTATGTGCATGACAACTATGTGCAGACGTCGGGTCAGACGGGGATTTTCGTTGCGTCGGGTCCGTATGGTGACAAGCCGTTGACGTCGTGGAACAACCGTTTCGATCACAACACGTATGTGGTAGCCGGGATCTCGACACCGTTCCGGTGGGGCAACGACAAGATCGGGATCGACGAGTGGCAAAGCCACGGCCAAGACACCCACTCCACCTTCAAATAGCACCTACCACACCCACGGCGGCGAGGAGGATGGGCCTGAGCGTCTCGAAGGAGGCCCCGCTCCGGGTCGCAGGAGCGGATCGTCGAGGTCTCTGGGCGCTGCCCTTCGGTATACTCGCCCGGAGGTGAGTTTCCAGAGGTCGGAAAGCGCGTTGGAGTCGCGTCTTACTCTCAAGCGTTTGATGCTCTTTGCCACACTGGCTGGTGTCGTCGCCACACTCGTCGGGAACTATGTGTACGGCGAGAATGCGTTCCTCGAGATCATCCCGATGGTGAGGGCGGTGATGGATCCCTCCTACCTGCCGGGGGACATGGTTGCGGAGGCGGCTCGGAGTTTCGGTCCTCGTTTCTACTCGGTTCATCTGATCGCTGCACTCGCTACGCCCGCGACGCTCCCTGTTGTGCTGTTCATCTTGACGGTCGTGACGAACGTGGCAATCGCCGTGGTCGTGGCGCTGTTTGCGCGTGATCTGTTCAAGTCCAACGTTGCCGGCATGGTCGCGGCCGCGTTCGCGATGAGTGTGTCGACCTTCGATCTGGGTTCTTCGCCTAGCCTCTTCACATCCCAGGTCGTCTCTGATCGTCTAGCGTGGCCGTTGGGTGTGCTCGCAGTGTGGGCTTCGCTACGGCACCGGCCCTTGTGGAGCGGGCTCGCTGCCGGGGTTGCGTCGCTGATGCATCCCGTTCTTGGTGCCGAGATCGGTGTGCTCTCGCTCGGTGCGTCGACGCTGGTGCTGCTGCGGGAGGATTCGCAGCTACGTCGCAGAGAGCTGGTCGGGATCGTGGGTGGATTGGCCGTCTTTGGTGCGCTGTTCTTGGCAACGGTCGTTCCGTACGCTGATGCGGCTCATATCCCGTTCGAGGAATACCAGCAGATAGAACTGGCTCGAAGCGCCCACGAGCTGGCCCCGTCGGAGTTTCCCCTGATCGAGTGGATCAAGGCGTTGCTCTTCTTTGTCGGTGTGGCTCTCGCGTGGAAGTCGGTGCGTCGCCGCGGTGCTCCATCAGACGAGGACTCGGCTTTTCTGTTCGTATTCGTGCTGGGGACCCTCGCCGCCCTCCTGCTTGGATTCGTGTTTGTCGAGGTCATCCCTGTCAAGGCGTGGTGGATCGCCGACACCTGGCATCGGTTGACGCCAGAGCTGGCGTGGTTGGGGTTCACGATCATCGCAGGTGGTATCTCCTTGAAACTGAGCCAAGGGCGCGTCGAGACCGGTGCCTACCTCGGCGCTGTCGGGCTGAGTCCACTCTCCACGGGGTTGGGGTGGCTCGCCGTCTGGGCCGAGGAGGTCGGCGAACCTCGGCGGATACCTCGTCAGGCATGGCGAGCGATCGAGCTCGTCGTCTTGGTCGGCGGCGTTGCCGCCGTGACACCGGCACGATCGGTCGTGCAGTTCCTCATCGTGGGCGCACTCGCCGCTTGGTTGATGTTCGCCCCTTCGAACGCGAGGCCCGTCGCCTCGTCAACCATCGCCGTGGGCGCGCTTGCCGTCGCGCTCATCGGTGCGCAGACCATTGGCGGACTCCCTCGTGTGATCGACGAGGTTGGGCCCGAAGTCCTTCCCTCACAGCGAGAAGGACCGACCGTCGACATCGGCGAGCGAGTGAGGGCTGCCACATCCGAGGATGCGCTGATCCTCATCCCTCCGAACCTCGGCGACATCCGGATCACTGGCGAACGGGCTGTGTTGGTGGACTACAAGGCGATCCCGTACCAAGAGGATCGGATGGCCGAGTGGTGGGATCGGATCCAGGCCGCCTATCACAAGCCCGAGAAGATCGGATCGGCTGCGCTGACGGAGATGGATCACAACTACCGATCGATCGAAGACCCGGCGCTCACTGCTCTCTGCGAACGATACGGGATCGACTACGCAGTGCTCTACTCGGAGACACCGACACGATTCAGGGTGGTGGATGCCAACAGCACCTACACGCTCGTTGACTTGGGTGACTGTGAGGTGCCGAACGAGTGAGCCCGTGGAATGTCACGGAGTCCACCCGTTAGGCTCGTTCCGGAGCGGAAGGATTGGGCATGTTGTACCGCATTGGGCTGATGATGGGCGTCTTGCTGATGCTCTCCGGATGTGCATCGAGTCCTTCCGACGATCCCTTCGCGGGGTTTCCATCCGTGCCAAGTACGACGTGGACCGTTCCTCCAGGTCTGGTGGAGAGCGTGGAGATCCCGAATGGAGATGTTGTCCTCATCGCCCTCGACGACGATGTGTCCGGGATTCTCGCTTCCCACCCGGCTGGCACGACCTACTCGTTCGCGCCGGGCCTGTACCGAGAGCTCGAGATCGTGCCAAAGAAGGGTGACGTGTTCATCGGTGAGGCCGGCGCCATCCTCTCGGGCGCCCGGCTCCTCACGGGTTTCGACACGAACGGCAAGTACTGGTCGTTCGGCGGGCTCGACATGGAGGGTGAACGACGCGGCGAGTGTTCTGGTGGAGGCGCCGTGTGCACGTATCCGGAGGACCTCTATCTGGACGACCAGTTGCTGCAACAGGTTGAACGTCTCAAGGATCTCCATTCGGGGGCATGGTTCTTCGATTACGACAGCGACACCGTGTACCTCGCAGATGACCCTGGCGGCCACGAGGTAGAACTCGCCACCGTTCCCTACGCCTTCAGTGGGACCGCCGGCTCCGTCGTGATCAAAGGGTTTGTGGTGGAGAAGTACGCGAACCCCGCCCAACGAGGAGCGATAGGCGGGGAGGGAGCCGCCACGGGATGGACCGTCGTTGGCAACGAGGTCAGACACAACCACGGCATCGGTGTGAAGGTGGGCGCACAGGCTCGAATCTTGGCCAATTTCGTGCATCACAATGGCCAGTTGGGTCTTGGAGGAAGCGGTGACGGGATCCTCGTCGAAGGAAACGAGCTCGCCTACAACAATGTCGGAGGGTTCAGTCCGTATTGGGGGGGCGGTGGGGCCAAGTTCGTCCTCACCACGAACCTCGAAGTCATCGACAACTACTCCCATCACAACATCGGGCCGGGTTTGTGGACCGACATCGACAACATGGACACGACCTATGAGTCGAACCTGGTGGTCTCGAACTATCACGCCGGTATCAAGCACGAGATCAGCTACGACGCCGTCATCGCCAACAACATCGTCGAGGGCAACGGCTGGGGGAATCCGGAGAACGTCGCGGGTGCAGGGATCTTCGTCAGCTCCTCACCGAACGTGGAGGTGGTCGGTAACCGCGTCAGTGGCAACTTCCACGGAATCGCAGGGCTGGCGAGAGACCGAGGGGACGGGGCATACGGACCACACGAACTGAGATCGCTGTACGTCCACGACAACCAGGTCGACATGGAACACGGATACACGGGGGTCATGTCGCTGCGATCCGGGAACGATGCCTACACGAACTGGGGCAATCGGTTCGAGGGGAATAGCTACACCGTGGTTGGATCAGGCAAGCATTTCTGGTGGCTCGGCAAGGCACGCACATTCGACGAGTGGACCTCGTTTGGTATGGATACGACCGGATCTCTCGGTTGATCAGACCGCGTCTTCTACGCTCCGCTTCCCGAAGAGTCTGGCAACGGCGATGTCTCTGGCCAGTAGGGTCATGTACAGCGGGTTGTTGACGAGGTAGCGGCGCCACAAGCGTCGCGGTTCCTGCGAGAACCGGTGGAGCCACTCGAGGCCGCTTGCCTGCATCCACGCGGGGGCTCGCTGCGTGGTTCCGGCGATGAAATCGAACGCCGCTCCGACTCCCAAGAGCGCAACGCCTGGCAGATGAAGACGAGCGCGGTGCATCCAGAGTTCTTGTTTCGGCATGCCCAGCCCGACCCAGACGACATCCGCACCCGAGGACGCGATCTGCTCGGCGGCATGGGCGATGTCTTGGTCGGTTGGCTCGCGAAACGGCGGCGAGATACTACCGACGATGCTGAGGTCCGGTACGCTGCTTCGCGCTTGGTCGATGACCATGGCGAGCGTGTCAGGACTGCTACCGAAGAAGAAGTGCTTCCAGTCGTGATCCAAGCCGTGGTGGAGTGCCTGCTGAAGGAACGTAGGCCCGTCGACTCTCGGCTGGTTGCGAATGCCGGCTGCTCGCAGGCCCCATGCCACCGGCATTCCGTCAGGGGCGGCGACATCGGCATCTTGGAGGGCGTCGGCGACGTCTCTACGTCGACGAGCGGTCATGACGGAGTGAACGTTGCAGAACGCGACAACCGTTGCCCGATCCGCCGGCCGATTGTCGATGAGATGGAGTAGTTCTTCGATGGTGGTGATCGAGATCGGTGTACCGACCACCGGGACACGAACGGGGAATTCGGTGCTCACTGAACCTGGCTCTCCCACCATGCGATCGTGCGACGTAGTCCCTCCTCGAGACCGACCTCGGCTTCGAAGCCCAGTAGATCCTTTGCCCTCGATGTGTCCAACATCCGGCGAGGCTGCCCATCAGGTTTGGTGGTGTCCCAAACGATGTCGCCTCGGAAGCCTGTCGCATCCCGGATGGTCTCCACCAGCTGCCTGATCGTGATCTCACGACCCGTTCCGACATTCACGGGACGAGGGTCGTCGTAGGCCTCGGTAGCCATCACGATGGCTCGAGCCGCGTCCTCCACATAGAGGAACTCCCTACTGGCCGATCCTGTTCCCCACACTTCCACCGAAGGTGCCTGGGTCCGACGAGCCGTCACGAACTTCCTGATGAGCGCAGGGATGACATGGCTCGTTTCCAGATCGAAGTTGTCGCCGGGTCCGTAGAGATTCACCGGGAGCAGGTAGACGCCATTGAGGCCGTACTGCTGCCGGTAGCTCTGCAGCATGACGAGAAGAGCCTTCTTGGCAATGCCGTACGGGGCGTTCGTCTCTTCCGGGTAGCCGTTCCAGAGGTCGTCCTCGCTGAACGGAACCGGCGTGAACTTTGGATACGCGCACACGGTGCCGACCTGCACGACCTTGCGGATCGACCGCCTCCTGCTCTCCTCGATGATGTTGAGGCCCATGGCGGCGTTCGCGTAGAAGTACCGTCCAGGATTGGCCCTGTTCGCACCTATGCCTCCGACTTCAGCCGCGAGATGGATGACGACGTCCGGTACTGCGTCCACGAACACGCGACGAACGTCGGATTGCTCAGTGAGGTCGTAGTCGACCCGTCGTGGGACTACGACATCCGCAGCTTTCTGTCTCAAAAGGCCGCAGACGAACGACCCGAGGAAGCCTGCACCTCCCGTCACGAGGATGCGAGCACCCGCGAGCTCCGTCACGACGGTCTCCCGTTCTGCCACTCGATCTTCTTGAGGCCGGCGTCGACGAGCGTTTTCTCACGCTTCGCGAGTTCCATGTCGGATTCGATCATCATCCGGACCAGGTCTTCGAAGCCGACCGACGGTTCCCATCCCAGGATCCGACGAGCTTTGGATGCGTCCCCCTGGAGGATGTCTACCTCGGCTGGCCGGAAGTACCGCTGGTCGATCTCTACGTGGTCTCGATAGTCCAGGTCGAGCATTCCGAAGGCGGTTTCCACGAACTCGCGAACCGAGTGCCGCGTGCCTGTGGCGATCACGAAGTCGTCGGGTTCGTCGTGCTGCAGGACCATCCACATCGCCCGCACGAAGTCACCGGCGAATCCCCAGTCGCGCTCTGCGTCGAGGTTGCCGAGGAAGAGCTTCCTTTGGAGGCCGAGGCTGATGCGGGTGACGGCTCTCGTGATCTTCCGGGTGACGAACGTCTCGCCTCGACGCGGCGACTCGTGGTTGAAGAGGATGCCGTTCGAGGCGAAGAGACCATACGCTTCTCTGTAGTTCACGGTCTGCCAGAACGAATAGACCTTTGCCACGCCGTAGGGACTTCGGGGGTGGAACGGAGTCGTCTCCGTCTGGGGTGTCTCCGTGGCCTGCCCATACATCTCTGATGATGAGGCCTGGTAGAACCGCACCGGATAGTCAAGCTGGCGTACGGCTTCGAGGAGGCGGAGTGTTCCGAGCGCCCCTACGTCGGCCGTGTAGACCGGGACCTGGAATGAGACGCCGACGTGTGACTGGGCACCGAGGTTATAGACCTCGTTCGGATGGATGTCTTGGAGAAGCCGGGCGAGCGTGTTCCCGTCGGCGAGATCTCCGTAATGGAGAAAGAGGTTCGCCGAGTTGAGGTGAGGGTCGACATACAGGTGGTCGATGCGTTCGGTCCCGAACGTGCTCGACCTGCGGACCAGCCCGTGCACCTCGTAGTCCTGCTTGAGGAGTAGCTCGGCCAGGTACGACCCGTCCTGGCCGGTGATGCCGGTGATGAAGGCTTTTCCCCGATCCATTGTGTTCGACCTCCCTGCGCTGCCCTTGACCACTCAGAGTAGTCTACTTGAGCCGGTTCCGCTCGATCCGTCGTTCGTCCCACCGCCATCCGGTCCCACTGCTCGCATACCTCGACGAGTCGTCTAGGTTGGGTCTTGCAGGCGAGGAGTTGAGGCGGGGGCCATGGCGAAGCGGGGGCGTCACAGAGCACAGCCAGTTCGACAATCCAGAGCGCGGGATGATCGAGGTGCGGGCCCGTCGAGGCTGAGTTCCGGGCGTATCGTGCTCGCCGTTTCCATCGTTGCGCTCTTCTCTGCACCTCTCTCCGGGTGCCTCGCACCCCGTACATCTTCCGAGGATGTGAGGAGCCTGGTGGGCGCCATCTCCGAGGGGCGCACGGTTTCTTCGTTGGGGTCTTCGTCGTCGCCTTCGTTGTCGACGGTGGTGTCTTCTTCTTCTTCTTCTTCTTCTTCTTGACGTCTACGACGAAGGCTGGTGTGGCGACGTCTACGACGAAGGCTGGTGTGGCGACGTCTACGACGAAGGCTGGTGTGGCGACGTCTACGACGAAGGCTGGTGTGGCGACGTCTACGACGAAGGCTGGTGTGGCGACGTCTACGACGAAGGCTGGTGTGGCGACGTCTACGACGAAGGCTGGTGTGGCGACGTCTACGACGAAGGCTGCTGTGGCGACGTCTACGACGAGGGTGGTGTCGGTGTCTGGTGGGGTGTCGGTGTCTGCTGGGGATTCGTTGCAGAAGGTGGTGGATGCGCATCCTGCGGGGACGACGTTTGTGCTCAAGGCGGGGGTGTATCGGCGTCAGTCGGTGAAGCCGAAGGATGGGGATGTGTTTGTGGGGGAGTCGGGTGCGGTGTTGACGGGTGAGGATGTGACGCAGTATGCGTTTTCTGGGTCTGGGGATGGTGTGGTGATTCGGGGGTTGGTGGTGGAGCATTACAACAATCCGTTGCAGTCGGGTGCGATTTCTGCTGCGAATGGGGGGAAGGATTGGGTGGTTGAGGACAGTGAGATTCGGTATAACCATGGGATTGGGGTGAAGGCCGGTTCTGGGTGGAAGGTGTTGGATAATTACGTGCACCACAACGGCCAGTTGGGGTTGGGGGGTTCCGGGTCGAATATTCTCGTGCAGGGCAATGAGATTGCGTTCAACAATTACAAGAAGGAGGTGTCTCCTTCGTGGGGTGGTGGGGGCGCGAAGTGGGTGTTGACGCGGAATCTGGTGGTTCGTGGGAACTATTCACACGATAATTACGGGCCGGGGTTGTGGACGGATATTGATAATGAGAATGTGTTGTATGAGGGGAATCGTGTGGAGGACAACTTCCATGCGGGGATCAAGCATGAGATCTCGTATGCGGCGGTGATTCGGAATAACACGTTGAAGGGGAACGGGTTTGGTATTTCGAATGATGTGAAGGGTGGCGGGATCTTGATTGCGAACAGTCCGAATGTGGAAGTGTATGGGAATACGGTGGTGGGGAACAATCAGGGGATTGGGGCGGTGCAGCATGACCGGTATGACGAACCGGCGGACTGGAAGGCGCAGGGTGAGTTCGAACTGAAGAACTTGTATGTGCATGACAACTATGTGCAGACGTCGGGTCAGACGGGGATTTTCGTTGCGTCGGGTCCGTATGGTGACAAGCCGTTGACGTCGTGGAACAACCGTTTCGATCACAACACGTATGTGGTAGCCGGGATCTCGACACCGTTCCGGTGGGGCAACGACAAGATCGGGATCGACGAGTGGCAAAGCCACGGCCAAGACACCCACTCCACCTTCAAATAGCACCTACCACACCCACGGCAAGGACCGACCGAGCAGATCCTCGAGCCTCAGGTTGTCCTCCCGGTACAGCTCTTGGAGGCGCTCGCGGAGGGCAGTAGAGAGCTGGGGCTTGAGATCGGGGTTACCGAGCACTCGGGTTCTGAGGAAACGACGCACCCTCCATGGCAGCAGGGCGACTCCTGCCTTGCGGACAGTCGGATTGCGGAGCGCGAACCGGCCGATTGAGTTGCGGGGAGCAACGTACTGCTTGTCGCGTTCGCTGGTGTTCAACTCGACTTGGTCGACTTGCAGAAACCGCTGGATGTCTCTCGCCACGCCTACAGGGTCCGCGGCCATGTCCTCGAGGAAGGTCACGAAGACCCGGTCCCGACCGAACGTCGAGAAGAAGCGCTCGACCTGCTGGTGGTACATGCCGACCCCCAAGAGGTCGTCGAGTGCGGTCTTCGATTCGCCCCGACGGTTCATGTAGAGGATCTCGTCTGCCGACTTGCCGGTGGGCAGGTAGATCTCATTCATGAGGTAGTGCGACCAGAACCGCTCCGCCGGATCTCTCAGACTGATGAGGATTCGACTGTCCGGATAGGCATCCTTGATGGCAATCGCAACCCCCGGGTAGTACATGTAGCAAGGTGTCGCCTCACCCACGACTGGCTCGGTTGCACCTCGGAACACCTCGTCGTATTCGTCGGATTGCCTGATGGCGTTCAGTCCGCGATCGGGGCACTCGCAGAAATAGTGCAGTTCCTTGCGTGCAGGGAGATAGATGTCTGGATGCTGGATCAACCACCGGTGGAGCGTCGAAGTGCCGCCCTTGGTCGTCCCCACGAGGAAGAAGTTGGGATCTGCCATCTCAGGTTCCGGTGGGCGCGGGCGCCATCTCGCGGGACTGTGCGGCCGGTCGTGGCGACCGTTTGAGATCCGACAGCGCCACGATTCCAGCCAGGATCAAGAAATCGGGCTTCAGCCATGCTCCGAATCCGAGATCAACGAATGTGTGGAGAACAAGCGGGATCATGAGAATCGCGAGTGCTGTGTCAACCTTGCGGATGAGTCGGCGTACCGACCACCCGACCGCGATCACCACGGACAGCAGCAATGGCACGAACCCCATGATGCCGACTCCGGTCAGAGCCTCCAAGTACCCATTGTGCAGGTTGGAGCGAGTGCCCTCTCCGATGGCGCTCAGAGCGACGAACCTTCCACCTGCTCCGAAACCGAATCCGGTCCAAGGATGGCGTGAGATGGACGCTATCGCGGACTGCCAGAAGCGGACCCGCCCTGTGAGGAGGAGCAGCGAGTTCTCGGACTGGTTTCTACTCAGGATGCTGAGAACCACATCCCAGTTGAGATAGACGAGCCCCAGGGTTGCCGGCCCGATCAGCAGGATGAAGAGACGCCTACGGTGCACGAACAGCAGAATCGCCACCGCGACCACCCACATCGCCACTCCCTGTCGACCCGATGCCAGCACCGTGGCCGCAGTGCCGAACGTGAAACCCGCGATCCACCTCAGCCTTCCGGCGCCGGGCTTCCCAAAGTACTTCGCGAGCGAAAAAGCGGCGACCACACTGCCGGCGGCCGAGAGGGAGTTTGAAGACGCCCACGGGCTGACCAACGTTGCGGCGAAGAGGAAGCCGCGTCGATACTGGAGCGATGCGAATACGCCAGGGAGCACGAAGAAGCCGATGACGGCTGCCACAGTCAGCGCTAGATCGAGCATGACGACGAAAGAGATCGCCTTCTTGAGATTGGCCGACGGGTCGGGCGAGAGGTACAGCGATGTGATGATCAAGAGCCCGGCGGCGAGTTCGATCACCTTCGGCCCGGTCACGATTGGGGCAACCGAATAGAGAGTCGAGAGGGCGGCCACGAGGAGGTAGAGCCAGAGAACGGTGAGGCCGGCCGCGCTTCGAAGCTTCGAGGACCGTGCGTGCCGGAGGAGGGAGGGCGCAACCACCAGCGCCCCCAGACCCACCAATCCCGCACGGATGATCCGCTCGATCACGAGAGGGTCGGCGAGCACCTCATCGGTAGACGCCTGGGCCGCAATCGTGAATGAGCCGAGCAGCACGAGCACGATCGCGAGTTGCTCCGCGCTCCAGCCGATGCGCTCGCCAGATTGTCTCTTGAGTATCCAACTCGCGATGAGGAACACCGCCCAAATGGCTGCCGTCCAGGCAAGAGAGAGCATGGGATTCCACCGATCAGAGAAGCGTATTGGAGTGTAGCCAAGGCCTGTCCGTGTCTCGAGGGGGTGGACACGCAACGGTGCGGGGCTGCAGCGCGGGATTCATCGACGCCTCCGGTTGGCCGACGACACGGCGCGCGCCCACTCTTCGACCATGTGGGACATCGTCAGCGTGTCCCCGCTGCGTGTAGCTCCTCTCCGGAGTTCCTCGAGCTCCGCCTTGTCGCGCGCCAAGCGCTCGAGCGCCGTCGCGTACAGAGCGGCGTCGAGTTCGGGGAAAATGAGGCAGTTGACGCCGTCTTCCAAGTAGTCGTACTCGGGGCTCTGCTCGACGACCGCTTCCGAGGTGGTGAGCGCCGGCAACGAGTAGCTGAAACCGTGGACACACGTGAGCCCGATGCGACCAGGGATCGTAAGCACATCGGAGGCCAGGAGCAGTCGGGCGAGTTCCGTCTCGTCGTAGACAGGACCGAGGAAGTGGACGTTGTCGAGCCCGGATGCGCGTCGTTCGAGGGCATCACGCTGTGGTCCGTCGCCGATGATGAGCAGCGCTGCCTCGACATGGCGGGAGCCGAGCATCGACACGGCATCGATCAGCACATCCGTGTGCTTCTCCCGGACGAGTCTACCCAAAAACGCGATGACGAGCCCAGGCGAGTACCGGTCACGCGTGTCGCGCACAACCGAAGGATCGACTACGGACGCAACATCCCTCAGGTGTTCTGTATCGACCGTGTTCTGAAGAACGAACAGCCGGGATGGATCGATGCCATGTTTCAGGCAGTCGCTACGGCCACGCTCCGTGTACGAGAGGACCGAGTCGGCCCGCCGAAGCAAGAGACCACGCGCCCAATCCCTGAGCCTGGAACCCAGTGATGACGAGGGCGGTCGGTACCCGAATCCGAAGAGAACGACGGGCCGTCCCACGAGAGATCTGAAGAGCACGATCAGCCACACAGTCACGTTGTGGATGATCTCGGGAACCACGACCACGTCGTAGCGCCGGCCAACCGTCTCGAGAGCTCCCGACTGCCACACCACGCGGTGGCCGCCAAAGGGCCAGAAGCGGTTCCGGACGAGCCGGGAGCTGATCCCGGTATCGGCGATGTCGAGTGGGTGCGAGGGGGCTCCGATGCCCCGCTTGGCGTTGCCGTGGTAGAGCGTTACATCTACGTCATCGCGGAGTCCCAGTCGATGAAGAAACGGGATGCGGTAGGGCCTCAGGTCGGTTCCATGGACCCACGCGACGCGAAGGGGACGAGGAGCAAACTCAGTCATCGTGCTCGCCGAAGATGCCGCACAGCGATGGGACAGGTCGCAGGGCAGTCGAGTGAATACTGCATCGAGAGGACGGTGCTCTAGTAGGCACCCTTGCCCGAGATCACTGCCGGCAGTGTCTTCAACAGGATCAGGAAGTCGAGCCACGGTCCCCACGTGCGGATGTACTCGATGTCGAGAGCTACCCACGTCTCGAAGTCGAGATCCGAGCGGCCGCTCACCTGCCAGATGCAGGTGATACCCGGCTTCACGAGCAGCCTCTGTCGGTGCCACTCGTCGTACGTTGCCACCTCGGTGGGAAGTGGGGGTCTTGGTCCGACCAGGCTCATCTGGCCCGTGAGCACGTGAACGAGTTGCGGCAGCTCGTCGATGCTGTACTTACGCATGAACCTGCCGACAGCCGTGATGCGCGGGTCATCCTTGATCTTGAACACCGGTCCGTCGACCTCGTTGAGGTGGCGCAGGTCATCCAACTCGGTGTGTGCTCCGTTCCTCATCGAGCGGAACTTGGCGAATCGGAAGATCTGACCTCCCTTGCCGACTCGTTCCTGGACGTAGAAGAGCGGGCCGGGCGATGTGAGCTTCACAGCAATGGCTGCGATGAGCAGCACGGGAGAGAAGAGGAGGAGGAAGAAGACGGACGTAACGATGTCCACCGTGCGCTTGATGCCCAGTTCCCAACTCGGAGCTCCCATCAGCCCTTCGTCGGCTCGCGCGAAGGCCCGTTCGAGGGTCGTGGCGCCGCTGGCCCTGAGATCGACGACGGCCCCGTCCCTGAGATCGATGACGAGAGCGTCCTGTTCGGAATCGAGCCGAATATCGCGCGGATAGCGTTCGAGGTAGGTAGATTCCCTGGCTTGATCGACCATATACCCATCGGCCCTGGTAGAGCCGCCTCCCGATTTGTCCCTACGTTGTAACCATGTCCGCACCCTGCGGACGGTCCAGCCCCATCGCCACGCTTCGTGGCTTTCGCAGACAGACTACGCCGGCGCATCGGCATCGGCAATGATTCTTCGAACCTATTTCGCGGGCGGCAGTCGGGACTAGTGCCCGTTGGAGACTCACTCGGTCTTCGCAGGGCGCCTGGCCGGTCGGCAGGACCCTGCACCGAAGGAGTGGCCAGGGTGATGACATTCCGAATAGCCCCTTGTTCGAGTGACGCGCAGTCGCTACTCTCCGCGGTGGGAACCGCGCGGAATGTCGGTCAATTGACCAGGATGGGGAGTCACCATGGGAGGCGCCGAATATCTGTCGTACGGACACGGTGCGTGTTCGTACGAGAACTGTGAAGTCATGGGAAGGGGGAAGCCATGACGGCACTCGAACACCTTTCCCTACCGTCGGATCAGAACGCAAGCGGCAGGACGCTTGGCGACGAAGAGATCGCGTTGCTTCGCGAGGTGATCTCGAGCGGAACGCTGACGCCGACGAAGGGGACGTTCGTCAAGGAATTGGAACGGAGCTGGGCCGAGAAGCTGGGTGTTGCGTTTGCCTACGCCTGCTCATCTGGCACTGCAGCGATTCACACCGCTGTTGTAGCGATTGACCCCGAACCGGGCGACGAAATCATCACCACACCTATTACGGACATGGGCGCACTCGCACCCATCGTGTACCAGGGAGCGATTCCGGTGTTCGCCGATGTCGATCCGATGACAGGCAACGTCACGGCCGAGACCATCAGCGCAAGGATCAGCGATAGGACCCGCGCCATCATCGTCACCCACCTCTTCGGCAACCCGTGCCGTATGCACCCGATTCTCGCCTTGGCGAAGGACAAGGGCATTCCGATCATCGAGGACAGCGCCCAGGCGTTCCTTGCCAGGGTCGAGGGTCGGCCGGTCGGGGCGATTGGAGCAATTGGCTGCTTCAGCTTTCAGCAGGGGAAACACGCAACGACGGGTGAGGGAGGCATCGTCGTCACGAACGACCCCGCGTACGCGGATCGGATGCGCCAGTTCATCAACAAGGCGTGGGACTACGGCAATCCTGCATCTGATCACACGTTCCTAGCGCTGAACTACCGCATGTCCGAGCTGCAAGGGGCCGTCGCACTCGCACAGGTCAGAAAGCTCGAGGAGGGAGTGGAACGGAGGATCGCCAACGCTGAGCTCCTCACAAAGCTCATCGAGGATGTCCCAGGTGTGGGCGCACCGGTGGCCGATCCGACGAACGTGCACAGCTACTGGCGGTACTGCCTCCGGATCGACGACGATGTGATCGCCGGCGGAGCGCCGGCTTTCGGGCAGGCGCTGCGCGAGTACGACGTGGCGTCCGCGCCTCGCTACATCAAGAAGCCGGCTTTCGAGTGTGCCGTGTTCAGAGATCAGCGCACATTCGGCGAGAGCCGTTTCCCGTTCACGCTCGCACGACCCGACGCCGTCGACTACTCCGCGGAGCGATATCCGGGTGCCTATGAGGCGCTCGCCCACTTCCTGGTGTTGCCATGGAACGAACGCTACGAGGAGCGCCACGTGCGGTATCTCGCAGCGTGCATCGCCGAAGCGGCCGATGGGCTGATGGGAGGCAAGCCATGAGGCCGGTGAGGTTCGGTTTGGTGGGTGCGGGCCGGATCGCGCAGGCGTATGCGCAGGCACTCCAATCCACCGAATTGGTCGAGATGGTCGGCGTCGTCGACGTGCGCGGCGAAGCGGGATCCGCTCTGGCAGGGCAGCTCGGATGTCCTGCTCTGACGTCGCACGAGGCCCTGGTCGATTCGGTCGAAGCGGTGCTGGTGTGTACTCCGCCCGCATCGCATCCGTCGATCGCCGTCGACTTCCTCGGCAGTGGTGTCCATGTGATGAGCGAGAAGCCGCTGGCAAACTCGATCGATGAAGCTGTGAAGATGGTGGATGCGGCGAACACGTCAGGTGCCCTGCTCACGATGGCGTCGAAGTTCCGGTACGTCGATGACGTGGTTCGTGCGAAGAGCATCATGGCATCGGGCATCCTCGGCGAGATCATCCTGTTCGAGAACAGCTTCGCATCGAGGGTGGACATGGCTAGTCGATGGAATGCCCAACCGTCGGTCAGTGGCGGAGGAGTGCTGATCGACAACGGAACCCATTCCGTCGATATCGCACGTCTGTTTCTCGGTCCGATCACAGCCGTGATGGCTGCTGAGGGCAAGCGTGTGCAGACAGTGGATGTCGAGGACACCGTCCAGCTCTTCCTCCGCAGCTCAGGTGGCGCGCGGGCGACGATCGACCTGTCTTGGAGCGTCGACAAAGAACGCGACAACTACATCGACATCTACGGCTCCGAAGGAACGATCAGGATCGGCTGGAAGGAGTCCAAGTACCGCCAGATGTCCAGCCCGAACTGGGTGCCGTTTGGCAGCGGCTACGACAAGATCGGGGCGCTTCGCGCTCAGGTCGAGAACTTCTGCGGAGCGATCAGAGGGACAGAGCACCTTCGGATCACGTCGAGAGACGCGCTCGCCTCGGTCGAGGTTGTCGATGCTGCCTACCGATCACTGGAGCAGGACAACTGGGTGCCGGTGATGAACGGGATCAACGTGTGAGTGCTGCGCCGTTCGTCCATCCAACCGCCATTGTCGAACCGGGCGCCCAAATCGGACCTGGCACCTCGATATGGGATCACGTGCACGTTCGGGGGCCCTCGACGATCGGTAGCGACTGCATCGTTGGTGGGAAGAGCTATTTGGCGTATGGCGTGGAGGTGGGGGATAGGGTCAAGATCAACTCGCGTGTCTACATCTGCAACGGCGTCACGATCGAAGACGGTGTCATGGTGAGCGCCGGCGTGACCTTCACCAACGACAGGTACCCCCGAGCCACCGACCCGTCGTTGGAACACCTGCGTTCGTCGGAACCCGACGAACACACGCAGCTCACGCGTGTTCGTCGAGGAGCAACGATTGGGGCCAGTGCCGTGATCGGCAGCGGGCTCGAGATCGGGCCATTCGCAATGGTTGGGATGGGGTCGGTGGTACTGCGGACCGTCCCCGCGTTTCATCTGGTCGTAGGCAGTCCGGCCCGCTCGATAGCAGTGGTCTGCCGCTGTGGCGAGCCGGTGGCACGCCATCACGACGGTGTCATCGAAGACGCGGAGAACGTCGTCTGCCCAGCGTGCGGGTTGCGGTACTCGATCAGGAGCGGGGAAGTCGCCGAGCTGAACCCGCCCTCGTGAGGGTGGTGTTGGATGGAGAGTGAGTCCTGGGGGATCATCGGCGGTGGGATGCTCGGGCTCACAATGGCCCTGCGCCTCGCGGAGAATGGTCATCAGGTCACGGTGTTCGAAGCTGCACCACAGGTGGGGGGTCTCGCGTCGACATGGCAACTCGACGGCGTCGTGTGGGATAGGCACTACCACGTCACTCTGCTCTCGGACACGGCGCTTCTCGCGCTGCTGGATCGGGTTGGTCTTGCAGGTGAGGTCAGATGGGTCGAGACCCGGACCGGGATCTTCGTCCAGGGTCACCTGAGATCGGTATCGAACGTGCTGGAGCTACTGAGGCTGCCGTCGCTGAACTTCCTCGACACGTTTCGCCTCGGATTGACCATCTGGGTGGGATCGAAGATCCGTGATTGGCGTCGCCTGGAGCAGGAACCTGTGGAGCAGTGGTTGCGACGGTGGTCTGGGCGTGCGACATTCGAGCGGTTCTGGCTGCCCCTCCTTCGCTCCAAGCTCGGCGAGAGCTACCGAGAGACATCTGCGTCGTTCATCTGGGCAACGATCCAACGCCTATACAGAGCACGTCGATCGGGGCTCGGCAAGGAGCGGTTCGGCTACGTCTTGGGTGGGTATGCACGGGTTCTTGCCGCGCTCGTGAACACACTTGAACGAGAGGGAGTGAGCATCCAGGTGGCGAGCCCCGTCCGACGAGTGCTCGGTACTCCGTCGGGACCCGTCATCCAGATAGAGGGGGTGGAGGATCAGTCGTTCGACCACGTGGTGGTGACATCCAATGCACCCATCGCGGCGCGCATCATCGAAGGACTGAGCCCCGAGGAGCGAGCACTCCTCGAAGAGATCAGGTATCAAGGGATCGTCTGCGCGTCGCTCCTCCTGGAAGAGCCACTTGCTGGCTACTACCTCACGTACATCACAGATCCGTTCCCTTTCACGGGTGTGATCGAGATGTCGGCACTGGTCGATCGCAGTCAGTTCGAGGGCAAGACCCTCGTGTACCTGCCCGCGTATGTCGCGCCTGATGATCAGCTATTCGACGTACCCGACGACGAGCTGCGAACAGAATTCGTCGCGGCGCTGCAGCGCATGTACCAGCATCTTGCCGACCAGGATGTGACAGCATTCCAGGTGTCTCGAGTCAGACGCGTGTTTCCGGTGCCGACAATCGGGTACTCGGAGCGTGTGCCATCTATGGCCACCTCCGTGCCGGGGGTCCACCTCGTCAATTCGAGCCAAATCGTCAACGGAACGCTCAACGTCAATGAAACCATCGAACTCGTCGATCGCGCGGTCCGGGAACTGTCGGGGAGCGGAGCGTGAAACCAATTGCGAGCGTGTCACTGGACTTGGACAATCGCTGGTCGTACCTAAAGACCCACGGTGACACGTCTTGGGAGTCGTTTCCGTCCTACCTCGATCTCGTCGTTCCACTCGTACTCGACATGCTGCGAGAACGGAATCTGACGATCACGTTCTTCATCGTCGGACAGGATGCGGCGATCGAATCGAACGGCGCGGTGCTGAGGTCGATTGCCGACGCGGGGCACGAGATCGGCAACCACTCGTTCCACCATCTGCCATGGCTCCACCTGTACACGGAGCAGGAGATCGACGATGAGCTCCGGCGCGCGGACGAGGCAATCGAACGCGCGACCGGACGGCGCCCGATCGGGTTCCGGGGCCCCGGTTTCAGTCTGTCGCCGGCGACGCTCGAGGTGCTGAAGAACCTGGGCTATTCGTTCGACGCAACGACACTTCCAACGTGGATCGGTCCGCTGGCTCGGGCCTACTACTTCCGAACTGCGGAGCTCGACGAGGAGAGCAGTGGCCGTCGGAAGAAGCTGTTCGGAACGGTTCGGGATGTTGTGCGTCCGATCAAGCCCTACACGTGGGATCTGGGGGGTGGGCGCCTGACGGAAATTCCGGTGACGACCATGCCGTTCTTCAGGGTGCCGATCCATCTGAGCTACGTGCTGTATCTCAGCCTGTACTCGCCGCTGCTTGCTCGCACGTACTTCCGGTGTGCGCTCTGGCTGTGCAGGGTCGCCGGCGTTGCCCCTTCGATCCTCATGCATCCGTTGGACTTTCTCGGAGGAGATGAGGTTCCCGATCTGGGGTTCTTTCCAGCGATGAGAACAGAGGGTGCCCGCAAGCGGGAGCGGGTCGCCGGCTACCTCGACCTCTTCCAGCGGTGGTTCCGGGTCGAATCGATCGGTGCCCACGCCCGAGAATCCGAGGCGAGGGGGCTTCGAGTGCGGCGATTCGATAGGTAGATCGACTACGGCTCCGATGATCGGTCGGAGGGCAGGCGACGGAGGATCGAGCTTCCCAGGTGGAAGAGCTCCTCGAAGTACCGCTTGCTCTGCGCCGAGAGGATACCGAGCGAAACGAGCTGGATGGCAACCACGAGGGCGATACCTCCCACGATGAACGAGTGCGGAGAGTGAAGCCACGCCGCCTTCACTGCCGCCGAGAAGCGCGCATCGAACCCGCCTGAGGTTTGTCCGTAGAAGCGGACGACGTGGTAGGCGACCCACGCCAGCGCATAGCTGGCGAGTGCGCCGATCACCAGGCCCGAGACGATGAAGAACATGAACGGTCTGAAGATGAATCCCGAGAACGCGAAGCCTTCTGTCATCCGCCTGAGTTGGATGCTTGCTCGTCGCGGGGCTTCGGGGTTCCTCGTCCAAGCAAGATGCGCCGGGATCTCTCGGATTCGCGCACGAAGCAGCTCAGCCTTGTAGATGATCTCGGAGTTGATCTCGTTGTCCATGGCTTTGAGGTCGAGGCTCTGGATGAAGCGTCGGTCGTAGGCGCGCACCATCCCAGTGACCGTGGAGACCCCCGACTTCGATGTGATACTGAGAAACCGGTTCGCGCCCCTGCTCAGCAGCTTGCGATGCCACGGAACCCCGGAGACTCGGCCGCCCTTCATGTAGGGGGAGGCCACGACCACCTTCGCACGCGACGACACGATTTCGTCGAGTAGCCGCTCGATGTGGTCCAGGGAGTAGCTGAGATCGATGTCGTAGGTGATCACGTACATGCCGCGGCAGTTGCTGAACCCATAGCGGAGTGCCTGCCCGATGTTGAGGTTCACGGGGTGATGGAAGGAGCGGACATTGGGTATCTCGGAGGCGAGCCGGTCTACGATCTCGCTCGTTCCGTCCGTGCTCCCGTCATCGATCAAGAGTACTTCCCAGCGGTAGCGATCTTCGAGTGTCGCCAGGTAGTCGACCAGCAGGCCGAGGTTGACTTCCAAAAGAGCGGCCTCGTCGTACACGGGAAGCACGAGCGAAACGAATGGACGAAGGTCGCCGGTGTCTGGTGGTGTGCCGTTCACTGTTGTGTGTCGCCTTTTCTTGCCAGGCCGGCGGTAACCGGTCCGTTGGCCAGATCTCTGGACTACTCATCGGCAGGAATCGCCTGTGGGTAAAGCCGCTCTCACCTCTGGACACGTTGGACTCGGTTGGGGCTCGAGAGGTTCGCTACCACTCCAGCCGGGCCGACCGGAAGCCCGTGCGGGCGGTGGGACTCGAACCCACATCGGGCTTACGCCCACCAGATCCTAAGTCTGGCGCCTATGCCGATTCGGCTACGCCCGCGTGTGCCCATTGTGCCAGGCCGGGCCCGACTCGCCGCCGATCGCTTGTGTAATCTGCCCGTGTGACTAACCGAGGAAAAGCGAACGGATTCGGCGGGACGGTCTCCGTCATCACCGGCGCGTCGATGGGTATCGGGAGGGCGACAGCACGAGAGGTCGTGCTGCGCGGTGGAAGTGTCGTCCTGATAGCGAGGGGGCACGACGCTCTCGCGGATGCGGCGGGCGAGCTGGCCGAACTCGTCGCCGGTTCCGGTCAGTTCGTCGAGACGATCGCTGCCGACACGACCGACAGCCACGAACTCTCTCCGGCTCTCGGCGTCTTCGTGGACCGCAGGGGTGTCCCCGACCACCTGATCAACTGCGTTGGGGCCGCTCGACCTGGCTACGTGCGCGACCTCGACCTGGAGGATTTCCGCAGTCAGCTCGAAGTCAACTACCTGAGTCAGCTGATTCCAACGCTCGCCGTGCTCCCGGGCATGGTCGGAAGGCGCAGCGGGCACATTTCGTTCATATCGTCGATGATGGGCTACTTCGGGATGATCGGCTACGGGGCCTATGCACCGTCCAAATTCGCGGTCGTCGGACTGGCCGAGGCGCTGCGCCACGAAGTCAAACCCTTTGGGATAGGTGTGTCAGTGCTGTTCCCGCCAGACACAGACACCCCGGGTCTTGCGAACGAGAACAAGACGAAGCCGGTCGAGACGGCGATCATGTCCGAGACGGCCGGCATGCTCTCGCCGGAGGCCGTGGCACGCACGTTCGTTTCCGGGATCCTCGGCGGCAAGTTCAGTATCCATCCGAAAGGGTCCGGCTGGATCTGGCGAGTCAACCGGTACGCTCCGGGTGTGGTGCGGAAGGTCATGGACCATGATCTCAGGAAGGCGATGAGAAAGGCCGGGACAGGATGAACTCCGCGACGACGCACGCCGATGTCTTCGGTAAGGCCCTGGCCTACGAACGGGCCCGACAAGCTCGGGACGCGGGGTTCTACCCGTACTTCTTGCCGTTGGAGAGCAACGAGGGGTCAGAGGCCATCTATCAGGGTCGGCGAATCTTGATGTTCGGCTCGAACAACTATCTCGGTCTGACGACCCATCCGAAGGTACGTGAGGCGGCCATGAAAGCGGTCGAGGAGATGGGTACGAGTTGCACGGGATCCAGGTTCTTGAACGGAACGCTCGAGATGCACCTGGAGCTGGAGCGTCAGCTCGCCGAGTTCGCCGGCAAGGAGGCGGCACTCGTCTTCTCGACGGGGATGCAGACCAACCTCGGGACGATCTCGGCGTTGCTCGGTCGTAGCGACACGGTGTTCCTCGACAAGGACGACCATGCGAGCATCGTCGACGCGGCGAGGTTGGGTTGGGGGAGGATCAAGCGGTTCCGCCACAACGATCTCGAGGACCTCGAGCGTCAGCTCTCATCGACCCAAGAGGATCAAGGTCGGCTCGTGGTCGTGGACGGCCTATACAGCATGGAAGGGGATCTTGCCCCGCTGCCCGAGCTGCTCGAAGTGTCTCACCGATACGGGGCACGGGTCATGGTGGACGACGCTCACGGTATGGGCGTGATGGGTGGTGGAAGGGGCACGGCCGCCCACTTCGATGTCGTCGACGAGACCGATCTCATCATGTCGACGTTCTCGAAGTCGTTCGCGTCCCTCGGCGGCTTTGTGGCAGGGGATGCGCAGGTGATCGACTTCATTCAGCATCACGCCAGGGCTTTGATCTTCTCTGCGTCCATTCCGCCACCCAACGCTGCTGCAGCCCTTGCTTCCCTCGAGATCATGCGGGCGGAACCCGAGCGGGTCGAACAACTCCGCCGCAACGGTGACCGGTGGCGGACCGGACTTCAGCAGCTCGGCTTCGACACCGGCAATTCTGTGTCGCCCATCGTGCCGGTCATCGTCGGGGACGACATGGTTACGTTCGGGATGTGGCGGATGTTGCTGGATGAAGGTGTCTACACGAACCCGGTGATCTCCCCGGCGACTCCGAACGGCAGACAACTCCTTCGAACCAGTTGCATGGCGACACATACGGATGATCAGATTGATGAGGCGCTGGAGGCGTTTGCCAAGATCGGCAAACTCGCCGATTTGATCTGAGTGGGTCGCGTGGGATTCGAACCCACAACCTTGGGCTTAAGAGGCCCCTGCTCTGCCGAGTTGAGCTAGCGACCCGAGGGAGATGCGAGTCTAGCTATCCACAGGGCTCGAATGCGACACGCCGGTCGTTCCAGTCTGTAGGCTGTCGCTCTCCGTGCAGGGGGGCCGATGTGGAAGTCTCTTCGAATTCGGATGGCCGACTTCGGTATTCGTGGCTACTCGTGGCCTCGCTGCTGGTCGTTGCCGCCATCGGTGTGATCTACCTCAACTACCCGTTCATGGGGGACCAAGCGCTCTTCGCCGTCTTCGCTCGGATGATGGATCACGGGGCGGTCCTCTATCGAGACATCTGGGATGTCAAGCAGCCCGCCATCTTCGTGTTCTACCTGGTGGCCGGACGGGCGTTCGGCTTCTCCGAGATGGGCGTCCACCTTCTCGAACTCCTCATGTGGCTCGGGTTCGCCGGTGTTGTTTCATGGCTACTGCATGCTCGAATGAGAACGAAGTGGACTGCAGCGCTCTTCCCCGTCTTGATGGTGGGCTCGTACTACGCCGCGGCCCGGCCCAAGCAGTTGACACAAATAGAGGCGCTGGTAGGGCCATTCTTGTTTGCGGCGGGCTGGCTCGCGTTGCCTCGTCGTGAGGGTTCGAATCGTGGCCGACTCTTCCTGGCAGGGGTGGCGGGAGGGATCGTACTCAGCTTCAAGTTGATGCTGGGACTGGTCCTCGTCGCGCTCTGGCTTCCCACTCTCGTTGAGTGGGTGCGTAGACGAGGTGGAGTCCGATCTGCCGCGTCGAGATTGGTGTTGCCGATTCTCACGGGTGTTGCGGTACCGATTTCTATCGCCGTCGTGTACTTCGCAGCCAAAGGACAGCTTGGGGTCCTCTGGGACACGACGTTCGTCTATCCGCCCCGATTCATTGGGGTGGTGCCCCGACCGGTTGGCCGGCTACTCGATTCGCTCAAGCTGGTTGGCGCTCTCTATCTCCCACTGCTCGGTCTGGCCGGATACCACGTGTGGTGGGTGGTCAGGCGAGGTCTTGACCGACTCGACCAGATGCTCTTCCTGTGGCTCGCCGCAGGGTCCTTGACGTTCTTGCTGCAACTGTGGTGGTCATACCTGCTCCTGGTCATGTTGGTTCCCGTCGCGGTGCTCGCCGTGGAGGGATTCGATGACCTCGTGAGCAACATTCAGCGCGGACGGATGCTGGTGGTCGTGGCCACCGTTCTGATTCTCGCCAGCTTGCCATCGGCGGTGAACGTGGGGAGGACGGTTCTGGAGTGGGTCCGGAGCGACGCTCTGCTGTCAGATCAAGGGGCTGCCGAGTTCAAGGCATCTCTCGGGCCCGGATACGTGGATGCAACCAGGAGCGTTTCGTTTCTAGATGCCGAAGCCGATGGGGCGATCTACGTCTTCGGTGATCCCACGTATCTCTATCTGTCGGGTAGGGACCAGGCTGCTGCGATCAACGGCTGGAGTCCAGAGATGTTGACTCCGGAGTTGTGGGGCAGTCTGGCGGATCAGTTGCGTGAGGCGAGGCCCTCGTTCTTGTACGTGTCTGGATGGGCCTATGAGTGGATAGCTCTCCGAGGGCCGGTTGTTCGGGAACTGATCGACACCCGGTTCTCTCCGTATCTGCATGATCAATCCGGCACCTGGTACCGGCTGGTCGACGGGTCGTGAAGCGCGCTGATGCCGAACCGTCAGTTCGCTCGGCAGGAGCGGCTGGCAGCATGATCGCGTCAGTTGCCCGCTCTGTCAGCCGATATGGCACAATGCCCGGTCACGGGCTGTGGCGCAGTTTGGCAGCGCACCTGCTTTGGGAGCAGGGGGTCGCCGGTTCAAATCCGGCCAGCCCGACGTGCGCGGAGGCCGCACTATCCTGCGGCCGACGCGGGTGTAGCTCAATGGTAGAGCTCCAGCCTTCCAAGCTGGTCATGAGGGTTCGATTCCCTTCACCCGCTCTGGAACCGATGGGACTCTGCCCCCGTAGCTCAGAGGACAGAGCAGGAGCCTTCTAAGCTCTTGGTCGGGGGTTCGAATCCTCCCGGGGGCGCCGGTTCGGTTCGTGGTGGCCGTAGCTCAGTTGGATAGAGCGCCGGGTTGTGGTCCCGGAGGTCGCGGGTTCGAAACCCGTCGGCCACCCCAGGCGGCGTGCACGCGCCGTCTCATCGCGGAAGTGAGGCACCTTGAATACGAAGATCTCTGACGGCGGCCCGTTCGAGAAACTGATAACACTCGTTGTCCCAAGTGGCGACCTTCGCGTCGCCGAAGACCGGGCCGCCCGGAAGCTCTCTCGCGAGGTCAAGATCAAGGGATTCAGGCCGGGACACGCGCCACGTAGGATCGTCGAGTCGGTCGTCGGCTCGAAGCGGCTCCGCGACGACGCCATCGACGATCTCCTGCCGGGCATGGTCTCGGAGGCACTCACCGATTCGGAACTGGTTCCCGCCCTCAACCCCAGCGTGGACGCGATCGAGGAGCTCGACGACGGTGTTGAGGTGACGGTCCGTATCACCCTATGGCCCGAACTCGACACCATCCCGGAGTACCGGGACCGGGAAATCGAGGTCACAGCACCTGAGGTCGACGAGGAGGAGCTGCGGTCGCAGATAGATCGGATGCGAGACCAGTTCGCCGAGCTGGAGACAGTCGAACGTCCTGCCGCAGAGGGCGACTACGTCGTGATCAATATCAGTGCCTCGAGTGACACGATGCCTGTGGACGATGCGACGGCTGAGGATCTTCTCATCGAAGTAGGCTCCGGGCAGTTCATCCCGGGAATCGACGCGCACGTCACGGGTGCCAAGGCTGGCGACATCGTGTCGTTCGATGGATCACTCCCTGAGGGGTTCGGCGGACGAGCGGGAGAATCGGTCACCTTCAGGGTCCTCGTCAAAGAAGTGAAGGAGAAGCGGCTCCCCGAACTCACCGACGAGTGGGTGGCCGACGTCTCCGAGTTCGACACGGCCGACCAGCTTCGAGACGATCTTCGCCGGCGGTTGGCGGACGTCAAGCGTGCCGGCACCCTCGCCCAGCTACGAAACGGGATGCTCCAGGAACTCGTCGACGAGATGGACATCGAGATTCCAGAGGGGATCATCGGAGTCGAGATGGACGCCATCCTGCATCGCTTCGCCCATGACCTCGAACGTCAGGGGATAGCACTCGACGACTACCTCCGTGTCACAGGGCAGGATCAGAATGTGTTCGTGGACGACCTGAAACGCCAAGCAGATCGGAACGTACGGACCGACATTCTCCTGAACGCCGTCGCCGCTGCAGAGGAGCTGGAAGTGACCGACGAGGAGCTCGAAGAAGTGATTGCGACGCTCGCCCAGCAGGCAGGGCAGGAGTCTGAACCCTTCCGCTCATCGCTGGGTGAACGGGAGAATGTCGTCCGCGGTGATATCCTGCGCCGCAAGGCGCTCGAGACGCTTGCAGCTGCGGTAGTCCCGATCGACGAGAACGGAAGCCGGATCGACCTGGAGGTCCCACCGGTGGAGGAGACGGAATGAAGGCTGAGAACTACATCGTCCCAACGGTCGTGGAGTCGACGAGTCGAGGCGAGCGTGCGTTCGACATCTACAGCAGACTGCTGAAGGATCGGATCATCTTTCTCGGGACGCCAATCGACGATACGGTGGCCAACCTGATCATGGCGCAGATGCTCCACCTCGAGAGTGAAGATCCAGACAAGGACGTCTACCTCTATATCAACTCACCGGGCGGCTCGATCACCTCGCTGTTCGCCATCTACGACACCATGCAGTACATCAAACCGGCTGTCACCACCGTGTGCATGGGAATGGCGGCGTCCGCCGCCGCGGTGATTCTGGCGGGAGGCGAGAAGGGCAAACGGTTTGCCCTTCCTCACGCCAGGGTCATGCTGCATCAGCCGTCGGGAGGTGCACAGGGGCAGGCGTCGGACATCGAGATCCAGGCTCGCCTGATCATGCAGATGCGAGAGCAGCTGAACCAGATCCTCGCCGACCACACCGGCCAGCCGATGGAGAAGGTCACCCTAGACACAGAGCGCGACTTCTGGATGCTCGCCGAAGAGGCCAAGGTGTACGGGATCGTCGACGACATCCTGACGCGGCGAGAGCTCGCCGCGGTGACGGGGCCATAGATGGGCAAGTTCGGCGAAGGCTCCGAGCTGTTGAAGTGCAGCTTCTGCGGCAAGTCGCAGAAGCAGGTGCGCAAGCTGATTGCAGGCCCCGGTGTGTACATCTGCGACGAGTGCATCGAACTGTGCAATGAGATCATCGCCGAGGAGTTCACCGAGCAGGAGACGGTCGGCATCTCCGAGTTGCCGACGCCACATGAGATCTACAAGTTCCTCGACGACTATGTCGTGGGTCAGGATCGCGCAAAGAAAGTGCTCTCCGTCGCCGTCTACAACCACTACAAGCGGGTGCAGGCCGGAAGCGACTCGGCGACGGACGTGGAACTCCAGAAGTCGAACATCCTGCTCATCGGCCCGACCGGGTGTGGCAAGACGCTTCTGGCGCAGACACTGGCCCGGCTCCTGAACGTGCCATTCGCGCTCGCAGACGCCACCGCGCTCACCGAGGCGGGCTACGTGGGTGAGGATGTGGAGAACATCCTCTTGAAGCTCATCCAGGCCGCCGACTTCGATGTCAAGAGGGCCGAGCGGGGCATCATCTACATCGATGAGATCGACAAGATCGCCCGGAAGTCCGAGAACCCTTCCATTACCCGTGACGTCTCAGGCGAAGGCGTGCAGCAGGCACTGCTCAAGATCCTGGAAGGAACCGTTGCCTCCGTGCCTCCGCAAGGCGGTAGGAAGCATCCTCACCAGGAGTTCATCCAGATCGATACGACGAACGTCCTGTTCATCGTCGCCGGTGCGTTCGCCGGGCTGGAGGATCTGATAGGAAGGCGCGTGGGTAATCGCGCGGTAGGTTTCGGCGCCGACATCAGGACCCGTGAAGAACGAAGAGTGTCGGACCTTCTCGACGAGGTGCTGCCCGAGGATCTTCTCAAGTTCGGTCTCATCCCGGAGTTCGTGGGGCGGCTACCGGTGGTCGCTACCGTCGACGACCTGGAGCTCGATTCGCTGATCGAGATCTTGAAGACCCCGAAGAACGCGCTGGTTCGCCAGTACACCCGCTTCTTCGAGCTGGACGGTGTTGCGCTCGAGTTCACGGAAGGAGCGCTCGTTGCGATCGCCGAACAGGCGCTCAAGCGAAACACCGGTGCGCGCGGGCTCAGGGCGATCATGGAGGAGGTGCTCCTCGATACGATGTATGACCTGCCGTCACTCCAGGACGTCGCCAAGGTCGTTATCGACGGGCGCGTCGTCGCCGAACGAGTCAACCCGACGCTCGTGCCGTTCACCGATCCCAAAGAGCGTTCAGCCTGAAAGGGTCTGAGGGCCTATTCCACGCTCTGTGGTCACTGATAGACTTTGAGTGATAGAAATGTGGTGTTTCTGCTTGAAACACCGACAAGTGCCACGTATGATGGCCAAGTGACCACAGATAGTGGTTGGGGTTGAATTGGGAGGTGTTGACCTTCGGTCCGCAAATGCGGTCACCAGGATCGAAGCGAGCCAGTGGTGAGACCGGCCCGCCCCTTGGACAAGGAGGCGGAAATGAGAGCAGGTCCATTCAGATGGGGTGTGGCCCTGGCGACTTTGGCCTTGGCGATCGGAGTGCTGGCGCTTCCGGTGCAGGCCGCGTGGGAGCCACCGGCGTGCCCCTGGACAGCAGATGCTGGTACCTACCTGGTCAACTTCGGGCAGAACGGCTACCAGTACATCCGTTCTGATCGATCCGAACCGGAAGCTCAGACGCCACACATCGCCGTCAATATTCCGGCTGGCACGTACGACATCACGGTGTATTCGTACGATGACCATGACCCGGACAAGCCCACCCAGACGGATCAGACGCACGAACAGTGGTACCTCGTCGCGTCGGACGGTGTGGGGCCGGACTACCACTCTGGTGTGACCGGTGATCTCGCCGACACGTTGAACACTCGGGAGGATACGATTGCCACGGGCGCGGTGTTCGGCCAGCCGATCACAAGTGCGTGGGCGTATCACGCGTTCTATCCGAACGCTCAGACCGGAGTGGTGTCACCGAATTCGATCACCCCGATCTGTGCGAAGTTCACGGCTCAGGTGCCGCCCACTACCACGACGACCACCACGCCGTCGTCCACGACGACAACCACGTCGCCTCCTTCCACCACGACCACGACGTCGTCCTTGCTGGGGTCGATCGGAGACTTCGTGTGGAACGACGCCAACGACAACGGTGTTCAGGACGCAGACGAGGTCGGAATCGCCGGCGTGACGGTGAACCTCTACGACGGCGCGGGGACCCTCCTTGCGTCGATGGTGACCGACGCCGGCGGACACTACCGTTTCGGTGGGCTGGTGTCGGGTGACTATGTGGTCGAGTTCGTGCTGCCCACGACTGCTTGGGAGTTCAGTCCTGCGGGACAGGGTTCGGACGATGCCCTTGACAGTGACCCGGGTGCGGATGGCCGCACGGGTGTCATCACGTTGGCCGCGGGTGCCGGTGACCTGACGAACGACGCAGGGATGTACTTCCCAGCACAAGTCGAGCCGACCTCAGCCGTTCGGCCAACCCAGGAGACGCTTCCGTTCACCGGGGGATCCTCGACCGGGGCGGGTGGAGTCGGCATCGGCCTGGTTCTCCTCGGCGGACTGATTCTGCTGGTTCTCCGCAAGGAGCCGGTCGACGGGTAGTACACGCAGCGTGTCGCGACGAGGGGCTCCGGCTTCGTCGGAGCCCCGATCGCGTGGATGGCTGGTCCCCATGGGGGCGGCCACAATGGTTCCCCGGATGTCTTGATCCATCCGGAGCCGCCACATAGCCTGGTGGCGTAACCACATATGGTGGGGTCAGAAACGGGAGGCACTGACCTTCGATCCGGCAATTCGGTCACCAGGACCGGAGTGAGCTAGCTCGGTTTGAGAAGACAAGGGGTCCCGGCCGTCCAGGCAGATGTCGCCCATCGACTCGACTTCTACACGCTCTAGGCGGCTGGGCCTGAGGGGTCCCGGCTTCGGTCGGGACCCCTGGTTCCAAAAAAAGGACTGCGGACCCATGGAATATGGGGCAATGTGCGGGTAGCCTTCCCGATTGATCGGGTAGCGGGAGCGAAACCGCGAATGGTGGTCGAGTTGTCGCAAGTAGTGACATACAATGCTGGTGAGGCTACGGAAAGTGGCCAAGGCGCAATGGGAGGTGTTGACCTTCGACTCGAGTGAACGGTCACCCGGTGGGTCGAAGCGAGCCAGTGGTGAGACCGACCCTTGCCTGGATAGTGCCAGGAGGGTGACACATGGGAATCCACAAGTTGGTCTGGCGAACACTCAGAGTGCTCATGGCGCTCGCGCTGGTCGTGCCCCTGTTCCTCTACCTCGCACCGGGTTTGGCAGCGGCCTCCAGTGTCGCACCGATCGAGTTGGAGTTCAACGGGAACGCGACCTGTTCCGACTTCGCATCGACCTACGGTGGCGGGCAGGTGTGGGTGGAGCTCAAGGTGGATCCGCCTGGGAACACCATCGAGTCGGACGGGACGCTGGAGGTGACCATCAGCAACTTCAACGGGAAGTCGTTCGACTGGAGTTCCAATATCGGCGTCGATGCCGTGTTCGTCAAGGCCGGGGGCGATCACAATCTGTATGTCTACGACCCTCCGGGCCCCGAGGTGACCGGCGACACGGACCTCTCCTCGCCTGGCGTCACAGGCAACGGGATCAGCCACATCTCGTTCTGCTACGACAAGGGTGACGCGACGACCACTACGACGACGTCCACCACCACCACCACCACCACCACGACTCAGGCGACCTCGACCTCGACAACGACGACCACCACGACGTCGACCACGTCCACGACGTCCACGTCGACCACATCCACGACGTCAACCACGTCCACGACGTCAACCACGTCCACGACGGAGGCCACAACGGAGGCCACGGTCGCTGCGACGGTGGTCGTTCGTGAAACGTCCACCACCGCGGCCGTGCAGGGAACGACGGAGACCCTCCCGTTCACCGGGGGATCCTCGACAGGACTCGGAGGGGCCGGCGTTGCGTTGCTGATGCTCGGCGGTCTGGTGCTCCTGGCATTCAGAAAGCAGGAAGAGCCGATTGTCGAAACGGACATCGCCCACCGGATCGATTTCTACAGGCTCTAGGTAAGGAACGAGGGGGTTGAGAGGTCCCGGCTCTTGCCGGGACCTCTCCCTATCCCGGTCCCTTTCTTGCGTGAGAACGGTTGACACTGTCGACCGTTCTCACGCAAGAACGGAGGAAGAGGGAGGGAAGGGACCGGGGGCACTAGCATGATGGTCACCATGCAAGAAGAGCGCGATGGAACCGACGTACGATCCGAAACTCGTCGAATCGCGCTGGTACGACCGTTGGGATCGAGCCGGCGTCTTCCGACCTGAGCACAATCCCGACGGCGAGCCGTTCTGCGTCGTCATTCCGCCTCCCAATGTGACCGGCCAGCTTCACATGGGACACGCCCTCAACCACTCGATCCACGACGCTGTCGTTCGGCGCAAGCGCATGCAGGGGTATGCCGCCCTGTGGCTTCCAGGTACGGACCATGCCGGGATCGCAACACAGAACGTGGTCGAGCGTGAGCTCGCAGCCGAAGGTATGTCACGCCACGACATCGGTAGGGAGGCGTTCATCGAGCAGGTGTGGTCGTGGAAACGCCGCTACGGGGACCGCATCAATCTCCAGATGCGAAGACTGGGCGATTCGGTCGACTGGAGTCGCGAGCGGTTCACGATGGATGAGGGTCTTTCGCGCGCTGTGCGGGAGGTGTTCGTCAGGCTGTACGAAGAGGGTCTGATCTACCGTGGAAACCGGATCATCAACTGGTGCCCGCGGTGCGGTACCGCACTGGCCGAGATCGAGGTGGAGTACGACGAGGAACCAGGTGAACTCGTGTACCTCACGTACCCGTTCACCGACGGACCCGGCGGGATCACCGTCGCAACGACCAGGGCCGAGACGATGCTCGGCGATACCGCAGTCGCCGTCCACCCCGATGACGGGCGGTACAAGGCGTTCGTCGGTCGCACGGTGCTGCTTCCCCTCATGGATCGGGTCATTCCGATCATCGCCGACGAGGCCGTGGAGCCGGAGTTCGGGACGGGAGCGGTCAAGGTGACGCCTGCCCATGACCCGAACGACTACGAGATCGGACTGCGCCACGGCCTGGAAGCGCCCCAGGTCATCGACGAGCGAGCGGTGGTCGTTTCCACAGGTCTCGAGTTTGACGGGATGGATCGGTTCGAAGCTCGCGAGGCGGTGAAACACCAGCTCTTCCGCAAGGGCGCCATCGAGAAGGTCGAACGGCACTCCCACTCTGTGGGTCACTGCTACAGGTGCGGAACGGTGATTGAGCCGTACCTGTCGGACCAGTGGTTCGTCAAGGTGCGACCCCTGACGATCCCGGCGATCGAAGCCGTGGCGAACGGACGGACGCGCTTCATTCCCTCGCGGTGGGAGAAGAACTACTTCCTCTGGATGGAGAACCTCCACGACTGGTGCATCAGTCGCCAGATCTGGTGGGGGCACCGCATACCTGTCTGGTACTGCGACGACTGCGGGGAGGTCATCGTTGCCAGAGAGGACCCGACGGCTTGCCCGTGTGGTTCAACGAGCCTTCGCCAGGACGAGGATGTGCTCGACACCTGGTTCTCGTCGGCGCTCTGGCCGTTCTCGACGCTCGGGTGGCCGGATCAGACGGCGGACTTGGACCGCTTCTATCCCAACGCACTCCTGGTCACCGGATTCGACATCATCTACTTCTGGGTGGCACGGATGATGCAGATGGGACCGCACTTCATGGGTGACGTCCCGTTTGTCGACACGATCATCCACGGCCTGGTTCGAGAGGCTTCAGGGGCGAAGATGTCCAAGTCGAGTGGGAACGCGCTCGATCCGCTGGAGATCGTCGAGGAGCAGGGTGCCGATCCGCTTCGTTTGGCACTCATCCAGGCGGCCGCACCCGGTCATGATGTGCCGTTCGACGTCGAGTGGGTGGACGGTGCGCGTCGCTTCGGGAACAAGCTGTGGAACGCCACCCGCTTCACGCTCCAGCACGTGCGCGACGTTCCCGAAGACGGTGGCTATCCGGAAGATCCCGACCCAATTGGGCGGTGGATCCTCTCCAGGCTCGGGGAAGTGGCCGGTCGATTCGATGAGCTCTGTGATGAGTACAGGCTTTCCGACGCGTACGGTCTGCTCTACAACTTCGCGTGGTCGGAGGCGTTCGACTGGTACTTGGAGATGGCCAAGTCTCCGCTGCGGGACTCAGAGAGAGCAGAGGGCACCCGCCAGGTGCTCGGTGTTCTGATGCGAGACCTCCTGAAGCTGTTCCACCCGGCGATTCCGTTCATCACAGAGGACTTGTGGAACGAACTCAAGCAAGGGGACGGGCTTCTCGCGGGTTCATCGTGGCCGGCCGTTCCTCCCTATGGGTCGCCTGAGGGGATTGAGACGCTCCAAGAGCTCGTGACCGGGATTCGTCGATTCCGCGCCGAGCACGGCCTGCCTCCGCGCACGCCACTCGCCGTCACCGTCAGTGAGGCGGAACGGTTTCGCGATGGTTGGTGGGAGGAACAACTGCGGTCTCTCGCCCTGTGCGAGACCCGTTTCGAGGCGCCGCCGAGCGACCTTGCCGGATACGCTCGTTTGGTGGCCGGCACGGTTCAAGGATTCATCCCGCTCGCGGGCCTCATCGACGTCGATGCCGAGCGTTCCCGGCTCGAGCGCTCGATCGACAAGGTCAGGCAGGAACTGTCCATGGTCGAGACGAAGCTCTCGAACGACGACTTCCGAGCGAAGGCTCCCGCCGCCATCGTCGAGAAGGAAGCAACGAAACGGGACGACCTCCGGCGACGTTTGAACAAGCTCCTGGCCCAGCTCGAAGAGCTGGGTGGCTGAAGCGGGGCCGCCACGGACTACGACGAGGCGGTTGCCTTCCTCGATCGACACATCGGGCTCGGTATGCGGCCGGGGCTCGAACGAACGCGCGAGCTGCTGGACTACATGGCCAACCCGCAAAGTGCCTACCCGATCCTTCACATCACCGGCAGCAACGGCAAGACGTCGACGTCACGTATCGCAGCGTCGATCGTGTCGGCACACGGGCTGGCGGTCGGCTCTTTCACGTCACCGCACCTCGAGCGTGTAGAAGAGCGTCTCGGTGTCAACGGGCACCACGCGACTCCGGAGGCGTTTGCGGAGGCGGTCGCCGACGTGGCCCCCTACGCCGATCTGCTCGAGCAGCACACAGGAGATCGGCCGACCTACTTCGAACTCACGGCAGCTATGGCGTTCGCCTGGTTCGCCGAGAGGGCGGTCGACCTTGGCGTGGTCGAAGTGGGCCTCGGGGGACGGCTCGACGCCACGAACGCGGCCGACGCGACGGTCGCCGTCGTCACTGGGATCTCGAAAGAGCACATGAACGTTCTGGGTTCGACGATCTCGGAGATCGCACGAGAGAAACTCGGCATTGTGAAACCGGGATGCGTGTTGGTGACAGGCCCGCTGCCCGATGAGGCCGAGGTGGAGGCGCAGCGCACGACCGACACTCTGGGGGTGCAGCGCTGGAAGTACGATCGAGACTTCCATGTCCGCGATGCCGCGTTGGCGGTGGGTGGATGGATGGTCGATGTCGACGGGGTGTACGAGACGTATGAGGATCTGATGCTCCCTCTACACGGGCGGTATCAGACTCGGAACCTCGCAGTCGCGATCGCAGCGATCGAGTCGCTCTTCGGGAGACCGCTCGATCACGATGCCCTGCGCGAAGGAGTGGCAGCAGCGACTTCGCCCGGCCGACTCGAAGTATTGGGCCGCGAGCCGCTGTTGATCGTCGACGGATCCCACAACGAAGAGGGGATGGGGGTGCTGGCGAGCGCACTCGACGAGGAGTTTCCTTCGCTGTCGTGGACGGTCGTGTTCGGGGTACTCGGCGACAAGGACGTGGACGGGATGTTCGACCACCTCCAAGGGATCGCGACCAGGCTGGTCGTGACTGCGCCGGAGAGCAGTCGGTCCGTTGATCCGGCAGCGCTCGCCGATGTTGCCCGGGAACGGCTCGGCTCGGAGGTCGAGATTCACGTAGTCGCCGGAGTAGAGGCCGCCGTCAGGCACGCACTCCGTATCACCCGACCGGACGAAGCTCTGATCACCACCGGATCGCTCTACCTGGCAGGAGAGGCGCGGCCCGTCTTGAGAGATCTCAGTACCAGAGAGAGGACAACGACATGGAACGAACATTTGTGATGGTGAAGCCCGACGGTGTGGCGAGAGGTCTCATTGGCGAGGTGATTGCCCGTTTCGAGCACAAAGGGCTCACGCTGGAGAAGATCCGGCAGCTGGTCATCGACGAGGGCCTCGCGCACAGACACTACGCCGAGCACGTCGACAAACCATTCTTCCCAGATCTCTTGGCGTTCATCACGTCGGGACCGGTCATAGCGATGGAGTGGTCGGGTGAAGACGCCGTCGCGGTGGCCAGGGCGCTCATGGGGGCAACAGATCCGAAGAAGGCTGCTCCTGGGACGATTCGGGGTGACTTCGGTCTGATCGTCACGCAGAACATCGTTCACGGGTCCGACGCACCAGAGAGCGCAACCCGCGAGCTTGCCCTGTTTTTCGGGTAGCGCTCACCGAGCGGTCTGCGGCGTTCGCCGGACGATCCGGCTCCTTCGTCGCGGACGCAGTCAACTAAGCTGGTTCAGTCCCGATCCGAGGCCGTGTTTCATTGGCTGAGCCGCTATTTTCATTCGCAGGTCAAGACATGGCGATTGACCTGGGTACCGCCAACACGTTGGTGTACGTGCGTGGCGTCGGCATCGTGCTCAACGAACCCTCTGTCGTGGCCATCAACGTGCGAACCAATCGGGCGCTGGCGGTTGGCATGGAGGCCAAGCGGATGATCGGCCGCACCCCGTCCTACATCCGGGCCATCCGTCCTCTTCGCGATGGGGTTATCGCAGACTTCGACATCACCGAGAAGATGCTCCGCTACTTCATCCACAAGGTGCACAAACGCAAGTGGGCCAAGCCCAGGATTGTGATCTGCGTACCGTCAGGGATCACGCCGGTCGAACGAAGGGCCGTGGAGGAGGCGGCATATCATGCGGGCGCTCGACGGGCCTATACCATCGAGGAGCCGATGGCGGCGGCGATCGGCACGGGATTGCCCGTCGGTGAGCCGTCCGGCTCGATGGTTGTCGACATCGGTGGCGGGACCACGGAAGTCGCGGTCATCTCGCTCGGCGGCATCGTCGAGTCCCGAAGTATCCGTATCGGTGGCGACGAGCTCGACGAGGCCATCATCGAGTGGGTGAAGAAGGAGTACAACCTCCTCCTCGGCGAGCGGACCGCAGAGCAAATCAAGATGGCGATCGGTTCGGCGTTCCCCTATGAAGACGAGCCCGCCGCCGAGGTACGTGGTCGCGACCTCCTCTCGGGACTTCCGAAAACGATCGTGCTCACCAGCCCCGAGGTACGTGAGGCCATCGAGGAGCCGGTGCAACAGGTCGTCGATGCGGTCAAATACACGCTCGACAAGACACCGCCGGAACTGTCTGCGGACATCATCGAGCGAGGGATCGTGGTGACGGGCGGGGGTGCACTCCTGAAAGGTATCGACGAGCGCTTGGCCCACGAAACGGGGATGCCCATCGTCACCGCAGACCGTCCGCTGCAATCTGTCGTCCTGGGGTCCGGTCGATGTCTGGAAGACTTCGATGCCTTGCAGGGGGTGTTGATCTCATCGAGTCGACCGTGAGGTGACGAGATGGCGTTCAGAACATGAACGAACGACCAGACCGCGCAACCTCTTTTCTCGTCATCCTCGTCATACTGTCGTTTGCGCTGATGACACTGGACATCCGAACCTCAGGTGGTGGCGCGACGGGAACGCTTCGAAGCGGTATGCAGAGCGTCTTCGCACCGGTCCAGAAGGTTGCGACCGCGATCGTCGACCCCATCATCGACCTCGTCGACGGTATCGCCCATGCGGCGGGTCTGCGCGACGCGAACAAGCAGCTTCAGCAGCGCATCTCGGAACTCGAAGCCAGACTCGACCAGGTCGCAACACTAGAGGCCGAAGTCGACGCGCTCCGTCAGATACTCGACCTGCGGCCGGCCGAGGAAAGCATCCCGAGGGTCGCGGCCCGCGTCATCGCCCGAGGTGACAACTTCGACGACAGCTTCCAGATCGACCGAGGTACCGACCATGGGGTGCTCCTCGGTAACCCCGTCGTCGATGACACGGGTGCCCTCGTTGGAATCGTCACGAGCGTGACCGCCGTCTCAGCGAGCGTTGTCCCCATCATCTCGCCATCGGCCGATGGCGTCCAGGTCAAGTCGCAGACCAACGAGAGCGGCATTCTTCGAGGGAGGGGGGCCGGGGATCTCGACTTCGAGGTGCTCGACGCCTCCGAACCGGTGCTCGGTGGCTACCTGTTGCGGACTGCAGGCAGTGAGCGCTACCCGGTTGGAATCAAGGTCGCCAGGGTTGCGGAGGATGCCCAACCTGAGGCGCAGCGGATCCTCACGACCGCGACCCCACTCGCCGACTTCTCCAAGCTGGATTTCGTCGTGGTCCTCCAGTGGACGTTCACGACGAGTGCGGAGACGACGACTACTTCGACAACAACCACAGCGACCTCGACGACAGCCGGAGGTGACGGGTGAGCCGCCGGATCCTGATCTCACTGGCCGCGATCGGGGTGGCGGTAGTCATCCAGACGACATTGCTCGCCCGGATCCCGGTCTTCGGTGTGGCTCCGGACCTCGTCATGCTGACAGTGATCGCTTGCTCAAGGGGCCTGCGGGCAGAGCCGGCGGTCGTGCTCGGCTTCACCGCAGGTTTGATCCTCGATCTGCTGGGAAGCGCCCCTCTTGGCCTCCGATCGATGGTGTTCACCACTGTCGCGTTCGCCACTGTCCGCACCCGCGAACGCTTTGAGATCTCCATACCGACGATCGGTCTGGCCGTGTGGTCGATCACCCTCGGTGGCAGCCTGCTGCTCGCGGTCGTCGGAACGTTGTTCGGTCAGAAGACCTTGAGTGATCCTGGTGTTGTCAAGCAGCTGCTGCTGGGTCCCGTCTACAACGTGCTGCTCGGGTTGGCGGTCCTACCGCTGATGACACGGCTGTTTGGCTCGGACCGTGAAAGGGAGGGGGTGTTGTGAAGGAGGGCTGGCGTCTCGGTGTGATCGGGGTGCTCTTCATCGGCATGCTGGCCGTACTGGGTGTGCGGCTGTGGTATGTGCAGGTGGCGAAGGGGCCGGAGTACCGGGCCGACGCGGAGAACATGCTCGTAGGGTTCAGATCACTCCCGGCGCCGAGAGGCTCGATCGTCGACAGCACAGGTACCGTCATCGTTGGGAGCGAGTTCTCCCCCGGCATCGTCATCGATAGGAAACTGATTCCGAACGAGGTCGAGGACTCGGTAGTTCAGCAGCTGTCCGGGTTGCTCGGGACGCCGGCGGCCGACATCTGGACGGCGTTCAACGACGCAGGGTCGGGAGGGTCGGTGAATCTGGGACCCGTGGATACCGACACGGCCTACTACGTCTGGGAGCACCACGAGGAGCTTCCCGGCGTGACCATCGAAGAGATCCCGGTGCGCGTGTACCCGCAGGAATCACTGGCCGGTCACATCGTTGGCTACACCGGGAAGCCCTCGGACACCCAGCTCGAGGCGAATCCGGATCTGGATGCCAACGCCGTTCTTGGCAAGGGAGGCATCGAGGCGACCTACGACTCCTGGTTGCAGGGAACCCCCGGCTCGGAGGCCTACCAGACCAACGCCCACGGCAGAGTCGTGCAGGAGTTGCTGCGTGTTCCAGCCCAACCGGGAAACACGGTGCACCTCAACGTGAACCTCGACACCGAACGAGTCCTCGAGACCGCATTGACGGATGCCATCGCCCTTGCGAACGACATCAAGCGCACCGAAGGGAAGTACAACGGTCTCGCCACCAAGGCCGCCGGAGTGGTGCTCGACGCCACCAACGGCGCCATCCTTGCCATAGACTCGATTCCCGAGTTCGATCCGGCGCTCCTCCACGAGGTCTCCACCAGTGAGCTTCAGGCGCTCGTCGACGACGGTGAGTTCTCCTACACCGATCTGGCCATCTCAGGTCAGTACCCTCCCGCGTCGACCTTCAAGGCGATCACCTACCTGACGGCAGTCGAAGACGACGTCTACCCCGAGGGCGTGAGCGGCCCTAACGACAGGACCGAGTGCAGCGCTCAGCTGAAGGCGCCGTTCACCGATCCAAGCCAGCGAGTCTGGAAGAACTGGACTTTCCCGAGAGACGACGGGATGCAGAACTTGCACCAGGCATTCGCCCGTTCCTGCAATGTCTACTTCTGGGAGCTCGCCCTCAACATCTGGAACCAGTACAAGGGGACCGACAAAGAGAACATCATCCAGGACTGGGCACGGCAGCTCGGTCTGGGTTCCAACACGGGGATCGATCTCCCTGGCGAACAAGACGGATTGGTGCCAGATAGGGCGCTGTTCGAGCACTACAAGGAGCTGCAGCTCGTCAACCCGAATCTTGGTCTTCTCGCTGCCGACAGGCTGACGACCGCAAGCCCCTGGTACGGCGGCGACCTCCTTCAGATGGCGACCGGCCAGGGCTCCTTGCTCGCGACCCCTCTCCAGATGGCGGTCGCATACGCGGCGCTCACAAATGGTGGAACCGTCTGGCGACCGAGAGTTGCCGATCGGATCACTGACATAGACGGACACCAGGTCTGGTCCAACGATCCGGAAGCCGTTCGCACGCTCGACATCGCTCCCGACGTCGTTCAGATGCTGCGGGACGACATGCGCAAAGTCGTCACGGATGGAACGGCGGCCTCGGCGTTCCGTGAGATGAAGAGCAAGGCTGCCCTCGTCGGGGGCAAGACTGGCACTGCGCAGATGCCGAAGGTGTGCGTCCAGGAGGACGCTGATGGGAAGTGCATTCGACTCCGTGATGCCGATGTGACCTCATGGTTCGTTGGCGTTGCACCCATCGACAACCCCCGGTACGTGGTGGTCATCATGGTCGACGAGGGAGGCGGCGGGAGTCAGGTGGCTGCGCCGGCCGCTCGCTACATCCTTCAGTATCTCCTCGGCCAGGAACCGACGGCGATTTCCGCCGGTGACAGGACGGAGTACTGATGGAGGCCGAACCGGCCGTCGTCGGTGACCGACCGCGACCCGGACCGGACGTGATCTTGTTCGTAGCCATGATCCTCCTGTCCGGCCTTGGCATCCTGATGGTGTACACGGCCTCGCAGGCGACACTCGCCGCGCAGGGACTCGATCCAACGACGGCGATGGTCAAACAGGCCGTGTTTGCTGTTGTCGGGCTCGTGCTGTTCCTCGTTGGCTCACTGATCGATTACCGAGACTTGGCCGGCTGGTCGGTCATCATCTACGTGGTGACGCTCGGGGTGCTGGGTTTCGTGCTCACCACGCCGGAACATGCCGGCGCCAACCGCTGGATTCCGCTCGGTCCGTTTCAGTTCCAGCCTTCCGAATTCGCCAAGCTCGCGATGATCGTCGCGCTCGCGGCGCTCCTCGCCACGTCGAGAGAAGAAGGTATGCGCTGGAGGCGCCTCGGTATCGCAATCGGCGCGCTCGTCGTTCCCGCGATACTCATCAGCCTCCAGCCCGACCTCGGAACCATGCTGGTGTTCGCCTTCATGGCGCTCGCCATGCTGTTCGTGTCCGGCACCACGTTGCGGCAACTGCTCGTGCTCATCATCGGTGCCGGATCGGGGATCGTGGTCGTGTGGAGGCTCGATCTCCTGAAGGACTACCAGGTCCTGCGCATCCAGAGCTTCCTCGATCCTTCGGCGGACCTCCTCGGCGCAGGTTTCCACCTCGACAGGAGTATCACGGCGATCGGGAGCGGGGGCCTGTTCGGTAGAGGTCTCCTTGGCGGACCGCTCACCAATCTGAGTTTCGTCCCCGTCCAGTCGTCCGACTTCATCTTCACCGCCGTCGGAGAACAGCTTGGGCTCGTAGGAGGTGCCCTCGTCCTGGTGATCTACGGAGTTCTGCTCTGGCGCCTCCTTGTCATCGCCCGCAACTCGAGGGACCGATTCGGAAGGCTGCTAACGGTCGGTGTGGCTTCGATGCTCGCGTTCCAGGTGTTCGTGAACGTCGGGATGACCATGGGCATCATGCCGGTGACGGGCCTGCCGTTGCCGCTGATGAGCGCTGGGGGTTCGTCGTTTCTGGTGACCGCTCTTTCGTTGGGTGTCGCCAACTCGGTGTGGCTCCGACGCACGCCTGTCCCGGGGGAGTCTTTCAACGCCTAGGCGGGCTCCGCCGGCCGTTTTCGGTTTTCGGTTCTCGGCCTTCGGTAGGAGTGCTCGTCCTGTGGCCTCGCCATGTTTCAGGCAGCGCTTTCACCGATGACTGAATACTGAAGACTGAAGCCTGAGAGGTAGCGAGCCGCTTCCTGCTCGCTGCCGTTGTCCGTTGCAGGTTCTCGGTGGTCGGCTCGCCCCGTGGTTTTGTGACGCTGCAGGTTGCGTTCTTACTGATGACTGAAGACTGAAGACTGAGAGGTGGCGAGCCCTTCAGGCTCGCTACCCTCTCCTTTATGTATCGACGAGGCGATCGTGGGTGGGTCGAGGTTATCTCAGGCCCTATGTTTTCGGGCAAGAGCGAGGAGCTGATCCGGCGGGTCACGAGATCGAAGATCGCGAGGATCCCCGTGCAAGTGTTCAAACCCGTGATCGACACTCGCTACGCCGGCGCCGAAGTGGTGTCGCACTCGTCGCTCTCGGTCGATGCAACTCCTGTATCCGACCCGGCCACGATGCTGGACATGATCGAGGAGCCGACGGTTGTGGTAGGGATCGACGAGGGTCAGTTCTTCGACGAGTCCCTCATCGACGTCACCGGGTTTCTGGCGAGATCGGGACGGCAGGTGATCGTTGCGGGCCTCGATCTCGACTACTTGGGAAGACCGTTCCCCCCGATTCCGACACTCGCTGCGAACTCCGAGTATGTGACCAAGATGCTGGCCGTGTGTCATCGCTGTGGCGCCCCGGCGGGGTACACCCAGCGCATCATCAAGTCTGACGAGTTGGTCGTGTTGGGGGCGATCGACGCGTACGAGGCGCGATGTCGCTTGTGCTTCAACCCGTCCGAACCTGAGCAGACTCGACTCAACATGGACTGACGCCTCGCACGGGTTCTGCTACTGTGTGATGGCGGCCACCCCATGCGGTGGCCCGTGTCTCGTGAATTCGGAGCGGATCCGTATGACGTCGTTCTCATTGGGCATTCCCTCAGTCCCATGGTCTTCACGCGACACAGAGGCGGGTGGGGCCGCCACTACTGCGAAGGAGTCACATGTCCTTGTTTCGTCGAAAGACCGAGGTTGTCAGACGGGGCACCTCGACGGGTTCGATAGAAGAGCGCACCACTAAGCGCGTCGGAGGAAGAAAGGTAGAGGTTCGCCGGGTCAAGCAGCCCGCCGAGTCTGTCGCGCAGCGGGAGAGACGGCGCTCGAAGACGCAGAAGACGCAGAAGCGACGTCCCGGACCGCGTCCGGAACTCGAGGAGATCATCCTCCCGCCGGAGACTGAGCGTAAGCAGATGCTCGTACGGGTTCTTCCTCATCAGACGCAGATCGTGGTGCTCGAGGGTGCCGTTCTCGTCGAACACTACGTGGCCCGGTCGGAGAACAAGTCGCTCGTCGGTTCCGTCTATCTCGGCAAGACGCGCAGTGTCCTCCCCGGCATGGAGGCGTCCTTCGTCGATTTCGGCGCATCGAAGAACGGCGTGCTCTACGTGGGGGACCTTCAAAGAGACCCGGCGCGGAAAGGCAAGGTCAAGATCGAAGATGTGCTCGCCAAAGGCGACGAGGTGCTGGTGCAGGTCGTCAAGGACGCGATGGGGCACAAAGGGGCCCGCCTGACGAATCAGATCTCAATCGCCGGCCGATACCTCGTGTTCGTTCCTGACTCCGACGCGCACGGTATCTCCCGACGACTGCCAGAGGAGGAACGGAACCGCCTTCGCAGCATCGTCAGGGACATCGGGCCTCAGGGTGCGGGGGTGATCGTTCGTACCGCAGCCAAGGGTGCAACCCGGGCACAGCTGCGGGCGGATCTCGCCAGGCTCATCGAGATGTGGGAAGAGATCAAGATCGAGGCGGCCAAGGGCGGTGGACCCCGGCTCATTCACGAAGAACCTCCTCTGCTCCTCAGGGTGATCAGGGAGCACTTCACCCCTGAGTTCCGGCGCCTCCTGATCGACGATGCTGACGCCAAGGATCAGGTCGAACGGTATCTCAACGAGACTGAGTCGGATCTCGTCTCCAGGGTGCACCTCTACAAGGACGAGATGCCACTGTTCGAGCGGTTTCACGTCGAGGATCAGCTTCGCAAGGCGCTCGACCGGAAGGTGTGGCTTCCTTCAGGTGGCCACCTCGTCATCGATCGCACGGAGGCGCTCACCGTCATCGACATCAACACGGGGCGTTTCGTGGGCTCGTCGAGCCTCGAAGAGACCGTGTTGCAGAACAACCTCGAGGCCGCCGAGGAGATCGGCAGGCAGCTCCGGCTCAGGGACATCGGCGGCATCATCGTCATGGACTTCATCGACATGGAGATAGCGGAGAATCAGCGGGCCGTCCTGCGGAGGCTCAGAGAGACGTTGGCCAAGGACAAGACGAGAACGCAAGTATTCGATGTGTCGAATCTGGGTCTCATCGAAATGACCCGCAAGAACGTCTCCGAAGGGCTCGTGGAGTCCTTCTCCGATGTGTGCTCGTGCTGCGGGGGCCGGGGTGTCATTCTCCACGAAGAGGCCGCCACGATCGGCCTTCCGTTGGATGTCGAGGATTGGCAAGACGGCGGAAACGAGTAGAATCGCACGGCTTACAACGGGGAACAGTCATGTATGCAATCATCCGGGTCGGCGGGAAGCAGGCGAAAGTCAGCCCCGGCGACATCATCGATGTGGAGAGGATCAAGCGCAGCGGCGACAAGGTCAGCTATGTGCCGCTGATGGTCGTCGACGAGTCGGGGACGTCGATCACTGATCGGTCGAAACTGTCCGAGATGCTGGTCAGCGCCAAAGTATTGGGGGAGTCACGAGGCCCGAAGGTCGACATCTTCAAGTACAAGAACAAGTCTGGGTACCGGCGCCGCCAGGGCCACCGTCAGACCTACACGACGATCGAGATCACCGGCATCGAAGTGCCGAAGAAGAAGGCAGCTCCGAAGAAGTCGGCGGACGCGGAGGAGAACTGAGATGTCGAAGACGAAAGCAGGCGGGTCATCCAAGAACGGTCGCGACTCGGCTGCACAGCGACTCGGCCCCAAGGTGTTCGACGGGCAGCTGGTCTCGGCCGGATCCATCATCGTCCGACAGCGAGGAACCCGCATTCATCCGGGGCTGAACGTCGGTGTGGGTAGCGACGACACCCTTTTCGCAAGAGCGGACGGGACTGTCAAGTACGCACGGCGGAACGGACGAAGGCTGGTCGACGTCCTCACGGACTGAGCGTGTTCTACGACACGGTCAGAATCCACGTCAAAGCCGGTGATGGGGGAGCGGGCGTCGTCAGTTTCGAGAAGCGACGTGGCAAGCCGCGCGGCCGTGCCGTCGGCGGTTCCGGTGGGTCCGGTGGCGACGTCACACTGAGAGCCGACGAATCGGTCGCCACGCTGCTCACCTACCGCCGCAACCCACATCACCGTGCCGGGAGCGGCACACACGGCCAGGGGGACCTCCGGGCGGGCAGGCGTGGAGACGACTTGGTGCTTCATGTTCCCTGCGGTACCACGGTCAGAGACGAGGAGGGGACCATGCTCGCCGATCTCGTCGCTGACGGCCAACAGGTCGTCGTGCTGGAGGGCGGCAGGGGTGGCCGCGGGAACGCCGCCCTCGTCGACGCCGCGCACCGCTATCCGACGTATTGCGAGCAAGGCGAGTTCGGGCAGGAGCAGTGGCTCGAACTCGAGATGAAGCTCGTTGCCGACGCGGCGCTCGTCGGCTTCCCGAACGCCGGCAAGAGCACCCTGATTGCAGCCGTGTCGGCGGCCCGGCCGAAGATCGCCGACTACCCGTTCACGACGCTTCAGCCGAACCTGGGGGTTGTGTCGATCGACGGACGGGAGTTCGTGCTGGCCGACATACCCGGGCTGATCGAAGGCGCGGTCTGAAGGGAGAGGTCTGGGCCATGAGTTCCTGCGGCACGTGGAACGGGCTCGGGTACTCCTCCTGTTGCTCGATCCTTCGACCCTGCAGCCGCTACCTGCCGAGCGACAGCTCAACGTGCTCGTGGGGGAGTTGGAGCAGTACTCGCCCGACCTCGCCGCGCGTCCCCGGCTCGTCGCTCTCAACAAGACGGATCTTGTGCCCGACTCGGACGTCGCAGAGGGGTGGTTTCCGATCTCTGCAGTAACGGGCGCCGGAGTGCCGGCGTTGCTTCATGCGATCGCCGACGAAGTCGACAAGGCGAAGCGCGTGCCGGACGGCAGGGAGGGCTACATCCTCCACCGTCCGCTTGGCACCGGATTCAGCATCCGTCGGGAGACCGGCGGGTGGGTGATCGAAGGACGGGACGCCGAGCGGGCGGTCGCGTTCCATGACCTGACGATCCCGGAGGCGGCGGATCTGGCAGCGAGGCGCCTTCGACGGATGGGAGTCGACGATGCCTTGCGGGAGGCCGGAGCACAACCAGGCGACGATGTGCGCATCGGAGACCTCGTCTTTCAGTTCACAGCTGACAGCTAACAGCGGACAGCCTTCAGCATGCGACCGCATTCGCTGCGAGACCGCAGGGCGTGGTTCTCACCGGCAACTGAGAATTGAGAACCGCGAGCGCAGCGAGCTCAGTGCTTGCGGGCCAGGAGGAGGGCTCCCGCGGCGGCGATGACCAGGGCAGCTGCGAGCACGAGTGTCGTCATCGAGACCGATTCGCCGAGCGGATGTCCGGATCGGACAACCTGCAAGGAACCGACCTCGAGATATGTCTCTCCACCCCGATCCGGATCGTGATACCGCCACGTTCCGGTAACGATGACGAGCGGCCCAACACGGTTGTAGCGGCCGGGAGGGTCGATGCCGGCGAAGAGGTCGGCTGCGCCATGGATACCAATGCCGACATTCCCTCCCAGAAGACGGCCGCCATCTCTGAGAGGACTGTACGCGTAGGGGTCGTCGTTGAGCTGTGTCCAGACCGTTCCGTCGTCTCTGTGGCCATAGTCGCCGATGAGCTCACCGACGACCGCCACCTGGTGCCCGTCGAACGCCTGGGGTGACTCTAGGAGCATCGTCGCGGAGACCGACTCGGCCGCCAGCGTGGGAGGGCCGACCAGAAACACAGTGATGAAGAGGAGTATCGCAACTCTCATCACTTTCCCCTCGCCAACGACCATACAAACCCGAGGAGCGCGAAGACCGAGATGAACTCGAGCCGTCCTGCCCACATCTGGAACGCATAGGTGGCCTTGAGAACGTCCGGCATCGACGGCGTCGTCACGCCGACCGAGAGGCCGACGTTGGCTGCCGCGCTGATGGACTCGAACAGGGCATCTTGCAGGGGCACATGTGCGGCGAGGCCGATTCCCCCGCCGAGGAGGTACAAGGCGACGTACAGCAGAGAGATCACCGTGACGCCCTGCTTCAGCTCGTCGGTGAGATGCCGGGGTCCGTTCTGATAGAAGCGATCGGAGATCACTGCTCCTTCGGGCAGGAGCACCTGTTTCACCTGGGCCGCGATCGACTTGAGGGTCAGCCCCACTCGGAGTGACTTCACTCCCCCTGACGTCGAGGATGCCATGCCACCGAGCGCCATCGCGATCGTCATTCCTCCGAAGGCAAGACCTCCCCACGTTGCCAGCTCAGGGGAGGGGATCGTTGAAAACCCGGTGCCGGAGTGCGCCGAGAGCACCTGGAAGAACGCTTGTCGGCCAAGTCCGGCGGCCGAGCCGTAGGCTCCCGCCGTCGCCAATCCGACGAGAGTGAGAAGAAGGGTTCCGCCGAAGGTGGCCAGGATCGTCTTGGTCTCCAGGTTGCCCATGACCGACCGTCGCCGCCACAAGGCGAAGTGGACACCGAAACTCATCACCCCGGCGATCATCAAGACGGCGATGACCACCTCGAACGGAGCGGAGTGGTAGTAGCCGATGCTCGTGCTCTGTGGGGCGAACCCGCCGGTGTCGAATGCCGCCATGAAGATCGTGGCCGCATGAAAGAACGATCTCATGATGCTGAACCCGAGATCCAGGTAGGCGACCAGCATCAACGCAAGGATGCCGGCGATGCCGTTGACGATTGCAACCAGCCAGATGAACCGTGACGTCGAACGAACCGACGGGTAGATGCGATCGTCCCGGCCTTCACCGAAGTAGAGGGTCGCGGCGCCGGCGCCTGAGAACAGGCTCAGCGCAGCGATGATGATGCCCTGACCGCCCAGGAAGTGCAGGATATGGCGCCACAGAATCATTGACGATGCCATGTGGTCGATGTCTTGAGCGAGGGTCAGTCCTGTTGTCGTGATGCCGCTCATCGCGTCGAAGAAGGCATCCAGCCAACTCGCGAAGTTGCCCGACAACAACAGCGGTACCGAGCCGATGATGGGCACGACCAACCAGATCAACGCGACCACCACCATGCCGTGACTCCAGTCGAGCCGGTCCTTGACCGGCTTCCAGGCGACGCCGAGCCCTCCGAGCAACGCGAACAGGCCAACCATCACGAGAAAGTCCGTGGCTGGCGCGAGTTCCCCGGCAGCGACCGCCCAGAGCAGCGGTACCACCCCGGCGACCGTGGAAATCAGCAGCATGCGCGCGACGTTGTAGGCGATCAGACGGAGATCGTCGGTGGACGGTCGACGCAGCATCAGGTTGCCAGCGAGAGGATGGCAACGGCCATGATGATCGTCACGACGAACAGCACGACTGCGACACCGAACTCGATTGCCAAGGTCATCAGCGCCCCGGTGACGAGATCATAGAGCCGGCGACTGTCTCTGGGTCGGGCTGTCACTGGCTTGCTCCGGCACCCAGCGCCGCGCGCACTTCGTCTTCTTCGAGCAGTTTGGTGACCGCCAGTACCCGGTCTCCAGGTCGGATCTCGGTGTCACCGTGGGGGATGAAGACCTCGTCGTCCCGTAGGAGGGCGACCAGGACGGTCTTGGCGGGTAGCGCCGCATCGGCCACCCGTCGTACAGGTGTCTCGTCAGGTATGTCCACTTCGACGAGGCTCAGCTCACCTCTCGCGAGCAGCGTGACACGCTCGAGCTTCTCCACCTCTAGCTGCACTTCATGCGAGATCACTTGCACGATCATGTCGGTCACGGCGACGACCGGAATCTCGAGGGCAGAGAACGTGGGGGCGTTCATCGGGTCGTTCAGACGAGCGATAACGCGCTTGGCGCCGAGCGTTCGCGCGAGCTGGCAGGCAACCAGGTTGTCTTCGTCCCGGCCAGTCACGGCAACGACCCACTCCGAGCGGGCAGCGTCCGCCTTGTTGAGAACCTCCACCTCCGTGCCGTCGCCGATGATCACGAGCAACTTGGGCAAGTCGGCGAGCCGGCGTGCCTTCTCTTTGCTCTCCTCGACGACGGTCACCGTGTGACCCTCCTTGGTCAGAGCTCTGCCGAGGTAGCCGCCGACCTTCCCACCTCCGACGACGATCGTCCTCATCCCTGGTCCCCCTCGAGGTAGCGGCGCAGCTTCTGGCTGACACCTTGGCGTGCGGCAGCGACGATCATGTCGCCGGGGCGGAGCACGAAGTCGTCCTGGGGAATCACCGTGTCCTCGCCTCGCCGAACCGCCGCGACCCGGAGACGACCCGACACCTGGATTTCGGAGACGGTCATCCCGTCGACTCGTCGGCCGAGCCGCATGTCGACGATCTCGATTTCCCCGGTTTCAAAGGTCAAGTGGAAGTCGAACTCCCTCTCGACCACCTTCTCGAGTATGACTCTGGATACGAGCCGCGAAGCAGGCACGTAGTCGATGTCCAGCTCCTGGTACGCGGGTTCACGGAACGGGTCGTCGAGTCGAGCGATCGTCGTGGGCACCATGAACACCTGCTTGGCGAGCTGCACGGACATGAGGTTTGCGTTGTCGGAGTTCGTGACCGCTATGAACGCGTCGGCGTATTCGATGCCTGCTTCGCGCAACGTTTCTACGTCATACGCGAGCCCGTGGTGTACGGAGCCGTTGAACGTCGTGCCGAGCAGTTCCAGCGCTGACTTGTCCACATCGACGACCGAGACATCATGGCCCCGGTCGGCGAACGAGTGCGCGAGATCGCCGCCCACCCGTCCGCTTCCAGCAATGACGATTCGCATGTCGGCGCAATCTTAGGGTGCGGTACCTTCCCTTCCCGCCGATCCGTCGGGGTCTAGCCGGCGACCTGCTCCGCTGGAGACTCAGCAAAAGGGTCAAGGAACCATACAGGTCTGTCGATATTCACAAAGAGTCAGCAAGAGGAGATACATCGTGGGTCGGCGCGTACTGGTGGTCGAAGACTCTGCCGTAATCCGCCGTCTCATCGACGTGTGTCTTCGTCCGGCAGAGGTCGAGGTCGTCATGCGTGAAGACGGCCCCGGTGCTCTCGAGGCCGCACTGTCCGAACATCCCGACCTCGTCGTCCTGGACATCGGCCTTCCTGAGATGGATGGGTGGGAGGTCCTCGACCGGCTTCGTTCCGATCCAAGGACCAACTCGCTGCCCGTGCTGGTGCTGACCGCCCATGCCGAGGAAGAGTCTCGCAAGCGGGCCAACGATGGTGGGGCGGACGGTTTCGTCACCAAGCCGTTCCAGCCCGACGTCCTGCGCAACGAGATCCTCAAGATCATGGCAGAGAAGGCGATCGGCACCGCCGTCTAGAACAGCCCCGGCAGCCCCCTTCCCGGCGGATCGACCCATGCGTACGATCCGGTGCGAAGGGGGTGTGTGATGTTCAAGATCATTTCGGGTCTCGTTGCGCTGTGGCTCGCGATTCCTTGCGGCGCTCCTCCCGGTGTCGTGGAGAGAGTGTTCGCTCCGGTGGGGGCATACGAAGGGCACTGGGGCGTCGACTACGCGATGGACGTGGGGAGCGACGTGATCGTGATCGCGGATGGCGTCGTCACCTTCGCCGGCACGGTCGCCGGGATGGACTCGGTGACCGTTGATCACGGGGGTCTTCGCACTTCGTACTCGTACCTCGAGGCCATCGGCGTGAAGAGTGGGGAACGTGTGCACCGAGGTGATGTCCTCGGCACGAGTGGCACCGATCATGGCATTGCAGCACTCCACTTCTCGACAAGAGTGAACGGGCGCTATGTGGATCCCACCTTCGTGTTCACCTGCTATGGAGGGACGCTCCGTCTGAGTCCTCTCGGTCCGTAGGGGTGTCCGGTCGCGATGTCACTCGCCTAAGCTTCCGACGGTGCGAAGGGGCTTGCTCGGCGGCACGTTCGATCCTCCTCACCTGGCGCACCTCGTCGCGGGAGAGGTGGCCTATCGCGACCTGGCGCTCGACGTCGTGACATTCCTGCCGGCCGGGTATCCATGGCAGAAGGCCGACGAGTTCGTTACGTCACTGGAGGATCGTTGGGAGATGACACGGCTTGCCGTCGATGGCGTTCCCTACTTCGAGGCCGATGACAGGGAGGTGCGGCGGTCGGGCTGGACCTACACGATCGACACACTGGCCGAATTCCCGGCCGATGAGGACATTTTCTTGATTCTGGGCTCCGACGCTGCGAAGGGGATCACGACGTGGCATCGGTGGGAGGACGTTCTCGACAGGGCGACGCTTGCCGTTGCTCCGCGGCCCGGCACCCCGCGCGACGAGGTCGCCAGCGGGATCCCTCGGCCATTCGTCTGGCTCGACATGCCTACCCTCGATGTGAGCGGGACGATGCTGCGCTCTCGTGCGCAGGAGGGGCGATCGATTCGGTTCATGGTGAGGGGGAACGTCTGGCAGTACATCGTCGACCGAGGCCTGTATGGGTGAACATCGGAAACAGCGCCGAGCCCAGGGCATGACCGTTCGCGGAGGCGGAGGAACTCGGCAGAAGAGCGGGCTGCTCGACGAGAGTACGCCGCGGGAACTGAACCGGGCAGCCCGCAAAGCGATCCGGGGTGTGGCTCGGAGGAGGGTGTTGTTGGCGATTATCGGCGCGCTCGTGATCATTGGCACTTCCGTGGGTGTCTCACTCATGGTGCGTGGACGGCCATCGAGCACCACGGTGCCGCAGGCGACTCCCTCGGAGACTGGCGCCTCCCTCCTCATTGCCGTCACCGATTCGACTGGACGGGACCTTTCACTGGCTCTGCTCGGCGTACACGATCGGGCTGCGACGGTTGCTCTGTTTCCGCCGGGCCTGCTGACGGTGCTCCCCGGTTTCGGGGACAGGGAGATATCGGACTCGACCCGATTCGGCGACGAGGATCTGCCGGCGCTGACGGTCGCAAACCTGCTGGGCGTGCGCGTCGACGCGACAGCCCAACTCAGTGTCGACGAGCTCGCCGGTCTGCTCGGCACCGATCTCACGGTCGATCTCACTTCGCCCCTGGTGGTGGCTGACGGCTCCTCGGAGATCGTGCAGATGGACGTCGGGTCGGCCCCGAGATCGCCCGATGAGATCATCCAGCTCCTTTCGCTGCAGGGCGTGGGGACCCAGCTCGAATGGTTGGATCGACAGGGTTCGGTCTGGAAGGCTCTGTTCGAGCGCATGAACTCGAGTGTTCAGCTCGCCGAAGGAGTGCTCGCCCGGGTCGTGGGTGATCCGGCACTCGCCAAGGAGGCGCTCGTTGGCGTTGCGACTGCCGACGATCCTCAGTTGACGGCTGTCCCGACCGAACGGATCGAACGACCAGGAGGCGACTCCGAGCTGTATCAGATGAGCGGAGAGGACGCCACGGCGTTTGCCGCTGAGCGCTACCCCTACCTCCAATTCACCACGGGGGTGCGACCCCGAATCGAGATCCTGAACGGCAATGGCAGGATCGGCACGACCCGGCCGGTCGCGGCCGCCCTCATTGGACATGGTTTCCGTGTGGTTCGGACCGACAACGCGGACAGCACCGACTACGAGGAGACGCAGATCATCGCGCAAGGGAGAGATCATCAGCAGGCAGCTCTGGACGCGCGGGTCGTACTGGGCAGGGGAGAGGTGCTGATCGAGGTGCGCCATCCCAGCGGAGTGGTCGACGTCACTATCATTGTTGGACAGGACATCCCCGCACAGGAGGCGTGAGCGCTCATCGAGGACAGGATCGACAGTCGAGAACTCGCTCAGCTGGTCGCGCGAGTACTCGATGCCAAGAAAGCCACCGATGTCGTCCTGCTGGATGTGTCGCAGCTCCTGTGGATCACCGACGTGTTCGCGATCGTGTCCGGTACCTCCAACCGTCACGTGCAGAGCTTGGCGGATGAGGTCGAATTCAAGCTCCGTGACGTGGAGCGGCGACCATTGAGGGTGGAAGGTCGCAAGGAAGCGGAGTGGGTGTTGCTCGACTATGGGGACGTTGTCGTGCACGTCTTCCAACCAACCGTGCGCGAGTACTTCACTCTCGAGCGTCTGTGGGGTGACGCGCCCTGCCTTGAATGGGAGCCCGCGGCGACCGAAGCCTGAAACGGTCCTGGTACACTCCACGTCCGCACTCGGGGCTGTAGCTCAGCTCGGCAGAGCACTTGCATGGCATGCAAGGGGTCAGGGGTTCAAATCCCCTCAGCTCCACTCTTCGAGATCCTCTGTGTTGATCAGGGGATCTTGCGTGTTCAGGGTTCGAGCGAAGTACCCCGTGATTCGCTGAGAGTCCACGGAAGGCCCCGAGTGGCCCAGAAGGATGGGTCGACAGCTCAATGCGCTCGGATTGCTTGCCGGCCAGAGGCTCGGCATTCGCCGGCGATCGTCTCGTTGCAGGGTGTGGCCGTCAGGCCATCTGCATGCGGTGGTTGGGGTGTGTTTCGGTCTCGTCACTCCTGGCACTCCCGACGACAAAGTGGTTCGGCCGCCCTATTCCGTGCCCTATTGCAGCGTGGTTCAATGCAAGAGGAGGAACAGGCATCGGCGGGCCGCTCTGCCTGAGCTGGGAGGCAAGTCATCCGACGCGGGGCAAACCGCAGGAATCTCGATTGCGGTGTCTAGTCACTTTGGCACACTACTGAGTGTGTCTATTGCACTACGGAGAGTGGCAGTACCGTGCAGGTGGTGGAGAGTCGCCAGCGGGAGGCTGGCGGTTCCCGGAACAAGTGGCAAAGGGCCTGGCTGGAACTGAGGCGCCCTGGTGCCGTCGGCGCCGGCTGGGACCTCGAGGGAATTGGGGTGGTTGAGCGGTGGCGAATCAAGCGCTGAAGCCCAAGGAAGAACGATCAATCCGCTATCGCTTCGTTGCACGCGGCGTCGACGGGAAGCGGCACCGGGGCTTGATAGACGCAGGAAACTCACGGAGAGCGATGACGGCTCTGATGGAGCGCGGCCTGGAGCCGATCCGGATTCGGGTTCGCCGTGGCCTCCCGCTGGGCTCCCGCAAGGTCGATCAGATCGAGCTGATGCATTTCTCCCGCCAGCTGGCGGTCTTCGTTCGGGCCGGCATACCAATTCTGGAGGCGATCGAGGGCTTGGCCGAGAGCACCACTCACCCGACGATGAAGCGGACGCTGATGGACATTGGGGATGCCCTGCGCAGCGGTCGGACCCTGAGCGAAGCCTTCGACGAGCATCCCAAGGTATTCCCGGCCGTCTACCGGGGAGCCGTGATGGCCTCCGAGCGTACCGGGAACCTGGACGCTTCGCTGGAACGGCTTGCAAGCTACCTCGAACGGGCCGTTGAGAATCGCCGGAAGCTCGCTTCCGCCCTCACGTACCCGGCCATCGTCATCGTGCTGGCCATCGTCGTTGTCATTGTCCTCAGCACGTTCGTCATTCCCCGCTTCCAAGGTCTGTTTGCGGCGCTCGGCGGCGAACTGCCGCTGGTCACGAGGATCCTGGTCGCGGTGATGGACTTCGTCGGGGCTTGGGGCGTCGTGATCGGTGTCGGTGCCATTCTGCTGATTCTCGTCATGGGCGGTGGGGCCCGAACGAACCTAGGACGTGCCTGGCTCGACGCGATCGCCCTGAAGCTGCCCGGCATCGGCGAACTCGTACGCACCGCCATTGTTGAACGATTCTGCTTCGCCCTCGGCTCGATGGTGGAGGCAGCGGTAACGCTGCCGGATGCCCTGGAGATTGCAGGAGAGGGAACCAACAACGCCGTGTTTCGGCGGCGGATCAGCAGGGCTCGGGACCAAATGCTGCAGGGCGAAGGGATCGCCGAGCCGATGTCAGCGACGGGCCTCTTTCCTGTCCCAGCCGTGCAGATGATGCGGGCCGGCGAGCGAGCGGGGACGCTGGAGCGCCAGCTGATGACCGCAGCAGACTTCTACGGCAAGGAGTTGGATTTCAAGCTCGCCAGGTACATCGCACTGTTCGAGCCAGCGATCATCGTCGTTGCGGGCCTCATCGTCGGCTTCGTGGCCATTGCACTGGTGTCGGCGATCTACGGGCTGATCGGAGCCATTGACTGATGACCCCCGACCAGCCCCCCGAAGGCGGATTCACCCTGATCGAGCTTCTGATCGCGATGATCGTCTTGTCGGTAGGTGTGGTGGCGGTGCTCGGTGCCTTGAGACTCGGCGTCGACTCCGGCAGGATGCAGCGTGAGCTCTCCGCTGAGGAGCTGACCCTGCGTAGCTTCGCGGAGTACATCAAGGCGGAACCCTACGTCGACTGCGCGAACGTCAATGCCTACGGGGCCGGATTCGACGCCACGGACCTCCTGGGAGGTGCGCTCCTGCCGCGTGCCAGGGTTCTCCGACCTGGGGATCCCGAAAGCCCGGAGGTCACCTTCGCCGCCGCCGTAGAGGGCGTCTACTTCCTGAGAAGCGGAGCCATGGACGACGGCCTGTTGACCTTCACGGCCGGAGGTGGCGACTTCGACACGCCGTGTCAGACCGACGAGGGATTGCAGCTGATACGAATCCGGGTCCGCGTTGACTCTTCCGCATCAGGGCAGAACGTCGAGACCGTGCTCGAGACCACGATCCTGAAACGAGCCGGCTGATGTTTCACTCATCCTTTTTCCGAAGTAGCTCCGAGGGCGGTTTCACCCTCGTGGAACTCGTCATAGGCATCGGGATCGGCACGATGTTGATTTGGGCCGTCGGTGCGGCATTCGTGGTCGGGTTGCGTACCACGGAGGAGGCAGGCAATCAGGTCGGTGAGGCCGCCTGGGCACAGATTGTCGGCAACTGGTTCCTGACCGATGTTCAGAGCGCGGAGGACATCGGGGGCGAGACGTGTGGCATTTCCCCGAGTGCTGTCGTCGGGAGTTTCACCTGGAGCGCCGACGACGGGTCTCAACGCCATGCCGCATGGTGGCTCAGTGCGGGTTCGGAGGGCTCGGGGTACGACGTGCACAGGACCGAGTGTGACACCGGCCCGATCTCGACGATGGTCATCGCCGAAGGCATCCAAGATATCCGGATCGCTTGCGAAGCGTATCCGGACGAGATACCTCCAACCGATGCACTCCAATGCACCGCCGCCTGGACCACCGCGCCCGATGTTCCCGTCGTGGAGTGGCCATACCGACTGACTGCCGTGAGGAGGCCGGGATGATCGGTGAGCGCCTCGGTCGTGAGCAAGCCGGATCGGCTCTCGTCATCGCGCTCGTGTTCATCGGAGCGTGGGCGATTGTGATCACGGCCGTCCTCGCTCTGGCTGAGACCGGGTTCAGACTCGCAGCGGGCACGGCCGACCAACGTGACGGAACCTATGCCGCCGACGGTGCCGTCGATGCCGCGATTCTCTCGACCAAGTCCTACCTGGAAGCAGGCGGAGATCCGGCGAACTGCCCTGCCCTTCGCTTCATCGAGGCGACCGCTGAGCTGAAGATCGAGGATGTCGCGGTTCAGGTCGAGTGCGCAAATGCCGCCTACACGCCGAGTTGGTATCCCTACGAGACGTGGAGTGTGCAACGTGACGGCTCCTTCGAATGGCTCGACGATCCGAGCGACGACCCGGAGGGCGGAGAGGATCCACCCGTCTTCGACGCGGGAGCGGACATCCCGATCATCACCGACGGAGACGTCGGCCGATTCGGCGACGTCAATGACAATGGTGAGCTCGACGAGGGCGAGCCGATCGGGGTTCCGCAGTTCTCCTCCGGCGATTTGACGGCAAGGGCAGCCGCATGTCACTTCATTGGGTACGAGAGTTGGGGTCGGTTCAGTGACGGCTCTGTCGAGTGGCTGGACGATCCGAGCGACGACCCTCGAGGCGGGGAAGATCCAATCGTCTTCGACGCGGGAGTGGACATCCCCGTTCTCTATGACGCGGCCCCGTTCGGCGATGTCGACGGCAGCGGTGATCTCAGTTCGGGCGATCTGGTTCAAGCGTGCGAACCATTGCTCGATGCACACATCCGGCTCGCATCTGGCACGGGTGATCCTGAGGTGATCGTCGAGCAGTGGCGGATCGTCCGATGAACGAAAGGAGGCCGACGGGAAGTGAGAGTGTGGCGGTGCCGGATTCCGGTCCGGCGCAGCTCGGGGGCCTCCGGTCCCGGGTGAGAAGACAGGCAATGGAGACTATGGGAGGCAAGGGAAGATGAGATTCATCATCGAGCAGATGCGGCGGGCGCGTCGGCGTGAAGACGGCTTCACTCTGATCGAGCTCCTTATCGTGATCCTCATCCTGGGGATCTTGGCGGGGATCGCGGTGTTCGCGTCCGGTCCGTTCCGGGATAAGGCAACGGCGGCGTGTCAGGACGCCAACACCGAGATCGGGATCGTTGCCAACGCGGCGACCGATGCCGGGGTGACGGGCGACCTGTACGCACAGGGTCCTGGTGACTGCGCCGGTACGGGTGGCAGCGGCGGGACAACGTCCACGACGGCAGCCGTCGCGGCGCCGGTCATCGACTCAGTCACACTCGGCGGCTTCGGCAACAGCCTCAGCTTCTTCGAGACGGCTACGGCGACCGTCGCAACGTCAGGTGGAGCCGTTGACACCACCACATATCAGTGGGCTGCGAAGAACGACGGCAGCGGCAATAGCTGTGCCGGAGGCGGGTGGAGTGACATCAGTGGCGCAACCGGCGCCAGCTTCACCGCGGGAGTCATCGACTTCAGCTGGGGCTCCGACTACTGCATCCGTGTGACGGTGACCGTCACGAACACGGCGGGCTCGGACACGGGCACCGCAGTCGAGTACGTGGGCTAGCAACCTCGGGGGCCGCCTTCGGTCCTGGGAGAGAAGACAGACAATGGAGACTATGGGAGGCAAGGGAAGATGAGATTCATCATCGAGCAGATGCGGCGGGCGCGTCGGCGTGAAGACGGCTTCACTCTGATCGAGCTCCTTATCGTGATCCTCATCCTGGGGATCTTGGCGGGGATCGCGGTGTTCGCGTCCGGTCCGTTCCGGGATAAGGCAACGGCGGCGTGTCAGGACGCCAACACCGAGATCGGGATCGTTGCCAACGCGGCGACCGATGCCGGGGTGACGGGCGACCTGTACGCACAGGGTCCTGGTGACTGCGCCGGTACGGGTGGCAGCGGCGGGACAACGTCCACGACGGCAGCCGTCGCGGCGCCGGTCATCGACTCAGTCACACTCGGCGGCTGGACCGGCGGCTTGGGCGTTGGCGAGACGGCAACGGCCACCGTCAACAACTCTGGGGGAGCCGGCACGACCACGTACCAGTGGGAGTGGAAGAACGACAACAGCAATAGCTGTGCTGGAGGCGGCTGGGGTGACATCGCAGGCCAAACCGGCGCGAGTTACACCGTGGTCAACAACCCCAATGGCTGGACCGACTACTGCATCCGTGTGACGGTGACCGTCACGAACGGAGCAGGGTCGGACACGGGCACCTCCGCGAGCCAGTTGGCGGGCTAATAGCCCTCTGGACGCTTGCGGTCCTGGGAGAGAAGACAGGCAATGGAGACTGTGGGAGGCAAGGGAAGATGAGATTCATCATCGAGCAGATGCGGCGGGCGCGTCGGCGTGAAGACGGCTTCACTCTGATCGAGCTCCTTATCGTGATCCTCATCCTGGGGATCTTGGCGGGGATCGCGGTGTTCGCGTCCGGTCCGTTCCGGGATAAGGCAACGGCGGCGTGTCAGGACGCCAACACCGAGATCGGGATCGTTGCCAACGCGGCGACCGATGCCGGGGTGACGGGCGACCTGTACGCACAGGGTCCTGGTGACTGCGCCGGTACGGGTGGCAGCGGCGGGACAACGTCCACGACGGCAGCCGTCGCGGCGCCGGATCTTGGCAACTCGGCCACAATCACGGGCGCCACGACTGGCCTTCAGACGGCCGGCTTCACCAATTCAGGTGGAGCTGGTACGGCCACGTACCTTTGGGAGTGGAAGGGCGACAACAACAACAGCTGTTCGGGAAGCAGCGGCTGGGCCAGCGACGGCACAGGCGCTACCTACACCGTGAGCAACCACGGCAGCGGCGACTACTGCCTACGTGTGACGGTGACAGTCACGAACACGGCGGGGTCGGACTCGGACACTTCCTCGACCAAACTGGTGAACTGACCGACGGCACACGAATGGGATCCACCCGGAGGTCCGGGTGGATCCCACGGGCCACGATTCGCAGCGGAAGACATGCTTATGAAGAAGAACCTGGTCCCGATGGATGTGCCGAATGAGGCCGCTCCCCGTGGGTGACGTACTATCTGGGGGCGACGATCTCCTTCGGATGGGTGCTGCGCGTGACGGCGTTCTCCCAGGTGACCAGGCCGCGCTGTATGAGGCTGTTGAGGCTGGCCTCCAAGGTCTGCATCTGGTCCCGCTGACCGGTCGAGATCACATTCCGCATCTGCCTGGTCCGGCCTTCGCGGATCAGGTTACGGATCGGGTTATTGGCGACCAGGACCTCGAAGGCGGCAACCCGTCCACCTCCGACTTTCGGGATGAGCCGCTGGTAGATGACCGACTCGAGAACGCCCGCCAGTTGCACCCGCACCTGCGTTTGGCGCTCCGCGGGAAATACGTCCACGATGCGATCGAGTGCTTGAGCGGTGTCGTTCGTGTGCAGCGTGGCAAACACCAGATGGCCGGTCTCGGCAAGGGTGAGAACGGTCTGGATGGTCTCCAGATCTCGCATCTCCCCGATCAACAGCACATCCGGGTCTTCCCGGAGAGCCGACCGAAGAGCCGCTGCGAACGTATCGGCGTCCTCTCCGAGCTCCCGCTGGTTCACGATGCCCATCCCGTGGCGGTGGACGTACTCCAGGGGGTCCTCGATCGTGAGGATGTGCACCGGCCGGTTGGCGTTGATCCACTTGATCATCGATGCCAGGGTCGTCGACTTTCCAGACCCCGTGGGTCCCGTGATCAGGACCAATCCTTGATGGAGGCGTACCAGATCGGCGCAGATGGCGGGGAGGCCAAGCTGCTCGAAAGTGGGGATCTCGTAGGGGATGAGCCGCAACGCCATCGCCATGGAGCCACGCTGGAAGAAGAGGTTGACCCGAAACCGTGCTTGGTTCTGCCAGTTGAAGGAGAGGTCCAGGGTCTTCGCCACCTGGTATTTCGCCTCCAAAGCCGGTGTCAGTACTTCGTGGATCAACTCCTGCACGGTGTCAGGGGTCACGATCGGGTGGTCACCAAGCCGCTGCAGGTCTCCATCGACCCGAACGAGGGGAGGTGATCCGGCCGTGATGTGGAGGTCGGTGCCGCCCAGGTTCATCAACTCAGTGAGGAAACCATCAAGGGCTGTGCTTGAGGGTGAAACCATGTCCTGCCTTTCGCTGGCTGGCGTCGGACGCGACGCCAGCCTAACGGTGGCCGTCGGCGGGCGGAGCATTCGTACAGAGCGACCGGCCGACCGAGGAGCGACTCATGCCTAGACACAGGCAAGTGAGAATGCCATGGAGCAGGGATGGATCCCGCCGGGCAGCGAAGCCCGAGAACGAGATCGGCGTGGCCCCACCCTTGACTGCTGAGGACGTGGTGATCGATCCGGAGGGGAACCGCTTGGGCGAACTCCTTCTCGCTCGAGGGTCCATCGAGAGAAGTCAGTTGATCGATGCGATTCTGCGACAGAATGGGAGCCAGAAGAGGCTGGGCTCAATTCTGGTAACCGCTCGGGTCCTGACGCCGGACGAACTGACCGAGATTCTGGCTGAGCAGTCGGGGGTCGAACTGGTCGACCTGCGCAATGTGGAACCGGACAAAGCCGCGGTCGCTCGCATCCCGGAGAGTGCAGCCCGCGAACTCGACGCGGTGCCGATACGCGTTCGCGACGATGGGTCGCTGGAAGTCGTCGTCTCCTACCCGGACGCTGAGACGAGGCGTCGTCTCGAGCAACTGGCCGGCAGCAGTGTCCACTTGCTGGCCGACATCCCCGAGCGAGTGGGGCTGTTGCTCGACTCCATCTACCGGGCCCTGGGCAACGTACCCCAGTTCGTGGAGCGGTTCGAGGCCGCGGATGCAATCCGACACGCGGTTGAGGCGGTTCCCGAGGGCGCAGGGGTGGAGGATGCCCCGGTCATTCAAGTGGTGAACCTGCTCATCACCCAGGCACTGCGAGACCGCGCTTCCGATATCCACATCGAGCCACTCGACACCCACGTTCGGTTGCGATACCGGATCGACGGCGTGCTGCACGACGTCCTCGAGTTGCCCGCGTCCATGGCCTTGGCGCTCGTGAGCCGGCTAAAGATCATGTCAGGGCTCAATATCGTCGAGCGGCGACGGCCCCAAGATGGGCAGATGTCGTTGATCGTCGAAGGCCACGACCTCAACATCCGAATAGCGATCGCCGCGACGATCTTCGGAGAGAAGGTGGTGCTGCGCCTCCTCGATAAGTCACGCCCTCTCTTTCACTACACAGAGCTGGGCATGTCCGAAGATACGGCGAAGCGGTACGTCGAAATTGTCCACTCGCCTTTCGGGATGGTCGCCTGTGCCGGTCCAACGGGGAGCGGGAAGACCACCACCTTGTACGCCACGCTGCTAGCGCTCAACGACCCGGGGCTGAACATCACCACCATCGAAGACCCGATCGAGTACGTGTTGCCGGCGATCAACCAGATTCAGATCAACCCGTCGGCGGACGTGACATTCGTCACTGGGTTGCGATCCATCTTGCGCCAGGATCCAGACGTCATCCTCGTTGGAGAGATCCGGGATGCGGATACGGCGCATATTGCCGTCCGGTCCGCGCTCACCGGACATCTCGTCCTGTCATCCATCCACGCGACCGACGCCGCCAGTGCCGTCCAGCGCTTTGTGGACATGGGTATCGAGCCGTTCCTGCTCACCTCATCGTTGGCTGCAGTGATGGCCCAGCGGCTGGTCCGCCGGGTCTGCATGCACTGCAAGACCCAGTACGCACCCAACCCGGAAGAGCTGGCGTTCTACCGGAAGGCCGGTGGGCCGGATGATGCTGATTTCGTGTTCGGAGCGGGCTGTACTTTCTGCGCCCACACGGGGTATCTGGAGCGCATCGGGGTCTACGAGTTGTTGGAACTGACCGACGACATCAGGGCGATGGTGATCGCTGGCGCCGGTCGCGACAAGATTCGCGAACGGGCTATCGAGCACGGCATGCGGACGCTGCGTGAGGAGGGCCTGCAGCTGGTCACAGATGGCGTGACCACCATCTCCGAGATCGTCCGGCACATCTGGACCATGTGATCGGGCGCTCTATGGGAGCGGATCAGTCCTCCAGCTCGGGCGGAGTGGCGTGTCGGGTTGTCTGATGGAGACCGGGGCAAGCCGAAGTCGTGCCCTTCCGTCGTCGCTATCCGGCTTGGTTGTCGTCGTCTGGGAGAGCCTTGCGGATGGTCGCCAGGAGCTCTGTCGCATCGACCGGTTTCTCGATGTAGGCGACCGCACCTGCCTGCATAGCTTGTTCACGGTTCTTCGGGCCGCTAGCGGTGATGACGATCACCGGCACCCGTATGAAGAGTTTCTGGAGGCGATCGAGTACTACGAAACCGCTGCCGGCTGGAAGTCCCAGGTCGAGCAGGATGAGATCAGGGCTGGTGTTCTTGGCCTTGGACACGGCCGTGATGGCGTCACCGGCTCGCTCCAAGTCGAAGCCGTTCGCCATGAGGCGCACGCCGAGTGCGACTGCCAGGTCGTCGTCATCGTCCACGATGAGGATCCTTTTTCGTTCACTCATGGTGTTGTCTCCAGTTGACTTCTCCGTGCTTGAGAGAGGGTAGTCGTGACTACACCTTCAACCGCGCCGGCCGCGGCCTTGAGTGTTTCCGCCCAGGTGCTCTCTATCGCGTCGCTTCCGACGCTGACCAGTGTGACCTCGACTGTCGGCTTGATGTTGTGTCTGGCGAGTGACTCTGATACGACCAGCGCCTCCTTGATCCGTGTCGCGACGATGCGGGCTTGCTCCAGGTTGTCGACCGATGCGACCAGGAACAGCAGGCCGGCATCGTCGGTGCCCGAGATGTTTGGCAGTACGACATCGTGGGCCAGCGTGTTGTCCCTCAGCACGCTCCGGACCTCTTCGAGCACTTTGCGAGGAATCTCCGCCGAAACGTGCTCTGACCAGACCAGATCGAGCGTCAGCACGGCAACCGTGCACGATGGGCCGCCCTTCTTCGCCAGAGTGGGTGCGAGGAGACTTTCGAGAGAGAACACCGGCAACGTAACCAAGAACGTGCTGCCTTTTCCGGGTGTGCTCTCGACCCAGATGCGACCCCCGTGGCCTGTTACCAGCTGCTTGGCGATGTAGAGTCCAAGGCCCAGACCTTTTCGACTCTGTCGGGGGGCGGTGTCGAGCTGGCGAAGACGTTCAAACACTTTCGGGATGTCCCGTGCTTCGATCCCCGTGCCGGTGTCGGCAACGAATAGCCGGACGAACCCCGGATCCACTTCCGATAGCTCCGCACCAACCGTCACTCTGCCTCCTGTCGGGGTGAACTTGACTGCGTTGTGCACGAGGTTGATGAGAATCTGGTCCAACCTGAGTGGATCTGCGAAGACAGGCGGAAGGTCATGGGCGGCTATCGAGGCGAGTTCGATGCCCCCGTCCACAGCGTTCTTGGACATCGTGTCGACCACTCTGGCGACCGACTGTGCCGCTGAGGTGCACTGCAACTCGATGCTCAGTTTGCCGACCTGGGCTTTGGACGCATCCAGGAGGTCCTTGACCATCGAATCGAGATGACGGACGTTACGAAACACGATCTGCAGGTGTTCCTCCTGCCTCGGCTCCAACGCCCCGTCGAGCCCATCAAGGAGTATCGACACGAAATCGTGGATGGCAGCCAACGGTGTTCTGAGCTCGTGAGAGACATGAGACAGGACATCGTCCTTCATTTGCAGCTGCGAAACCCGCACATCTTCGAACTGTTCGAAGATGTGAGCTCGTTGGATGGCATCGGCGATGGCCAACGAGATCCCTGCCCCCGTAATACTCCGCTTGGACAGATACCCTTGGGCGCCGGCTCGCAACACAGCCATATCCAGGCCCTCGTCCTCCAACCCCGTCAACACGACAAGCGCAATCCACGGGTGGGTGCGACGAATCGCCTCCAAGGCTTCCAACCCTTTGGCGTCAGGAAGGTTCAAATCGAGTAGCACACAATCGAAATGCGCCTGCTCGAGACGTTCATAGGCTTCAGCCAGGGTGACGGCGTGGGTGACGCTCACGAGGCCATCTGGCCGGGCTCGGTCAATCATCCGCATGGTCAGTCGAGCCTGAACATCGGAGTCCTCCACCAACAGAACACTACTGCCGGCTGGTGCAGGATCGGGCGCCACAATCTGGCCCATTGCAGTCACATTCACCCAGATATCATCGGAACGAGAGGCGACCTGCTTGAGGTGTCCCGTGTCCGGATCCCCGTCCAGTCCATACCCCTCCAACTCGGCCTCCGCCGTCCTTACTCGTACACCGTCTACGTCCGTGGACAAGCGGTTGCCGACTCGTGTGGCCTGGAGGACGTCGTCTTTGGCTGGCGGCAGGGTTGCCGGAGCGCTTGCAGCCTGCCCCATCCCTCCACGTCATCGTCGTCGGGGTGGCCGTGGCACCCACATCCCGAACTCGTTCCCGATCCTCATCCCGGACGTCGTGTGCCTGTCGGCTTCGTGATGATGCCTATTCCTCACCCGGGCCGACAGTCGTTTCGCGTGGTCGACGCGGGAAGCTGACGTCGTGACAGCGCCGCCAGGGTGCCCCGGCGGCGCTGCGGCATGGACCGTGCCTCAGGTGATCGATGCTTCGTAGATGGACTGAATCGACTCGTCGAGCATGTGATTGAACTCTTCGTCCGTCTGTTGAGCGGAGAGCCCCTCCGAGAGTGCACGGCTGAAGCTGGCGGTCAAACCGCGGTTGCGGACAAGACGCTCGTTCGCCTCTGCTCGGCTGTACCCACCAGACAGGGCCACGACGCGCAGCACCTTTGGATGGGCGATCAGGTCGGCGTAGAAGTCGTCCTCGACCGGGATGCTCAGCTTCAACATGACCTGCTGGTCGGCACCGAGATCACCCAGTTCGGCCAGGATTCCTTCCTTGAGGAGTCGTTCGGCCTCAGACCGGTTCTCCATGAAGATGTCGGCCTCGGGTTCGAGAATCGGCATCAGCCCACCGGCGAGGATCTGCTTGCCGACCGTGAACTGCTGGTCGACGATCGCCTTGATGCCCGCAGGGTTAGGCTGCTTGATGACCGACCGCATCTTCGTGCCGAACACACCCTTCGAGTGCGCACGAGCCACAAGGTCGTCGAGCCCAGGAATGGGCTTCATGAGTTGCACGCCGTCCGCTTCAGCGGCGAGGCCCTTGTCGACCTTCAGGAACGGAACGACCTGCTTGACGTCCCAGAGGTACTCGGCGGATCCTTTGCCTTCGATCTCACGATCCATGGTCTGTTCGAAGAGGATCGCTCCGATCAATCGATCGCCGGTGAATGCCGGACTGGTGATGATGCGAGTACGCATTACGTGGATGAGGTCGAACATCTCATCCTCGTTCGAGTAGGCACCCTCGTCGATGCCGTACGCTTTGAGCGCCTTCGGGGTGCTGCCGCCGCTCTGGTCGAGAGCCGCGATGAAACCCTGCCCGTGGCCCGCCTTCTCCATCTGGTTCATGGATCCTCCTTCAACGGCATAAGGGTAGGCGGAACGATGGCAAGGTGAGAATGCTGACGTGTCCCATCAACACGCCTTGGAGCATTCGAACCGACCGAGTGCGCAGTGATTGATCGGGTGTCACAGGAGACGTCGCCTTTCCCTCGTGTCCATGACGGTCTTTCCGGGCCGACTCACCCAAGCGCGGCATCGCGCGCACTCTGCTCCTCCCTCAATCGACCTGCCACATGTACGAGGAGCTTCCAGGCCAACGTCGGACTTCCCTGCACCAACCCGCCTGAAATCGGATCGAGAGACCACGAGCACCTGGAGCGGCGTCTCAGACACAATCGTCGCCGTTCTCGGGCCTGTATCGAACAGCGCAAGCTCTCCGAAGAACTGACCCGGGCCCAGGTGTGTGAGAACCCTCCCGTTTCGGACCACGGGGGCAGTGCCCGACCGGATGAGATGGAACCCGTGCGCGCCGCGACCTTCGGTGACGATGGTGTGACCCTCTTCGTGGTTGACGATCGTCGACTCGCGGTATAGACGGCTCAGCTCTCGCTTGGAGAGATCTTCGAACAGGGGGACGGCGCTGAGCTTGGCCAGCTCTTCGTCTCTTTCAGTCACGGGTCCTCCTTGGTTGCGAGCCCATTCAGCCGCGACATCGCTGCGAGTCGCTACTGATTCGACGCCGATCTGTCTTCGCAGCGATGGAGGGCCATACAAAAAGGGGCTACGCGGGGAGGTTGACTATTGGTCCCTCTTCCTTCATGGATCGTCTGAAAGTGGTGCCGTTCCCTACCGAGCCTCGATCAGATGTCGACTCGTACCAAAGGCGCTCCCTTCGCCCAGACGTCGCTCTCCGCGTCCGCTTGGGTCGGATCCACGCCCCAGCTGCGGATACGTGCCTGCTTGATGATGTCGGCCTTGGTCGTTGGATCCCAGATCACCGTTCCAGTCGCGGGCACGTCCGCATGGATGCCTCGCTTGAGATGGACAACCATCGCGGGGTTCGCCGACAGGTTCGCCACCCAGTCGCGTGGCCTGCCGGGACGGCCTGTCAGGTACAGGACGCCGTCGAGGTTGTGAAGGTAGATCTCGAGTCGGCGAGGCTTGCCGCTGCGCCTGCCTGTGGTCGTGATATCGACGATTCCGCCTTTTGCCAGTGCCGATTCGATGGTTTCCATGATGCGAACAACACGGCCGTCGCCGGAGACATTCCGGGCTAGCCCCGGCGGGCAACCAACACACCTTCCCGGATCGGGAGAGCCACAGCTTCGAAGTCGGGATCGGCGGCGACCGTACGGTTGAATCGGTCGATGGCTCTCGTGGCGGGGGTGTCCATGTCGATCCAGGTGTTAGACGTTCCGAGGACGTTGTCGGCGACGATCAAGCCTCCCGGGGCGATCAACGGCCGCAGAAGGAGGAAATAGTCGGGGTACTCAGTCTTGGTGGCGTCGATGAACACGAAGTCCACGCTCGTTTCTCCCAGCTCCTCGGCGATGTCGGGGAGCATGGCGAGTGCAGGACCGTGGCGGATCTCCACCTTGTCTGCGACACCGGCACGCTCGAACTGGCGTGTGGCGAATTCGATGTGAGCCTCGACTGCCTCGACGGTGATCAGGCGGCCATCCGGCTGCAATCCTCGGGCGATCCAGATGCCCGAGTACCCGGCCAGCGTTCCCAGCTCGAGCGCCAGGCGACCCTGCGTCATCGACGTGAGCATCTTCAGGAGCCGTCCAACGTCCGCGGTCACGGCGATGTCGGGCAGACCGGCTTCGATCGCCTCCGTCATGAGCCCGGCCAAGTCCGCGTCCTGGGTGCCGAACACCTCGTTGGCGTAGGCGGTGGTGAACGCCCACCGCTGTGAGGTCATCTCCATCCGTGAGAGGCTACGCGGGGCCTCGGGCTATGTGGGACCCTGCGGGTCGAGCATGTGGCGCGACCCACGACGCCGTGAGGGGATGCCGAGGCGATGACCGTGTCGACCTGGTGCTTGTTGGAGGCGTCTGCCGACCGACATCGACAGGCGGCGAGCGTCAGAGTGTCGAGATCTGCGGCATCAATCCCATCGCGGCGAGGTCACGCGTGATCTCGTCTCTGTAGATGGGGTTCATGATGATGACGTGGTCGACGCCCGTATCGGCCAGCATCTTCGGCGAGTCGACCATGACCCGTGTCCCCGGCAGCCACTTGCCTTGCTTGTGAGGATTGATGTCCACGACCATCACGTCGGGCCACACGCCCAGGGTTGTGAGGAACCCCACCGCCTTCGATCCGCCACCCCACAGCGCAACCCTCCCTCCAGCGGTCTCGTCGGCGAGTCGGCGCCACCCGTCGAGTCTTCTCGCCGCTTCGATGGCGAAGGAACTCACCAGCGACGCCGTCTCTGCCACGGGTTCTTCCATAGGGTGAGGGGGCGAGTCTCCTACGAGCACCGACTCGACGAGCAGGTATTGATCTCCGAAGCCGTACTCCATCTCGGTCTGGGCGAGACCGAAAGAGCGGAAAAGCCGCCCCAGGGAGCCCATCGTGAAGTACGAGCAGTGCTCGTAGTAGACATCCCAGAAGGCCACTTCTTCCAGAACGCGCTTCGCGTCTGGAAGCTCTGTGAACAGCACCGAACCGGGAGTCGACTCCATTGCCCGGACGATCGAATTCGTCATCGGCCGTATCTCGCTGAGGTGTTCGTAGAGATGTCGCGTGAGCACCATCGAGCCGGTCAGGTCGGCGTAGCGATCGTCATACCAATCCTTGATGAAGCGCAGATCGGCCGTCACAGACTCCTCACGGTTGGGGAGGAACCCTGGGTCTATTCCGACTCCCGAGTTCATTCCTCGTTCGGCAAGCAAGAAGAGGAAGTCTCCCTTGCCGCACCCGATCTCGAGGACGTCACCGTTGGTGAGGTCATACCGCTCGTGGAGCCGCTCGGCGAGACCACGGGCGAACGACTGAAACGTGGCCGAGTACGCCTGGCTCTCCTCCGTCGGCTTCGAGTAGTCGACGAGACGCAGATCGAACCTGACGTTCTCGATGAATCCGCAGCGTTCACAGAAGCCGAGGAGGAGATCACCGGTTGGGTAGGCGGCGGCCTCATCGACGGTGTCGAGAAGCACGCAACTCTGGGTCGGGATGGCATCGGCGGAGTAGAAGGCCACGAGACCTACGCCGCCACACGCCCAGCACGTTGCCCCAGCCGCTTCGTCGACGGCGGCTCGGCCGACGAGGCGGGAGAATGTCTCGCGATCCATCATTGCACGGCCGGGTGCGGTATCGGGATCACGAACCGCCCACCTGCCTCGACGTACTCCTGCTGCTGGGCGATGATCTCGTCCTTGAAGTTCCACGCGAGGATGAGCGTGTAGTCGGGACGATCCGTGACGAGCACGGCGGGGTCGTGGATAGGTAGGTCGACACCTGGCATGTACCAGTTCTGCTTGTGCACGTTGCGATCCACGACGTACTCCAGGTAGTTGGCGCCAACACCCGTGTAGTTGAGCAGGGTGGTTCCCTTCGCGGCTGCTCCGTAGGCTGCGATGCTTGCACCCTCCGACTTGAGATCATCGAGGAGTGCTCGAAGCTCGGCCTTGACGTTCTTGACCCTGCCGGCGAACGCCTCGTAGTAGGTGAAGTCGGTGAGGCCGATCCGACGTTCCTCCGAGAGGTACTCCTCGACGGACGGGTCGGGAGCGCTGCCACGACCGAACGTCACGCGGAGCGATCCACCGTGGATCGGCAAATGCTCGACCTTGATGAGCGGCAGTCCATGGCGTCCATAGAGGTCCCTGACGGCATGCACCGAGAAGTAGCAGGCATGCTCGTGATAGATGGTGTCGAACTCGACGTGATCGACCAGATCGCGAACGTAAGGGAACTCGTGGACCGCGATTCCATCATCCGCGAGCAACCGGGCGATGCCCGCGACGAACCGGTTCTGGTTCGGGACGTGAGCGAGGACGTTGTTGCCGATGATGACATCGGCGACCACACCCTCCGACCGAAGTCGCCCAGCCATGTCGTCGTCGAAGAACTCGACGAGTGTCGGAATGCCCTTCTCGATGGCGGCTTGGGCGGGACCGGGTGCAGGATCGATGCCGAGGACCTTCACGCCGGCCTTCTGGAACCACTGGAGCAGATAGCCATCGTTGCTCGCGAGTTCCACGGCCAGATGATCCGGACCCAGCCTCCGATCGTCGACGATCGCCTCGACGTTGCGGCGCGAGTGCTCGACCAGATACGGGCTGAATGACGAGTAGTAGGGGTACTCCTCGCCGAACAGCGTGGTCGCCGGGACGGTCTCTCTGATTTGCACGAGCGAGCAGCTAGGGCAGAACGCGACAGTGAGGGGGTAGCGCGCCTCCTCGATGCCCCGCCGGCTCTCCGGTACGAGAGCATCTGCAAGCGGGACCCGCCCGAGATCGAGGAAGTTGCGAAGCCCTTCGGCTCCACATCCCCTGCACCGATCGGTGGTTTTGAATATGGGCTCACTCATTGCCAACCACTCTCAGATCCTCCGTGACCAGCCCGCGGGCCTGCTTGGCCTTGATCGTCTTGATTCGAAGCAGGCGCTCGCCGAACAGGTCGTCGTCGAGGCCGTACCGCAGGTAGGCGTCGTACACCTCTTCTGCACCCTTGCGCACCGTCCAGACGGGCGAGAACTCGTGCACTGTGTCTGCGACCTTGGAGCAATCGACCCGGTAGTCGCGGATGTCGGGACCGGCGGTGTCCGCAAGGCGGATCTCGCTGTCCGGCACGGTCTCCTGCACGATCTGCGCGACGTCGCGGATCTGGTAGTTCTCCTCGGTGGCCCCGATGTTGAAGGCCTGATCGTGGATGCGTTCCCTATCGGCTGCAAGCACTGCCTCGAACGCTCTCGCGATGTCCTCGATGTGAACGAGCGGCCGCCACGGGGAGCCATCGCTCTTCATCAACACCGTTCCCTGCAGAACCGCGTATCCGACGAGATTGTTGACCACGAGGTCGGCCCGAAGCCTCGGTGAGAACCCGTAGGCCGTAGCGTTGCGCAAGTAGGTTGGCGAGAAGTCGTCGTCGGCCAGCTCGGCGAGGTCCTGTTCGACGTAGATCTTGGACCAGCCGTACGGCGTCACCGGGTTGATCGGGGACTCTTCATCGACGATGCCGCCAGGAGACGATCCGTAGATCGAGCACGAGGACGAAAACACGAAACGTTCGACGCCCGCCTGTTTCGACAGCTCCGCCAGGCGGGTCGATCCGCGGTGGTTGATCTCGTAGGTGGCTTCCGGGTTCAGGTCGCCCACCGGGTCGTTCGAGATGCCGGCCAGATGACAGACCGCGTCGAACCCTTCGAGATCGTCGAGTGTGACGTCGCGAATGTCCTTACGAATCGCAGGGATGTCAGCAACGTCCGGTCCGATCGTGCAGTCGCCGAACAGGTAGTGGTCCAGCCCGACGACATCGTGGTCGGCAGCCTGCAAACGGGGAGCGAGGATTGTCCCGATGTAGCCGTTGTGTCCAGTGAGCAGTACTCGCATCCCTACTCCCAAATCCGCCACGGCGCATCGCCATCGTCCCAGAGTCGCTCCAGGAAAACCTTGTCTCGAATCGTGTCCATCGGTTGCCAAAACCCTTCGTGTCTGTAGGCCATCAGCTCGCCGTCCTTGGCGAGGTGTTCCATCGGCTCCCTCTCGAACTGCGTCTCGTCGCCGGCGATGTAGTCGAACACGCCAGGCTCGGCTACGAAGAACGCCCCGTTGATCCAACCGGTATCGATCGGCTTCTCCGTGAAATCGACCACCTGGTCGCCGTCCAGGACGAGCTGCCCGAAGCGGGGTGGTGGATGGACTGCCGTGACTGTCAACAGCTTCCCATGGGCACGGTGAAACGCCAATAGATCGGCGACATCAACATCCGAAACGCCGTCGCCCCACGTCAGGAAGAAGGTGCTCCCACCGAGGTAGGGGGCGAGACGTTTGATCCGGCCACCGGTGTTCGTCCAACGGCCCGTCTCGATCAGGTCGACGAGCCACTTTTCCACATCGCCGTCGTCGCGTACCTCCATCCTGCCCGAGCGGAGGTCGACACGAAGACTGTTGGCGTTCGAGTGGTACTCGGAGAAGTAGCGTCGGATGTAGTCGCCCTTGTATCCGAGGGCGATTGCGAACTCATCGAACCCGAAGTGCGAGTAGTGGCGCATGATGTGCCACAGGATCGGTCGCCCGCCGATTTCAATCATCGGCTTGGGTCGGATCTCGGTCTCCTCGGCGAGTCTGGTTCCCAGTCCTCCCGCGAGAATACCCACCTTCATCAATGCCTCCCCCGGTCTTTTGTTGCTCACAATAGCTGTGGGCCTGCACCCAAAGCACGGGTGGTTCCAAGCGACGCGAACCGACTAGTCCTACACACCTTCAAGATGGCTGAGCCTGTTCAGGCTCTCAGGAACCTCACAGGGCTCGCAGGTAACGTTCTGATGATGGATCAGAACTCCACGATTCTGGTCGTCGACGACGAAGAGTCCCTTTGCGACCTCGTCTCGAGTGCCCTTCGGTTCGCCGGCTACACCGTACGGATCGAAGGCAACGGGCTCGACGCGCTCAGAGCGATCCGGACCGAACCCCCTGACCTCGTCGTCCTGGACGTGAACATGCCCGGCATGGACGGGTTCGAGGTGTGTCGCAGGATCAGGCGCGATGGCATCCAGGTACCGGTCATCTTCCTAACGGCGCGCGACGACATGGACGACCTTCGGACCGGGTTCCGCCACGGTGGCGACGACTACCTCACCAAACCGTTCAGGCTCGAAGAACTCGGTCTCCGCATCGAAGCGTTGCTGCGGAGAGCGGGTGGTGCGGAAGAGCCCTCTCGCGCGTTCCTCGGCGATCTCGTGATCGACGAGGACGCCCACCAGGTTTGGCAGGGCAACGAAGAGATCCAGCTGTCCCCGACGGAGTTCCGCCTGCTTCGGTTCCTCGTGCTCAACAAAGGTCGGGTCATGTCAAAGGGCCAGATCGTCAACCATGTGTGGGAGTACGACTTCGACGGAACCTACGGAATCGTCGAGACCTACATCTCCTACCTCCGAAAGAAGCTGGGGGACACCGACGCCTCACTCATCCAGACCGTGCGAGGTGTCGGTTACGTCATCCGGGGCCCGAGAGGCGACACATGAGTCTTCGCACAAGACTGGTTATCTCGTTCACGGTGCTGCTGCTCGGAGTCCTCGTCGCGGTCGGTCTCGTTGCATCCCGTTCCATCCACGGCATCCTCGTCGATCAGATAGGCAAGACCCTGAGAAGCGCCGTCGAGCACGGTCCCGGCACGGGATCGGGACCCTTCGGATCGAACCAGGATCAAGATCAGAACCAGCTGCTGAACCCGCTGGCCGAGATCTGGGTGGCACCTGACGGCACGATCGTGCGCGCCAGGCCGTCCGGCTTCGTCGATGATCCGGATCCACTTCCCGATGTCTCCGGTCTCCTCAACACCCAGAACGGTTTCGTGGATCTGGCCAGTACCGATGGGAGCCTCCAGTACCGGGCGTATGTGCAGCACGTGTTCGGCGGCGCCATCGTCCGCGCCGTGCCCCTGAGCGATGTGGCCACTGCCACCGCCGCGCTGATCAGAGCGCTGCTCCTCGCGGGCGGAGGGTTGCTGCTCTTGGGCGGCGCTGCGACCTGGTGGACGGTCCATGGTGCAATGCGGTCCGTTGGGGAGATGGTCGATACGGCCGAGGCGATCGCCGCCGGTGATCTCTCACGGAGAGTTCCGGATCTTCAATCCGGTACCGAGCTGGGTCGACTCGGCCTTTCGCTCAACGAGATGCTTGGCCACCTCGAGAACGCGTTCGAAACGGAACGGGAGGGGAAGGAGCGACTACGCCAGTTCGCTGCCGACGCTTCGCACGAGCTGAGGACTCCACTCACAGCGATTTTCGGGTATGCGCAGCTGAGGAAGCGGGGAGGACTGTCGACGCCGGAAGCCGAGGACAAGGCGTGGGATCGGATCGAGAGCGAGAGCCTCCGGATGGCGTCGCTAGTCGAGGATCTGCTGACGCTCGCGAGGCTCGGGCAGAGCACGCCCCTGCAGCTCGGCGACGTTGATCTCGCCGCCGTAGTCCGCAATGCGGCTGCCGATCATGCGGCGATGGACCCAGATCGGCCTGTGAGTGTCGAAGCTCCGGACCGTGTCGTCGTACAAGGCGACGAACATCAGCTGACGCAGGTCGTCGCCAGCCTCCTGTCGAACACACGGGTTCATACACCCGCCGGGACGAAAATGGAGATCTCCGTTGTTGATGGAGCTGAGAACGTAGAGGTGGTTGCTGAAGATGATGGGCCGGGTATCCCCGAGGCCGCCATGGAGCACATCTTCGATCGCTTCTATCGAGCCGACCCGTCACGCTCGAGAGCATCCGGCGGGGCAGGTCTCGGGCTGTCGATCGTCCGGGCCATCGTCGAGGCGCACGGTGGCACGGTGTCGGTCGACGCAGCCGATACCGGCGGTACCCGCATCACGATCGAGTTGCCGAAGCACCAGACCGCCTAGGGCGGGCTCTCCGCGGGCTCCTTCCGTCGTGCTCGGTTCTTGGTCTTCGGTAGGGCCGTCGCCCCGCGGTTCCGCGTTCCTCGCGGCCGCGTTCCTGCCGAACTGGCCGTCTCAGCCGGTCGCCAGCAGCTCCGGCAGCACCTGCTCGATCGTCTCGATGGGAATGGCGAACCCGATTCCCTCGATCCCCACGCTGCTCACGCCGACCGCTGTCGTGATGCCGACGAGGCTTCCCTGAGCGTCGAGGAGGGCACCGCCGCTCGAGCCTTCGGTGATGGCGGCGTCCGTTTGGATGATTCCCGACAGTGACGCTGTCGAGTCGGTGATTGTCCGGCCCTTGGCGGAGACGATGCCGGTCGACACGGACGGACCGCCCTCTAGGCCGAGCGGGTAGCCGATTGCGATAGCGGGGTCACCCACGAGCAGATCCTCGGTCGAGCCGAACTTCACCGGCGTGAGATCGGTGGAGTCGATGGAGATCACGGCAAGGTCATGGTCGGTGTCGACGCCGACCAGCGTCCCCGGATGGGTCGATCCGTCGTTGAGAGTCACGCTGACCCCGGTGCCCGTCCCTACCACGTGGGCATTTGTCACGATGGTGCCCGTATCGACGATCACGCCCGATCCGGATGCCGCCACCCGTTCCCTCCCGCGAAACGACACTGTCATCTCGACACGTACAACCGAGGCAACGGCCACTGCCGCGATGTCGGACACGTCAGTGAGCGTCGAAACGATAGAGGTGGCCGAGGCTGGTTCGACAACGGTTGTGCTGGGCGCGGTCGTTGTCGAGTCCCCGCTCTCGAGAGTTGTCGCAGTGGAGACGAGGGTGGATGCTGCGGGGCCGGTGTCCGTCCGGGTGACGGCAAGCATGAGCATGAGCGGACCTGCGACGGCGGCAGCCGCAGTGACGAACAGCGCGGCGGCAAGACTCACCCATGACCCGCGTTCCGATCCGAGTCTGCTCGTGTGTGCTCCTTTCGAGGCCCGATTCTGCCTGGGGAAGCTGAGACGACCCTGAGTGTGGCACTCAGGGTCGTCTCAGGAGAGGCTCAGCGGGTCGCACTCGCGGCATACCGGCACCCGGCGCTTCGGAGTCACCGATAGGATCGCGCCATGCCGGAGAGAGCTTTGGGAGTCTCACTTCCGTTCTTACATCAGGTCGCGTCCCTGATCACACGTCGGTGTGAAGATCACCCTTTCTCTGTCGCCGTCGACGGTGTCGATGCTGCGGGCAAGACGACCCTTGCCGATGGGATTGCGGCGGTGCTTCGGCAAGACGGTGTGCCGGTGCTGAGGGCTTCGATCGATGGTTTTCACCAGCCGGCTTCAAGACGACACCGACGTGCGGAGTCGAACCCCGGCCGCAGCTACTACGAGGACTCTTTCGACCACGCGGCGCTCGAGGATGAGCTGCTCGTTCCCTTCAGGGAGGGACGGCCGGTCCGAACCGCCGTGTTCGACTACCGAACCGACAGGGTCGTGACTGCATCGCCGGTTCACGTGCCGGCCGGCTGCGTGCTGGTGTTCGACGGCGTCTTCCTCCAGCGGTCGAAGCTGGCCTCATGGTGGGATTTCGTCATCTTCCTGCGAATCGATCCGGAAGTGGCTCTGAAGCGCGCCATCACCAGAGACGGAGGCAGCATGGCCGACGACGTCGAACGTCGGTACAGAGAGAGGTACATGCCCGGTCAGGAGCACTACCTACGGTCGGTAGGTCCGGAGACGCGAGCGGATGTAGTCATCGATACCACCGGCGTTCCGTTCATCGTGCGGCTCTGATGCCGTTCAGTCGACGAAGTCCTCGAGCCACTCTCTCGCTGCCGCTTCGTTGGTGAAGGTGCGTGTCTCGACTTCGGGGTTGTGGAGATTCTCGAAGAGTTGGGCGATCACCTTGGATGCGGAGTCTCTTACCAGGATCGCCCTGGCCCTTGCGTAGTGGGCGGACGCGATCTGGTCGCGAGCGTTTCGATCCACCCAGGTGACGCCTGTGATGTCGGCCAGGAACGGCGCCGGCGTCGGAATGAAGGCGTCCAATGCCGCGATCAGGTCGGATGCGTCTTCGGCGTTCAGCCGTGCGTCCGGGTCGATACGGAGATGTACGACGCCGGATGGCTCTCGACACAGCGAGCCTGATGGGATCTTGACCCAATCCACTCGGTCCTCCTCACGAGGGAACACCTGTGGTCAAGCTACACCGGTTCACTCGGCTGTGGGGATGTGCCACGGCACGGCTTCGCCAGTCTGCACTTTCCACAGCGAGGCGTAGATGCCGTCGAGTTCGACCAGATCGTTATGGGATCCACGTTCGACGACTTGGCCCCGATCGAGCACGTAGGTCGTGTCGGCATGGCGCACCGTCGAGAGCCGGTGGGCGATCGCGATCGTGGTTCGATTCCTCGTGATCACTTCGAGCGAGCGTTGGATCGCAGCCTCGGTTTCGTTGTCGACGGAAGACGTGGCTTCGTCCAGGACGAGTACCGGCGGATCCGCGAGGACGGCACGCGCGATGGAGATCCGCTGCCTTTGCCCGCCCGAGAGCCTCTGTCCGCGTTCCCCGACGATCGACTCGTAGCCGTCGGGGAGTTCGACGATGAAGTCGTGAGCCTCCGCTACCTTCGCTGCAGCAACCACCTCGTCGAGCGTGGCATCCGGCTTCCCGTACGTGATGTTGTCCCGCACGGTGCCGTGGAAGAGGTACACATCCTGACTGACGAGACCTACCGCCCTGCGCAGAGAGGCGAGCGTGAGTGTCCTGATGTCGTGACCCTCGATCGTGATGGAGCCGGTGGTGACGTCGTAGAAGCGCAGAAGGAGCTTGATGAGGGTGGTCTTGCCTGATCCGGTTGCGCCGACTATCGCGGTGGTCTGACCCGCGCGGATCGTCAGGCTCAAGTCTTCGATGACGGGAAACCCAGGCGTGTAGGCGAATCCGACAGACTCGAACTCGATGTGACCGTCGACGGCAGCCAGTTCGTCGGGACCGTCGACGATGGATGCTTTCGTGTCGAGCAGGTCGAGGACCCGGTTGGTGGAGGCCATCGCCCGTTGGTAGAGGTCGAATGTCTGTCCGAGGCGGGTGAGAGGCCACAGGAGCCGTTGAGTGAGGAAGACCATCACGCTGTAAGAGCCCACATCGATGCGCCCTTGGAGCGCGAGGAATCCTCCGGCCAGCAGCGTCGCGGTGAACCCTGTGAGGATGACGATGCGGATCAGCGGGGAGAACGCCGAGCTGAGGGTGATCGCGCGCCGGTTCGCCTCTTGGTACTGATGGCTTCCCGTTTCGATGCGTTGTCTCTCGCGCCGTTCGGTCGTGAAGCTCTTGATGGTCGTGATTCCGCTCAGGTTGTTGGAGAGCAGTTGATTCACTGCCGCCGCCTGTTCCCTCACTTCGGCATAGCGCGGAGCGATCCTGCGTTGGAAGCGGAATGATCCCCACAGGATGAATGGGATCGGCATGAACGACATCCAGGCGACCGATGGGGCGAGCGTGAAGAACATCACGCCCACGAGCACGACCGTCGTGAGTACCTGGAGCATGTCGTTCGCGCCACTGTCGAGGAAGCGCTCGAGCTGGTTCACGTCGTTGTTGAGGACGGCCATGAGACCGCCGGTCGACCGTCGCTCGAAGTAGTCGAGGTCGAGGGTTTGGAGGTGGTCGTACCCGTCGACGCGGAGGTCGTGCTGGATTGTTTGTGCAAGGTTTCGCCAGGTGACCCCGTATGCGTATTCGAAGACCGATTCGAGGACCCAGATCACGAAGGTGACGACCGCCAAAAAGACAAGCTGCTGGCGTGGTTCGGTGAAGCCCAGGCGAGCGAGAAGGGAGTCCTGTTGCTGGACGACGACGTCGATGGCGACACCGATGAGCACCGGAGGGGCGAGATCGAACGCCTTGTTCAGGACCGAGTAAGTGGTCGCTGCCACGATGCGACGCCTATACGCGGTGGCGTAGGCCCACAGGCGCGAGAGGGGGCGTCGATCTGGGTTCAAAGCTCCTCTCCTTCAGGGTGCGCGGGGGACTGTGCTGCACCAATCGCCGTGAACAGGGACGCGAGAAGAAACAGCATGCCGATCGTCAGAAATCCGAGGATCCCGATGATGGCGAACGCGATCGTCGAACCGGTGAGGAGCTTCCGTGCTCGGTACGGGTCGTCCACCGACTTCATTGCGGCGATCACCCCGGCGAGGATGATCCCGATGAACACGAGCGACCCCCATGGGAAGTTGCCCTGGCCGATGAGCAGTCCGATGTAGAGCCCCAGCGACGCGGCGCCGACGAACGCTCCGACACGAGCAAGAGTGCGGGCGCGCCGGAGCCGGAGTCCGAACCGCCGCCTTGGCGTTGCGCCGTGTCCACCCATGTCACCCATCACACGAACACAAGACCGATCCGGTACACGACGAACGCCGCCGTCCACGCCAGCCCCAACCCGAGTGTGAGCGCTCCGAACGTGACCTTCCAAGAGCGAGCCTCAGCCCGTATCGCCGAGAGGGTCGCGAGACATGGCGTGTAGAGGAGCGTGAAGACCATGAACGAAATGCCCTGAAGGGCGGTGACGTGCGCAGCGATCTGGGAGGTCAGATCTCCTTGATAGATCAAAGCGAAGGCGCCGATCACGATCTCCTTCGCGACAAACCCGAAGAGCAGCGCAACGGTCTGCTGCCAGGCGATCCCCAGCGGGTGGAACAAGGGCTCGAAGAAGTGGCCGAGCTGACCGGCGTACGACGAAGCACTTGCGACTTCGACCCCCGGTGGCAGGTGGGTGAGCACCCACACCAGCACCACACCGGCGGCGATGAGCGTTCCAGCCCGGTAGAGGAAGTCCTTCAGCTCGTACCAGGAGCGCAGCGCGACGGTCCTTGCCATCGGCACGCGGTAGGGCGGGATCTCCATGATGAACGGTTCCGGAGGGCCGGCGATCTGAAGTGCTTTCAGGAACAAGCCGACCCCGATGACGGCGACGAAGCTCGCAACGTACAGGCCGAACACGACCCATGGGGCGATGGCGGGTGTGAACAGGATCGCAGACAGGAAGATGAAGACCTGGAGGCGGGCGCTGCACAGGGTGAAGGGGATGAGCAGCATCGCTCTGATCCGGTTGTGACGTCCAGACAAGACGCGCGTCCCCATGATCGCAGGGACGTTGCATCCGTAGCCGAGCAACAGATTGATGAATGCCTTGCCATCGAGCCCGATTCTGTGCATGAGTCGATCCATGAGGAACGCTGCACGCGCCATGTACCCGGAGTCCTCGATGATCGACATCAACACGAAGAAGAGCAGGATGATCGGGAAGAAGGATGCGACGGTGGCGAGACCCTGCCAGAGCCCCCCGACGATGAACGATTGCACCACGTCGGGGAGTCCGGAGGTGATGCTCTCGAGCCCTCCTCCGACCCAGGCGAAGAGATCGGTGAGCCATCCTTGGAGGGGAGCGCCCAGCGCGTACACCCCTTGGAACACCGCCATCATGATGACGGCGAACAACGGCAGGCCGAACCAGCGGTGGAGGAGCACTCGATCGAGTTTCTCGCTGAGCGCATCGGGAAGGGGCGGCTTGCTGTGCGTCGCTTCGAGAACGAGCCCTCGCGCAGAGTTGAACCTGCACTGCGCACACACTGCCGGCACGCCGAGTCCCGTGGTGTTCTCGATTCGGTGACGCCATATGCCGGCGGCAGCCCGGATGTCGGCCATAGCGGGGTGCTCATCGAACGCCGGGTCCGCTTCCAGCGCCCTGAGCGCCAGGAACCCCTCGTTCAGCCCCTTCGAGGTGTTGTTGCGTTCGATCGCACGTGACAGATCGGCGACGGCGGCCTCGACGACGGCCGGCTGCGACACGTAGGGGGGTCGCTGCTTCGGGTGCTTGAGAGCCTCGTAGAGGGCCTCCTTGAGGCTCGGGAGACCTTCGCCGGTGCGACCAACGGTCGGCACTACGGGGCAACCGAGGTGCTCGGCGAGGACGTCGAGATCGAGATCGACACCGGCGCGACGGGCCTCGTCCATCATGTTCACGGCAACAACGAGCGGGAGTCCACTGCCGCTCATCTGAAGCGTGAATCCGAGCCCGCGGTAGAGGTTGCGTGCATCGAGGACGTTGAGGATGACGTCTGGAGGGTCGTTGACGAAAAAGTCGAGCACGATCCGTTCCTCTTCGGAGGTCGGTGTGATCGAGTAAGCGCCGGGGAGATCGACTAGTTCGACTTCATACTCGCCGAGCGTGAAGTGGCCGACGGCCTTCTGTATCGATACACCCGGCCAGTTCCCGACGTTCTGGTTGGAATGGGTCAGCCGATTGAAGAGCGTCGTCTTGCCGGTGTTCGGAATCGCGGCAAGCGCGACCCTGACGTCACGATTCATCGGCGACTTCCTCGACCACGACCTTGTCGGCCTCGCCCCTGCCGAGACGAACCTGCTTCCCTTGGGCGGAGATCAGCAGAGGCAAGGTGGAGATCACTTGCACCCTGGCACCTTCGACGACTCCCAAGGCGGCCATCCTGCGCTTGAAACCCTGGCCGCCGGCGAGCATCGAAACTCGATAGTCGGCCTGCTCAATGGCGGGCGACGAGAGCGGGACCGCCACCAAATCGCACTCCATCGCCACGATTTCGTCGGACCGGAGTGCCACCACGTCCGCACCACCGATCATCACCTCAACGGTGCCGTTGCCGAACGGCGACGTTCGGACGATCCGCATTTCGACACCGGGCAGGATCCCCATCTGCGTCAGACGGGCACCGCTATCACCTTCGATCGAGCGGATTCGGCACTCGACGTTCGGTTGGATCAGGTTGGGACTCATCGGGAGAGCAAATGATAGGGGCAGGGACGAAGCGCGGGTAGTCCGCGAGCGGGTGCCCTGTGATGCGCTGGTACTCTGCCCAACTTGAGCGACATGGCCGGATACGATTTCGCAGCGATCGAGCACAAGTGGCAGGACCGATGGGAGACCGAAGGGGTCTATCGATCGACCGTCGACTGGTCGCGGCCCAAGCACTACGCGCTGACGATGCTTCCGTACCCATCAGGCGATCTGCACATCGGGCATTGGTTCGCCATGACGCCCAGCGACGCCCGTGCACGGATGATGCGCATGAGGGGCTTCAACGTGCTGTTCCCCATGGGGTTCGATGCGTTCGGTCTGCCGGCCGAGAACGCCGCCGTGCAGCGCAACATCCACCCCAAGACATGGACCTACGACAACATCGCCGTGATGCACCGGCAGCTTCGCTCAATGGGCGCGATGTTCGACTGGGAACGTGAGGCGATCTCGGCCGATCCCGAGTACTACCGATGGACCCAATGGTTCTTCGCCCGCCTGTTCGAGCATGAACTGGCCTATCGCGGTGAGGCCACCGTGAACTGGTCCCCGACACTCCAGACGGTGCTTGCCAACGAGCAGGTGATCGACGGCAAAGACGAGCGCACCGGCCAGCCGGTCGTGCAAAGGCGGATGGAGCAGTGGTTCTTCGCGATCACCCGCTACGCCGAAGAGCTGCTGCGTTTCGAGGGGATCGACTGGCCCGAGGCGATCAAGGCGATGCAGACCAACTGGGTCGGTCGGAGCGAGGGTGCGAGCGTCGTGTTTCGCACCGAAGCAGACGACGAAATCGAAGTGTTCACGACGCGGCCGGACACCCTGTGGGGTGCGACGTTCATGGTGCTCGCACCGGAACACCCGTTGGTCGACTCCCTCACCTCAGAGGAGCAACGGGAATCGGTCGAAGCGTACCGAACGGCGTCCGCGGCCCGCTCCGAGATCGAACGGATGGAGACGGAGCGGGAGAAGACGGGTGTGTTCACGGGCGGGTTCGCTATCAACCCGGTGAGCGGCGAGGGGATCCCCGTGTGGATCGCCGACTACGTCCTGCTGTCGTACGGGACTGGGGCGATCATGGCGGTTCCGGCCCATGACGAACGTGACTTCGAATTCGCCCGCAAGATGGACCTGCCGATCATCCCTGTGATCCGCCCCTCCGGTGGGGAGGCGCTCGATGGTGTCACCATGGCGGAGGCATACGTGGGTCCCGGTGTCATGGTCAACAGCGGGCCGATCGACGGGATCGAGGTCACCGACGCGAAGGGCCGCGCCAACCCGTCGGTAGCGGCGGCAATCGACTGGGTCGAGGCACACGGAGTTGGTGAAGGTTCGATCAACTACCGGCTGCGTGATTGGCTGATCAGCCGGCAGCGCTATTGGGGGGCGCCGATCCCGATCATCTTCACGAGTGACGGCTCGTTGGAGGTGGTCCCCGACGACCAGCTTCCGGTTCTCCTTCCCGAGGACGTCGAGTTCGCCCCGACGGGCCGCAGCCCGCTCGTCGAGCGTGAGGACTTCGTCAACACGGTGGACTCCAGAGGCCGGCCGGCAGTGCGCGAGACCGACACGATGGACACGTTCATGTGTTCATCCTGGTACCACTACCGCTATCTCAGCCCTGCCTACGACCGGGCCCCGTTCGATCCCGAGGAGGCTGCCTACTGGCTCCCGGTCGACGTGTACACCGGTGGCGCAGAACACGCGACGATGCATCTGCTCTACACACGATTCTTCGGTAAGGCGATGCGGGACATGGGAGTGTTCGACGACGCCGCCGTAGTGATGAGGCACCACGGCCGGGATCCGGAGGGGCTTTTCGACGAGCCGATGACCGTACTTCGGAACCAGGGACAGATTCTCGGTGAGGAACATGACGGCGACCGGATCGTCGTCGAGGGGTCATGGGACGGCGAGATGTTCGTTGCCGACAGAATCCTCGTGTCTACCGATGGTGTGGCGCCGAACGGAGGCGTTGCCGGCGAGATTCTGAGGCGAACAGAGCGAGTGCTGCAGATAGCCGATGAGCGGGGAGTTGTGGCCGTCGATGTTCCCGAATCGGCGGTCGTCGAGATCCCGTCGATTCCCGGAACCAATGACGTCAGCCAGCTCCGCCACCATCTCGAGGTGCAGCGGATGTCCAAATCGAAGGGGAACGTCGTCGCCCCCGATGAACTCGTCGACGAGTACGGGGCCGACACGGTGCGGACCTATCTGATGTTTGCGTTCGATTGGGAGAAAGGCGGTCCGTGGGATTCGAAAGGGATCCTCGGCTCGTTCCGTTTCATCAACGACGTGTGGAAGTTGGGAACGACCGAGTATCGATCGTCGGGTGGTGATGATGCGGAACTCCGACGCGTCGTGCACCAGACCATTCAGAAGGTCGATCGTGACATGACGGCGTTCTCGTGGAACACCGCTGTCGCCGCGTTGATGAGCCTTCGCAACGATCTCTCTCGTGCGTTGCGGGAAGGCTCGGTGTCCGCGGCGGCCTGGGACGAGGGAGTCGAGACGTTGTTGTTGCTGCTGGCGCCGATCGCGCCGCATGTCACCGAGGAGCTGTGGCACTTGCGAGGGCACGAGACGAGCATCCATCTGGCTGCATGGCCCGAGGCCGATGCTGCGGTTGCCGCTGAGGACACGATCACGATGGTGATTCAGGTCAACGGCAAGGTACGCGATCGGGTGGATGTGCCGGCCGACATCTCCGCCGCTGAAGCGGAGGCAGTTGCGCTCGCGTCGGAGCGGGTCGCCAAGTGGACGTCGGACGGCACGATCCGCAAGGTCATCGCGAGGCCGCCGAAGCTCGTCAACATCGTGGTCTCCTGAGCGAATCGCAGAACCGGTCCGGCTTCTCCCTTGCTCCAGGGCGGCGTTAGTGTCCTTTCGATGCTCGCCTCGATTCCGTCCCCATCAGCCAACACGCTATCGATCGGCCCGTTGACGATCCACTACTACGGTCTGTTCATCGGCATCGGCGTCCTCGTGGCCATCTGGATCACGATGCGCCGGTTTGCCAGATTCGGTGGCGATCCGGCGCTCGCGGAGAGCGTGTCGATCTGGGCGGTGGTCGCAGGGTTGCTCGGCGCAAGAGCGGCCTACGTGATTCCTCGATGGAGCGAGGTGACCGCTGGTGGGCTCTGGCACGTGTTCGCTGTATGGAGAGGTGGACTCGCCTTCTTCGGAGGCTTGACGGCCGGCGCGATCGTCGGACTCGGGCTCATGCTCGTTCGTAGGGCGCCCGGCAAGGGCCGGTGGTGGAACTTCGCAGCGTACGCCGACGCAGCGGCCATCGGCCTTCCTGCCGCTCAGGCGATTGGGCGATGGGGCAACTACATGAATCAGGAGCTGTTCGGCACACCGTCGAATCTCCCATGGGCGGTTCAGATCGCTCCTCAGTTCCGACCGGCGCAGTATGTCGACTATGCCACCTTCCACCCGGCGTTCCTCTACGAGTCGCTGTGGAATCTTCTCGTCGTGATCCCCGTCCTGCTGCTCGTCGAGAAGCGGTTCAAGATCGCACGGGGCAACATGATCCTGGGCTACTTGGTGTTCTATGGCACCGGCCGGTTCCTCCTGGAGTTCATCAGGACCGACCAGGCAACGTACGTGTTCGGGTTCAGGGCCAATCAGCTCGTGGCGGCGATCGTCGTGGTTCTGGCGCTGGTGATCTTCTTGGTCAGGCAGGCCAAGGGGTTGCCGGGCTACGAGATCGACGTGACCAGCACCTCGGTGGCCGCCCCTGCCCTGTCGGCATCCGGCAGCGCCGGGTTCCACGAGGACAGTGAGAACGCCACCACCCTTCCGGTCGACCGGAGCAGCGCCAACGACGATGCGACCTCTGCGAGTGACGGTCCGCCGGGCGACGGGTAGTTCACGGCGGGCATCTCGTTCGGATCGACAACGTCTACGTCCAGATGCACGTAGAGATTCCCTTCGTCAGGTATCGCCGCCTCGAGCGTGCTCAGCGTGACGTGTCGTACCTTCGACGCAGCGACGGATTCGGTGGCATCGAGATCTCGCCCGTCGACGAGGATGGCACGTGCCTCATCGATCGGTGCGGCGCCGGCACCAACCATGATCGACTGCTCGCCACGACCGACCAGCATCGCCAGGGGCATACCTCCGAGGAACCTCGAGGGTGTCGTCTCCCATGTATGGAAGTCTCCATGAGCGTCGAACCAGAGAACCGAGGGATCTCCTCCACGACGTTGGAGTCCCGCGAGAACCCCGATCGACGACAGGCAGTCGCCCGCGTAGATGACAGGCCGATCGGTCGCGGCCACGAGATCGGCCAAAGCCCGGTAGAGCACACCCATGCGTTCTTGGGGAGATCCCGAGGGGAGTGGGGGTTGTACGGTCACGTGGGGATCGGGGATCACGAAACCCGCCAGCGGCTCGCCGATGAAGTACGGAACGCAGATACGATTCACAGGGCTCATCAGATGATTACGACATTGTCGAGGTCGTCTTCCGAGTCGGGGTACCGCATCTGGAGCCCCTCTAGAGTGTCCACCAAGATCGAGCTGATGGCGAGGTTGCGGTACCACTTGTGTTCGGCAGGGACGACGTACCACGGTGCCCACGGGGTCGACGTCTTGGAGAGCACGGCTTCAAAGGCTCGCTGGTACGAGTCCCACAGTTCGCGCTCCGCCAAGTCACTGCGAGCGAACTTCCAGTGTTTCGTCGGATCGTCGAGCCGCGCCTGGAGCCGATCCCGCTGCTCTTCCTTCGAGATGTGCAGGAAGAACTTGCGGATGGTGGTGCCCTCGTCTGCGAGCAAGCGCTCGAACTCGTTGATTTGGTCGTAGCGCCTGCTCCACACTGCTTCCGGTACGAGATTGTGCACCCTGACGACCAGAACATCCTCGTAGTGAGAGCGATTGAAGATGGCGATCTCACCGTTGCCGGGTGTGTGGGGGTGCACGCGCCATAGGTAGTCGTGAGCGAGTTCCTCGTGGGTCGGCTGCTTGAAAGAGGCGACCCTCACACCCTGCGGATTTGTACCGTCGAACACGTGGCGAATCGTTCCGTCCTTGCCGCCGGTGTCGATCGCCTGGAGCACGATCAGCAGCCGGTGGGCTCCCTCTGCGTAAAGCAGTTCCTGCAGCCCCTCGAGGCGGGCGTTGAGCCGTTTCGCCTCACGCCGTCCCTCCTTCTTGCCCCCTTCGAAAGCTGAGTGGTCGGCGGGGTCGATCTGTGTGAGGTCGACAATGCCCGGTTCGACGCGATATCGCTGCATGGCACTCCTTGGTCGGGCACCAACCTACTTCACCCGCATCGGCGGAGGTGATACAAGAGTCGGGTCCCTTGAACCGACTCGCAATCTCCGTCGCTATCGGCGCGCTCGTGCTCGCGGGCGCCGCTGGGCTTTGGTTCGGACGCTCCCGGCCGACGTCCGCGCCGCCCCCGGCGCTCGTGACCGAGGTGAGGGCAGAGACCCAGACGCTGACCGTCCACGTATCGGGTGCCGTGGCGCGGCCCGGGCTGGTCCAGGTGCCCTCCCCAGCGAGGGTGGCCGATGTGATCGTGGCTGCCGGTGGGGCGCTTCCCGACGCCGTGCTCGGCTCAGTCAACCTCGCCGCGTCGGTGTCCGACGGTCAACACATCCAGATTCTTTCGGCGGCGTCGGTGGAAGCGCCTTCGGGGAAGGTGGCGATCAACCAGGTTGATGTCAAGGGCCTCGAGGCGCTGCCGGGTGTGGGGCCGGTGCTGGCGCAGCGGATTCTCGACTACCGCGAAGCACACGGACCATTTGACAAGGTAGAAGACCTTCTCGACGTCCCCGGGATCGGTGAGTCGAAGCTCGCTGCACTCCGAGACGCGGTTGCCGTTCCGTGATCAGACCCCCTGGGGTTGCGGGCCGGTGGGCGCTCGCCGGTGGTGCTCTCGTGTGGGTGGTCGTTGCCATCGCGAGGGCGGTCGGTCCGTGGGCGATTCTGGGCGCTGTCGTCGCCGGCATCGCAGTGATCCTGTTGACCCGCCGGCGGTGGGCCGTAGCCCTCGCCGGGTTGATGGCGGCGGCGGCCATTTCAGGGATGCTCTCGTCTGCGAGAGAGGCTGGGGTGTTGGAGACGGCGATCGAGGCTGGACCCGTCGAACTTGCGGGAATCGCACTCGACGACGTTAGAGAGGGAGCGTCGGGGTTGTGGTTCCTGATGGAACCGACGCACGCCAAACAGCAAGGGGTGTGGGTCGAGTGGCCGGGACCGCCGGTGCTCGTTTCGTTGCGAGACGAGGTGGATATCGCCGCCCGCGACGTGGTCGTCGTGAGGGGGGTCGCTGTCGGCCGACCAGGGATGGCTCGTGGGGATCCGTACGCCGGAGTGATTCGGAGAGCGAGAATCATCTATGTCGCCCCATCGTCCGGTCTGCTCTTCATCGCGGGCAATGCAGTCAGGGCTCGCATCCATGCGGGACTTGTCGGCGGTGGCGCAGAGAGGGCGCTGTTGTCCGGATTCCTGATCGGTGATGTCAGAGAGTTGCCGGCCGTGTCGGCCGACCAGTTGCGGAGGTCCGGTCTCTCACACTTCGTTGCGGTTTCGGGATCGAACGTTGCCTTGTTCTTGATCCTCTGGTGGGTGATTGTCGGCCCGTTCGCCTTTGGGCCCCGTCGCCGGGCGATCGTCGGACTCGTAGGTCTCGCCATCTTCATCGTGGTCACCAGGTGGGAGCCGTCCGTGTTGCGTGCGGCCGGAATGGCCGGACTTCTGCTGGTCGCGCGGGCAATCGGAGTGGCGCTCACCCCGTGGGTCGCTCTCGGCACGTCGATGGCCGGGTTGCTTCTGGTGTCCGGCGAGTTGAGCGGCGATGTAGGTTTCCAGCTTTCGGTGGCGGCGACGATGGGTGTCATGGCGGGTGCCGACATCTTCGGGGGCAGGCTCCCGAGGTGGATCGGTGCTCCGCTGGGAGCGACTGTCGCTGCACAGATCGCAGTTGCGCCGGTTCTGCTCGCGCACTTCGGAGCGATTCCGCTGTTGTCTCCGCTGGCGAACCTGGCGGCCGCACCGCTTGTCGTGGTTTCGACCGCTGCCGGTGGCATAGGTGTCCTCTCAGGGGTCGGGGTGCTCACCCAGGTCGGGGCTGTCGCAGCGAAGGGGGTGCTCATGATCGCCGAGATTGCTTCCGGCTGGCCACAGCTTGGACCCCTGGCGGCGATCCTGGTGATCGTTGGGGGGATGCTCCTCAGCTACCGACGTCTGCGTCCACTGATTGTGATCGGGGCGGCCTTCGCGCTCCTCGTGTCGGTCAACGGACACCGGCTCGAGCCCCCCGCGGCTGTGTTTCTCGACGTTGGGCAGGGGGACGCGGAGTTGATCGTAGGGCCGAGCGGAGAGACGATTCTGATCGATGGTGGGCCCGATCCCGTGGTGATTCTTCGCAAGCTGGACGAGTACGGGATCGACCGCATCGATGTCATGGTGCTCTCGCATCCCCACGATGATCACGCGACCGGTCTGGTGTCGGTGATCGAGCACTTGCCGGTGGGGACGCTGTGGGAGCCCGGATACCGCGGGGGTGGTCCGGCAGCGGAGGCCCTGCTCGGCGCTGCTGACGCGCGGCGGATTCCGGTCCTCGTTCCCATCGCAGGCGATCGCTTCCGGCTCGGGGTGTTCACCGTTGAAGTGCTTGGTCCGCTTCGACGCTACGCATCACCCAACGATCAGTCGCTCGTACTTCGCATCGATGCGATGGGTACGGCGATGCTGTTCCCCGGTGACGCGGAGATGATCGCTCAACGGGAACTCGGAACCTTGCGCACCGATGTGTTGAAGGTTCCCCACCAGGGTGCGAATACCTCGGATCTGTCGTGGCTCGTCGCGACCGGCGCGCGTGAGGCGATCGTCAGCGTCGGCCCCAACACGTTCGGGCATCCGTCGGAGTCGATCATCGCCGGCATGGAAGCTGCGGGCATGCGGGTGCGTCGCACCGATGAAGAAGGGGACATCGTGGTCTCGTTTGGGGGCTAGCTGCCGATCGCTCTGAGCCTCGTCTTGAGCTGTTCGAGGTCCTCCTCGGGGAATGTGACCGATGAGCTGGCGAGTTCCACCGGTCGGAAACCGTGGTTCGTCATCCACTCTTCGAGCTTTCGCACGAGTGTCGCCGAGAAGACGCTGGCTCCCTCTCTCCCCGTCTCGGGGAGGGCAATGATCAGGAGGTGTCGATCGGACTCGATCCCGTGACCCGCCCTGTCCGCCGCGCGAATCCCGTCGGATAGGTTCCGACCGAGTTCTTTCAGAACGGTTGCACGCCTGCGCCGTTTGACCGACTCGAACGCCGCCCCGGGCATCTCGACCAGCGAAACCGAGAACATGGTTCGGTAGCGCTTCGACCGGCTCTGCTCCATGTCGATGGCTTGGAGGATCGCTCGGATGTTGAGCATGCCGGTGGCGTCGTCGATCTGGTCGTAGAGGTCGAGTTTCTCCATCGACGCTCGAAGCTGACTCGCCGCCCAGCCTCCGACACCGCCAAACGCGAGGTATCCGGCACCTCGACCAAGCACGAGGCCGATGAACCGGCCGGCGCCGATGGCATCTATCGCGGGGTAGCGCAGCACCGCATAGCCAACTGCGGCCGCCAACCCGAGGATGACGCCCCCGGGGAACCCCCAGAACATCAACCCAAGGAAGACGGGGAGGAACAGCAGGGTTCCGACGACCTCGATCGGCTCGACGCTCCGTTCATACATGATGAGGGCGATCAGGGCGAGGATCACGAGACCGATTCCGGTGAGGAGGGAGCGAGCGCGGCGATCGGTCACGGCCCGGATGGTAGCCATGAGACATGGAAAGCTCGGGGAATGGAAGAGCCGGTCGTACACTGCGCCGGTGCCGTCCACGTTCAAGCCGAGGATTGCGATCGTGCTGATCGTCGGGATCTTCCTCATCCCGATACTCGTGTCGTCACTGAGGGGACTCACCCATGTGCTGACCTGTTCGGAAGGCGTGGAGGCGCCGTTCACGGTGTTCATCGCATCGGATGGCAGCGCCGTTGTCACCAGTTCGGCGACGGGCCAGGCGGGTGACCGTCAGGGGCTGTGTGGGGGTCTCTCGGTCGCCATGAGGGTGGGAACGGTCGTCGACGAGCGACTCGCGTTGACCATCCTCGTGACCAACAACTCTCCTTATCCATGGCGGGGGACCGTGGACGTGTCCCTGAACAAGTCGACTATTCCCGTGTCGATCGGGAGGATCGAGCCAGGAGAGACCGGAACGGACTCGGTTCCGGTCCGTCTCGACGAAGGAGTCAACGAGATGGACGGGTCGCTGCTCGTCGGCCCGTAGGAGCCGAGCTTCGCTCGGTGTACGAGCCCGTTTCCTCCCCTCGCGAGCGAAGCGAGTGTTGGGGGAGGTGGACTCGGCGAAGCCGAGGACGGAGGGGGCGGTTCTCAGCAACGTTGCTGGCTTACGGCCCCCTACCCCAGCGGCTGCGCCGCTGCGGCACTTTCCCCCCAACGCTCGGCCCTGCGGCCTCGCGTCGTTCCACGGCGCGCTCTTGCTGATGAGTGATGACTGATGACTGATGACTGATGACTGAGGAGGGCGAGCGAAGCGAGCCTGGCTACTCTCCGAGCCGTGAGCGTGTTCAGGTTCGATGCAGGGGGCGTGCGGTTCGACTTCACAGGCGATCGCACCTATGTGATGGGTGTCATCAACATGTCGCCGGAGTCGAACAACCGGCGGACGGTTGTGGATTCGCCGGCGTCGGCCCTCGAGCTGGCCCGCCGGTACCGGGACCATGGTGTTCACGTGATCGATATCGGAGGGCAATCGTCGCACTACCTGGCCGAGGAACTGCCCGTCGAGGTGGAGCTCTCCCGGCTCCTGCCGGCGATCGAGCTGCTCGCGGGTGACGGGTTCGCGGTGTCCATCGACACCTGGAAGCCCGAGGTGGCTCACCGTGCCCTCGACGCAGGAGCAGCGATCATCAACGACACAGGCGGGATGCGCAACTCCGAGATGGTGGGCGTAGTGGCTGCGGAAGACGTACCGGTCGTCGTCACGTATGTGGAAGGCGAGACGCCGCTCACCGTTGGTGACCTCGAGTTCGTGGAGGACAAGGCGTCACAGGTTGCGGAGCGATTTGCACCGCTCGTGAACTCGTTGGCCGAACGTGGCCTCACGAAGCTCATCCTCGATCCCGGGATCGCCATCAACTACCAGAGTGACTACGAGGAGTACACGCGTCAGCAGCTTCGTGTCATCAGGCATATCGCCGCCATCCGAAGACTCGGTCACCCTGTGCTCGTACCGATTCCCCGCAAACGCGAGTTGTCCCGAGTCCTGGCCTATGTGACGATGGCGCTCGAGTATAGAGCCGACATGATTCGCGTCCACGACCCGGAGGAGGCGTGCGACTTGGTGAGGCTGTTCGGGAGGGAGGTCGCGTGAAGGCGGTCATGGCGGTTGAGGGTCCGTCGGGCGCCGGCCCTGGAGAGCGAGCGACCATGCTCGAACGCGCTGCCAGGCTCTTCGAACAGTCCGAGGTCACCGAAACGGTCCGTATCGACGTGCCTCCTCGTGGTGCGGACGAGGTGGGAGAAGGAGGCGTCCTACGCAGCGGTGTCGAGCCTGTCGTCCCGGCCCTGCAGTCGGGTTCGTTGTTCGGTGACAGGCTGGGCATCGAAGTCGTCGACGCCCAGCTGCTTCAGAAGGCGGAGGCAGATGTCATCCTGGAGCTGCTCGAGAAGATCGACCCCGTGGCGGTTGCCGTGGTGTTCGTGAGTGCGGGAAGCTTGCCGAGCGCTCTGGCGAAGTACGTGAAAGCGGTCGGTGAGGTCGTCAAGGTCAAGAAGCTGCGTGAGCAGGACGCCGGCGACTGGCTCTTCTCCGAGATGCGCCGGCGTGGCCTCCGAGTGAAACCCGATGCCGTCGCCGCACTTCTCAGGAAGTTCGGGTCGGATGTTGCGTCCCTCGCGAGCGCATTGGATCAGCTCGAAGGGTCGAAAGAGGTGACCATCGACGACGTGGATCTGAGATTCGCCAACCGCCCCGACGAGCCGATCTGGCTCTATGGAGACGCGGTGTTTGCAGGAGATGTCGGGCAGGCGTTGCGTCGCCTTTCGGACTTCATGGTCCACGGACACCCACTCCAACTCCTCGCGTTCCTCGAGGGTGACCTTCGCAGGAGGGCAATGGCCGTGTCGGCTCCCAACATGGAGACGCTCGGCGAGTGGCTCGGCCAGTCGGGGTATCCGGTGAGGAAGGCGTGGGAGAACCGGTCCAGGGTCTCCGACTCGTCGCTCGCCAAAGCCCTCGACGCGCTGGCACGGGCCGATCGGATCATGAAGACGAGCCCACCAGAAATGCAGCAACTGACCTTGGAGCGGTTGACGGTCGCGTTGTGCCGTTGGTACGGGGGTCCGAGAAGCGCCTAGGAGTCTTCGGGCACGCCGAGTCCAGGATGGGGGATCTGGGGCAGGAAGCGAGCTACTCGGAGAGTCGTTTGGCGAGTCGGGACTTCTTGCGCGCGGCGGTGTTCTTGTGGATCAGGCCTTTCGACGCCGCCATGTCGATGCGCTTTTGGGCTTCGCGGAACGCCGTCTCGGTTGCCGCCGCATCACCGGATTCCGAAGCTTCGATCGCCTGCTTCGCGGGGTCTTCAGCTCGGAGCGTTTCGCCTTGTTGGCGGTGCGAAGCTTCTCGTTCTGACGGTTGCGCTTCATCTGGGACTTGATGTTGGCCATGCCTGCATCTCGCATTCGAGGATCGGGGGGTCCGCCGAGCGAGGGAGCCTAGCAGCGGAACCCGGGCAGGTACAATGCGATGCTCTGATTCGCAACTTCTCCATCATCGCGCACATCGACCATGGCAAGTCGACCCTCGCCGACCGATTCCTCGAGAGAACGGGGGCCATCTCCGCGCGCGACATGCGTGACCAGGTGCTCGATTCGATGGAACTGGAACGTGAACGGGGTATCACTATCAAGGCGCAAGCGGTCCGGCTCGCCTACGAGCACACGGACGGCACGACCTACACACTCAATCTGATCGACACACCAGGACACGTGGACTTCAACTACGAAGTGTCGAGGTCGCTCGCCGCGTGCGAGGGTGCGATCCTGCTCGTGGATGCCGCCCAAGGTGTGCAGGCGCAGACGCTGGCCAACGCCTACCTGGCAATCGACGCCGGACTGGAGATCATCCCGGTGATCAACAAGATCGACCTTCCAGCTGCCGACCCTGGCCGGGTGTCCGATGAGATTGTCGCGTTGCTCGGGGTCGATCCCGACCGCATCGTGCACGTGTCCGCCAAGACGGGAGCCGGGATCGATCTGCTGCTCCAGCGGATCGTCGAGGAGATCCCTCCACCGGCCGGCGATCCGGATGGCGCTCTCCGCGCCCTGGTGTTCGACTCCTACTACGACTCCTACCAAGGTGTCGTGTGCTATGTGAGGGTGGTCGACGGGGAGCTCCGCCGGGGAGATGAACTCACCTTCAGCGCCACCCGTGAGCGACACTCTGCCGCCGACGTCGGTGTGCTGACCCCCACGGCGCGTTCCGTAGAGATGCTCAGCGCAGGCGAGGTCGGCTACTTGATCACCGGCGTGAAGGACATCGGCAGGATCAAGGTTGGTGACACGGTCTCGCACGATCAGCGGGTCACTCCGCTGCCGGGCTACGCGGAACCGAAGCCAATGGTGTTCTCGGGCATGTTTCCCTCGGATGGTGAGGACTTCGAGAACCTGCGAGAGGCGCTCGACAAGCTCAAGCTGAATGACGCCGCACTGGTTTTTGAACCGGAGACGTCTCGGGCGCTGGGGTTCGGGTTCCGTTGCGGGTTCCTCGGATTGCTCCACATGGAAATCGTGCGAGAACGACTCGAGCGCGAGTACGACCTCGATCTCGTCGCAACCTCCCCGTCTGTCGCCTACAGGGTGAGCCTCACCGATGGATCGACATTCGAGATCCGATCGCCGGCCGATCTGCCGGACGCAGCGATGATCGACCACCTGGATGAGCCGGTGATCAAGGCACTGATCGTCGTTCCAACCGAGTACGTGGGAACCGTCATGGACCTCGCGCAGAGCCGGCGGGGAACGATGGACCACATGCACTACCTGACTCCCGAGCGTGTCGAACTCACCTATGAGATTCCGCTCGCCGAGGTGGTGTTCGACTTCTTCGACGCACTCAAGTCGCGGACCCGTGGCTACGCCTCCCTCGACTATGAGCCGGCCGGCCATCGCACGTCCGCCCTCGTCAAGGTCGACATCCTCCTCAACGAGCAGCAGGTCGATGCGTTTTCGGCAATCGTGCACAAGGACAGGGGGTACCAGTACGGTCGCAAGATGGTCGAACGACTTCGAACCCTGATTCCCCGGCAGCTGTTCGACGTGCCGATCCAGGCGGCGATCGGGAGCCGGGTCATCGCTCGCGAGACGGTGAAGGCTCGTCGCAAGGATGTCATCGCCAAGTGCTACGGCGGCGACGTGACTCGAAAGCGCAAGCTGCTGGAGCGTCAGAAGGAAGGGAAGAAGCGCATGAAGATGGTTGGGCGTGTAGAGGTCCCTCCCGAGGCCTTCATCTCGGCGCTGCGACTCGACGAAGACTAGGGGCATTCTGGACGTGGGCACGCCCGTGGTGAGCCCACAACGCCGAGGCGGGCGCCCTCCGAGGATTCCGTCGAGCTTCGCGATGACCACTGGACAATCGGCGGTCGATCTGGCAGAATTGTAAACGTTTACAGGAAACGTTTACAAGAGGGGCGGCCGTGCACGACGGACGGATGACGATCGCCGATGTCGCGGCCGAGGCGGGCGTCTCGATCGCGACCGTGTCCCGGGTAATGCACAACATGAATGGCGTTGCCCCCCAGACCCACGCGAGGGTCCGCGAGGCCGTCGAGCGCCTCGGCTACGAATCGAGCCTGGTTGCACGGAGTCTCCGAGCACGACGGACAAACGTCGTCGGGTTCAGCGTCGCCGAGATCGAACCATTCAGCGCCGAACTACTCAAGGGAGCTGCACGCGCGCTGCGAGGATCTGGCTATGAGCTCATCGTCTACGCCGGAAATCACCCCGGGCCCGAGACGCGGGATGGGAGCAGCGTCACCTATCGAGGCTCAGCGGAACGCTCACCGACGGAACGGTGCTGGTCACGCCTGCAAAGCTCGAGGTCTCGTCCTCGATCCCGGTCGTCGCCGTCGATCCACACGTCGGGGCGTCCAGCCTGCCCACCGTGGTATCGGACAATCTGGCCGGGGCGGTGGCGGCCACCGAGCACCTGATCGGCCTCGGTCATCGTCGGATCGGGCATCTCGCCGGTCGCCCCGACCTGCGTTCGGCAGAACTCCGGGAGCGGGGATACCGCATCGCCCTCGAACGGGCGGGTATTCCGGTGGATCCGGATCTGATACGGGTTGGGCGGTACGACCCCGACACCGTGCGCGAGCCGATCTGTGAGCTCTTCGAACTGGCCGACCCCCCGACTGCGATATTCGCAGCGAATGACCTCTCTGCGATCCGAACCATGCAGGTCGCCGCACAGCTCGGTATCAACGTACCGGGCGACCTTTCGGTGATCGGATTCGACAACATCCCCGAGTCTGCGCTCGCTGATCCGCCCCTGACGACGGTCGACCAGTCGATCCAGGACATGGGCTACGAGGCGACGCGCATGCTCATCAGAGTCATCGAGGACCCGAACTCGGAGCCTCGACACGTGACGCTGCCTACGGAGCTGGTCTTGCGGGGATCGTGTCGAGCGCTACGGCGAGAGGCAGGTGCGTGAGTAGTACGACGTGCACGTTTGCGTGCACAGGGAATCGGAAGGAAGAGATCGTCGCGTGAGGCGACGGGAGGAGGGCAAACTCATGAGGAGAGGACTCAGCAAGCTCATGTTGGTGTTGACGGTCTTGGCGGTCGTCGCGGCCGGCTGTGGCGGCACCAGCTCTGATACCACTGAGGGCACGACGGTGGGCACTACTGCGGCCACGACGACCACCGCCGGTTCGGTCGCGACCACCACGACAACCGAATCGATGGAGCCCGTCACGGTCAACTGGTGGCATATCGAGAACAACGATCCGGGGCTGTCGCTCTGGCAGCAGGCTGCCGACGACTACATGGCCGAGCATCCCAACGTGACGATCAGTATCAACGTGCAGGAGAACGAGGCCTTCAAGACGGCACTGCAGACGAATCTGCAGGCGGGGGACGTTCCGGACATCTTCCAGTCGTGGGGCGGCGGAGTGCTTCGTGAGCAGGTGGACGCCGGTCTCGTTCAAGATATCACCTCACTTGCCCAGGAGTGCATCGACCAATTGGAGCCAGGCGCTCTGACGATGATGCAAGTCGACGGGAAGCTCTACGGTTTCCCATGGGACCTCGGCATCGTTGGGTTCTGGTACAACAAGACGCTGTTCGCACAAGCCGGCATCGAGGCGCCACCGACGACGTGGACCGAGTTGCTCGACGACGTGCAGAAGCTGGAGGACGCGGGTATCACGCCCATCGCCCTCGGCGCGGGAGACAAGTGGCCGGCGATGTTCTGGTATGCCGAGCTTGCGCTTCGTATCGGCGGGGCTGAAGTCATGCAGCAGGCGGCGATCAATCACAACTTCGACGATCCTGCCTTCCTCAAGGCGGGCGAGATGCTCCAGGATCTGATCGCCATGGATCCGTTCCAGAAGGGGTTCCTCGCTGCCGGATGGGACGGACCGGACGGACAGGCCGCTGCAATCGCGAACAGCGAGGCCGCTTTTCATCTGATGGGCCATTGGGCGCCGGGTACCCAGAGCGCCAACGGCCCCGATCTCGCCGCGACCGGTGAGCTGGGCTGGTTCCCGTTCCCAGCGGTCGAAGGCGGAGCAGGTGATCCCATGGACGCATTTGGCGGTGGGAACGGCTATGCAGTCGGCAAGGATGCACCACCTGAGGCGGTCGACTTCCTGTGCTACCTGACGAGCGTGCCCGTCGCGCGTGAACTCGCTGCGACCGGATCGCGCTTGCCGGTGACGATCGGCGCAGAGGACGCGATCACCGATCCGAACCTGGCGGCCGTGATCACGGCCCGCGGAGAGGCCCCCTACGTGCAGCTCTATCTGGACCAGGCGTACCCGCCCTCCGTCGGGGCAGCGGTCAACGATTCGATCCAGGCATTGTTCGCAGGAACCGGGACGCCGCAGGACGTTGTCGACGCAGTCGATCAGGCATGGGCGAACGAGTAGACATCGTCCGATGACGTGAGCGTTTGGACCGATGGCGGGCGAGCGATATGCCGCCGCCATCGGTTCGGACGTACGTAGAGTCGGGGGATGATGCGATGGCGATGACGCAGGTAGGCGCGCGGCGGACTCGGGGAGTGGAAGCCGCGCGGCGGCGACGCAAGCGGATAGGGATCTTCGTGCTCCTTGCGCCCGCGCTTTTGCTGTACCTCGCGTTCGTGCTGTTCCCGATCGTCCAGGGCGTCCACTTCAGCTTGTACGACTGGAACGGCCTCGAGCCGCTCACCAAGTTCATCGGAGTCGAGAACTTCAAGGATGCGTTCGGAGACCCGGTGTTCCGTGGGGCGCTCGAACACAACGCAATCATCCTCGTCCTCTCGCTCCTGGTCCAGTTGCCGTTCGCGCTGTTCCTCGCACTCCTCCTCGACCAGCGGATCCGGGGTCGGGCAATGTTGCGGCTTTTCTTCTTTGCGCCGTATGTGCTCAGTGAGGTCGTCACGGCCGTCGTCTGGCGTCAGCTGATGAGGCCGAATGGTCTCCTCAATGCGGCTCTCTCAGGACTCACCGGACACGAAACCGACGTGCTATGGCTCGCGAATCCGAAGATCGTGCTCTACAGCGTCTTCGCCGTCGTGTCGTGGAAGTACTTTGGGCTCCACATGATCCTCATGCTCGCCGGTCTCCAGCACATCCCGGACGAACTCGAGGAGGCCGCTGCCATCGATGGTGCCTCGTGGTGGCAGACGTTCCGGTACGTCACGTTTCCGCTCCTAGGCCCGACTGTGCGTGTCTCGGCATTCCTGTCGATGATCGGATCGCTCCAGTTGTTCGACCTCGTGTATGTCCTCACCGGAGGCGGCCCCGTCAACGCATCGAACACCATGGCAACGTACATGATCGACTGGGGATTCCGGCGCACGCAGTTTGGGTACGCGAACGCCGTGTCGGTGATCGTGTTTGGCTTGTCCTTGCTGGTCGCGCTCGCGTACCAACGCTGGGTACTGCGAAGGGACATCGAGGGCTCTCTGACGGCGTTGGGGCAGTGACATGATCGGTACGGCTACGAGCCAGAGGAGGGACGAAGGCAGCGTCCACCGCGCCAGAAGGGCCGTTACCCGAGGGTTCCTCTACCTCTCCGCGTTCGCCGTCCTGGGCGTGATCGTCATCCCGGTCGTCTACGGCGCACTGAGCGGCTTTCGGGACACCGCTCAACTCGCGAGCAAGCCCATCGACCTGCCCAACCCGTGGGTATTCGTCAACTACGCCGATGTACTGCGGTCCGGGTCGTTTTGGCAGCAGGTGTGGAACAGCACGCTCATCGCGTTGATCACCATTGCCTTCGTTCTTCCCGTAGCCTCGCTTGCTGCGTTTGCCATCTCTCGTTTCAGGTTCAAGGGCCGAGAGGCCATCTATCTCGTCTTCGTTCTCGGTCTCTTGTTCCCGGTCGCAGTTGCCATCCTGCCGTTGTTCATCGTCGTTCGTCAGCTTGGACTGCTCAGCACCGTGTGGGGGGTCGCGCTGCCACAGGCGGCATTCGCGTTACCACTGTCGATCGTGATCCTCCGACCGTTCTTCATGTCGATTCCCAGGGAGCTCGAAGAGGCGGCGATCCTCGACGGGGCCGGTACGTTTCGTTTCTACCGGTCGATCCTGCTCCCGCTGTCGCGGCCGGCGATGAGTACGATCGCAGTTCTCACTCTTGTGACGAGCTGGAACGCCTTCCTGCTCCCCGTTATCGTGCTCACGGATCCGACCAAGTGGACGCTCCCTGTCGGAGTGACCAACTACTCGACGCAGTACACGACGGACACCGCTCGGGTGCTTGCGTTCACAACACTCGCGATGATCCCTGCACTGGTGTTTTATGTGATCGCCGAGCGTCAGATCGTCAAGGGACTCTCAGCAGGAGCGATCAAAGGATGACATCAGAACTCACTCCCATCTCATCGACCCCCGTGTACCGCGATGCCGCCCTTCCCGTGGAACGTCGCGTGGAGGACCTCCTCGACCGGATGACAATCGACGAGAAGCTTGCCCAACTCGGGTCGGCTTGGGTGTTTCAGTTTCTTACCGGCGACGACCTCGCCGATGGTCGAGTACGCGAGATGTGTCCCTTCGGTATTGGCCAAGTCACTCGCATTGCCGGGGCGAGTGGCTACCGAGCCCACGAGGCTGCCCACGTCGCCAACCAAATCCAGCGCCAGCTCATGGAAGAGACCCGACTCGGCATTCCCGCGATCGTTCACGAGGAGATCTGCTCCGGTCTCATGGGGCGAGACTCGACGGTGTTTCCTCAGGCGATCGGCGTTGCATCCAGCTTCGAACCCGAGCTCAATCGTGCGATCGCGGACTCGATTCGCGATCAGATGCGGCACATGGGGTCCCATCAGGGACTGTCCCCTGTCTTGGATGTGGCGAGAGACCCGCGATGGGGCAGGACGGAGGAGACGTACGGGGAAGATCCCTACCTCGTCGCCCGGATGGGAGGAGCGTTCATCCAGGGCTTGCAGGGAGTCGACCTCAAGGACGGCGTGGTCGCGACGGCGAAGCACTTCGTCGGGTACGGGGCATCGGAGGGAGGAATGAACTGGGCTCCCGCCCATGTCGCAGATCGTGAGTTGCGGGAGGTGTACCTGCATCCATTCGAGGCCGCCGTGCGCCACTACGGTGTCCACTCTGTCATGAACGCCTACAACGAGCTCGACGGCGTCCCGGGCGCCGCGAACAGGGAGCTGCTGAACGGGCGTGTGAGGATGGAGTGGGGATTCGCAGGAACCATCGTCTCCGACTACTTCTCAATCGCCCAACTCCACAGTTATCACGGGATCGCACGCGACAAGCGCGATGCCGCAGCGCTTGCGTTGACTGCGGGCATCGATGTCGAACTCCCTTCGACCGACGCGTTCGGACACCCCCTGCTGGACGCACTGCATGGCGGTCGTGTGGACATCGAACTGATCGATGACGCGGTCCGGCGTACGCTCTGGCAGAAGTTCGCGCTGGGGCTGTTCGAGGACCCGTACGTCGACGAGGGAGCCGCCCCCAGTCATGTCGACACGGGCGCTCAACACAGACTCGCGCTCGACGTCGCTCGCAAGAGCATGGTCCTGCTCCGCAACGATGGGGTCCTGCCGCTGACGTCGCCTCCAGGCAAGGTCGCCGTGATCGGTCCGAACGCCGATGCCGCCCGACATCTCTACGGCGACTATGCGTACCCCGCCCATGTCGAATCGCTGCGCGAGGCACATGCAGGCAACAACGTGTTCCACATCCCCATTCCCACCGACTTCGAGCTGTCGGAACCCGAGGTCGAGACGCCGTCGCTCCTCGAGGCTCTCCGTTCACGCCTCGGGGAATCGGTGCGGTACGCCCGCGGCTGCGGGGTGAACGACGCCGACAGGAGCGGGTTCCCCGAAGCAGCAGCACTCGCTGCGTGGGCCGATGTGGTGGTGCTTGTCGTTGGGGACAGGGCCGGTTCCACAGATTCATGCACAAGCGGGGAGGGTCGTGATCGTTCGTCACTCGACCTGCCCGGCGTGCAGGAGGAGCTGGCTCGGCTCGTGCTCGGCACCGGCACGCCGGTAGTCACCGTCCTCGTCGTCGGGCGTCCCTGCGGCAGCGTGGCACTCCATGAGCGGTCAGCGGCGGTCCTCCTCGCCTGGCTTCCAGGACAAGCGGGCGCACAGGCGATCGTCGACACGCTCGATGGCACGTTCAATCCGGGCGGCAAACTCCCGATCACGTTCCCCCGTTCCGCCGGCCAGCTTCCGGTGTACTACGGGCACAAAGTGTCAGGTGGGAGGTCCCAATGGATGGGCGACTACGTGGATGGTCCTGCCTCGCCGCTGTACCCGTTTGGCCACGGCCTCAGCTACTCCACAATCAGGGTGTTCGATGCACGCGTCGAACCCCCGAACGATTCCATCGACGGCGTCGGTGTCGTTACTGCCTCGGTGGCGAACGAGGGCAGCGTCGCGGGAGACGAGGTCGTCCAGGTCTACGTCGCGAACCGAGGGACGGGCGTGACACGTCCGGTCCTCGAACTCAAGGCCTTCGCCCGGGTGAGTGTGGAGCCAGGTTCGTCGAGGAGTGTTCGGTTCGAGATTCCCCTCGGACAGCTTGGCTACTACGACGTGGGCGGACAGTACGTGATCGCGCCGGGCATCGTGGAGTTCATGGTCGGATCATCCTCGGCGAACCTGCAGTCCGCAGGACGCGTGATGGTCGAGTACGACGGCCCGATCGACAAACGATTCGACGGCACCGTCTCGGTCGTGTGAACGCCGTGCCCCGTCGCATCGATGTCGCTCCCGAGACGCCGTCGAGCCCCATTCGCGCGCCGTGCCCGGAGGCGGTACTTCCCTACGAGACGGACCAGATGGCCCGGTTCACGAGGTTCTCGAGCTCCTCCCAGAGGCGCCAGGGGCCCGACTGCATGCCCAACCCATCGCCCGAGAGCGCGTATCTTCGTTTCTGCCGCCGGTGGTAGGTTGCACCGTGATGCGGAACTGCTGTGATGGATGCGGTCCCTGGCCATCGGGCGCAGGTTCCCCCGAGATCTCGGCGCAGGGACTCGATGACCAGTAGATCCGTCGACGCGGCTGCCAATCAGACAGCCGCCTACGTCCACGTCCCTTTCTGTGCCCGCGTGTGCCCGTACTGCGACTTCAACGTCGTTGCAGGCAAGGGGCACCTCGTCGACCGCTACACCGAGGCGGTGGTGGCCGAAGTCGCTCGCTCGACCTCGTGGCGACCTCTCGACGCCGTTGCGTTCGGCGGCGGCACTCCCAGCAGGATGCCCGCCTCGCGACTGCGTCGGATCATCGAAGCGATCGACTCCCGTTTCGGACTGGCCGGTGCTGCAGAGATCTCCCTGGAGGCCAATCCAGAGGATTGGAGCCCGCGACTTGCTGCGGAACTGCGTGAGGCCGGCTTCACACGGGTATCGTTCGGTGTCCAGTCTTTCGACCAGAAGACCCTTGCCTTGCTCGGTCGCCTCCATACGCCCGCCCAGGCCGTCGATGCGGTGGTCGGGGCAATCGAAGCGGGCTTCTCGGTGAACATCGATCTGATCTTCGGGACGCCTGGAGAGACGCTGGAAGGGTGGATCCACACCGTGCGGACGGCGATCGAACTCGAATCCGACCACCTATCGGCATACGCACTCACCGTCGAGCGTGGAACCCCGTTGAGTCGTGCGGTTTCGGCGGGTGCCCCCGCTCCGGACGAAGATCTCCAGGCGGCGGAGTACGAGGCCGTGGAAGATCTGGTCGGGAGCCTCGAACGGTACGAGGTCTCGAACTACGCACGACCGGGTAGGGAGTGTACCTACAACCTGATCACTTGGGCGCAGGGGGAGTACATGGGGTTTGGAGCCGGGGCACACGGGCACAGGAAGGGAGTCCGAACCCGCAACGTCCGACGGATCGATGCGTATTTGGAGCGGGTGGAGCGTGACGAAAGCCCGATTCAGGGAACGGAACGTCTCGACTCGTGGGAGAGTGAACAGGAGCGGCTCGTCCTCGGCCTCAGGCGGACCGGGGGGGTCGTCGCGGGACGCGGCGGCGACGCTCTCCTTGGCTCATCGTGGGGCAGACGCCTCGTCGAGGCGGGGGTGATCGCCAGGTACGGCGATCGGATCATGGTGCTTCGCCCCCTGCTGACCGACGAGGTCAGCCGGGCGGTCTTAGCACTCGCGGGGTGAGACTGCTAGCCTTGTGGCATGCTCAGCGAGCGCAAGGCACAAATCCTGCGGACGCTCGTCGAGGAGTACATTCGGACGGGCGAGCCCGTGTCATCGAGGACCGTGTTGGAGGCCTCGCACCTCGACGTGTCGTCGGCGACCGTACGCAACGATCTGGCCGCGCTCGAACTCGACGGTCTGGTTGCGCAACCGCACACATCCTCGGGCCGTATCCCGACAGGCAGCGCGTACCGCTACTACGTGGATCACTGCGTGCCCGCACGTCTGCGTTCACCCACGCGGGCCCGCATTCAGACGTTCTTCTCGTCGTTCCATCAGGGCTTGTCCAGTCTCCTCAAGTCGACGACAGAGTTGCTGAGCGACATCACGCACTATCCGGCGGTCATGGTCGGTCCTGGCGTCGCACTGGAGCGGGTCAGGGGAGTGCACCTCGTACCGCTTGCATCGCAGGTACTCCTGCTAGTCGTGATATTCAACAGGGGCCGCGTGACCCAGGAGTTGGTGCGTCTCCAGCGACCGGTCGATCCGGGCGATGTGGCGGAAGCGGAGCGAGTACTCGCGGAGATGTTCGACACGGCGACGGTGGACGAGATCCTCGCGGGATCCTCGACTTCTTCTTCAAACACACAGACCTCCGTCTCCGGGCTGGTTCACGAGGTGGTCGACGCCGTCGGTCGCATCGAACGAGGATCCCGAGAGGTATTCGTCTCTGGAACGGCGCAAATGACGAATGTCTGGGAGGATCTTGCCGCTATCAGGTCCATCCTGGAGTTGCTCGAACGCGACGCGATGGTTCTGTCGATCCTTACAGGCCGGCCGGAGGGAATGGGTATTCGGATCGGCAACGAACTGGAAATGGGAGACGGCCTCAACCTCGCCGTGGTCTCCACCCAGTTCAAGCTCGGAGAGGGCGGTGAGGGAAGCGTCGGGGTCATCGGACCGATGCGCATGGACTACCGTCGTACGATCTCGGCCGTTGAAGAGGTCGTGGAGACTCTGGAGGAGAGCCTGGGATCGTTGTGACCGGGCGCCGTCATGCGTAAGGACTACTACTCGATTCTGGGTGTTGCCCAGGACGCGACCCAAGAAGAGGTCAAGCGAGCGTTCCGGCGCCTGGCCCGCGAGACACATCCCGACGCCAACCCCGGCGATCCGACCGCAGAAGCACGATTCCGGGATGTGGCGGAAGCCTACGAGGTGCTGTCGGACCCCACTCGTCGGCGTTCCTACGATCGGGGAGAGACGGTCGACCTGGGTGACCTGCTCATGGGGGGGCTCGACGACCTGCTCAGATCCGTGTTCGGCACCGGCGGGATGTTCGGGTTCGGCGGACAACAGGGACCCGCGAGGGGGCGGGATATCGCCGTCGAGAGCCGGGTCGAGCTGGCCGAAGCCGCGTTTGGGACAACGAGAGATCTGACGTTCCGAGCGCTAGCGACCTGCCCGCAGTGCGAGGGGACAGGTGCGGAGAAAGGGGCGGTTGTCGAGACGTGTGGCCGGTGCAACGGGACGGGAACCATGCAGGTCGCACGGCGGTCGATGTTCGGTTCGATGATGACGCTCACGACCTGCGATGCCTGCCATGGCTCGGGCAAGCTCATCTCGAAGCCATGCTCGATGTGCAGCGGAACCTGCGTCGTGCGTCAAGACCGCAGCGCCACGGTGCAGATACCGCAGGGCGTCTCCACGGGAACCCGCCTTCGCCTCGCCGGGCAGGGAGAGGCTGCCCCTTACGGCGGCAGGCCAGGTGATCTATACGTGGAGATCAGAGTGCTGCCGGACGAGCGGTTTGTGCGTGACGGGGACGATCTGTTGTTCGAGTTGGAACTCGACATTGCTCAAGCTGCCCTTGGGTCCGAGGTCGCCATCCCGCTCATCGAGGGAGATGCGACCTCATTGAGCATTCCCGCGGGCACCCAGCCCGGGCAGCGCTTCCCGATCGTCGGAAGAGGAGTCGGTCGCCTTGGTCGCCGGGGCAGGGGCAACCTCGATGTCATCGCGAAGGTCGTGGTTCCCACCAAGCTGTCCAAGGAGGAGGAGCGCACGCTGCGCGACTATGCCGAGCTTCGCGGAGATTCGGTCAAGTCGAAGCGACGATTCCTCTGATGGGACATGTCCCTCTCCTCCTGGTGTCCATCGTGGCATGGGAGGTCGCTCAGCGACTGAACGACGGCGCGGCCGTCTCCTACACGGACGGTCAAGGACGACCGGAGTCCCGGGAGACGTAGCCGTCGTTCGAGGCACCGAGTCGTACCTGCCCGGTCGCGAAGCTCACTGTGGCCGTTGTTCCACTTCGATCGACCGACAGGTTCCTCGTTGAAGGGACCTGATTGCCGACCCGGACCGGAGTGCCGGCCATGCCCATCGAGACGGACACGACCCTGGTTGTCGGCCCCGAGGGGGCTCACGTTCGAAGCACGGATCGGAACACCGGTACGTCCCGGAAGGAGGATCCTTCGCGTTGAGACGGCGGCCATCGTTGGAGCAGCCCTGCTCAAAAGAAACACCACGCAGAGGGGTGACAACCGGTAAATCAACCGGTAGAGTGTCACTGTGAGTGGTGCGGCGTGGTTCCACTCAAGAGGGAGTTGGCTGATGACGGAGGCGAGCTACAACCAAGCCGTGGGCAGACGCCTGCGCGCGATTCGGCGCCAGAAGCGGGTTTCGCTACAGGACGTCGAGGAACTCTCGGCGTACGAGTTCAAGGCTTCAGTCCTTGGCGCATACGAGCGGGGTGAGCGCGCCCTGTCGCTCCCGCGCATGCACCGGCTGGCGTCGGTGTATGGCGTGCCGGTCGAGCAACTTCTGCCGGAGGCGGGCCGTGTCGCGGCACCGTCGTGGCAGAGCGGTGGGATCACGATCGACCTCGAGAAGGTCGAGCACTCGGAAAGCGGCCAGGTCATTGAGCGCTTTCTTCGTGCGATCCAACTGATGCGTCAGGACTTCAACGGGAAGGTGCTCACCCTTCGGAGGAGTGACCTTCGCATCCTCGCCGGTTTGCTCGAGTCGGAAGACGACGTGGAAAGCGTCCTCTCCGACCTCGGACTTGTGCCCTCGGATCAATAGTCGGTCCCCGAACGCGATACGCTCTCGTTCGTGCCTACCGTCGCGCTCAGGACACTCGGCTGTCGATTGAATCAAGCCGAGAGCGATGAGATTCTCATCGCTCTCGCCGATCGAGGCATTGCCGTCGACAACGACAACCCCGAGATCGTCGTGGTCAACACGTGCACCGTGACGGCGGAGGCCTCGTCAGCTTCACGCAAGCTCATCCGCCGCTCCGTCAAAGACCACCCCGGGTCGACAGTCGTTGTGACCGGCTGCTACGCAGTTGCACACGAGGCCGAAGTGCGCGCCATGGCAGGCGTGGATGCCGTGCTGCCGATGAAGGAGACCCTTCCCGGGGGTGTCGCCGAGCAGGTCGGCGGTACCACGGTTTCATTCGAATTCGAAGGTCCCCGTCGCAACCTACGAGTCCAGACCGGGTGCGACGAGCAATGTACGTTCTGCATCGTGCCGGCGACCAGGGGAGCCCTCGACAGTCGGCCGCTCGATGAGGTGCTCGTCCACGCCAGGCGCTTGGTCGACTCCGGCGCGACCGAACTCATCCTGAGCGGTGTGCACTTGGGTACCTACGGCCGTGGCACTGAAGACAACCTGGCCGGCTTGATTCAGGCGCTCTCCTGGATCAGGGGGCTCGCTCGCATTCGCCTGTCTTCGATCGAAGCATCGTATGTCGACGTGGCCCTGCTCGAGCAGATGGCCTCCAACCCGAAGGTCTGCCGTCATCTCCATCTGCCGCTTCAGACCGGAAGCGAGGAGACGTGGGGTCGTATGCGCCGTCCGGGGACTCTCGACAACTTCATCGAGGTTGTGGAGGCTGCAAGGGCAACAGTCCCTGGACTCGCGATCACGACCGATGTCATGGTCGGTTTCCCAGGGGAAGATGACGACGCGTTCACACAGACACTCAACGTGATCAAGCTGGTCGGGTTCGAGAAACTTCACGTCTTCCGTTTCTCGGCTCGACAGGGGACACCCGCCGCTGGATACGCGAACCAGGTTGCGCACGAGGTGCGCAGGGAACGCTCAAAGATCGTGCGGGAGCTTGGCAACTCGCTCAGACGCTTCTGGCTCGACTCGCTCGTGGGATCAAAGGTGTCGGTGCTTGTCGAGAAGGTCACGCCGGCCGGCCTCGTGGGGCACACGGACTCCTACGCCACGGTGCGATTCAACGCGGCCGGCTCGGTGGGGCAGGTTCGCGAGGTCGGCGTGTCTTCCAGGGTCGGCGGAACGCTCGTTGGTTGGTAGCCTTTCGGCCAAAGGAGGCCGGGTTGGACAACTGCCTGTTCTGCAAGATCGTCGAAGGGTCCATTCCGTCGACTGTGGTGGCCGAGACGGGGCGAGTACTCGCTTTTGAGGACATCAATCCTGCAGCACCGACGCACGTGCTGATCGTCCCGAAGGAGCACGTTGCAGACTCGGCAGCCGATCTGACCCCCGAACGTGGCGATCTCATCGCCGAGATCATCGGCGTCGCCCAGGGGATCGCTCGTGACCGAGGACTCGACGACGGTTGGCGACTCGTGACCAACGTAGGGCCCGGGGCGGGGCAAACGGTGTTTCATCTCCACTTCCACCTGATGGGCGGCTGGAACAGAACGTCTGGCCTCTAGGCTCTGCGGCCTTCGGTTGCCGGTTGTCGGTTATCGGTAAGAGGCTCGCGCTTCGGTCTCGTGTCGTCTGGCGCGGCGTTCCCACCGACAACCGATGACTGATAGCCGATGACCGGGGGACGAAGTTCCCTCAGCACCCTATACTTCCGGCCCTATGCCTCTCGATTGAGGATTCCTTGGTCACTGTTCCCGATGAGCGGTTGCGCGTTCCCTCCAATCACCTGATGCTCGAACTGGTGGGGGAGAGGGATGTACATCTACGCGCCCTCGAGCAGGCATACCCGGACGTCCGTCTGGTCGCGCGCGGGAACGAGTTCATGATCAGCGGGGAACGAGCCGCCGAGGTGAAGACCGTGCTCGATGAGCTGCTGATCCTCGTGCAGGAGGGACAGTCGCTGGACGGTGATCGGGTGAAGCGAGTCATCGAGATGGTCGAGGAGGACGTTCCGAGCCCCTCCGGCGTACTGACCGAGGGCGTTCCGGTGGGCCGAGGGAAGGTCGTCCGAGCCAAGACGGCCGGCCAGAGCCGGTACATCTCGGCGATTCGTGACAACACGATGGTGTTCTCGGTCGGGCCCGCCGGGACCGGCAAGACATACCTGGCGATGGCCGCAGCGATCGAACTCCTCAGAAACGGCGCCGTCAGCCGGATCCTGCTCACCCGTCCCGCGGTGGAAGCGGGCGAACGACTCGGGTTCCTTCCCGGTGATCTCGCCGCCAAGATCGATCCATATCTACGTCCTCTCTACGACGCCTTGTACGAGATGCTCGGTCCGGAAGAGACGGGCAAACTGATGGAACGGGGAACCATCGAGATCGCTCCGCTCGCCTACATGCGCGGCCGGACGCTGAACGATGCCTGTGTCATCCTGGACGAGGCTCAAAACACCTCGCCGGAGCAAATGAAGATGTTTCTGACCCGGCTCGGCTTCAATTCCAAGATGATCATTACGGGCGACATCACCCAGGTCGATCTTCCGACCGACAGGGGCTCGGGACTCCGGATCGCCCGTCAGGTACTCCGGGGTATTCCTGGGGTCGCATTCGCGGAACTGACGTCCAGAGACGTCGTGCGTCACCGAATCGTCGCAGCGATCGTCGACGCATACCAGCGCTTCGAAGAAGCCCATGAGTAGGTTCGTCGACCGCAAGCTCGCGATCCGCCTCGGCATTGTCTTCGCGACGGTCGCGTTGACGTGGGGCGCGTTGATGATCGCCCAGCAGACCGCGACGGTGACGGTCGCGGTTGGTGAACCATCCCCGCAGAGCTTCACCGCCGACCGATTCGTCACAGTCACCGATCAGGTGGCGACTGACGCAAAGAAGGCCGAAGCGGCCGCCCAGGTGGTTCCGGTCTACTCACCGATCCCTGGTCGGACCGATGAGATTCGAAACGGCATCAGCTCGGTATTCGACACCGTCGCCTCGAACGTGTTCCTTCCTGACCAGTCGACTGCAACCACCACCACGGAAATCACCCTGCCGTCGAGCAGCACGACCAGCACCACCGCCGCCACGTCTGATACCTCGACCAGCCAGACGACATCGACGACTGAAGCTCCGGCCGTCACGGAAGTGACCGGGCTGTTGTTCTTGGACGCCAACGGTGACGGTGTGTTCGACGATGAGGCGGGCGACGCTCCGGCGGCGGGCGTGAAGGTGAACGTCACCGGAGGCGACGGGGTGACTCAGACGACGGTCACCGACGAGTTGGGTGTGTATGCGGCGATGAACGTCGTGATCGGGACCGTGGTCGTAGACGTCGACGAGTCGACCGTTTCGCAGCACTTCGCGCTGTCGACCAAGAACGATCCTCAATCCCTCACCGCGAAGAAGGGCCAGACACTCGAGGTTGAGGCCATCGGCTTTGCACCGCAGCTCACGGCGCAAGAAACCCAGATCGGGCTTCTCGAAGAGGCCTTTCCCAATCTCCAGCAGACGACTGCAGAGTTCCTCGTCCAGATCGCCACCGGTGACGTGATGCGCAACGCGACGGGAAAGGTCCCCTATCTGAGCGAGATTCGCGACGCTGGGCTGGCGAGGGCCGATCTGCTCCTCTCTCAAGGCATCTCCACCACCGCCCAGCTGGCCGAGGCGCAGCAGAGTCTCCGGTTCGTTCCGCCGACGGTCTCTCTCGATGGGGAGCACGACGCCGATGCCGGCACGGCCGCCGGTGACATTGTCTCGGCCATGATGCAGATCAACTACGAGGAGAACACGGATGAGACGAACCGGCAGAAGCAGGATGCGATGGACGCGGTCGATGCCATCACAGAGGACTTCCAACAGGGTCAGCTGATCGTCGGGGCCGGCTCGCTGGTGACACAGGTGCAGTTGGATGCGATCAACGAGCTTGGACTCCTCCACCCGACCGCGCCTGAACGGGCTGCCCTCCTGCTTGTCGTGTTTCTCGTCGTCGGCATGCTCATCTTCTACCTCGCCCGGTTCCGTGCCCAGTTCTGGGCACACACGCGTCGAGTGCTGCTGTTCGGATTGCTGATTGTCTTGGCGGCGCTGGTCGCGCGGGGGACCGCGTTGCTGGTGCCTGCGGACCAGCCTGCCGTGGGATTCCTGTTGCCCGCTGCGATGTTCGGGTTCATGGCGGCGATCCTCTTCGACGCCCGGATCGGTGTGGTGACGGCGATGGCAGTCGGAGCACTGACGGGCCTCGCGACCAAAGACCCCGGCCTGACCCTGTTTGCCCTGCTCTCCACGATGGTCCCGATCCCGTTCGTTTCCGCGATCTCGGCGCGGGGCGACCTTCGCAAGGCGATCGTGTACACGTCGCTCGTCATGTTCCCGATGTCGGCCGGGATCGCCTGGTTCTTCTATGGGGCGAAGACCGCCATTCCCGCGGGCGTGTACGGGTTCGCCAACGGCCTGTTCCTCTCAGGTCTGATCGGCGTCGCCGCCGTCTCGTTCCTCGAGATCATGTTCGACGTCACGACGACGCTGCGTCTGCTCGATCTCACGGACCGGAACCACCCGGCACTACAGATGATGGAGGAGGAGGCGCGCGGCACCTTCAACCACTCACTGATGGTCGGAACGCTCGCGGACAGGGCTGCCAGGGCCATCGGCGCGGACAACCTGCTCGCCAGGGCGGCCGCCTACTACCACGACCTCGGCAAGACGGAGAACCCCACCCTGTTCATCGAGAACCAGTTCGGCATCCCCAATCCGCACGACCTGCTCCCACCAGAGGAGTCGGCGGAGCTGATTCGCAATCACGTGGCCAAGGGGGTCGACCTGGCGAAGAAGTACCGGATACCCACCGCGGTCGCCGAAGGCATCGTGTCCCACCATGGGGACGGGATCATGCGCTACTTCTTCCACAAGGCGGGTGAGCAGTACGGCACAGAGAACGTCAACGCCGATGACTATCGCCATGTGGGCCACAAACCGCTGTCCAAAGAGATGGCGATCTTGATGATGGCCGATGCGGTCGAAAGCGCGTCGAGGGCCGTGTTCGCCGACGAAGAGCCAACGCCGGAGCGCATCGAAGAACTCGTCCTGCAGGTCGTCGGGGAGAAAGAGGACGACGGGCAGCTCAGTGAGAGCGATCTCACCCTGGGCGAATTGACCAAGGTGAAGAGGGCGTTCATCGATTCGCTGGTCGGGCACTACCACCAGCGGATCCCATACCCGGGGTTCCCGGGGACTCCGCAGCAGTCCGGGCCTAGGCTTCCGTCGTGAACGTCTTCCTTGCCGACGAGCAGGACGATCCGCTTGACGCCGAGCCGCTCCGGCGGCTCGTGATCAATGCCCTCGAACGCGAAGGCCTACCGGACCGTGTCGATGTGACGGTGATGTTCGTGGGACTCGACCAGATGACCGAGTACAACGAACGTTTCATGGAAAGGACCGGACCAACCGACGTGCTGGCGTTCCCACTCGTCCAGCTCACACCCGGACGCTATCCCGAACCGAACCCAGGAGATCCTCCTCTGAGTCTCGGGGACGTGGTCATCGCGCCGGAGTATGTGCGCGGCCAGGCGACGGAGCTGGGAGTGCGCTTCGATGACGAGCTCTCATTGATGGTCGTGCATGGACTCCTTCACCTGCTGGGGTACGACCACCTGACCGATGAAGACGCCGAGGTGATGGAGGCTCGCGAGCGCCAACTCCTCGCCCAGGTTGGGAGGAAGAGCCGGTGATCGTCGGCCTGGCTGCATCGCTCGTGGTGCTGGTGCTCGCAGGAGCCCTTCGTTCGGGCGCGGCCTCTCTGATGTCTACTGCACGGGCAGACGCACTTCGCGACGGGGCAGACTCGGTGCATGGTGCAGACACGGTGGCACGCCTTCTGGATGATCGGCCGAGGCTCCAGTCGTCGATCGGAATGGTCCACTCGGCGATCCTCGTTGCCGCCGCCGTCCCCGCGGCATGGGCACTGACGACCGCCCTCCGAGGGTGGTGGCTGGCCGCCGCGTTGCTGGGGCTCGCCATCCTCGTCCTGCTGGTGGGAGACATGCTCCCTCGTTCCTACGGGAGGGCACATCCGGGAACCCAGGCCTATCGGTTGTCGGGATTGCTCTCTGCGGCTGCCCGGTTCGGCCGGCGGGCAGGTGAGCTCTTGATCGAGGAACCCGAGCCCGAGCCTGAGGAGGATGAGGAGGAGGTGGAGGAGCGGCGACTCATCACCTCCGTTCTGGAGTTCTCGGACACGTTGGTCAGAGAGGTGATGGTGCCCCGTCTCGACATGGTGACGGTGAGTCGCGACGAGACTACCGACGCCGTGCTCGACATCGTCGTCGGTCAGGGCTTCTCCCGAATCCCGGTCGTCGGGGAAGGCCCGGACGACATCGTCGGATTCATATACGCCAAAGACCTGCTCGGCGTCTCGGACATCGGGCCGGTATCGGTCACGACCATCATGCGGCCCGTCTACTTCGTCCCGGAGACCAAACGCATCCCCGATCTCCTTCGCGACATGCAGTCTCGACAGCAGCACATGGCGATCGTGGTAGACGAGTTCGGGGGAACCGCCGGCCTCGTCACCATCGAGGACCTTTTGGAGGAGCTCGTCGGAGAGATCATCGACGAGTACGACACCGAGGAGCCACTCCTCGTCGAACACGACGATGGGGGGTACCTCGTGGATGGGCGGTTCTCCGTCGAAGACCTCGGGGAGACGCTCGGAGTAGAGCTCGAGCACGATGAGTGGGATACCGTGAGTGGTCTCGTGCTCGACATGGCAGGCAGAGTTCCCCACGTGGGCGAAACCTTCGAAGTTGGGGATGTGCGCTTCGAAGTGGCCGTTGTCCAAGGACGCAGGGTCACACAGATAAGAGTCACCCGTTCATGAGATCGGGGTTTGTGGCCGTGGTCGGCCGACCGAACGTCGGCAAGTCGACATTGGTGAACGCGCTGGTGGGCACGAAGGTGGCGATCACTTCGCCGCGCCCACAGACGACTCGCAACACCGTGCGAGGCGTCGTGACCGTTCCCGGTGAGTTCCAGGCCGTGTTCGTCGACACTCCAGGATTGCACAAGCCGAGAAACGCGCTGGGGGAGCGGCTCAACCGCTTGGTGTACGGGACGCTCTCCGACGCCGATGGCGTCCTGTTTCTCGTGGATGCGACCGCCCCCATTGGTCCTGGAGATCGCTTGATTGCAGCCCGCCTGGCAGAGGCAGGAAGCCCTGTGATCGTGGTCGTGAACAAGACCGACATAGCGTCACGGGCTCAGGTCCTTGAGCAGCTGGCGGAAGCCTCCGGGTGGGACTTCGCTGCATACGTCCCGACGAGCGCGATCGCGGGAGGGGGGATCGACACGATCATGCAGCAACTGGGCACGCTCCTTCCCGAGGGACCTCTCTACTTCCCGGCAGACATGGTCACCGATCAGCCGGAATCGTTCCTCGCGAGAGAACTGGTCAGGGAGGCGTTTCTGGCCCGACTGGAGCAGGAACTGCCACATTCGCTCACCGTCGACGTGCGAGACATCGAACAGCGGCCGGACGGCACCGTGTACGTGGACGCGGCGCTGATCGTGGAGCGTTCCTCCCAGAAGGCCATCGTGATCGGCAAGGGCGGCGTCATGCTGCGTGACTGCGGCACCAGGGCGAGGGAAGAACTCGAGAAGCTATTCGGTCAGCGCGTCTACCTCGATCTCAGGGTCCGGGTGGAGAAGGACTGGCAGCGCAAACCCGAACTCCTCGACCGCCTGGGCTTTGAGTGAGAGCAGCCGCCAAAGGCGGCCGCAGTTCTCAGTTGTCGGTTCTCAGTTTTCGGTAGGAGACTCGCCCTGCGCTGTCGCGTTCTCTCACGTCGCGTTCTTACCGATGACTGAAGACTGATGACTGACAACTGCTCGCGCAGCGAGCCCGGTACCATCCTGCTCATGGGCCTCCGCAACGACCAGGGCATCGTCCTTCGCAGCTACCCATTCGGGGAAGCAGACCGGGTTGTGGTGATCCTGAGTCCGAACCACGGCAAACTCCGCACGGTCGCCAAAGGGATTCGCAAGACAAAGAGCCGCTTCGGTGGCAGGCTCGAACCATTCACCCACGTCGACCTCGTCCTGTACGAAGGGCGCAATCTGGACACGATCACCCAGGTGTCGGTGATCGAGGCATTCCCGTCGCTCCGGTCGGACCTGGATCGCGTCCTCGCCGCAGGAACGATGGTCGAGGTGGTCGACGCGGTAGCGAGCGAGCAGGAACCATCGCACAGGCTGTTCCTCCTACTTCAACGTGGGCTCAAGGCGCTCGACAAAGGAAGCGAAGGGGCAGACCTGGTGACGTCGTTTCTGTTGAAGCTCACGGACGTGATCGGTTTTGCGCCGGCCCTCGACCGCTGTGCCTCATGTGGTCGCTCAGGCGTGCCGCTGCGTTTCAGCCTGTCGGAGGGTGGCGCCGTCTGCACGTCGTGTCGTCCGAGTGGAACGATTCGCCTGACTGCGGGACTGACCGCATACCTATCCGCGCTCGCCACAAGTGACCTCACAAGTCTGCCGCCGTCCGACCCTCGCCTGTCGGGGGAGGCACTCGGGGTGACGAGGCGGTTCCTCGAGCATCACCTCGAGCGCAAGCTGTCGAGCCTGGCGGTGCTGCATGACTGAACTGGACGCGACCAGGATTCCACGGCACGTCGGTCTCATCCTCGACGGCAATGGACGGTGGGCGAACATGCGCGATCTGCCGAGGACGGCCGGTCATGCCGCCGGCGAAGCTTCCTTGTTCGACACGATCGAGTCGGCTCGGAAGTTGGGGGTCGAGTGGCTGACCGCCTACACGTTCTCGACCGAGAACTGGACTCGCTCGGCCGACGAGGTCGAGTTCCTCATGTTTTTCAACGAGGATCTCCTGCTCCGGAGACGGGAAGAACTCCACGCCCAGAACATTCGGATCTACTTCGCGGGCGACATGGACGATCCCCGTGTCCCGGATCGCAACCGAATGCGCATGCGAGAAACCGAGGAGATGACCAAGGACAACACGGGCATGCGACTCGTGTTCGCGTTCAACTACGGGTCGAGGATGGAGATAGCCGGCGCCGCTCAAGCGCTTGGCCGGCTCGTCGCAAGCGGAGAACTCGACCCGGGACAGATCGATGTCGATGCGCTCACCCGCTATCTCTACGTTCCGGACATGCCGGACGTCGACCTCGTGATCCGCACATCCGGTGAGATGCGGTTGTCGAACTTCCTCCTCTGGCAAGCCGCATACGCAGAGCTCGTGTTCCCCGACGTGTTGTGGCCCGATTTCTCGAGAGAGCAGCTCGAGGCGGCGATCGTCGAATATCAGCGTCGTACCCGCCGCTTCGGAACGGCCTAGCGAGCTCTGCTCGCAGTCATCAGTCTTCAGTCATCGGTAAGAGCGCGACGTCAGAGAACGCGAGAGCGCAGGGCGAGTCTCCTACCGAAAACCGAGAACCGACGACTTACGACCATTTATCATTCGCAGCTCGCACCAGAGGACACACATGCCTGCAACGCTCGACACCATCGTCAATCTCGCAAAGCGGCGAGGCTTCGTGTTCCCGTCGTCGGAGATCTATGGGGGCCTGCGGTCCGCCTACGACTACGGGCCGCTGGGGGTGCAGTTGCTTCGCAACCTGAAGGCACAGTGGTGGCGATCGATGGTGCAATTGCGTGGGGACGTCGTCGGTCTCGACTCGGCGATCCTCCAGGCGAGACAGGTGTGGGCCGCATCAGGGCATGAGGCATCCTTCACCGACCCTCTGGTCGAGTGTTCGAACTGCCACTCGAGATATCGACTCGACAAGCTGGACGATCCGAACGTATGCCCGACCTGCGGTCAGAAGGGCACTTTTGGTGAGGCGAGGCAGTTCAACCTGATGTTCAAGACGTTCATGGGCCCCGTCGAAGACGACGCCGACCTCGTCTATCTCCGTCCCGAGACAGCCCAAGGCATCTTCATCAACTACGAGAACGTCCGGCGTACCTCGCGGTTGAAGCTTCCTTTCGGCATCGCGCAGATCGGCAAGTCGTTCCGAAACGAGATCACGCCCGGCCAGTTCGTGTTCCGTACCCGCGAGTTCGAACAGATGGAGATGGAGTTCTTCTGCCGTCCCGAAGAGGCCGACGAGTGGTATCGGTACTGGACCAATGAGCGGCACAAGTGGTATCTGGACCTGGGCATGACGCCCGAGCATCTCCGCCTCCGGGCTCACGACAAAGAGGAGCTGGCTCACTACGCCGCATCGTGCTCGGACGTCGAGTACCGGTATCCGTGGGGCTGGGACGAACTCGAGGGTATTGCCAACCGCACGGACTTCGACCTCCGCTCGCACACGGAGGCGAGCGGCCAGGATCTCAGCTACTTCGACGACGAGTCGGGGGACCGATTCTTCCCGTATGTCATCGAACCGGCAGCCGGCGCCACCCGGACCACGTTCGCGTTCTTGATCGACGCCTACCACGAGGAGGAGGTTCGCGGCGAGACCCGAGTGGTTCTGAAGCTCGATCGTCGACTCGCGCCGTACGAAGTCGCAGTCCTGCCGTTGTCGAAAAAGTCGGAACTGGTGACTGAGGCGGAGAAGCTCGCCGCCATGCTCCGTCCTGACTTCATGTTGGAACTCGACGTGACGCAGTCGATCGGTCGCCGGTACCGCCGCCACGACGAGATTGGCACACCGTACGCCATCACGTTCGACTTCGACTCGTTGAGCGATCGGGCGGTGACCGTACGGGATCGCGACACGATGGGACAGGATCGTGTATCGATCGACCAGCTGACCCCGTACCTCGAAGCTCGTCTTCGATAGCCGCCGAAATGAAGGCAGTGGGTCAGTCTGGAACTGACCCACTACCGAAATGAGTCGATCCGGGATTGTCGGAGTATGATCCGGATGGCGACCTTCGCGGTCGCGGGAGTCGAAGGAAGGATGAGACTCATGAAAAAAGGTCGATGGTTGGCCGTACTCGCAATCATGGCCATGATTGCCGCGGCCTGCGGAGGAACCGGCACAACGACTACGACCGCCGGTGGCGGAGCGACAACGACCGCCGGTGGTGCGACAACGACCGCCGGTGGTACGACAACGACCGCTGGCAGCATGGTCGACGTGTCGGGCACCGAGTTTACGATGTTTGGTGCCCCGACAGGCGCCGAGGGCGACGCCATGACCGGGTTCCTCAACGTCTACAACGAGAACAAGGGCACCAATATCACGTATGTGGGCTCTGACGACTTCGAGAACCAGATTCAGATCAGGGTTGAAGGTGGAGACCCGCCCGGATGTTTCGTTCACCCCGCAGCCCGGCACCATCTGCAAGTTTGCGGATGACGGCAAGCTCGTGTCGCTCGAGGATCTCGGGTTCGACATCGCACAGCTCGAGTCCGATTCCGGCAAGTTCTGGATGGATCTGGGTATTTGCGCCGACGGCAAGCACTATGGTCTGCCGTGGTTCCCGAACTACAAGAGCCTGATCTGGTACGTCGAGCCCGTCTTCAAAGACAGGGTTATGAGATTCCTACCACCTGGCAGGGATCTGCTCGACCTGAGCCAGAAGATGGTCGACGACGGCTACGCTCCGTGGTGCTTCGGCTTCGAGAGCGACAACGCAACCGGATGGCCGGGCACCGACTGGGTCGAGGACATCTACGTTCGCCAGGACGGTGCCGACATGTACGGGAAGTGGTTCCGCCACGAGATCCCGTTCAACGATCCGTCAGTGGCTAAGGCGCTGAACACGTTCGGCGACCTGTTCTTCGCACCCGGCTTCGTGTTGGGTGGAGCAGAGAACGTTGCGTCGATCAGCTTCAAGGATGCGCCACTTCCGATGTTCGACACCCCGCCTGGATGCCTGATGCACAAGCAGGGCAGCTTCGTGACGAACTTCTTCCCTGCGGGTGGAGAAGACATCGTGAAGTTCTTCCCGTTCCCAACGGTCGACGGAAACACCGGTGCGATGGGCGGTGGCGATACGGTCATGATCTTCAAGAACGACCCGAAGATCGGACAGATCTTGAAGGACTGGGTTAGCGCCGATTGGGAGTGCACGCTTGCCTCCCCGAGCGGTGGCGGTGTCTCGCCGTACGGTGGTACGGGTGTTGCGGGTGTCGAACGACTCCCAGGCAACAAGAACGTGTCATCTGACTGCTACGAGACCGACACGAACAAGACCTTGTCCAAGGTCATCACCGATGCGTTGGCATCGAACACCTTTGTGTTCGACGCGTCGGACTTGATGCCACCTGAGGTCGGACAGGGAACGTGGTGGACCGGCTTAGTCGACTGGTCGAAGGGCACGCCAACCCAGCAGGTGCTCGACACGGTCGAGGCCAGCTGGCCTTCGTCATAATCGTCAACGAGTTAGTAGACGAAGGGACGGCATGCAGCCGCCCCTTCGCCGCGCTAGTCTCCTTCGAAGGCGAGCGAGAAGCGAGGGAAGTCTCGTATGGTTACACCAACGCTGATGGAACCGGAACGTCCGGGCGGCAGACCACCTGACACCGTGGGCGAAGGTCGAGCTCCCGCACTGCTGCTCTATTTGATCCGCCTGCTCGCCTCGCTTCTCATCCCCGTCTTTACCGTCGTCGTTCTGGTGGTCTCGTTCAACTACCTGCGGAACCAGAACGCCAATCGTCTCCTCCAGGTGTTCATTGCCATCGTGGTGGGGGTCGTCGGCGTCTGGGTCGCTCTACTGGGGAATGGACCGATTCGTGGGGGTCCTTCCGGAGCGGTTCCGTGCCGGCATTCGCCCGTTCATCTTCGCGGGGCCGGCGGCCGTCATCCTGACCGTGTACCTGGTGTACCCGGCGGTCAACACGGTGATCATCTCGTTCATGAGCCGCAACAGCAAAGAGTTCGTCGGGCTTCAGAACTACATCGACGTATTCACGACTCACGACACGCTGGTTTCGATCCGCAACAGCATATTGTGGGTCGTGATCGTTCCCGTCATTGTTGTCGCCATCGGTCTCGGTTTCGCCACCTTCGCGGACAAGCTGGGGCGGCGGTCCGAGTCGGTCTCGAAGTCGCTGATCTTTCTCCCGATGGCGGTGTCGTTTGTCGGCGCCAGCGTCGTGTGGGGCTTCGTGTACAGCTTCCGCCCTGAGGGCTTCGGCAACCAGATCGGCATCCTCAACGCCTTGGTGTCAGCGCTGGGCGGATCGCCGATCAACTGGTTTCGATCCAGCCTTGGAACACGGCGTTCCTCATGGTCATCCTCATCTGGACCCAGGTCGGCTTCGCGATGGTCATTCTCTCTTCGGCGATCAAGTCGGTTCCGGCAGAGATCATCGAGGCTGCGCGAATCGATGGCGCCACGGAGCTGCAGCTGTTCTGGAGGGTGGTGCTTCCATCCGTCACTTCGACGGTGATCGTCGTGTGGACAACGGTTGTGATCACCGTGTGGAAGCTGTTCGACATCGTCTACGTCATGACCGGTGGTCGCGACGGAACGTCGGTCATCGCAGAGAGAATGGTCACCGAGTTCTTCAAGAACTTCAACTTCGGCGCCGGCGCCGCCCTCGCCGTCATCCTGTTCATCGCAGTGATCCCGGTGCTCGTCATCAACATACGTAGATTCCAGGCAGAGGAGGCGATCCGATGACCACCGCGCTGAGCCAACACGCGGAGAAGGGGTTCCTTGGTCGCCTCGTTGAGCGTTGGCCCGCGAAGTTGGCCGTGACGATCATCGCGTTGATGTGGACCATCCCGACGCTGGGTCTGTTGATCAGCTCCTTCCGTACGAGGGATGAAATCAGGGGGAGTGGCTGGTGGACAGCCATCCCGCACCTGTTCGGCAAGGCGCAGTGGACGATCTCCAACTACTCGACGGTGCTCGGGCAGTCCGGGTTCGGAAACGCCTTCTTGAACAGCCTCGCAGTGACGATTCCAGCAGTGGTGATTCCGATCACCATCGCAGCGTTCGCCGCCTATGCCTTCGCCTGGATGAGCTTCCCTGGACGGCACGTGCTGTTCGCCTTGGTGGTGGGTCTGATGGTCGTTCCGCTGCAGATGGCGTTGATCCCCATTCTTCGCATCTATACGAACTTCGACCTGGTCGGCACGTTCCCGGCGGTGTGGCTGGCCCACACGGGCTTCGGTCTGCCACTCGCGGTGTATCTCTTGCGGAACTACATCGGGTCGCTCCCGTCTTCGATCATCGAGTCGGCCAAGATCGACGGTGCGGACGATTTTACGATCTTCTGGCGCCTGATCGTTCCGCTTTCGGTGCCGGTACTTGCTTCATTCGCGATCTTCCAGTTCCTCTGGGTGTGGAACGACTTCCTGGTGGCGTTGGTGTTCCTTGGGCTCGACCCGAAGGCCCAGGTGCTGACTGTCGCGCTGGCCAACCTGGCGGGCAACCGAGGCGAGGCTGAGCACTTGTTGCCGGCTGCGGCGTTCATTTCCATGGTGCTTCCGATGGTCGTGTTCTTCTCATTGCAGCGGTACTTCGTGCGTGGCCTCACTGCCGGCTCCGTGAAGGGCTAGACCCTGAAGGTCGGAGAACGCGGCCGCAAGTGGATCGCGATTGGCGCGGCGACGCTGGTGATGATCGTGGCCAACTCGCTGATCGTCTATGCGTTCGTGGCCGGAAGTGTCGAGGGCTCGACGGAGAATCCGACGGCAGCGCTCGCCGTGGGGCTGGCGCTCGTACCCGTGGTCTTTCTGGTATTGGCGTTTCTGTCTCGGCACCCGCGGGCACCGAACGCGGTGCTCTACGCCATGATGCTGAGTCTCATGATCGGTGTGCCGCTTGCCGCCTTCGATGTTGTTGCCGCCCTCACCCTTGGGTTCGGCGCTGGAGGGGTCGTGGCACTCGCACGGCTGGAGGACGACTCGTGGGTTGTGCGCTCGATCGCCGTCGTGTTCGTCGCGTCTACGTCATCGTCCTGCTTCGCTATCAGGTCGCGGCAGCGCTGTTCGGTTCGGCTGTCCTTCCGCTCGTTGCCGTCGGCTCAGCCGATGAGGTCATGGAGCGACATGCCGAACGCCTCCGCCGGCTGGTGAGGGTTGATCAGGCGCACCACGATGGGAGCGGCTTGGTTGGGCGCGAACGGGTGGCGAGTGCCCTCTCGATTGCTGCCAGGTAGCCCTCGGCGGTGCGATCCCACGTGTAGTGGGTGAGTACTCGTTCCCTGCCGGCACGAGCCAACGTCGGCCATTCATCGCCGAGCGCTCGAAGGAGGCCACTCGCGACGTCGTCGGCGTCGTAGGGGTCGACGAGCACCCCGAAGTCTCGCCCGCTCTCCTGGAAGCTCTCGGTCGGACCACCCTTGTTGGTGACGACTGCCGGGAGGCCCGTCGAAGTGGCTTCGAGCGGAGCGAGCCCGAATGGCTCGTACAGGGCTGTCAAGGCGAAGACGGAGCGCCGAGCAGCGAAGGTTCGGTATCCGGCTGCGAGCAACCGCTGCCCGCTGATCGCGAACCCTGCGACTGCACCGTCCAGCCCGTAGGAGGCGATACCGGCCCGGAGGTCGTCGAGGACTTCGCGTTCCGACGCCGAGGCACTGTGATCATCATGCGAAGAGGGTCGTCGAGGGCGCCGGTGATGATGACGAGGTTTGCCGACGCTCTCAACTGCTCGGTTCCGTCCGAAGGCGTCGACGAGGACACGGTGGTTCTTTTTTGCGTCCAGCCGGCTCGATGCGACGACCGCCGGCAAGTCGATTCGGTCGGGAGTGAGGTCCCTTCGGAGCAGCCTGTCGATGCGCTCGGCGATCTTGCTGTCGTCGGGGCCAGGTTCGGGAAAGAAGACCGTCTGGTCGACTCCAGGCGGTACGACAGCGAACCGACTGTCGTCGTCCGGGTCGATCGCTCCGGCGTAGGCGTCGTGTCCGTACTGGAGGAATCGTTCCTGGCGGGTGGACGTGATGACCACCCCGGCGTTCTCCAGAGTCGAGCGTTCTGCTCCGATCCTGGTGGGGAAGTGGTAGCGATCCTCATCGATGGACGCGGCCTGGGCGACAAGGCCGTCCCGCTTTTGCGCACCGAGTGAGTGCCCGGTGAACGTGTACGGAATCCCGGTATGTGCACGCATGGATCGCGGCGCTGATGCCCCCGTCGCCGTAGTGGGCGGTGACCGCGTCGGGCAGGCTGTCTCCGTAGAAGGCGAGGATGTTGGGCACCCACTCTGAGCAGAGGAACGGCCACAGGTCCTCCTTGCGGAGGAAGCGAGGGTCGGGACCGGCATCGAGTCGGACGATCCGCGCACCGTCCGGGTAGCCGTCCAGGGGCGCTTCGAAACCCGACCAGCGTTCGTCATCGACGCGTCGTGTCAGGATGTCGACCTGGTGTCCTTGCGCGACGAGCGCGTTGGCGACTTGTTTGACGTAGACGAGCTGCCCTCCGAAGTCCGGATGCTGGGTCCAGTAGCGGTCGTTCGGATCGAAGTTGCCTTGAGGGTTGAGGAACGCGATGCGCATGTCGGCGAGTATACGAACCTGGCCGCGGCCGTTCCGTTGTGAGGGAGGGCCCCTCCTCACGGTTGGCGCCGTCGCCTACACTCGCTGCGTGGCCTACCAGCAAACCGACATCGAGCGCGTCCGGGCTGCCACGAACATCGTAGAGCTCCTGGAAGGGGTGACGACCGTCAAGAAGACGGGACGCACCTACAAGGCCATCTGCCCGTTTCACCAGGAGAAGACCCCGTCGCTGTCGATCGACGTCTCTCAAGGCCTCTTCCATTGCTTCGGCTGTGGTGTCGGCGGTGACGTGTTCAAGTTCGTCGAGATGACCCAGGGTCTCGGGTTCAACGAGTCGGTCGAGTACTTGGCATCGAGAGCCGGGGTGACGCTCCAACGCGACCCCGCAGCTGCGAAGCGGAGGGGGGAGCGGGAGGCGATGGTCGATGCCGTCCGCCTCGCCGTTGACTTCTACAACGAGCGACTGCGAACGGGGACGGACGCGGGAAGAGCGAGAGCGTACCTGCGGGGTCGAGGCTACGACGGGGAAGTGATCGAACGGTTCCAGCTTGGCTACTCGCCCGGAGGCTGGGACGAGCTGGTCACCCATTTCCGCGACGAGAAGGTTCCCGCGAAGGTCATGATCGGGGTCGGTCTCGCCGCCCGCAACCCCCGTGGAGGGCTCCGTGACTGGTTCCGTGGTCGCATCATGTTTCCGATCTACGACCTGCGCGGCGATCCGGTCGGGTTTGGAGCGCGGCTTCTCGACGGGGAAGGGCCCAAGTACCTGAACAGTCCCGAGACCCGGCTCTACCAGAAGGCTCGGTTGCTGTATGGGCTGAACCTCGCCAAGGCACAGATCGCCAGGTCGGGGTTCTCGGTCGTCGTCGAGGGGTATACGGACGTGATCGGGATGCACCTCAGCGGAATGGAAGAGGCGGTGGCCACCTGCGGAACCGCCCTGGGAGAGGAGCACTTCGACCTCCTGCGGCGATTCTCCGACCGTGTGGTGCTTGCGTTCGATGCCGACGAGGCGGGTGCCGGAGCTGCGATTCGAGGAGACACGCTCGAGACTCCGGTGCGCCTCGAGCTGGATCTGCGGGTGGCGATCATGCCGGAGGGCAAGGACCCTGCCGATCTCGTCAAGGGTGGGGACGCGTCGAGGCTTCGGTCGGCGATCGAGCAGTCGGTGCCGTTACTCCAATTCAGGCTCGATCGCGAGCTCGGACGGTTCGACCTGTCAGAACCCGAAGCCAGAGCCAGAGCCATCCGGGCGTCAACCGGGATTATCGCTCGCCAGCCGGATCCACTCGTCCGGCGGGAGTATGCCCGATATCTGGCGAGGACGGTCGGTTCGGAGTTCGAGCCGATCCTCGTCGCCGTCGAGCGCTCCTCCGGGACCGGGAAGCGCAGTTCCGACCAGAAGCCACCCGAGCGTCCCTCAGGGGTCGAGAAGGCGGAGCAGCAGCTGCTGCGTCTGCTCGCGATCAACGACGAGCGGCTCGAGGGGCTCGACATCGTTCCCTCCCTTGTCGTCGGGGAGACGAACCGTCGGGTGTTCGACGTCCTGATGGGGGCAGTCGAAGGTCTCGCTCCGGGGCAACGGCCCGACCTGGCGGGTCTCGTCGGGGAGCGGGAGGACGAGGTTGGCACACTGATCCGCATGCTGGTGGTCGACGAGCATCCTCTGGAAGACCCTGTGCTGCTCGTTCGTCGTCTGAAGATGGCGATGCTGGATGCCGAGATCGCGGAGATTCGTCACAAGCTCGCCGGCGCCGATGCCGATACCCGTTCCATGTTGCTTACCGAGCGGGTACGGTTGGACGAGAGCAAGCGTGAGTTGGAATGAGTGATTCGCTGCAGACACTGATCGAGGTGCTCGCCAAGCGCGCCCGACAGAGAGGGTTCGTCACGGTGGGGGAGATCCAGCAGGAGCTGGAGGACATCAAAGCTCCGGCGGAGTCGTTCGATCAGGTTGCAGACGGCCTGCGGTCACTGGACCTCCATATCGAGGAGGACAGCGAAGACGTCCTCGACACCCAGCTCGCCGACGATGACCTCTCATCGGTGTCGGACCCTGTACGGATGTACCTCCGCGAGATCGGCCGAATCGCGCTGCTCACGCCGCAGCAAGAGGTCGAGCTCGCCATGCTGATCGAGGCGGGGAAACGCGCCTCCGAGCAGCTCGGACCGGAGTCTGCGTCCCTCACGGCGGAGGATCGAGCGATTCTGACTCGCGATGTGCGGCGGGGGAACACGGCTGAGCAGCGACTCGTCGAAGCGAACCTCCGTCTCGTCGTATCGATCGCCAAGCGGTACGTCGGGCGGGGGATGCCGCTGCTGGATCTCATCCAGGAAGGCAACTTGGGGCTGATGCGTGCGGTTGAGAAGTTCGACTACCGCAAGGGATTCAAGTTCTCGACATACGCGACGTGGTGGATACGTCAGTCGGTGACCAGGGCCCTGGCCGACCAGGGCCGCACGATCCGGGTGCCGGTGCACATGGTCGAGACGATCAACAAGCTGTCGCGTGTCCAGCGCAGGCTGCTGCAGGAGCTTGGGAGGGAACCGACGATCAAGGAGATCGCCGCCGAGCTGGAGGTGGAGCCCGATCGTGTGTCGGAGCTTCGCAGGATCGCGCAGGATCCTGTTTCGTTGGAGACGCCGCTTGGGGAGGAGGAGGATTCGACGCTTGGCGATTTCGTACAGGACCCTGAAGCGGAGGTGCCGGTTCGGGCTGCTGCCTTCAATCTCCTTCAGGAGTATGTCGCTCACGCGCTCGAAGAGTTGAATGAGCGCGAGCGCCAAGTGATCGTGATGCGGTTCGGGCTCGAGGACGGCACGGTGCGCACCCTCGAAGAGGTGGGCCGTCACTTCAACGTGACGCGAGAACGGATCCGTCAGCTCGAAACCAAGGCACTCGCCAAGTTGCGTCACCCTGCGAGATCAAAACGGCTCGAAGGGTTCCTCGAGGACGATTAGGTCTTGACGGTATTCCTGATTGCTTCGGACGCGTTGGTCATTCCTTCGCCGACGGTCTTCTTGACCTTGTCGGTGGCCTTCTGAACGCTGTCGACGTCGGTCAAGCGCTTGAAGGTGTTGACGATCTGGTCGTAGCGTTCCTTGCCTGCTTTCGCGCCGAGCACGTAGCCGACGGCGAGGCCGATCAGCAGACCAAGTCGAAACCTCATGACTGCTCCTTCTGTCTGACACCCAATTGTACGGTGGTAGCATCGCAGTCCCTTCCGGGGTAGCTCAATTGGCAGAGCATCGGACTGTTAATCCGCAGGTTGTGAGTTCGAGTCTCACCCCCGGAGCCACCAAGACCCCCAGTAAGACACTGGGGTCTTCGCATGTTGGGCGGAGGGATACGGAATGCTCCAAACCACCAACCCCGCTACAACCCCACGACTCGTTCGCTGACCGTCTGTCTGCGTGTGTCGAGTCGGGCGGCGAGGTCTTCCCCTTGCGACGGATAGAGGTGGGCATATCTCTGGGTGACGGTAACGCTCGAATGCCCTAGCTGCTGGCGGACCAATTCTAGATGGGCACCCGCACAGATCATGAAGCTGGCGGCGGTGTGCCTCAAGTCATGAATGCGAAGTGCGTCCGGTAGACCTGCTTCTCGGACGGCTGGCTTCCAGCTCGTGGTATAGGAGTTCGAGTGTCGGAGCGGTGCGCCCCGAGGGCTGGTGAAGACAAGGACATCATCCTGGTCGGCCACATGGGCACCGATGTGACGGCCAAGCATGTCGGCGACGAACCTCGGCATATCGACCCACCGTCTCGACCTTCGGGGCTTTGGTTCGCCGAAGTGGAGGGCACCACTGTCCTCGGAGAGCGACTCAGCGATGTGAAGCTGCGGTTGCTGGATGACGGGACGCGAAGAACCCCGAGGGAGCATCGGTCGAAACGTCTACCCTCTCGGGGTTTCCGACCCGCTGGAACTTCAACCCGAGGGCTGGTCTCCCAGCGAGTACCCGAAGTGACCTCTCGGTCGCTTCAGATCCGGTCCGGGGTTGCCCCCGATCCGGCTATCTCACTATAGCGTCAACCTGTCGGCTACCACGAATCCGCCGGCACCACAGATCACGCGAACCAGCCGATGGAGTTGGCAGCGTTGTCGAAGTCCTGCTGTGACCCGATGAGTTGGAGGACTTCTCACGGACACCGCAGAGGTGATCTACCTTATGCGGCAAACGTGAGAGACCCCGCATGGCCACCCACGTCAGGATCGGATACTGGCTTTGCGGTCCGCCCGCTTGCCCCCTCGACGGGGAGGTCCAACGGCCTGAAGCCCCCGAGAAACACCGGTGAGTCGGAGTAGATTACGCGGGTGAAGGAGGTCATAGATGACCACCGGTGACCCCCACTTCCACATGCGTTTCTGGCCGACTCAGCGCTTCGGTCGTTGGGCGGTAGGTTCCGCCGCGGCTTTCGTTGCGGGTCAAGTCGCCGAAGTGTTGGCGGTCGCCTCAGGGCAGGATCGGGGTGTCACCGGTACCATCTTCGGCAACTGGTGGCTGGCCGGACCCGCCCTCGTGTCGGTCGTTGGCGGACTCTCTGCCCTGGTGAGCGGAATCGTCGCCCTGATCCGCGAGCACGACCGGTCAATCGCCGTGGCCCTTTCGACCTTGGTAGGGCTGCTCGTCGCCCTCTTCCTCATCTTCGCCGAATAGAAGGACACATCGAGCGAACCACCGTGACCGTCGGGTACTGGCCCAGCCCATATGGCTGCGATGTGGATGGCGTGGTTGAGTTTTCGGTTCCCTCTTGGGTTGAGGCGATGCCGCGGTCGGTCGCCTGAGGATGCTTCGACGGGTGGGGTGGCGTTGTAGGTGGCGAAGTGACCTTTGGTCGGGAATCGGGTGACGTCACCGGTGAACCCGATGATGATGGCTGCGCAGACCGGACCGATCCCGACGATGTCGGTCAGTGTCGTTCCCGATGTGGTGACTGCGACACCGATCCGTTTCTTCGATGCTTTCAGCGCCGTGTCGAGTCGGGCAATGTCATCGACCAGTTCACCGGCGATGAGGACCCGATGCCGGGTCACTTCCCCATCGACAATCACTCGCTCGAGTAGCCGATTTGCCTTGGCAACAGTGATTTGTGAGCTGATCCCGCCCGGTTCGAGTTCGAGCAACAACGCATGCAACCGGGTGCAGTGCTTCTTCCGCAGCCGGGTCATGTCCCGATGTCGTTTCGCCAACAGGCGTGGCATTCGGACGTGATCATCAGGAAGGATCTGGGCCAGCCGATCCGAACGCAACGCCGCGATCGCCACTGACCGGGCATCGTTCGTAGGACAGTCGCTCCAGGTCACGGAGACCGGCAGCCAGTTCAAGCTCGGTAGCCCCGACGGGCTGGCCGCATTCCGGGCATCTGGCAACCCGCATCGCACAGGTCCCGCACTCCCGCACCTTCAACAGTTCGGTGAGCCGACCGGGGCTATTGCAGCCTGGCGTCGTCGACGATCGGCTCGAACAACTCGACCGGGTTGCCCGAAGGGTCTTCGACGATGGCTTGTCGCACACCGACCCCGGTGATGACATTGCCCCGGAAGCGTGCCCCGGCGTGGCGCAGCCGGTCGACCGTGGCGGTGAGATCGTCGACCTGCAGCCCGAATCGGTTCCAGCCGCCCGGCTCGGGCGCGGTGCCATCCGGCAGTGACTGCCCGCCACCAGGCGACGGGTTGGGCGCACTCAGCACCAACCGCAGGTCCCCGTGGGACAACATGGCGAACGGCGGCGCGGGGTGCATGACCAGGTCGAATCCCAGTTGTTCGGTGTAGAAGGCGATCGCTGCGCCCACGTCTCGGACGATGTAGCGGACCTGCGTGGTGGCCATCTCGTGCTCCAAACGAACTCACCCATTGTACGTGACCCCTTCCGCAACCACCGGCCAGATGTCTGTCAGTCTAGATTGACACTCGAAGCGTGTCAATCTAGACTGACACGCGTTATGGTATCAAACCTGATGTCGGACGATCCTGAGGTGGGACTTCGGGCCGTGGTGGCGTTGCACCGCCTCGCCGAGCAGTTGGAGGCCACATACGTTCAGATTGCCAGGGAGCACGGTTGGTCGTGGGAACAGATCGGTGACGCTCTCGGCGTGTCCCGGCAGTCGATCCACACCAAGTACTCGAGGAGGCATGATGGTGAAGCTCACTAGAGACATCCGGGCGGTGGTGCTGATCTCAGCGAGTTCTGAAGCGCAACGCCTCGGTGACCGCCGCACCGGCACCCACCACCTGCTAATGGGACTCCTGTCCGATGCATCGTCGCTCACGTGCCAACTCTTCGGCGTCGACCTCGAGACCGTGCGTTCCGCACTCACCGAACTCGACAAGGCGGCGCTTTCGGCCGTCGGTATCGAGACGGCTCCCCTTGACCGCCCGCGAACGATGTCCGGACGGAGACGACCTCCATTCACCTCGGGCGCCCGACATGCCCTCCACCAAGCGGTCGTCGCTTCCCGTGCCGACGGTTCACCACAGATCGAGGAGCGGCATCTCCTCCGAGCCATCCTCAGTCTCGAGCGGCCGGATCCGGCGAGGCAGCTCCTCGATTCCCTCCACATCGACCTCTCCGACACCCTCCGGCGGCTCGAAGCCGGCTGATCGGGCGGAGACCAGTCACGCCACTAGCGGCTCGTCGATGTTGGCTCGGCGAGGCGACGTTCGAGGAGCTTCCGATCGGACTCGTTCAGCTCGGCCGACAGCGCCCGATGGAGGTCGCGGCGTGACTCCTCGAGTCGGCCGAGCCGCCGGTTCATCTCCGCTCGTGCCGCCCAGAGGAAGTGCCAGTCGGACTCGAGGTCTTCGAGTAGCTGCAACGCGGCGACGGGGCCACGAACCTCTGCTTCTGCAATCGCCCGATTGACGTGCACAACCATGGACGGCTGCAATTGCTCCAGTGCCCGGTGCAGCTCAACGATCTGCGACCAATCGGTGGCATCGTAGCTCGGTGCCACGCCGTGGAGTACGGCAATAGCGGCCCGGATTTGGAACGAACCGGCCGGCGCCGCCGCCGCGGGATGTAATCGACGATGGGCGCGGCTTCGTCGATGGCCGCATGATCCCAGAGGGTCCGGTCCTGATCGGCGAGCAGGACCACCTCCCCATCAGGCCCGGTCCGCGCCGGGCTGCGGGCATGTGTGGCGACGAGGAGCGCAAGTAGCCCATGGCATTCCGGCTCGTCCGGTCAGGTGTCCCTACTCCTCGAGCGACTCGAGGATCCAGCGGGTGTAGAAGGGGGGCCAGCGGTCGTCTGGTGCTTCGGCTCGATGGAGCTCGTCTGCCTGGCGGAGCCACTCCGCCACCTGTTCGATCGTGGGATCGAATCCGACTATCGCACCGATCTCGGGGTGGATGAACGCTGCGTACCACTCGGGCCAGCCGGGGTTGGGCCCGCCGAATTCGGCATGGTGAGCGCGCGCCGCCGATCTCAGCAACTTGTCCAGACGATCCACTCTGTCCTGATCAACCACGATCGCATGCTACCGCGCCAGCCGTTCTCCGCCTCGGATCGGGATGGGAAGGCGGTTCCCGTTCGGGGGGAGGGGACAGGACCAGCGCGTGTCGTGAACGCACGACGGGTGGTACGAGAAGTTGAAGTCGAGGGTCACCTGACCTTCCTCATGGCCCAGGTCGGCCCCCTTGGCCGAATCGATCAGGTACCGCCCACCGCCGTAGGTCTCCGTGCCGTTCGTCGCATCGCCGAACGGAATGAACACGCCTCCGCCGTAGTCCTCGAGCCAGTACATGACGAGTGACAGCTCCTCCGATCCGAGGCGGAAGGTTGCCCTCCCGAAGCTCCTGGCCGGCGTGGCGCCGTCGCCGCTGTGAGCGAGCAGGATCTCGGTGGGTGATGCCGGCTCAACCGCGGCGCTCACCCGAAGTTGGGGATCGTACGACCAGTAGTGCAGGCCGGCGAAGGACTCCCGTTCTTCTGCCGGCAGGGGGCTCTGTGAGTGGCTGCGGAAAAGATCGTTGCGAGCAGACACCCAGAACGCCCATCCGTGGGTCGGATCCATCTCGCGTACGCTCGCATAGATGTCTGCGACGCGGCGTCGGTAGTCCCACAGGTCGAGCGTTGCGCGTGGGTTCGTGTCGCTCGTCATCGGTGTCACCTCCAGGGAAGACGGGGAGCGCCGGCCTGCGGCACGGTTCGGCAGGTGCGTTCGCTCCTCTGGGCGGCACGCTAGCTCGGACGACTCGCTAGGAGCGTCGTGCTAGACAGGAGGAGAACCGAGGAGGACCAATGATCAACTCGATCGGGCAGATTCACATCACCGTCACCGACTTCGACAAGGCCGTCGAGTTCTACCGGGATACGCTCGGACTCACCTTCGTGTTTGACGTGCCGGCCCAACAGATGGCCTTCTTCGACGTGAATGGTGTTCGCCTCTACCTCGGTGCGGCCGAGTCGCCCGAGTTCTCCTCCCACCCGTTGCTCTACTTCGCGGTGGATGACATCGAACAGGAGTATGCACGCCTCGCCGAGGCCGGTGTCGAACTCCTCGGCCAACCGCATGTGATCAACCGTACGGAATCCACAGAACTCCGGATGGCGTTCTTCCGCGATTCAGAGGGACACCCACTGGCGATCATGCAAGATCGCCCCGTCTGAGATCGTCGGCTGGCGACGGAGAGATTCCGTTCGCCGTGCTACTGGCGAGGGTATCGACAACTGGATAGCGCCGTTCGGCGACACGTCCGGTTGACAGGAGTTCGATCCTGCTCGGATCCTCGACATGGGCGATGGCTCCCACCTGGTGGTCGACGTTCGACTTGCTGTACCAGGAGCAGCGAACGCTTCAGTGATGATTACGTCACCGATCCCGAATCGCCGCCGGGGTGTTCTGGTAGTCCCCAACCGGTGGGCGGGGAGGAAGCACCCCGCCCACCAACCGCTCGGAGCCCGGTTTCCCGCATACCTCCGGCCCTTCCTACCATGACGGATCGTGCGGAAAGCGCTCTCTCTCGCCGGTCTCGTGGTCCTTCTCCTGGGCACGACGGCCGCGTGCACGGCAACAGGCACCCCGACGACGATCGGCTCCATCTTCGATGGGACGGTGTTGGAGCCGCCGGAACCGAAACCGGAGTTCGTCCTCACCGACACGCAGGGGCAGCCGTTCGATTTCACGACCGAGACAGAAGGCAAACTGACACTGCTGTACTTCGGGTACACGTTCTGTCCCGACATCTGTCCCGTGCAGCTCGCCCAGCTTGCCGCCGTGATGGACAGGCTCCCCGATGTGGAACGGAACTCGGTGGTCGTGTTCGTCACGGTCGACCCTGAACGTGACACGCCAGAGGTCATCAGAACATTCCTCGACAACTTCAACTCCACGTTCGTCGGGCTCACGGGCACCGTCGACCAGGTGGAGGCGGCACAGCGCGCCGCCGGTGTGCCGGTTGCCGTCAAGATTGGTGATGGCGCCGACTACTCGATGGGCCACGCGAGTCAGGTGATCGCCTATGCGCCCGACGGGCTTGCCTACACCGAGTACCCGTATGGCACGCGCCAGACTCAGTGGGTGCACGACCTGCCGCTCATCATGGACAAGCCATGAAGCTCTGGTGCGCAGCTTTGAACAAGCCGTGGACCTGGCACTGGATCGCCTATCCCGGCGTGTGGCTCACGGTCCTGTTGCCGACAGTCGCCTACCTGATTGCTGTTCGCCGTCACCGGGAGATAGACCGCAAAGTGATCTGGACGTTCCTTGCCGCCATGTTCATCTTCTGGGCCTCGTCGGATTGGCCCGTAGGCACGCTCGGCGCCGGCTATCTCGCCAGTATCCACATGCTCCAGTACGTCCTCTACACCCTCGCTGTCGCTCCGTTGATGTTGCTGGGAACCCCCGAGTGGATGGCCCGACGAGTACTCGACAGGCTCCACCTCACCCGGGTGCATGAGTGGTTGTCGCAGCATCTCCTCGTGTCGGGGGTGATCTTCAATGTCGTGCTGGTGCTCACCCACTCGCCGATTGGCGTCGACACGCTGCGTTCGTCTCAGCTCGGATCGTTCGCCATGGACATGTCATGGCTGGCGTCCGGGATCATCCTGTGGATGCCGATTCTCAACCCAATCGAGGAACAGCGTACGCACTCGTTCGCCGCCAAGATGGTGTACCTGTTTGTGTCCGCGGGGATCGTGCCGATCGTCCCCGCGAGCTTCCTCACGTTCGCCAGCTATCCGCTGTACTCGACCTACGAGCTCGCTCCGAGAGTCGGGAGCCTCACTGCTCTTGAGGACCAGCAGCTGGCAGGCATCACCATGAAGCTCGGGATGGTCCCGATCATCTGGGGCACGCTGGCGGTCATGTTCTTCCGGTGGGCGGCACAAGAACGAGTGAGGTGAGGCTCGCTCCCCGAGCTGGTTCTCGGTTCGCAGTCTTCGGTGAGAAGGTCGCCCCGCGGTCTCGCCTTCTTCGAGGCAGCGTTCTGGCTGTTGACTGAAGACTGAAGACTGAAGATGCG
>CAWHCO010000002.1:0-21290 GCA_963827865.1 uncultured bacterium | reverse complement strand
GTCTGACCTGCGTGAAGCCACCCTTGCGATAGGCGGGGGCTGTGAAGTCTGGGGCCCGCTGCCCCACGGTTGCGCTCACATGGACCTCCTGTACTGCGTCATCGGATCGGCTCGGCTCAGAGACGTGCGAGGGCGTTTCGACCCCAACGGTTCCAGTGACCCGACCACATCCGACTATCTCATTGGCCATCGTTATCCTTCTCGGCACCTAGTCCAAGGATAGCCAATCACGGCGAGATCCCCGGTGTGATCTCGATGCACGTTCACCATGTATCGGGAAGACCGGAAATGAAAGACCCCCCACGTCGCCTGCTCATCGCCGCCGGGGAGACCCCTACGTCATCTCCCAGCGTCTCGGCCACGCTTCGATCCGGACCCTACGGCGTCTGCGGGCACCTCTTCGAAGGCCGCTATCGTGGAGCAGCCGACGCCATCGAGGCGGCCCGGGCGGAATCCCTCGCGAACTCTTCGCGAACCGACCCGCTACGCTCCGTCCACTGATGAAGGCAGCGGTTCGCACCAGGTACGGCCCGCCGGAAGTCGTGCGGCTCGAGGAAGTCGAGAAGCCGACGGCCGGAGGAGACGAGCTCCTGATCAAGGTTCGCGCCACCAGCGTCAATCGGACGGACTGCGGCTACCGCAGAGGTACCCCGTTCCTGATCAGGTTCTTCAGCGGGCTCCGCCGACCGAAGGTCGCCGTCCTCGGAACCGAGTTCGCAGGAGAAGTCGTGGCGGTGGGCAGAGACGTCACGTCCTACAGGTTGGGCGACAGGGTGTGCGGCTACTGCGAGGGCACATTCGGCGCGCACGCCGAGTACATGACCATCCAAGCCGGCCGTTTGATTGCGCGCATCCCCACAGACTCGACCTTCGACGAGGCTGCTCCCAGCACCGAAGGCTCCCACTACGCGCTGGGCATGCTGCGAAGCGCCAAGGTCCAGTCTGGGCACGACGTCCTCATCTACGGCGCAACCGGAGCCATCGGCTCGGCAGCGGTCCAGATCGCCAAGAGCCTCGGCGCCAATGTGACCGCGGTCTGCGGCACCGCCCACGTGGCCCCGGTGGGGAGCTTGGGGGCAGACAGGGTCATCGACTACCAGACCACAGACTTCACACTGGATGAGCAGAGGTACGACCTGGTTCTCGACGCGGTCGGCAAGAGCTCCTTCCGTCGATGCCGCCGACTGCTGAAGCCCCGCGGAATCTACATCTCATCGGATGTCGGGCTCCTCTGGCACGGCCCGATCCTGGCGCTTCTTACGCCCCTGTTTCGCGGCAGGAAGCTCATGTTCCCGCTTCCCGGTCACGACCCGGAGGCGAACAGGTATCTGAGAGAGCTCATCGAATCAGGCGAGTTCGTGCCGGTGATCGACCGCCAGTATCCCCTGGGCCAGATAGTCGAAGCGTACCGCTACGTAGAGACGGGCCAGAAGGTCGGCAACGTCGTGATCACCGTCTAACGAGAATGGGTCTCGAACACGGCGCGATCCGGACCACTTCCGACGCCGCCGGGTACCCCTTCGATCCCCGGTGGGAAACTCACCAGCTCCTAAGTCCGTGCTCTAGTCGATGAGCTTGGCGACATCGTCACCGTCCTCGCCGAAGCCGACCCAGCAGACAAGGCCGAACTCTACGGCTGGGAGCGAACCTCACCTACCACCCCGAAGGCCGAGTCTCGGTCGAGATGCTCCCGCGTGGGGCAAACGTTCGTGTCGGAGGAGCGACTGTAACCCCGAGTACATGTGCCAGGGACGAGTACGGTCAATCCAGCACGACGCCGGTGCCATACGCCAGGATCTCCGACGCGTTCTGCATCACCATCGATGTCGCGAAGCGCATTCCGATGATGGCATTGGCCCCTTGGCTCTCCGCATCTTCGACCATCCGGGCGAGGGCCTGTTCGCGAGACTCGCCCATCATCTTGGTGTACTCGACGATTTCGCCACCGACCATGTTCCGGAACGCCGCCATGATGTCTTTCCCGACGTGTCGCGCACGGATGGTGTTGCCCTTGACGAGGCCGATCGTTCTTGTCACCGTGCGCCCCTCGATCGAACCCGCTGTTGTGATGATCATCGTTGCACCTCCTTGAAGTCGTCATCTCGTGACTCGGATAGCCGATCCCTGACCACCAAGCCGACAAGGATGAGCGCCCCGATGGCGACCGCGCCCGCTGCAACCCTGACCAGGATGGGGATTTGGTCGGAGAGGAAGAAGCCTTTGACGGACCAACCGATGAGGACGAGCGCGCCCGCCCCGATCAGGAGATACGCGGCTCTCTGCATCATTGCACCTCACGATCAGTCGGAATCCAAGATCGCCACCCCAACGATACCCGCCCACCCGACGCGTGGGCCACCGTCGGCCAACGCTTGCTCGCGACGCTCCTCCATCGCCGCTGACGATCACCTCTCCGCACGCCGGGCACTGGAGCAGGATATTGCCGAGCAGCATCTCTACGTCGTCACCATGCATGGCAGCGATGGCAACACGGGGATCAACGATTCCGTAGAGGTGGGCAGGTCGACCCACCTTGTTGGGAAGCTCACCGATTTGCTCTATGCGTCACTCTTGCCCAGGACTGCGATCCGCGGGCAGCCGATACCCGGCGCATCGAAACGGGAAGCGCCTCAACTCCCGCACCGTAACCGAGTTCTCCCCTGGCCCGGCCCCATGCAGTCTCGCGGCGTCGGAGGAGCGACTGCAACCCCAGGTACACGCGACCCGTGGGAAACATGGTTGGTTGCCGCGTGAGGTGATCGTTGAGGCGCTTCTGGTAATGCCCGGAATGTGTAGAGACTCAAAAACAGCCTGCTCAGAGTGCTCTCTCGGCCGTGCAAACCGAACGAACTGCGGTTCAGAGTTCGAGTAGAAAACGAAGGACCCGGCTGATCTCGAAGATCACATGAGGACCGACCTGACCGAGACGGGTGATCAGCCGCTGCTCGGAAACCGACTTGAGGTCCTCGCATTTGGCATAGCTCACCACGTCAAGACCCGAATCACCGGAATCGATCTCAATGTGGGACGGAAGGCCTCGACGGGTGGTCGTGCAGGGGACGACCATGATCACACCGGCTGGACCCTCATTGAGCGCATCTGCCGAAGTCACCACGGCCGGGCGACGGCCGGATTGTTCCCGTCCGATCGGCTCCCCGAAGTCAACCAGCCAGATCTCACCTCTCCGCGGTGTCATCAGGACTGGTCACCGACAGTGCCGTATTCCAGAGCACGCTCAGCTTCTATCTCAGCCCACGCCGACCGATCATCGCGGAGTTCCTCGAACCGCTTGCTCATCTCGTCGAAGAAGAGACGTCGTTCGAGCGCATCGGCTGCCTCGTCTAGCAGTTGGGTCATCGGACGTCCGGTGGTATCTGCAAGCCTTGCGAACCGATCGCGGGTGCTCTCACTCACTCTGATCGTGGTACTCATAGACTGAGCATACTAGATAGTAGACCAATTCGTCTACGTCTCCCCCGCCGGACATCTTAGAAGCAGGATGCGACCTCCGCGCAACCCGCCGACTCAACCGGTCTGTACCACCAGTCAAAGGATCACGTGGCGGCACGAGCACCCATGTGCCTGGGGTTTCTTGGTGTCGGAGGAGCGACTGCAACCCCAAGTACACGCGACCCGTGGGAAACATGGTTGGTTGCCGCGTAGGGTCGTGTCAGCCTGCGGCACCTGGTGGATATCAAACCACCCTCCCCCGGTTCGACCCACGAGCGCCGGGATCCACGGGCCCAATCGAACTGCTTGGCGCATCTGTGGTGGATGCCAAGAAGCTTCCCTCTAGGAACAACGCCCCAACCGAGACAGTCGCGGCGAGAAGGATCGTCACCATCGACTCGACACTCGCTGCTCAAGCTCCTTCAGGTGAGAGATAGCCGAATGCGGTTGCGATCGAGAAGACCGGAGCACGCGTGTGTCTGCTCCAGCTCCCGGTGATCGGCGTGGACCTTCCCATCGCCCGCTGGGTGTGGCACAATTGTGGCCATGGCAAGCGAATCACTACGTACAGTGCGAGATCGATTCTCGGAGTTCGTTGATCGGGTGCAATCACACCACGAACGTGTCGTGGTCACCAAGAACGGGACACCGGCAGCGGTACTCATCAGTCCAGAGGATCTCGAATCTCTGGAGGAGACGGCGGCGGTGCTCGGAGACTCCGATGCGGTGGCCGAACTCGTCGAGGCACACCGCGCCTACCTCGAGGGTGACGTGGTTCGTGGCGTCGACGCCGTGAAGGCCCTGCGACCCCGGTGATCAAACCTGCCTTTGAGATCGTGGTGACCGCGCCGGCGGCCCGATCGATCCGCGAAACACTCCCTGAAGCGGTGGCGTTTGCCGTGATCGACTTCATCACCGGTCCGCTCCGAGACAATCCACGGCAAGTAGGCGCTGCGCTTCGCAACGAGCTGGAAGGCGTCTGGAGTGCTCGACGCGGCACCTACCGCATCCTCTACCGGATCGACGACGAACGTCGAGAAGTCATCGTTCTTCGCATAGGGCATCGGCGCGACGTCTACCGAACACGGTGACACTCCCCCGAGCGCGGGCGCGGGAAGATCTCTGCGACCGCCAGCGATCCACGGTGGAGCTGGTTTCTGTCAGGGCCGACACCTCGGCCTGACCAGGCCACAGTGACCACCCCCAACACCAGGAGGGCACCCTCAAACGTTACCTGGGGTTCGTGTCGGAGGACCGATACCCATGCCGACTACACGACCAGCGGGAAACATGGTTGTCCGCTCGCTAGGGCTTTTCCGTCAACCATTGAAACGCCTCTGTGTATTGTCAGAGATAGGACGAGAGCACCCCTCCATTCAGCCTTAGGCGTCGACCTTGGTATGCAGCAAGACCGCTATGAATGGACCTTGGCGAGAGACTCTGCGACGTCCTTGGCAACCGGTGCCTGCGAGAGAGATTGATGTGACGTAGCGGTGTGTGTATACTATGCGCATGGCGAGAGTCAACGTATACGTGCCCGACGAGTTGGCCGAGAAGGCAAAGGTGGCCGGGTTGAATGTGTCGAGCCTCACCCAGGAGGCCTTCGCAGTGCCCTCGCTCGCCGATCTCAGTACACTCTCACGGCATCTCGCGAGGCAAAGCGTGCAACAGTCTGCCACTTGACATCGAGGTGTTCGACCTTGCCATCGACCTGCTCAGGGCGAGCGCCCAGGCCCCAGGAATCGAGCGGCCCGTCGGATCTCTGGCGAGAAGTTGCGTTCGCCTGAGCTCCCCGTTACCCCCGCCCTTCAGACACCCGACGGATCCTCACATCCGTCACGGCTCATCCCCACCTTCACCAACTGGCAGGCGCTTCTCGGAGCGGGCGCCTGGCCACTGCCCCCGTAGAGCGACACGCCCTGTCGACACTCGTAGTCGGCGCGTGGAAACGCAGACACAATCTGCGACTCGTTGACGCCTCTACGTGGAGCTGGCAGCCAACTCGACATGCCCGTCTCCCTACCGACGCCGGTGGCAGCCGCCACCGGAACGCTGAGCTTCTCACGAAGCAACTCCCTAGGGCTCACAACGACAGGCCACTACACTCACTCGATACCCGCGCTTCGATTAGGGAAGGGCTAACTCGAGGACGATGTACAGCGTTCTGCCCAGTCCCGCCCCGTTCTGGACGATCGCACCCTCCTCGGGGGATGTAAACAACCCCGAATGGCGGCTTCGGGACTGGGTTGTTGATCGTAGGTGTGCCTCACGGTGTGACGGCAACGACTGGGACTACGCCAAGTGGCAGTTGGTCGCGCGACCGACGGACCGAGGTTGGCGAGTCCAGTGGTGGATCGGCTTCCTCCGATGCGCTGTCACACTCGCGGACGGTCTAGGTCTTCGCTGTGCCCGCTGCGAGGCGGAATCCTCCTACGGCCAGGAACAGCACCGCTACAACCGCCAACGACACCCAATAGAACAGGTCCGTGCCTGTGCCGGTCTCCACAGGAGTTGAGGGCCACGGGTTGCCCGGGCCCTCAAACGCTCTCCGTGCCGACTTACCTAGTTAGGCTCCACAAAGTGCATAGATGCTGGTTGGCGGGGTAGTACCAGCACCTTCGACGACCCATCCTTCTTCACCGCTGGGGAAGGTGTAGTGGGGATAGACAGGATAGTTGAACCCGTCGATTGCTGGTGCCCCAGACTTTGCTGGACCTTGGGTATAGACATCAGCACCCTCGGGTACGACTCCACCGCCGACCACATTTGGATAACCAGACTCGGGGCACGACCAGCCGCCCCAACCGGCTGGGGCGCCTTCGTCTTGCCCTGCCTGGAAGCTCTCGTATGTTCAACCTGGAGGCCATCGACCTGCTGCAGTCCTCATTGGTGATTGTGACTGGTGTGACCGTGCTGCCATAGAGGCCATCGTGTGGCCCGCCAGTCGCCTCGACTGAATACTCACATACCTCCGGTACTGCCGGAACCTCTTCGCAGTGCACCGTCCAAGTGATTGACCCGGTGGTACCGAGGTCGGTGTTCTCGAGCTCAGTCCACTCGATACCGGTATCGAAGACCTGGGCTCCACTGGCACCCAGCACTACCGGGCCGGCCGGCAACAGGGGCATGGCCGAGAAAACGCCGTCTGGCCCGCCGTCCGTGATCGTCAACTGCTGAGGGATTGAGCCGACGTTCGTGACGGTGAACGTGAACGGGGCCTTGCCCGCAGCCGAGCTAGTGATCAGGGGCGCGTTGTAGGTGATCGACGAGCTCGGGGGGAGCCCGTCGCCTATGAGGTCAATCTGGCACCCGAAGGTGCCAACCTCGATGTTCTCGGTGGCCGTGACCTGATCGGTGAAGCTGGCGCCGACGCCAGTTCCAACGAGGCCGATTGTGAGGCCGAACGCCATGAGGAGTCCGGCGATCTTGCGTAGAGTCATGATTGCCTTCCTAGCCTTTCAAAGATTGGGGTTGCCAGGCGGAACGCGCCCGCCGGGTTCACAATTGGTGTTGAGTCCGGGTTTTCGACAGACGCTTGCCAACCTCCTTTCTCAACTCGAGCAGGATGATCAGCGCCACCAGCGCTCCCGCGAGGAGGAGTGCCGGCCGCTGAAGTTCGGTCAACCACCCGACGTAGGGCACGACCGCGACGAGTCGGTACGCGGTCGAGCCGGTGAGAGTGATGCGCCAGGGGTCATCGACCGAGTTGGCATCGCCCCGCGTGGTGATCACGCCGTCCTCTAGCGACGCGACGCGATGGATCAGTATGCGGCCGCTGCCCGGCGCCACGAATGCGATGACGTCGCCCACGCGAACTGAGTCGGTCGGGACGACCTGCGTGACTGCCACGTCGCCGGCCGAGAGGGTCGGCTGCATGGAGTTGCTGAGGACCGTGTCGAGACTCAGGTCGGCCATGCGGATGGTGACGCCGATCACCAGCACGGCCACACCGGCCGCGAGCAGAAGGCCGGTGACCAGCCGCGAGGTCCAACTAGGACCGGTGGGGATCGTGCGATGGGGGTGTCGAACTGAACTCCGCTTGCGCGGATCGGGAAGGCCGGTGACCAGGCGCGGGTCCAACTAGGACCGGTGGGGATCGCGCGATGGGAGTGTCGAACTGATTTCCGCTTGCGCGGATCGTGAAGGAAGGTGACCAGCCGACGGACGACCAGCGAGACCATGTCACAGCTGACGCCTGCGGACCGGTGTTGAGGCGTGCTGTCATCCTTTCCGGTCTGCGACGCCAGCCGTGACTCGTCACGTTGTCGCGGCCCACTCAGTCGGCCGGACTCACGAGAAGACACTGAACCCTCCCAGTATCGCCCAATTGCGCATAGTCTTGCGCGGCACCCTCCCCGACACTTCCTGTCACCCTCCTACGCTTCGAAGCCAGGAAGATTCGCCCTGCAGTAGTAGTTAATCTCATTGAGGACCAGTTGCAAGCGATACGACGACGAGTGGTCCCTCGACTACAAAAGCAGCTTCAAGTTTCGGGCAGATCTCCGATCCGCGTGCCTTCTCCGTAGGCGATGATTGACGCTTGCTGGGATGGCGACCTCCAACCGCTCGGGACCACACCCCCGTACCCACGGCCGGAAAATGCCCGGATAGTGTCCGTATCGCGCAAAGCAAGTCGTCTCGGCCGATTGGCACCCCATGACAAGAACCCCCGCATTGCGGGGTTTCGTTGGTGTCGGAGGAGCGAGTTCAACCCGGAGTACACGCGATCCGTGGGAGACATCGCTGATGGCAGCGTGAGGTAGTCACGCGACAACAGAACCGGCTTCTGTACCGGCTCGAAACACGAACACCCCAAGAAACAGCCCCGACTCACGTCGGGGCCGTCGGGCCAGGGCTACTAACCCTGGCGTGGTTCAGGTACAAGTATCCGTGAGAACACTCCGATCGTCAAGTATCGAGCGAGCGCAATCATGACCAGAGTCTTGTCCTACATCGATGGCTTCAACCTCTACCACGGCCTGAGAGACGCTTCGTTGCACTCATCTCGATGGCTCGACCTCGTCAGGCTGTCACAAGCGCTTCTCAAGGAACACCAACACCTTCAGATGGTCAGGTACTCCACAGCCCGCGTGCGCGGTAATCCGGCAACAGAGAGGCGCCAGTCGACGTACCTGGAAGCCCTCGATGCGAGAGGCGGTGTCGACATCACCTACGGGCACTTCCTCTCCAAGAGGATCGAATGCCACTCCTGCGGGCAATCGTGGCACACTCACGAAGAGAAGAAGACCGATGTCAACATCGCGGTCCAGATCCTCAACGACGCATACGACGACGTCTACGACGTGGCTCTGCTCATTTCGGGTGACAGCGACCTGGCGCCTCCCGTCGCATCGGTCCTCAGCCGGTTTCCGGACAAGCGGGTCGTCGTCGCGTTCCCTCCGAGAAGAAACTCCTCCGAACTCCGAAAGACCGCGAGCGCCGCGCTGACAATCTCGAAGCACGTGATCCGGTCGTCGCGGCTTCCCTCCCCAATCACCTCTCGTTCCGGCAGGCAACTGCACGCACCGGCAGGGTGGCTACCGACTACGTAGGCACTCCGGAAGAAGAGCTACGGACACGCTCAAAGCAGCGTTGCAGCCTCGCGGTGTCGGAGGAGCGATCCGAACCGTTTCCCCACGCGGCGAGCTGGCAGGCGAGTTCCTGGCAGCTGCCTGATCGTTGACTTGAGCATGCTTGGCCCGACAGGATTGATGCGACACGACGGTGTGTGTATACTATGCGCATGGCGAGAGTCAACGTGTACCTACCCGACGAGTTGGCCGAGAAAGCAAAGGTGGCCGGGCTGAACGTGTCGAGCCTCACCCAGGAGGCCCTTCGCAGTGCCCTCTCCGCCGGTCGCACCGACGACTGGCTCGACGACATCTCCCGACTGCGAGCCACCGGCGTCACCCACGACGACGTGATCGAAGTCGTCAACGACGCGAGGGACGAGTTTGACAGCGACCATGCCTGAACGGGCGATCGTCGACGCCTCAGCGATGGTCGATCTGCTCGTCGGATCACCGCTGGCGAACGAGGTCGCCGATCGTCTTCGAGCGAACGAACTCCACGCCCCCGCCCACTTCGACGCAGAGGTACTCTCAGCGCTCGGTCGGCTGCATCGGGCCGGCCAACTCACCGCCCGGCAGACTGAAGCGAGGGTCGAACGCCTCGCCACCTCCCCCATAGAGCGGCACGCCCTTTCGACTCTTCTGGCCGGCGCGTGGAAACGCAGACACAACCTGCGACTCGTCGACGCACTCTACGTCGAGCTGGCCGCCCAACTCGACATGCTCATCGTCACAACTGACAGCGGAATGGCGGCCGCCACCACAGCAGCCGAGCTGCTCACACGTCCCTAGAGCTCGCAGCGAAAGGCCCCTCCACACACTGACCCGACACATGCTGCGGCCATCGAGACAGAAAGGGAATCGAGATCGGTTCTCGCTCGACGGACGAGTCCTCTCTGCCCTCAGCTCGTGCAGTCTCGCGGTGTCGGAGGAGCGACCAGAACCCCAAGTACACGCGACCCCTGGGAGGCATGGCTGGTAGCAGCGTGACGCATAGTGTCTGGTCGCGGGTTCACGACTGAGTCTCTGGCCCCACGCGGTCACTACGAGGAGGCAGTCTCACCACGGCCTGTACACGAGACAGCCTGAACGCGCAGCAACACGCCCAAACCCTGGGCCGTCGTGGAGCCATGGGTAGAGTCTCTTCGGTGCGTGCTGAACCCGACTGCATCTTCTGCGGGATCGTCGCCGGCGAGATCTCATCGACCACGATCGCTCAGAGCGAAAGGGCGATCGCGTTCATGGACACCAACCCCGTGACCCCTGGCCACGTCGTCGTGGTTTCGCGCTCGCACGCAACCGACCTATTCGACGTCACCGCCGACGACCTGGCAGCGTGCGTCCATCTTGCCCAACAGATCGCCGGCCGAGCGAAAGACCGGCTCGGGGCCGATGGCGTCAACCTCATGAACTGCAGCGGAGAGGCTGCGAAGCAAACCGTGTTCCACTTCCACATTCACGTCATCCCGCGGTTCAAGGATCAACCCGGCAAGGACCGCATAGGACTGCCCTGGGACTCAGTGCCCAGCAACCCCGACGAGGTCGAGCGGATCGGCAACCTCCTGTCGTGAGCAGAGGAGGATCGAGCGCCGGGACACCAAAGAACAACACGGCACTGCACGAGGCCGGCTCAAAGCAGCGTTGCAGCCTCGCGGTGTCGGAGGGGGGACTTGAACCCCCACGTCCTATTCGGACACTAGGCCCTCAACCTAGCGCGTCTGCCTATTCCGCCACTCCGACGTGGGTGGGTGAGTATACCGTCCGGCTACCCGCCGAAGATGATCGTCAACGCGACGGTCGTGACGGTGAAGATGAGGCCGGAAGCGACGGTCATCCGGTCGAGGTTGCGTTCCACGATCGTCGATCCCGACATCGCTGACGGTCCCATTCCCCCACCGAACATGTCCGACAAGCCGCCGCCTCGCCCCGCGTGCAGCAGGATGAAGACCACGAGAGCGAGCGACACGATCACGTGGATGACGACGATGATGGTGGTCAGGACTTGCATTGATTCTCCAGATCGAGCGGCACAGTCGCACCGCGGCGCCCAAGTATGCCGGGATCCGCGCGCCTAGGTCAAGTTGTCAGGGGGGATATAGGTGATGCCGCGCCCGGCCCGACCGAAACAGAAAGGGGGCTTTTGCGTCCCTATCGTTGACGGAGGGCCTCTGGTCGGTCATACTGCTCGTCACATGTTGACCAGCCTTTCCATTATCGACTAGCGCACACGGCTCATCGTGTGAACCCAACCCTTCGCTCCGCGAGGGGTTTTCTGTTACCCGGGAGCTCCCCATGAAGACCGAGATCTACGACACAACCCTGCGAGACGGCTCTCAACAAGAGGGCATCTCGCTGACCGTCGGGGACAAGCTGCGGATCGCCTCCCTGCTCGACGAGTTGGGGGTCGACTACGTGGAAGGTGGGTGGCCGGGGGCCAACCCGAAGGACGACGAGTTCTTCCGCCGTGCACAAAGCGAGCTGGATTTCGGCACTGCCACCCTGGTGGCGTTCGGTTCGACCCGCCGGCCCCGAGGGACCGTCGCAGACGATCCTCAGCTGCAGGCGCTGCTCGCCGCCGACACCGAAGTCATCTGCATCGTCGGCAAGTCGTGGGACTACCACGTGCGTGAAGCGCTCCGGACCGACCTCGAGGAGGGCGTGCGCATGGTCGCCGAGTCGATCGAGTACCTGCGCAACCATGACCGGAGGGTCTTCTTCGACGCCGAACACTTCTTCGACGGCTTCCGATCCAACCCCGAGTTCGCCCTCCGGGTGCTCCAGGCGGCGACCGAGGCGGGAGCGGAACGGCTGGTGCTGTGCGACACCAACGGCGGCACCCTGCCCACACCGATCCTGCGTGCAATCGACGGTGTACAGCAGGCCCTTCCGGACAGTCTTCTCGGCGTCCACTTCCACGACGACGTCGGATGTGCGGTGGCCAGTTCCGTGATGGCGATCGACGCCGGTGTCCACCAGGTGCAGGGTTGCATCAACGGCTACGGGGAACGCACCGGCAACGCCGACCTGTCGACACTCATTCCCGACCTGGCCCTCAAGATGGGCCTCTCTGTGCTGCCCGAAGGGAGACTGGAGCTGCTCGGTCCAGTGGCGCACCACATCGCCGAAGTCGTCAACATCGCCCTCGATCCCCACCATCCGTACGTGGGAGTGTCTGCTTTCACCCACAAGGCCGGCCTTCACACGTCGGCGCTGGCTCGCCGGCCCGACGCGTACGAGCACGAGAACCCGTCCCAGGTGGGAAACCACACACGGATGGTCGTTTCGGAGCTGGCCGGCCGGGCGAGCGTCCTGGCCGAAGCGAAACGTCTCGGTCTGGACGTGGATGCCGACACGGCGGCACGGATTCTCCAGGAAGTCAAGGATCTCGAGCACCGCGGCTACCACTTCGAGGCCGCCGACGGCTCGTTCGAGCTGCTCATGCGCAGGGCGCTCGGGTGGGAGCAGGACTTCTTCGAGTTGGAGTCGTTCAAGGTGTTCACCGACCGGCGAGCCAGCGAGGAGATCGTCGCCGAGGCAGTCGTGAAGGTGGTGGTTGAAGGCCGGCGGGTCGTCACCACCGGGGAGGGTGTGGGTCCTGTCCATGCGTTGGATCAGGCACTGCGAGCGGCGTTGATGACGGCATACCCGGACCTGGATCGGCTCAGGCTGACCGACTACCGCGTGCGGGTCCTGGATTCCTCCTATGGGACCGGGGCGACTGTCCGGGTGCTCCTCGAAACGTCCGATGAAGACGAGACGTGGGGAACCATCGGCGTCCACGAAAACGTGATCGAAGCCTCGTGGAATGCGCTCACCGACGGTTTGATCGTCGGGCTGCTCAGGATGCAAGAGGCCGGCCCTACTGTGTGATCCTGGCCGGATTGAGGGAAGACTCTCGCGAAGGAGCTTGGTTCGAGGTCTGGCGCCTATTCTGAGCCGAGGCACGTAGCACGACCGCTGACAGTCATCAGCTGGGTTTCTCTCGGTCTTCCCGACTTCCGCCTCTCTTCCCGTCAGGTCACGGGCGACAAGGTGTGCTCCCTGGGAGCATGCACAATCTCCGAGAACCGCTTGAATCCCAAAGATGGCGCAAGTGATCGTCCAGCATGACCCGGACAACGGCAGGTATGCCGCCCATGTCGACGGCGAGCTGGCCGGCTTCACCGAGTATGAGATGCTGCAAGGAAGACACGTCTTCTTTCACACTGAAACCGACCCCTCCTACGCCGGCAAGGGAGTTGGCAGCACCCTCATCAAGGAAGCACTCGACGATGTTCGGGCAGGTGGCGGAACCATCGTCCCCCTATGCCCTTTCGTCGCTGCCTTCGTCCGACGTCACCCTGACTATCGCGATCTCGTTGATCGAGAGCTGTGGAAGCAGATCAGGAGGAGCGAGCGCCCCAACGAGTAGAGGACTCGGCTCACTCTTGGCGCTGCTTCAATCAGCAACCAACCGTGGGTACCTGGGCAAGGTACGGCGAGACCCGGCCGGCTGAGCTGAGGCACGACCAGCACCCTCCCAGGGGTTCACCAGGTCGCCCCCCTCCCCCCTTCGGGGAGAAACGGGCGCTACCCGGCCTGTTTGGCGACCGCCTCAGCAGCCTTCTTGGCGGCCTCCGGATCGCCCAGATAGAAGCTCTCTTCCTTCTCGAGATCTTCACCAAGCCGGTACACGAGCGGGATCCCCGTCGGAATGTTCAATCCGGGGATGTCCTCGTCGGATATGTGATCCAGGCGCTTCACCAACGCCCGCAGGCTGTTGCCGTGCGCGACCACCAGCACGAGCTTGCCATCACGCACGTCCGGGACGATCTCGTCGTACCAGTACGGCATCATGCGCGCGACCACATCCTTCAGGCACTCGGTGGCAGGCAGCACGTCTGGCGCCAGCGCCGCGTAGCGCCGGTCGTGGGAGGGGTGCCGCTCATCGTCCAGCTCCAGGGGCGGTGGCGGAACGTCGTAGGACCGCCTCCACTCGAACACCTGCTCCTTGCCGTGGCGCTCTGCGGTCTCCTTCTTGTTGAGACCCTGCAACGCCCCGTAGTGGCGTTCGTTCAGTCTCCAGTGGCGTTTCACCGGCAACCAGGACAGTCCCATCTCATCCAACGCCAGGTTGGCGGTCTGGATCGCCCGTCGCAGCACCGAGGTGTGCACGATGTCGAACTTGTACCCCTCGACCTTCAACAGCCGGCCGGCACCGATCGCCTCGGCCGTGCCCTTGTCGGACAGTGGCACGTCGGTCCAGCCGGTGAACCGGTTCTCCATGTTCCACGTGCTCTCCCCATGGCGGAGTAGCACCAGCGTGTAGCTCATCAGTACCTCTCAGATGTAGTAGCGCACGATGGACGCGAACGTGTCGGGGTCGAGCGACGCCCCACCGACCAGTCCCCCGTCGATATCCTTCTTGGCCATCAGCGCGGCGACATTGCCCGGGTTCACCGATCCCCCATAGAGGATCCTCGTCTCGTCGGCCGCGTCGCCCCACCGTTCCCGCAGGATGTCACGGATGAACCCGATCATCTCCTGCGCGTCCTCCGGAGACGCGGTGCGGCCGGTCCCGATCGCCCAGATCGGCTCGTACGCGACCACCAGACCGGCTACCTGCTCGGCCGAGAGACCAGCCAAACCGGCAGGTACCTGTCCCCCGACCTTCTCGGAAGCAAAGTCCGCTTCCCGTTCTTCGAGGGTCTCCCCCACGCACATGATCGGTGTCATGCCGTGGGCGAGGACCGCCTTCACCTTCTTGTTGACGGTCTCGTCGGTCTCACCGAAGTACTGGCGGCGTTCCGAGTGGCCGACGATCACGAACTTGACGAACAGCTTCTCGAGCATGCCGGGCGCCACCTCGCCGGTGTACGCGCCCTTCTCCTCCCAGTAGACGTTCTGGGCGGCGAGCAGGATCCGCATGTGGTCGGCTTCGATGACCGTCTGCACCGACCGAAGCGCCGTGAACGGCGGCGCGATCCCGACGTCGACCCTCTCGAAGTCCTTGGGGTCGAGCCGGTAGTGCAGTTTCTGTGTCATCTGGATGGCCTCCAGATGCGTTGCGTTCATCTTCCAGTTGCCAACCATCAGCTTCTTGCGAGCCATCACACCCACCTCTCGAGTATGGCGACGCCAGGCAGCGTCTTTCCTTCCAACATCTCGAGCCCAGCGCCACCTCCGGTCGACAGGTGCGACACCGTGTCTTCGAGCCCGAGCAGACGCATCGCTGCGACCGAGTCACCGCCGCCGACAACGCTGAACCCTTCGAAGTCCCCGAGCGAACGCGCCACATGGTCCGTGCCGGCACGGAACCGTTCCCACTCGAACACGCCCATCGGGCCGTTCCAGAACACGCTCCGAGAGCCGTGCATCACCGACGCGAATAGCTCCGCGGTGACCGGTCCGATGTCGAGGCCCATCCAGTCGTCCGGAATGTCGTTGATGGGAACGGTCTTCGACTCGGCGTCGGCGGCGAAACGGTCGGCAACCACGATGTCTTCCGGGAGGCTGATCCTGTCGCCCTTATCGGAGGACAACAGCTCACCGATCTCGTCCACCCTGTCCTCTTCGAACAACGACGAGCCGATCTCGTAGCCTTCCGACGCGAGCAGTGTGAAGCACATGCCACCGCCGATCAGCATCAAGTCGACCTTCGGCAGCAGGGAGCGAATGACCCCGAGTTTGTCGGACACCTTCGCTCCGCCGAGCACGACGGTGAACGGCCGCTCCGGGTTCTCGAGGAGCTTCGACAGCGCCTCGACCTCAGCGACCAGAAGTGGCCCTGCTACCGACTGCACCAGCTCAGCGACGCCGACTGTCGACGCGTGTGCACGGTGGGCGCTCCCGAACGCGTCGAGCACGAACACGTCGCACAGGGCAGCGAGTCCCTCGGCGACCTCGGGGGCGTTCTTCGTCTCGCCTGCCTCGAACCGGGTGTTCTCCAACAGCAAGACGTCGCCCGGACCTGCCGACGCGACCGCCGACTCGACCTCCGGACCGATGACCGCATCGAGCTTCCGGACGGGGAAACCGCCCAGCTCACTCATCCTCGCCGCGACAGGATCCATCACCAGGCTGGGATCCGGGCCTTTCGGGCGGCCGAGGTGGCTGCACGCGATCACCGTCGCGCCGGCGTCACGCAGCCGACCGATCGTCGGCAAGCTCTTCTGGATACGGAAGTCGTCGGTCACCGTGCCGTCGGTCAGTGGCACGTTCAGGTCGGAACGGACGAGCACTCGTCGTCCCGCGACCGCTACGTCATCAAGTGTCAGATATCTCGCCACCGAAACCTCCTCAGGCAAGTTCAGCGAGTGTCGCCCCCAATGCGATCGAATCATGCTGTGGCCAGGCTGCCCCGACGTCGACCAGGCTCCTTTCGACCAGCCGCCATCCCAGTGCTTCGACGTCGTCGACCGGGTACTCGAGCCGGCGGATCGGGTCCGCCACGTCCAAGACAGAGCCGTTCGCGACGATAACACCGGTCTTCTCGAGGCCCGCGATCCGCGACAGCGCTTCGACATGACCGGGACCGTCGAGATCGAACGTCTCGCCATCCTGGGTCGTCAGGTTCGCGACGAACACGAGCTGCGCGTTCGACGACTCGATCGCGTCGACGATGCCGGGCACGATCAACGCCGAGATCACCGAAGTGAAGAGGCTCCCAGGGCCGAGGATGATCTGGTCGGCGTACTGTATGGCGGCGGTAGCTGTGGGACTCGCCTTCTCGGTGTCGGGTTCAACCAGTAGTCGAGTGATGGTGCCGCGGGTCGTTGCGATCGCGACCTGACCATTCACCCACTTCCCGTCGATCTCGGCACGAAGGTGCAGGGATCTCCCCGCGACCGGAATGACCGCCCCTCGAGCGCCGAGCAGCCTACCGGCGATCCGAACCGCCGTAGGGAAGTCACCGAAGATGTCCTGCATGGCTGCAAGCATCAGGTTGCCGAGCGAGTGGCCGGCGATATCGGTCGACGCAAACCGGTAGGCGAACAGCTCACGCCACACGGACGGTTCCGGGCTGAGCGCCATGAGACACATACGGATGTCTCCCGGCGGGGGGATCTCCAGCGTGCTGGTGAGCCTGCCGGACGACCCTCCGTCGTCGGCGACGGTGACGATCGCCGAGATGTCCCCTGCGTAGAGCTGGACCGCTTCGAGGACCTGTGCGAGTCCGTGGCCGCCCCCGATCGCCACCACCCGGGGACCGTCCATTTCCACGCCCAACGGATCGAGTGCGACCTCCGGCAGTGTCATCGGTCGACGTCCCTGTGCCTGACCGTTGCCCGAACGTCGCGCCCGTCGAGCCACTTGGCGAGCGCCTCGGCGATCACGACCGATCGGTGTCGCCCGCCGGTACACCCGATTGCGATACTCACGTACGATTTGCCTTCGTGCTGGAACCGGGGCACCAGGAAGTCGATGAGCCCTTCCACCCGTTGGAGGAACTCTTGTGCGTCGTGATCGTCGAGCACGTACTGGCGGACTTCCGGGTCCTTGCCGGTGAGCGGCCGCAGCTCCGGCACCCAGAAGGGGTTGGGAAGGAATCTGACGTCAAAGAGCAGGTCCGCGTCACGTGGGGCGCCGTGCTTGAACCCGAACGACGACACGGCGACACGCATCGGCCGTTCCTTGCGCTGGCCAAGGAACTCCTCTTCCAGACGGCGTCGCAACTCATGGACGTTGGAGTCGGACGTATCGATAACGAAATCGGCGTCGACTCGCAGCTCCGACAGGAATTCCCGTTCGGCGGAGATCGAGTCGACGAGGGTATCTCCGGCGACGGGGTGTGGCCGCCGGTTCTCTTCGAACCGTCTGATCAGCACCTCGTCGGAAGCGTCGAGAAACAGCAAGGACGCCTCCACACCTTCGCGTTCCACCCGCTCGATCGCTGCCTGGATCGCGTCGACTGGGTAGCCGCCTCGGGCATCGACGACAACTGCGAGGTTGCGAGGTGTGGTGAGCTCGACGTTGTGACGGATGACCTCGTCGATGAGCGCCGGTGGAAGGTTGTCGACCACGAGATAGTCGAGGTCCTCGAGCGCTTTCGCCGACGTGGATCGACCGGCACCCGACATGCCGGTCACGATCAGTACCTGTGGGCGATCGGCCGCCGGTAGTTCCTCAGCCAATCTTCGCCTCCATGTCGAGCATCGCCTGTTTCAAGTCTGAACCACCTCCGTAGGAACCTACGCCACCGGACGCGGGAACGACCCGGTGACAGGGAATGATCGGCGCGAACTTGTTGTTTGCCATCGCCTGGCCCACAGCCCGTGCCGCGTTCGAGTTCCCCGCTTCCGTCGCGACCTCCTTGTAGGTCATCACTTGACCAACAGGGATCCTCGACACCACCCTGTACACACGTACCAGGAACGGGGTCGTGCCTTGCTCGGCGAGTGCGAGGTTCGGTTCGAGGGCTGTCGGATCACCATCGAAGTATCGGGTCAACATCCGCCCCAACGCTTGAACCTGAGGTCGAGGGTTATAGCTGGTGGGTGTTGCCGGTGGTTCACAGCCGGGGAGCACGGTTTCGGCGATCTGTTCTCTCTCGAACACGATCCATCCGGTACCAAAACGGGTCTCGTAGGGGTATTTCATGCCTGCTCCAGCGTGTGCAATGCAGCATACAGGTCCTCCGCGACACCCTGTGGCACCACGGTTGCGAGGGCCTCCACGTCGGCCGACCGCATCCTTTTCAGCGACCCGAAGACTCTCAGCAGCTGCTTCTTGCGAGTCGGCCCGATGCCCGGAACCTCGTCGAGGGTCGAGTCGATCATCGACTTGCCTCGGAGGTTGCGGTGATAGGTGATCGCGAACCGGTGCGCCTCGTCACGCACTCGCTGCAGCAGGTGCAGTGCCGCCTCATCACGAGGGATGCGGACAGTGTCGGCAACGCCCGGTAGGTACACCTCCTCCATCTTCTTTGCGAGGCCGACGGCCGGAATGTCCAGGTCGAGTTCGTTGAGTACCTTGACAGCGCGAGCGAGCTGTCCTGCTCCCCCATCGATGAGCACCAGCGACGGCGGGTATGAGAACTTGCCTCGTTCTTCGACCGGCCGGTCGCGTTCCGCAAGGTACGCCTCGAAGCGACGCCGAAGCACTTCTTCCATCGACGCGAAGTCGTCCTGCCCCGTGACGGTCTTCACCTTGAACCGCCGATAGGCTGAACGCTTCGGGAGGCCGTCTTCGAGTACGACCATCGATCCGACGGTGTTCGTTCCCTGAATCGTGGAGATGTCGTACGCCTCGATCCTCAGCGGTGCATCAGGCAGATCCAGTGCGTCCTGGAGGCTCCGCAACGCCCTCGCCCGGGCATTGTGGTCGCTTTGGCGCCGGAGACGGTGTCGGGCGAATGCATCTGCGGCGTTCGTGTGGGCGGTTTCCATCAGCCTGTGTTTGGTGCCCCGCTGAGGAACCCGCAGCGAGACGATGGAGCCTCGCCGCTCGGACAGCCACGCCTCCCACACCTCCCGGTCGGGGGGCATCTCTTGGACGAGCACGAGTTTCGGTGGCGTCTCTTCCCCGTACAGCTCCCGCAGCATCTGTCCGATCAACTCCGGGTTGTCGAGGGGTTCGATCTTGTCGACGATCGTGCCGAGCCGTCCGACCACCCGACCCCGGCGCACCCTCAGGACCTGCACCGACGCTTCGAGGTCGTCTTCGTCGACGGCGATCAGGTCGAAGTTCTCCGGCCGGTCGGTGACGACTTCCTGGCGGGCGAGCGCCTTCTCAACATCGGCGAGCCGATCCCTGTACCGGGCAGCGAGTTCGTACTCGAGCGACCCCGACGCCTCGAACATCTCGGTGCGCAACTGCCGAACGACCTGATCGGTGTTGCCGTTGAGGAATGCAGCGAGACCGTCCACCATCCCGTCGTATGCCTCGTGGCTGACCGCACCAATGCAGGGGCCCGAGCACTTCTCGATGTGATACAGGAGGCATGGCCTGCCCATTGCCTGCTGGCGCCGGAACAGACCGTCGGAGCAGGTGCGAATCGGGAATGCCTTCAACAACAGGTCGAGGGTCGAGCGGATGGCGTAGGCGTGGGCGAAGGGACCGAAGTACTGCGTGCCTCTGCGACGGGCCCCTCGCATCACCCTTGCCCGGGGCCACTCGTCACGTCTGGTGATCGCCAGGTACGGGTAGGACTTGTCGTCGCGAAGCTTGATGTTGTAGCGGGGCCGGTGCTTCTTGATGAGCGAGTACTCGAGCATCACCGCTTCGACCTCGTTGGCGGTCACGATCCACTCGACCGTCTCCGCTTCGTCGACTTTCGACGCGCCAGGTCCGACCTGATTGAAGTGGTTGACGACCCGTTTGCGCAGCGACTTGGCCTTTCCGACGTAGAGGACTTCCCCGTGCGGGTCTCGAAAGAGGTAGGCACCGGGAAGGTCGGGGATCTCCGATGGCTTGGGGCGCTGCATGTCCCCATCGTATCGGTGGTCTACCGCTTGCCCCACCGGACCGCGAGCAGCCGAGGTACTTCTTCCTGTCGGACCGTCCCGGACTGTTCGATGGCACGTTCGATCATGTGCTCGAGAACCCACCCTGCGTCGGCGGCCATGTTGAGTAGGTCGGCTAGAGGTCGTTCGTAGAAGGTGATGTCGCTGTCCCCCACCGGTTCGACGATCCTTCCGCCGGACAGGTACCGACCCCACCGCCAGAACACTTCACCGTCGTCGGGGTCGACGATCGGACCCGACGCCGGCGCGGCGAACATCGGATGGTTGACAACGACGGCCAGCACCCCACCCGAACGGACGACCCGGTGGGCTTCAAGGAGCATGGCTGCAGCATCGTCGAGGTGTTCGATCACGAGCGACGCGTAGGCCCCGTCGACGGTGTCATCTCCGAGCCATGACAGGTCGGGCAGGTCGCACCGGACGACCGGTCCGATTTCTCTGGCGATCGGGAGGAGCGTCTCGTCGAGGTCACAGCCCACCACCGACATGCCTGCTTCGACGAGGACACGCATCGTCTGCCCTTCGCCGCAGCCAAGGTCGAGGTAGGTGCCTCCGGGTTGGGCGTCGAGGATCTCGATGAGCAGCGGCGTGACGACGTTCCCGTAGGACGGGTCTCGTTCGAGTTCGCTCAGCCACCAGTCGGACGCCCACGTCATGGGGTACATGCTCGCAGATTGCCGATGCAGACTATCCAGTTGCCGCTTCGTACGAGCAGTGGCGCCGCTGGGCAGTGCGGCGGTACCACCAACCGCCCAGCCGTCTCACCCCGGGCACCCCTAGGAACGGGGCTGCCAGGTATGCAAGGGGAAGCACTCCAAGGATCCGG
>CAWHCO010000001.1:0-315542 GCA_963827865.1 uncultured bacterium | reverse complement strand
GACGACACCACCGTCAACGACATCGACCTCCAACTCGGCGACAGCATCGACCTCGACATCGACCGCATCACCAGGCAAACCGGCACCCGATTTCACCCTGACCCTTTCGGACGGAACCGACTTCACACTGAGCAGTGAGACCCGTCCCGTCTACATGGTGTTCTGGGCCGAGTGGTGACCGATCTGTCAACGGGAGTTGCCCGTTGTCGACAACCTAGCTTCCGAGTACGAAAACGAGATCGACTTCATCGGGGTCGCCTACGCTTCGACATTCGACAAGACCGCGGCCGGCGCCGCACGCCTCATGCCGTCGGGAGCGATCCGCTGGGGGCTCGATGCGGAAGAGTTGGTCCGTGGGATCTACGGAATCTCCGGCCAGCCGTGGACGGTGCTGGTCTCCTCGTCGGGTCAGGAAGTCGAACGGTGGGCGGGGGCAAGAGGAGCTGACGAAATCAAAGCGAGCCTGGACGCGCTGATCGACTCCTAGGCAAGCAGAGCGAGCTCTGTTTCCACCCCTCGAAGCGAGTGTTGGTGGAGACTCGGCCGAAGGCCGAGGACGAAGAAGGCCGTTCTCACCAACGCAGTTCTCGGTTTTCGGTTCTCGGCAAGAGTGGCCGCCCAGCGGTGGAGGCACACGTTCATGTCGCGTCTCTGAACTGAAGACTGAAGACTGATGAGTGAAAACTGAAGACTGAAAACTGAGACGGCGAACGGAGTGAGTCACCTCTATACTTCTTACTGCAAGTCGTGTGCAATAAGGAGAGCACGGTGCACATCCCGGATGGCTTCATCAATGGGTCGACGTCGCTGGGGGCGGCCGTCGCAGCCGCCGGCGGCATCGGTGCGGGACTTCGGCAGGCAGGCAAGAGGCTCGCCGACCGCCACATCCCTCTCGCCGGGCTTGCAGCGGCATTCATCTTTGCCGCACAGATGATCAACTTCCCGGTCGCCGTCGGCACTTCCGGGCACCTGATCGGTGGAGGCTTAGCCGCGGTGTTGCTCGGGCCGTGGTTGGCGTCCGTCGTCATGGCCGTCGTGGTGGGTGTGCAGGCGTTGATCTTCGCCGACGGGGGCGTTTCGGCGCTCGGCTTGAACATCATCAACATGGCGATCATCGCTCCGTGGTCGGCCTGGCTGATCTACAAGGGGCTCCGTGCCTTCCTCCCTCGAACCCGAAGGGCGGCAGCAGTCGCTGCGGGGATCGCCGCGGGGATCTCGGTCGAGATCGCAGCGTTGGGTTTTGTCGCCGAGTACGCGATCGGCGGCACGGGCGGTGCTCCAGTCTCGACCGTGCTGATCGCAATGGGAGGTGTGCACGCACTGATCGGAATCGGTGAGGGGCTCATCACAGGCGTCATCGTCGCGACGGTCCTTGCCGCGAGGCCGGACATCGTGGTCGGAGCGAGTGATCTCTTGGACACGAGCGGTGCACAGCCCCGCCGGATAGGGCGGTTCGTCCTAGCAGGGGTCGGAGCAGCACTGGTCGTGGCCGCCTTCCTGAGTCCGTTCGCGAACTCCAATCCCGACGGTCTCGAGCGGGTCGCCGAGGACAAGGGCTTCATAGACACGGCACAGACCAGCCCGATCGACGGGCAGTCACCCTTCGCCGGCTACGGGTTCGGCGGTGATGGCGCCATCGCAACCGCCGTCGCGGGTGTGCTCGGTGTCGCAGTCACGTTCGGAATCGCGTATGGCGTCATTCGCCTGAGCAAGCGTGTGAAGACCCCCCGTTGAGTGGATTCCACACTCACGCTCTCTACCGCCACGAGCACAGTGTTCTCCACGACCTTCCCTCGCAGGTGAAGATCGTCGCGCTGGTGCTGTTCGTGGGCGCGGTCGTTGCGACCCCTCGCGAGACGTTCTGGGCGTTCGGTGTCGATGGAGCGCTTCTGATCGGGGCCATGTTGTTGGCACGCATACCCCTTGGATTCGTTGCCCGCCGGCTCGTCTTCGAGATCCCGTTCGTGCTCTTCGCAGTGCTCATGCCGTTCATAGGAACGGGGGAGAGGACGCCTGTGCTCGGTGTGCTGCTCTCGGTCGCGGGGCTTTGGGGAGCATGGACGATCCTCGTCAAGGGGACGCTCGGACTCGGTGCTTCGGTGCTGATGGCGGCCACGACCGAGGTGCCCGACATCCTCGAAGGACTCGAGCGACTTCGGCTCCCCAAGCTGATCACCGCCATCGCAGGATTCATGGTCCGCTACATCGATGTGATCACCGGCGAGCTGCGACGCATGCGGGTCGCGATGACGGCGAGGGGGTACGACCCTTCGTGGATCGGGCAGGCAGGACCGATCGCAACCTCGGCGGGGTCCCTCTTCGTTCGCTCCTACGAGCGGGGGGAGCGAGTGCACCGAGCGATGCTCTCCCGGGGCTACACGGGTGCCATGCCCGTCTTCGAGCGAGCGACGACGTCGAAACGACAGTGGATCGTCGGCATGGGGGTTCCGGCGTTTGCTTGGCTGTCGACGATCGTGGCGTGGGTGATACGGTGAGTACTCCCGCACTCGAGGTACGTGAGCTCACCTACTCCTACCCCGACGGTCGGAGAGCACTCTACGGTGCCGACTTCCACATTCACCCTGGCGAACGGGTCGCGCTCCTCGGAGCGAACGGAGCCGGCAAGACAACGCTCGTGCTCCACCTCAACGGCATCCTTCGACCGTCGGCCGGCACCGTTCGCGTCGCCGGACTCGAGGTCAACGACGACAATCTCCGGGAGATTCGTCGAAGAGTCGGCCTCGTGTTCCAGGATCCCGACGACCAGCTGTTCATGCCAACCGTGCGCAGGGACGTGGCATTCGGCCCTGCCAACTTCGGTGTGCAGGGAGAAGATCTCGATCGGAGAGTCCGTGAGGCGCTCGACGCGGTCGGGATGGGGGATGCCATCGACAGGGCGCCACACCACTTGAGTCTCGGGGAGCGGAGGCGGGTCGCCGTCGCCACCGTGTTGGCGATGGAGCCCGAGATTCTGGTTCTCGACGAGCCGTCATCGAACCTCGACCCTGCCGGGCGGAGGGAACTGGCGAGGATGCTCGACACACTCGACATTACGACGCTGCTGGTGACCCACGACCTCTCCTATGCACGCGCGTTGTGCCGGCGGGTGATGATCATGAATCGCGGAACGATCGTCGCCGACGGACCCACCGAAGAGGTACTCGCCGACCATCGGCTGCTCACGGAGAACAGGCTCTGATCAGCCGGACTGAGTCTGCCCTTCGTTGAGATCGCCAGGGGTTCCACCTGCGAGGATCGTGTTGATCGTGTTGCTCATCTCGACTGAAGAGATCGGTCCGACCTTCTTCGCCATGATCGTCCCGTCGGGGGCGACGAAGTACGTTTCGGGGACACCGAAGACGCCGAAATCGATGGCGACGCGAGACTCGGGGTCCACGACATACTGCATGCCTTCCGCCCGGCCGTATGCGTCGAGGAAGCCCATTGCCGCGTCCGGCTCGTCCTGATACACGATGCCCACGAACTCCACCGGTGCTCCCGCATACTCTGCCGCCGCAGCAGTGATCACCGAGTGCTCCTGCCGGCACGGGAAACACCATGACGCGAAGAAGTTGATCACCATGACGTTGCCATCGTTGGCGGCCAGGTTGAGGGTCCCGCCACTGTCGAGATAGGCCAGCGTGTCGCTTGGCATCGGTTTGCCGATCAGTGGAGACTTGATGAGGCTTGGGTCTTTGCCGAACCCGCGACTGAACACCACAACCATGGCGATGGCAATGAGAACGATCGCCGCGACCCCGAGCCAGGTGCCGAGTCTCGGCCCGGTTCGGGTTTCGGTCATGCCGAAGCTCCGACCGTGGCCCTCGCGGGTTTGCGCGCGAGCCACGCCCAGAGCCCTCCGGCACCGGCGAGGAGTCCACCGAGCCACACGAGCCAGATGTCCGGGAACCAGAACACGTCCATCGCGATCGGAGGCACGTCGACTGAGCTACGCAGCGACAGGTAGAGGTCGCCTTTGAGCGTGGAGTAGACATCAGGTGTTCCGACCGAGTTGCGTCCGTTGGAGTAGGAGTTCAAACGGGGCTGAAGATCCACGACGACCTTGCCGTCTTTGGATACTTCCATCAGTGCTCCAGAGACGAAACGATTCGTTTCGACTCGGCTGAACTCGTTCACGTACGTGATGTCGTAGCCCACGAACTGCACCGTGTCACCGGGTGAGAGTTCGACGTGCGTCTTCACGACGAGGCTGCCACTGAACGCGAGGCCGACGGCGAGCACAGCGACGCCGATGTGGGCGATCTGACCGCCCCAGTAGCCGGGGTCTGATCGCATGGTGTGGAGTGCCGCCCCCGCATACCCCTCACTTGTCTTCACGTGACGTCGATTGACGGCGTCCCAGAGCGCCCTCGCGGAGACCGCAACGACGAACGAGCCGAGCAGGATCGCGGCCACCACGGTCAAGCTGCGCCTGCCGAGCAGGACGGCGATGGCCGAGATGGCGAGAGCGAGGCGGAGCGGGTTGCGGATCCGTGCCCATACGACCGAGCCCTTGGCTGTCCTCCACGGGGTAATCGAGCCGATCGCCATCGTCAGCAGCAGGATGAGCCCGATCGGGGTCGCGAGCTTGTTGAAGAACGGAGGTCCGACCCCCACCTGCGAGCCGGTGAGTGCGTCGAGGACGAACGGATACATCGTGCCGGTCAGGACGACGAACGCGAACACGCTGAAGAGCAGGTTGTTTGCGAGGATGGCGCCTTCCCTGCTCGCCAGCGAGTCCAATCGCGGTGCAGAGCCGACCGACTTGGCTCGGATCACGAAGAGCCCGAACGAGAACACCAGGACAACCGCCAAGAACCAGAGGAGTATCGGCCCGATCGCCGACTGGGTGAATGCGTGAACCGAATTGACGATCCCCGACCTCGTAATGAACGTACCGAGAATCGTCAAGGCGAACGTCGAGATCACCAGCACGAAGTTCCAGCTCTGGAGCATGCCACGTCGCAGCTGCACCGCGGCAGAGTGGAGAAACGCCGTGGCAAGGAGCCAGGGCATGAACGACGCGTTCTCGACGGCGTCCCACGCCCAGTAGCCGCCCCAGCCGAGCACGTCGTAGGACCAGAGCCCACCGAGCACGATGCCGACGGTGAGGAAGATCCAGGCCACGAGCGTCCACGACCGCGTCCTCCGAAGCCAGTTGGTCCCGCCAGGGCCGGTGATTAGCGCCGACATGGCAAACGCGTATGGAACGCTCAAACCGACGTAGCCGACGTACAGCATTGGCGGGTGGATGGCCATCAGAGGGTGGTTCTGGAGCAGAGGGTTCGGCCCGAAGCCCTCGAGAGCCGCTTGGGCGTGCGCCCAAGGGAACACACTGGACGCGGCGCACCCGACCTGGTTTGCGACGGTACACACGGCGAACGGGTCGGACACCGTGAGCATCAGTCCAAAGAAGAAGGCGGCGACGATACCCATCACTCCCAGGGCGCCCGATCCAAGCGGATCCCGCGTCCCGAGGCGTTTCGAAGCGAAGTACACGGTTCCCGTGAAGATCGCCAGGATCAGTCCCCACAGGACGATGCTGCCTTCGAGGGCAGCCCAGGCGCTCGCGATCTTGTACAGCAGGGGGGTGGAGGTCGTCGAGTTGTTGGCGATGTACGCGATGGAGTAGTCGTTGGTGAGGAGGCCGACCTGGAGTGCGAGCATCGCGACGATTCCACCGCCGACCAGGCCGTAGACCGGACCCGCCAGGGAGACATCGCTGCCGGCTTGTCTCCGGAACCCCTGAACGGCGAGTACGACCGATGAGATGAACGCGGTGATGACGGCGAGGAAGCCGAGGGCAGCCGTCATGATCCATTGTCTCCTGGGACGAACGAATCGTGGGGTTCCTGGGCGTTGTAGTTCTCGTCGTGTTTGACGATCAACACGTCGGAGACGAACTGGTCACCCTCCCATGCACCCTCGACGACCGCCCCGGCGCCGTCCTTGAAGAGCTGCGGCGGGGTGCCCTCATTGTCGACGTCGACGGTCGTTTCCCCATCGGTCACTTCGAATGTGACACCTGAGTCCGTCGTGTGGATGCTGCCGGCGACGACCAGGCCGCCAAGCCTGAACCGCCGGCCGTCGGGGAAGTCGGCTCGTTGTTTGACCGCTTCGGTCGGAGTGAGGTAGTAGACGAGATTCTCGTTGAGATTCCCGAACGCGAAAAAGCCGACGGCGATCAGGATGATGACGATCGCCGGGATGATGAACCATCGGTGCGCCATGATCAGTTCCCCCTCTTGTACCGCTTCGAGACCGATCGGAATCTTATGAGCAGGCTGGTCGCGTAGAGGATCAGGAACCCGTACACCAGTGAGTATGCGAAGACTACCCAGCCTCCCGTGAATTCATGCATGGGCTCGCCCTTCCAGGTTTGGTGCGGTTATGCCGGCGCCTGCGATCTCCAGATTCTCCTGCGCTTCACGCTGTTCGATCGCATCGGTCATCTGCGCGATCCACACACGAGCGACCATGAACGCCAGGTAGACGAGCGTGAAAGCGCCGAGATTGATCATCAGCGCCCGCAACATGGCCGGATCGATCGTCGATGTACCCATCCCTTCGAACGTCTCCGGCCGGAGGATCGTCGGTGCCTGGTGGAGCGTGCGGAACCATGTCACGGAGAAGTGCACGAGCGGAATCTGGACGAACGCAACGATTCCGAGGACTCCGGCGCGTCGGGCTCTCATGTCGGGGTCGGAGATGCTGCGTCGCAGAGCGAGGTACCCGAGGTACACGATGAACATGAGGGCGGTGAGAACCAGTCTGGCGTCACCCCAATCCCAGAACGTGCCCCATACGGGTCGTCCCCACAGCATGCCCGTGATCAACGCGACGCCGGTGAAGAACACGCCCATCTCGGCGGAGCTCGCAGCGACACGGTCCCACGAGTGTCGCTTGGTGACGAGGTAGCCGATGCCTGCCACCAGCACTACGGCAAATGACAAATAGGCCAGCCACGCGGACGGCACGTGCACATACATGATCTTCTGGAAGATCCCCTGAAACTCGTCGAGTGGGGCGTTGATGCCGAACGTCAGACCGGTAGCAACACCTGCGACGGCGAGCAGCGAGAGGGTGAGCAGCGAACGTTTCAACGGGATGTCTCCTCCAGTGGGCGGGCGGTGAGTACTCCTACCACGGTCAGCCCGAGGTTCATGGACATAAGCAACACGATCCAGTTCAGGATACTGCGGTCTAATCGAAGAGCTTCAATCACCTGCGTCGACGCGATGAGAAGCGGCACCGACAGGGGGGCAACGATCAAGGACGCGAGCGTCGATCGTGTCCGCAGGCCGGCTGTGACTGCACCGGCGAGGGTTCCGACGAGAGCCAGCCCGAACGCGACGAGCAGCAAGATCAGAATCAGCCAGACCCATTGGCGAATGGGCTCAGGGTTGTAGAGAACGATGTCGAGGGGGACGAGGACCAGTTCGAAGACAAGGAGCAGGAGGGCGCTTGCGATCGTGCGACCGACGAACGTCGCCGCCGGGTCGATCCCGAGCAGTATCAGGAGTTCGCGATGGGAGGGCCCCTCGGTGGCCGACTGCCGAAACGCGACCAGCATTCCGAATAGCAGCGTGACGGCGAAGAACATTCCGGGACCGATCTGGCTCAGCATCGCCTTCTCGGTGCCGATCGCCAGTGGCAGCAGGAGTAGAGCGGCTGCTCCGAACGGCACCGTGATGGAAAGCACCTCTCCGGCCCGGCCTTCGACCTTCAGATCCTTGCGCATGATCTCGAACGTCTGGCGCCAGAACTCTCGGGCACTCATGCGACGCCCTCGATCGCCGTGCCCCCTACCAACTCGTAGGTGCGTTCGACCAGTGGCAGCATCCGGTCGGGCTCGTGGGACACGAGCACGACTGCGCCACCTCGCCGCTTGACGTCGTGCACCGTTGCCTCGACCAGCGCCGCCGCCATCTTGTCGAGGCCGGCATGGGCCTCGTCCAGGAGGAGAAGATCGGGTTCGGTCATGAGGACCCTGGCGAACTCCACTCGTCGTTGCATGCCGTGGGATGAGTGGTCGGCCCTGCGGTCCATGGCGCCACCCAACCCGACCATCTCGAGCGATGAACGGACGGCGCCGCTGGGGCTGCCGGCGAGGCGCGCCACGAACTCGAGGTTCTCCTTCAAGGTGAGCTCTCCGTAGAGGGCTGGGTGGTGCCCGATCAACGCGATCCTCCGTCGAGTCGTTGCCGCGGGTTCCGCCGCAAAAGAGACACCGAGGACGGAGCCGGTGCCGTACGTGGGCTTGAGGAGCGTGGCGAGCACCCGAAGGAGCGTCGACTTGCCAGAGCCGTTCGGCCCGACGATGCCGACGCCCTCGTTGGGATCGACGTGCAGGTTGATGCCGTGCAGCACGGTCAGCCGACCGAACCGCACACCTACATCGGCCAAATCGACGAGTGGAGTGGTCACGAGTCCGTGATGTTACGGGAACGAGCCGAGATGACGCGAATCATGACACCAACCGTTCCGACCACCGCTCCCACCCCGTACCAGGGCAGAGGACTCGAACCGAGACCCAGCCGCAACGGTTCGGTCGCCAGGCGGACTACTGCGGCGATCGTGAGTGCCAATGAAGCCATCACCCCCAGGGGCAGTCTCCGTCCCCAGATCACCAGCACGGCCGCCCCGCCGAGCAGCAGGAGGGCGGCGTACAACTCCACCGGATGCCGTGCGACGGTACCGTCATGGAACGCCCACGGCAGTGTGGACACGGTGCCGGCGCAGGAAGCCCTGAAGACGCACCCGGCGTGCCACCCGGCGAGACCGGACAGCGCAGCGGGGGCGATCAGGTCGAGCGTCGGCCAGAAGTCGTGTCGGGTCATCCAGGCGAGGAAGACGAGTGACCCGAGTGACGCGAACCCCGCGTCGACTCCTCCACGTATGAAGAACAGATCCAGTGGGTGTGTGAGTGGGTTCGTGCCTTGCAGGATCATCGCGGCCACTCTGCCGGCCGCTAGTCCAACCACGGCGGCGCCGATCACCAGATCCAGGAGGTCCCTGCGGTCCGTGACGCCGCGCACGCGTTCGAGCCGCAGCACTGCGAGCGCCATCGCGATACCGAGGAGCGCGGCTGCGAGAAGGGTGAACTCCACCGCCTACCTCAGGAGATCGTCGATCTGGACGGCGAGCGTGCGTTCGTCGATAATCCCGTGTTGGGCGAAGCGCAGCTCTCCGCCGGGGGCGAAGAAGAGGGTGTGGGGGACGCCAGTGGAGCGCAGCGCCGTCGAGATCGACGAACGGGGATCGAAGTACTGCTCGAGGCGGAGCCCGTACTGGGCGATGAACGCCGCGGCACCGTTCTGGGTGTCGTTGACATCGACACCGATGAAGCGGATCTGTGACCCGTAGGTCTCTGCGGCCTCGCGCAGCAACGGAGCTTCGGATCGACATGGGCCGCACCACGATGCCCAGATGTTGACGACCACTGGAACGTCTGACGTGTTGAGGAGGGTCGTGAAGTCATCGGGGTTGATGGTGGGCAGCGGATCCGAGGAGGCGGTGGTAGATGGTGCGCATCCGGCAACCAGCAGCGAAATCAACAGACCGAAGACGAGTGTGTATCTCATCGGCCGACAATGGTAGGGGCGACGTCGGCTAGGGCGTGGGGTCGGGCTCGATGTGCATGACGGTGTCCGTCGACCAACAGTCGTGCCCGACGGCCATGCCGCGATCGCAGACTGATCCCGAGAAGAACGCGTAGTTGGTCAACCAGTCGTGGTCGAAGACCACCTTGACACCCAACCAGTCTCGCGTCGCCCCGTGGTTGTCTCGCATGGAATCGGGCCAGTGATTGTCCAGGATGAACCAGGTCCCACAGCGAAGGAATGCACCATCGTCCCCGCTCACGAACGGTCGGTACTTCTGCGCGATTCCGACCGATCCGGACGAGTCCGACTTGTAGATCCATACCTGTGTGACCGCGCCATGGATGTCCCGAATGGCCCCTGCCGTCGCTTCGAGGATCACACAATCCGCTCCAGCTTCGTTTCCGGCCGCTGCGCCGACTCGTGCGCCCTCTCTGGTGCCTGCGGCGGCACCGAGCCAGTCCCGGAAGGCCAGACCCCACTCGACGCTTCCGAGAGCGAGCAGCAGGATTAGGGACAGGACCAGTGCAGCCTCGATGGTCGCGGCACCTCGCTCCCGACGAATCATGGGTTGGGCACCAATCGGACGGGGTTGCCGATGACCCGGGCCGTCCAGGTCGTGCGGTCGTGTGGCTGGTTGAGAGCGATGCTCATGTACCACCAGCAGTTGGATGAGCAGGTGTAGTGGGTGGGGATCTGAACGCTCGCGGTGATCCACTGGCCGTTGAAGAGTGGATTCCCGTTCGAGGTCTGGATGCGGCAGGGACCGTATCCACCTTTTCCGGAGGGGGTGGTGTCGTTGCCGTTTTCGTCCTCCGAGAACCAGGAGCAGTCTGCGGTGCTTCCGTCGGGCATCTTGACGGTCATGTACGCGTTGCCGTTGTCCTCTCCGGGATCGTAGAAGTGCAGCTCGAGGATCTTGCCTGCGTGGGTCTGGACGACCTCCGCGAGGTCTAGTTTGCCTGTGGCTCCAGGTTGATTCGTGAAGATGGAGATGTCGTTGATGCCGAAGACCCTCGGGTTGGTCCCGGAGCCGACGGAGGCGGCGAGTGAGTACTGGTTGGTGCCGCCGTAGTTTCCGTCTGTCCAGACTCGTAGCACGTAGATCCCGGGTGTGACGGTCCCTGTGAGGTTGCAGAGTTGCGCCCACCGATTTCGGTAGGTGTAGATGTAGGCGCCGCTCGGTATGTCGAACCGGCACCCGCCGATGGCCGGATTGTCGGTGGGATCGAGCGGTGTGATGTCCGGCGAGTAGAGCTGGTAGTGCGTGTCCGCTCCACCACCGTCGTCCTGGCCGAGGTCGCCGGTCTGGGTGTTGAAGCTCCCGCGGTCGTAGAAGCCTGCGTCATAGACATAGACGTTCAGGCCAGACGATCCGGAGGCGACCTCGATTCCGTAGTAGTAGCCCTGGGGTCGATACTGGGAGTTGGTGAAGTGGGTCCCCTGCCAGGGATCGTCCCAGTACCGCGTCGCGAACGCGTCGCCGTTGTACTTGTTCGTCTGGGGACCGGAGATCGCCGCCCAGAGGTTGGGGTCTCCACCCGTGCAGGTCATTCCCCCCGGGCTGCCCGGGTGTTCCCCGAAACAGTTGTCGGGACTGCCGAGGGGAACGGGTTTGATGTACTCGGCGGTGGAGGTCCGCGAGATGGTCATGTTGATGAAGCCGGCGACCCTGAGGAAGAACGTCGGCACGGTCGTTTGGAGGGTCACTTCGAGGCTGTTGTCGGCGAGGGGAACGAGCGAAGTGACGCTGCCGGGGAACCCGTTAGCCGCGGCGGCGTCGTCGGCGTCGCTCTGTGCCTGTGTGAGGAATCCTGGGAGGTCCACGACGCCCGCGAGAGCGGCGGCGTCCGCTGCGTTCTGGAGTCTCGACGAGTTGAGGTAGAACCAGCCGAGATCGACGGCGAGTGCGGCGAACAGCATGAGCGCGACGATCGACCCCGCCACCCACACGAGCACCGCGCCTTCATCAGAGTGGCGCCTCATCCGAATACCTCGGGTTCCATGCGAACGATGCTGCTCTCGTCGATCTCGTAGCTGCCCTTGAAGGGTGGAAACCCGGTGATCCACGTATGGGTCATCCGCAACCGGACGCCGATGATGTCGAGTGGTAGCGATCCGGAGACCGTCTGTCTCGACGTCGAAGGCCATGGTTCGGTGACGACGAGCCAGTTGTGGTCGCAGTCGAGTGGGTCGCCACCCTTGTAGTGCCAGACATTGGTCAGGAAGGAGTTCTGGTTCCCATCGGTGTCGGCCTCGTAGATCTGGATGTCGTCCATGCGATCCAGGAATCCCCCCGGCAGAAAGTCAACGACCGCTCGCACGATCTCGCAGTCTGCGTCGGGCGTTGTTCCGAGAAACGCTCCAGTGCGGACGCCCTCACGGGCGGCCTGTTCGACGGTCAAGAAGTCATAGAACGCCGTTCCGAACTCCATGATGCCGATGAACAGGAGCAACAGGAGCGGCATGACGAGCGCGAACTCAACAAGCGTCGCGCCGTCTTCTCGCCGTCGATGGGTAGCTCTCATGTGACCCTTCACCTGTTGCAACCCAGGGGGTAACCTGGTGCCCCATTCCAGCCCGCGGCACCCAACGTGGTCAACCTACCACTAATTGTGGTGACCGACAAGGATTCAATTCGGTTGGATCCTCCGCGCGTCGGTCGCAGTATCGCAGTACGAAGCAGCTAGCGTAAGGATATGAGCGATCGGGTGCTCGCCATGGTTCTCGCCGGTGGCCAGGGAAGCCGTCTGTTCCCATTGACTCGCGACCGTGCGAAGCCGGCCGTCCCGTTCGGGGGCCAGTACCGGCTCATCGATTTCGCGCTCTCGAATCTCGTCAACGCGGGCTTCCGGCGCGTCGTGGTGCTGACGCAGTACAAGAGCCACAGTCTGGACAGGCACCTCGCGCAGACATGGAGGTTGTCTCCGCTGTTGGGCAACTACGTTGCCTCAGTCCCGGCGCAGATGCGGCGCGGGCCGCAGTGGTTCGCCGGTTCGGCGGATGCCATCTACCAGAACCTCAACCTGATCGATGACGAACGACCCGATCACGTCCTGGTGTTCGGAGCCGACCACATCTACCGGATGGATCCTCGGCAGGTGCTCGAGCAACATATCGAGACGGGAGCAGGGGTGACGGTTGCGGGTATTCCGGTACCGATCAAGGAAGCGAGTGGTTTTGGGATCATCGACGCAGGTGCGGATATGCGGATCCGCCAATTCCACGAGAAGCCCGAGTTGCCGCCGGCGATGCCCGATGACCCTACGAGGGCGTTCGCTTCGATGGGGAACTACATCTTCGATACGAGTGTGCTCATAGACATCGTGAGGGGTGACTCCGAGGATGACGGGTCCCGTCATGACATCGGTGGCAACGTCATCCCGCGCCTCGCAGAACTCGGCATGGCGTACGTGTACGACTTCGCGAAGAACGAGGTGCCGGGCCAGACACAGCGGGAGCGTAGCTATTGGCGGGATGTGGGGACCCTCGACTCCTACTACGACGCAAGCATGGATTTGGTCGCGATCGACCCTGTGTTCGACCTGTACAACGAGGAGTGGCCGATCTTCACATGGGACTTCCCGCTGCCGCCGGCCAAGTTCGTGCATGACGTGCACGATCGGCGAGGATATGCCGCCAACTCGCTGATCGCGAACGGCACGATCATCTCCGGTGCTGCCGTCCGACAGTCGGTTGTTTCTCCGCGGGTACGCATCCACTCATACGCGTCGGTCGAATCGTCGGTCCTCTTCGAAGGCGTGAATGTGGGTCGGGGAGCGATCATCCGGAAGGCGATCATCGACAAGAACGTCCAGATCCCAGAGGGGTTCCAGATAGGCGTCGACAGGGAGGCGGACACCGCCCGGTTCACCATATCGACGAATGGTGTGGTCGTGATCGGCAAGGGGGACAAGCTCTAGGCGAGCTGCGCTCGAGCGGTTGTCGGTTGTGAGTTCTCGGTAAGAACGCGACCGGAGACGACGCGGGACCTCAGGGTGAGACTCTCACCGACAACCGAGAACCGAAAACTCAGAACCAAAGACGCTGTGGAGCTACCTCACAGCGTCTTTCTGTACACCCGGTGGTTCTTATGGGGGATGCCGCCGAAGCCGATCAGGTCACTGCGCATCTTCACGGCCGTCTCAGCGATCTGGATGAGTTCGTACCGATCGAAGCCTGCTCGCCGGAACACCTCGGCGAGTTCCCGGTACAGGAGGGCGTTCCCTCCGCGCCGCTGATACTCGGGGAGGATGCCGATGCCGTTCCCGACGACCCATGGGCTGTTGTGAAGCTCCCGGAGCAATCCGAGCGTCCCCCAAGAGAGCAGATGTCCGCCCATACGCTGGAGCGACCCGGAGACGTCGGGAAACGTGAGGACGAACCCGACAGGCTCGTCCTCTTCCGTGACGATCAGCTTCAGAAGGTCCGGCCTTGCGACCGGGAGAATCTGCTTGACGACGAACTTGACCTCTGCGTCGGTGAGGGGTACGTACTCCCAGTTGTCGACAAAAGAGTTGTTGTAGGTGTGGGCAATCCTCTCGGCCCATCGGTAGATCCCCCATCGGGAGTTGAACTGGTGGACTCGGAGGCCCGATCTGGTCGCTGAGCGTTCGGCGATCTTGAGGATTCGTGGATCGAGAGCGAACGTCGACGAGTCGATGACGTGGGAGATGAAATCCACTTCCTTGGTGAATCCGCTCTCTTCGGCGAGACGGTTGTAGTAGGGGAAGTTGTAGGCGAGCATCGTCATCGTCTGGCGGTGCTCGAAACCGCGTTGGAGGAATCCATACGGATCGAAGGGACTCAGCCCCTTGGGTCCGATGACTGCGTTCAGCCCACGTCCGGATGCCCATGCGAAAGCCGCGTCGAACAGGGCGGCTGCCGCTTCCGAGTCATCTTCAACGTCGAAGAAGTAGAACTCAGCTTCCTTTGTGTCGTGAGCGTCGTTGAAACGTGTGTTCTCGAGAGCGCCGATACGACCGACGTCGCGTCCGTCACGTACAGCGATGTAGAACTCGGCGAACGAGTGCTCATAAAAAGGATGCTTCTTCGGGTTGAGCATCGTCGCGATGTCTATCTTCAGCGGAGGCACCCACTGCTGATTGCTCTCATACAAGCGGTAGGGGATATCGATGAACCGCTTGACCTGGGCTTTGTCAGCGACGTCCACCTTCTCGATCGCGAGCATGATCAGTCGCCTCCTCTTTCTTCGGCCGCGAGGCCACGCGCTTCTCTGATCACCGACACCAAGAAGACGGTGATCAAGGCGGCGGCGAGTGCCCCAATGGCCACGTCGTACACGAGGACGGTACCAACCGGCGTCGAGATCGAGCGGATTCCGGCGAAGAACAACACTGTGTTGAACAGGATGATGACGACTCGCACCTCGGTGGGGCCGATCCGACCGTAGGACAGTTGGAAGACTCCCCGCACGTAGGTGGTCAGATAGACATAGACGGACATGAGGAGGTAGCCGACGAGGGCGACGGCCGCCACGCTGAATGAGACGAAGGGGGAGAGGCCGAGGCCGAGCGCGACTAGCGTTTCGCTGATCCCGTCGACTGCGTGATCGACGAAGTACCCATAGCGAGGGCGTTCGACGTGCCGGTATCTCGCAATCGTTCCGTCGAGGGAATCCCCGAACCAGTTGGCTACCAGCCCGAAACTCGCGAGCCACAGGAACCATGGCGACAGATTGCTCGCCCAGTAGCCGGCGAAGGTCATGACGGACCCCGCGATACCGATGAACGTGAGCGTGTCGGGGGTCATGCGACTGGGAAGACGCCTGGCGAACCACTGGAGCGCCGGCCGTTCGAACCGGCCGAGGAGAATGTTGTTGAGTCGTTCGTGGGGTTCTGTCATTCGACGGTCTCCGGCCATACGGGGAAGAACATGAGCCACTGCTCCGGATGTGCCCGGATGATGGTTTCCACTTCGTCGAGTGTTGCCCGCCAGAGGGCGGCTGCGGGATCGTTGCCGTCGAGCTCCTTGGGGTCTAACTGTCGTACGACATGGAGACGGTACCGGCCGGAGGTGGTCTGTTCCACCCAGACGATCAACAGGAGGGCGTCGTTTGCGGTGGCGAGGCGCGCGAACCCGTCCCACAGGCGGGCCGGCTTGCCGAAGAAGTCGGTGGTTTGTGCCCGTTTGCCGCGTGGCGGGGGACGGTCGAGGGACGTGAAGACGATGCCGCCGTTGTGGAGCCGTTCGGCGGCTTGGCGCATGGCGTCACCGGACGACGGGGTGAGGATGAGACCCTCTGTAGAGCGCAGGTCGTTGACCAGCTGGTAGCCGGATGGTGGCAGCGCGTAGGAGAGGACCTGCACTTCGTGCGAGTCGGCGTGGTGCGACGCGGCGAACCCGATGCCGCCCATGTCCAGGACGCCGACGTGTGGGCCCACGACCAGCAGTCCCCTTCCGGGCCTGGACGCCGGGTCGAGTGCGTCCCAGATCGCCTGGGGCATGTCGACGAGGCTGCTGTTCTGTTCGGGGCTGCTGCCGAGGGCATGGAAGAAGTCGTAGGTTCCGGAAGCCGAACAGAACAGCACTTCGTGGATGAGCCGGTCGATGGTCGGATCCTCGGGTGTGGTATCGAGGACGACGCTCATGTTGGATTGGATCGCCCGAGTCAGTGGGGTGTCGCGTCGCGCGACGAAGAACGTGATGATGCGGAGCAGACGGTGAGTGATGGGGCGTGGAATGAGCCGGCTGAGTCGGATGGCGAGCCGGGTGCCCGTCTCGGTGATGAGGAAGCGTTGGAGGTTCAAATCGGACGCAGGGTAGTGCCGGTGTTCAGAAGGAGGCCACACCAGCGCCCATCAGTCTGCCTGGGAGGGCGCAGGGCGAGGACCGGGGACTTGGGGACTGCCAGTCCATCTGTTCCCCCAGCGAAGCGACGTTGGGGGGTAGAGGGCGTTCTTCTCAGGGACCGTCTGGTGGGAATCGCGACCCTCCGGCGTCGCAAAGGGAGGAGAACCGCGACCACTACCCTGATCAAGCACATGGACGACCCCACCACGCACCTCGCAATCGACCACCGCCTGTGTGGCACGCCGACGCTCATCGAGCCTGGCACGGCGGAGGTTCACCTCACCACGACTCCCGACATGGCGGCGGATGATCGTGGCCTGGTACACGGAGGTTTCGTGTTTGGGTTGGCCGACTACGCTGCGATGCTCGCCGTGAACGACCCGAACGTAGTGCTGGGCGGCTCCGAGGTTCGCTTCACCGCACCGGTCGAGGTGGGTGACGAACTCACTGCGACGGCCACGGTGACGACCAGCGACGGCCGTCGCCAGAACGTCGCCGTGACGGTGGTTCGCAACGGCACTGAGGTCGCACACGGCGCTTTCTCATGTTTCGTACTCGATCATCACGTACTGGAGCCATGATGCACGGCGGTGATCGCATTGTTGAAGTGCTGATCAGGCGAGGTGTGGAAACCATCTTCACACTGACCGGCGGCCACATTGCACCGATCCTGAGCGGCGCCGCTGTACGCGGCCTGTCGGTGATCGACGTACGAGACGAAGCCAACGCAGTGTTTGCGGCAGACGCGACGTCGAGACTCACCGGCATTTCGGGAGTCGCGGTCGTGACGGCCGGCCCGGGTGTCACCAACACGTTGACCGCCTTGCAGAACGCGCTCCTTGCCCAGTCGCCGCTGGTGTTGATCGGTGGGGCTGCGGCAACGGCACTCCAGGGTCGAGGCGCGTTGCAGGACATCGACCAGGCCGCGGTAATCCGTTCCCACGTCAAGACGGTCCTCCAGGCCCGGCGCGTTCGTGATCTTGCGGTCATGGTGGATGAGGCGTTTCAGACGTCGATGTCAGGTGTTCCGGGGCCGGTGTTTGTGGAGGCGCCGGTCGACCTGCTGTACCAGGAGGAGGTCGTGCGGGACATGTACCTATCAGGTGACACGCCGAAGAGCCTCGCAGGCAGGGCGACCCGTGCCCATCTCCGCTGGCACGTGGGACGGCTGTTCGCCGGCGTCGATGAGCAAGCTCCGTCCGCACCACTACCAGAGGTGCCCGAACCGCGCCGTGTGGCTCTTGGCCGTGTCGCGAAACTGGTCCGGGAATCGAAGCGCCCTGCGCTGGTCGTCGGGAGTGGCGCGATGTCGATTCCCGGAGAAGCCGGGGCCGTTGCCGCAGCGGTGAACCAACTGGGCATGCCGACCTGGCTGGCGGGCATGGCCCGGGGTCTCCTGGGACCGAAACACCCACTGCACCTTCGACATCGACGCCGCGAAGCGTTGAAGCAGGCAGACCTCGTGATCTTGGCCGGCATGCCGATCGACTTTCGTCTCGACTACGGCCGGGTGATCGGCGAGGGAGCGAAACTCGTGACGGCGGGCCGGGACGAGGAGGCTATGTCGAAGAACCGTCGTCCGACGGTTGCCGTTCCCGGCGATGCGGGCCGATTTCTACAACGGCTTGCAGAGGCGTGCGAAGCCGGCCGCTGGGACGAGTGGCTCGACACGCTGCGCACGAGGGACGCCGAACGTGACGAGCAGATCCAACAGCAGGCCGACGTACCGGCCGCTCCGATTAACCCGTTGCGGCTGCTGGGGAGGATCGACGCGGCGATGGCCGACGACAGTGTGATCGTCGCTGACGGAGGCGACTTCGTGGCGTCTGCCTCGTACGTCCTGCACCCGAGGGGACCGCTGCGGTGGCTTGACCCAGGTGTGTTCGGCACGCTGGGTGTGGGTGCCGGGTTCGCGATGGCTGCCGCACAAGCTCAACCAGGCACCGAGGTGTGGCTGCTGTACGGGGACGGTGCGGCCGGTTTCAGTCTCGTCGAGTTCGACACATTCGCCCGTCACGGCATTCCGGTGATAGCCGTCGTCGGGAACGACGCCGGCTGGACACAGATCGCCCGTGACCAGGTGACGATCCTCGGTGACGATGTCGGCACCGTGCTGGCAGCCACCGACTACCACCGCGTTGCGGAAGGGTTCGGCAGCGTGGGACTCCTGCTGGACGACCCGGACAGGATCGATGACACGCTCGCTGAGGCGAAACGCGTCGCCGCAGAGGGGCGTCCGGTGCTGGTCAACGCACGCATTGGTAGAACGGAGTTTCGTAAGGGTTCCATGTCCATGTAGGGACAGTTTCGCTGTGTAGGTTCCCCCCGGGGCGAGTAGGGGAAGCGTTCAGGGGAAGGTACCGCAGCGGCGAAGCTGCTTGGGCAAGGGGGTCTGGGACGGACGAGCGGGCTTCGCTACGGCACGGTGATCGTCACCGATCCGTCCCACATGCCTTCGGCCGAGCCCTTCGTGTAGGTGACGTGGAGCGGAATCTCATAGCTTCCCGGCGCGGCGCCCGTCGCGTCGACGAAGAGCGCAGCGAAGTCGGACTCTCCGTCCTCGAGTCGAGCGTCGTGGGCGAGGCTGGAGAACGAACCCTCTCCCGGATACGCCAGCAAGATGTCCGCCGGTGCCTTGGCTGTCATCTCGAATCCGTCCAGTCGTGGGGCACTGCCCACGAACGGCACCTGTATCCATCCTGAGCCGTCGACCGAGGCGCTGTCATCTGCCTGGCTCAGATCGTTGCCTGTGTACTGGGCGATGGGAATAGTGAGGTTGAGGTTGTCCTTGTGCGACTTCCCATCGACCGCGTAGGTGGCCTCCAAGTGGAGTTGTACCGACTTCCGCGCGCTGTACGGGGCGGTCACATTGATCGCCGTGAAGTCGATCTCGCCATCGGAGAGGGTGGAGTCGGTCCAGAGGGAGGCGTACGTGCTCGTTTTCTCCGGATACCGAACTTCCCAACTCGAGTCGAGCTTCTTGACAGTCACCTTGAAATCCTCTGCGGGGCCACCGAGGGCCTCCCACGCGATCTCGATCCACGCGGAGTCTCCGGCGAGCATCGTCGCGGTTCGTTCGGTGAGCGCCTTGACGTCAACCTTGACATTCTTGGGGGCAGCGGAAGCCGGCGTTGCTGCCACGACGAGAAACAGCGCAACAGCCGCGGCCACGATCTTCGATTTCATGCTGTCTGCATCGACATAGGCAGCCGAAAACTTGAGCCTACGAGACGCACGCCTGTTCGTAGGCGGTCTGTACCTGGTTTCGCAGTGTGATCTGTGATGCGAGGTCACGCTTGAAGCGCTGGTACTGCTCGACGCTGACTCCGTCTCCGGCGAGTCGGTTCTCGAGTTCGGTCTGGATGTCGGTCGGCGTGTCGAACGCATACCGCTGGACGTCGCACATCCAGCGGCCCTCGATCGACGTCAGCAGCGCAGCGTCGTAGCGCGGCGCGCACGCGCTGAAAAGAACCGCGACACATAGGACCATGAGCAACTTCCGCACACTCAGCCCATCGGCTGAACCGGCAGGCTCCTTGAGTCAACCGATCATGGTGCGCTAGCGTCTCGCCAGCGCAGCCTCGAGTTCCGGCCAACCGACCTTCAGCTCGGTCTTGCCCTCCCGCAGTACGGTGAGCGCCGCCTCACGGAGCATCCCCGACAGGTCGGCAAATGACAGACCCTCTGTGCGGCGAGCGAGCTCGTCGAGGTCGACATCCTCGGCGAACGGAACGTCCGACAACCCGAGCAAGGCACGTCGCGCCTCGGCGCCCGGCAATCCCAGCTCCAGGTGCACCTCGAACCGCCCGGACCGGAGCAAAGCGGGATCGATCAAGTCCACTCTGTTTGTCGCTCCGATCACCGACACGTCACCACGTGACATCACTCCGTCCATCTCGGTCAGCAACGCCGCGACGACCGAATCGGTCACCGACGTCGTCGACCTACCCCGCACTGGCGCCAGGGCGTCGAGCTCGTCGAAGAACAGGATCGACGGCGCCGCCGCCCTTGCTCTCGCGAACACCTCCCGAACGCCGCGCTCCGACTCGCCCACGAACTTGTCGAGGAGCTCGGCACCCTTTATGGGAAAGAAGGCCGCCCCTGCCTCGTGAGCCAGGGCACGAACCACGAACGTCTTGCCCGTTCCCGGCGGCCCGTACAACAGCACCCCACGGGGAGGGTCGATGCCGAGCTTCTGGAAGCGGTCGGGATCGGTGATCGGCCAGATCACCGCCTCCGTCAGGCGCTGTTTCACCTCCGAGAGGTTTGCGACCTTCTCGAACCCATACGACGGCACCTCGCCCAGGGAAGCCGAGCCCAACGACGGGACCGTCGACTCGACGGCATCGAGTAGGAGTCCTGTGGTGAGTTTGCCGCCCCGACGCATCGAGAGAGCGGACGCATGGACGACCGCCGCGGTGATGTCGGCCCCCGAGAAACCGGCGGTTCGGGTCGCGAGAAGATCGAAGTCGAGTTTCTCGGAAGGAACCCGTGCCGTAGCGGCTTCGAACAGCAGACGGCGGCGAGTCAAGTCGGGGGGAGGGATGGTGAGCGTGCGGGGAAGGAGACCAGAGTCCGTGACCGCCTTTCCTAGCGTCGACGCGGATGTCACACCGAGCACACAGGCGACTGTGGGTCGCTCGGCCACGGCGTCGAGGAACCACCTGAGGATCGCCGCCACCTGCGTCCGGTATGGGGCCAGCCCCTCATCGCCTGCGACCGCTTCGACTCTGTCGACGTAGAGGACTGACGGGCCACTCGCCCCCTTCACGGCTCGCTCGAGGGTGTTCAGCAGAGTCTCGGGTTTGAACACGAGGTTGAGGTTGATGGTTGTGACCGTTGCACCGGCCCCCTGCGCTGCTTCGACGACGAGCTCTGACTTCCCACAACCCGTCGGGCCATCGAGGAGCACCCCCGCTACTCGCGGGAGTCCCCAAGCCGATGGGAGATCCGCCGGGGAAGTGAGCAAGGTCAGCCAGCTCGTGAGCATCTCGAGTTCTTGTTCCAACCCCGTGAGGACAGGCGAGGTATTCGGCACCGGCTGTTCCGGTACGGCCGCTGCGGGTACCTGCGCCGGCTGAGGGGGACGGGCGCCCTCAGCGACGAATCGTGTTGCGGCCGTGACCATCCCCGCAGGTGAGGGTGTCACTGTCAGCACTCGCACCTGGACGGGCGTCGGGTCGCCGTCGGCGTAAGATGCGTCGACGGTCACCGTGTCTCCCGCCGTTACAGGACGGCTTTGCAGTGCATGAATCATCGATCGAGGGTCGAGGTCGAGATGTTCCCCTGCGATCGTCACGATCTCGGCGGAGGGGAGCAGGGCCCGTTTTGCGTCCACTGCCTGGCCGGCGTGCACGCCTGCGTTGGACATGGTTTCGGGTCCCACGAGGATCGCCACCGACTCCACCACCTCCGCCGGGCGCGAAACGGCGTGAGTGGATCCCAGCGAGATGACGCCTCCTCCGGGAAGACCCATTGCCGAAAGCAGCGTCGCGTCGGCGGCTGCAAAAGGATCGGTACCAGGTCGCACGGTGAAGCGCATGGGAGCAATCGTAGGTCTCGGCCAATACCGTTGGAAAGGTTGGCCCTTGAAAGCAGGGAATTCGAGCCCTAGGTCCGGCTTGGTATCGGCGGGACAGCTGCCACTCTACGTGGTCATCGCCTGGCTGGGAACAGGCCGTAGAGCCCCATTGGCCAGCGACAGCTCCGGGACGGGCGCACGTGGCAGCATCAGCGGCCTTGTCGCATCCAGGAGTCGGACGGGCTGTCCGGTGAGCCACTGCCACACGAGGTGCGCTTCCTCTGCGATCTCGACGGACGGTGGGGTCTGCGGCCACGAGTTGGAAGCGTCGTCAACCGGAGGGGCGAGCATCGGTCCGTGGCGTCCGTTCCACGCAATCGACAAGCGTCCCCGGTCGATGACCGCGCCTTCCCCTTCGGCCGACTCGGCCCACACCACGCCCGCTTGGTTCATCGCCTGCCACTCTCGACGGCGGGTCAATGCCCTGGCCAGCGCCCGATACCGATCGCGTACCCAGGCTGCTTCCTCGTAGCGCTCGAGCACCGCGAGTTCAGACATCTTGGCTATGAGAGGCTCGAGCAACAACGACGGATCCTCACCGATGCCCGATAGGACGATGGACACGACTGGTGCGTAGCGTTCTTTCGAGAGCGAACCGTCACATGGGCACAGCGCGACGCCGAGTTGCGCCGGTGCGCAAGGGGCGCCCCTGGTACCCGCCTTGGACGAGCAACGTCGAATCGGAACGGCGTCCCAAATCGCGGTCAGCACCAGCTCGGCGCTCCGCCGACTACGGAAGGGCCCAAGGTACATGCCCCCATCATCCCGTTGAGAACGGACGAGCGACAGGCGCGGGAAGGCCTCGTGGGTGAGTTTGACCCAGTGTGACGACTTCGGTGGCTTCGATCGTCGGTTGTGACGTGGTCGGTGAGAATGGATCAACCTCAGTTCGGTCACCTCCGCTTCCAGTTCCGTCGCGCACTCGCGATGGTCGATGCGATCGAGCTCCTGAAGCATCGTTGCGACTGTGCGCCGGTCGTCGCCATAGAAGTAGCTGCGTACGCGCGTGCGGAGGTTCTTGGCCTTGCCAACGTAGAAGACGCCGCCGCTTCGGTCGCGAAACAGGTAGACGCCGGGACGGCGGGGGAGGGCATCGGCAAGATGGATCTTCTCGTAGTGTCGAGAGCCTCTGGCGGTCGGCAGCTGGAGCAGATCCTCGAGGGCGGTGACGCCCATCGTGCCGGCGAGTTCCAGCAGACGATGCAGAACCCAGGCAGTGGCCTGCGCATCGGCCAGGGCTCGGTGGGTGGGTCTGTGGGGTGATCGGAAGTGGGCGGCGAGCGTATCGAGTTTGAGATTCCGAACCTCGCCACGAAGGAGTCTGCGTGCGAGCCCCAGCGTGTCCACGGACCGGTTGCAGAGCCTGCCATACCCGAGGTGGGTCGCTGCCGCATTGAGGAAGGACAGATCGAAACGGACATTGTGACCGACGATGACAGCGTTGCCCATGAACTCCAGAAACGTAGGAAGTGCCTCGTCGATTTTCGGCGCACCGACGACCATCGAGTGGGTGATGCCCGTCAGTACGGTGATGAACGGTGGGATCTCCTGCCCGGGATTGACGAGCGTCTGGAACGTCCCCAACTCCTCACCGCCCTTGTAGAGGACGGCGCCGATCTCCGTGATGCCGCTGGCGTCCGGCGCGGTACCGGTGGTCTCGAGGTCGAGGATGCAGAACGGAACGTCGTGGAGGGGTGCACCCATCTCCTCGAAGGTGCGCTGAAGCGTGAGCGTCACGGGCACGATCCTACGAACATGTGTTCGATACTAGAGCAAGGGCGGGACACATTGGATTTTCCAGTCTCCAGGTGGAGCTGTTCGCTGTCAGCTGTCAGCTGTTCGCTGTCTGAGAGCCTCGTAGAGCACGACACCGGCCGCCATCGCCGCGTTGAGGCTGTCCGCGTCGCCGTGCATAGGGATGCGAACCAGCTCATCGGCCGCGTCGAGAAGGGCGTCGGACAGGCCGTACTGCTCGGAACCGACTGCGATCGCACACGCACCCGAGTAGTTGGCTTGCCAATGGGTATCGTTGGCGGACGGTGTTGTGGCGATGAGATGTGCGCCCCTGTCGTGGATCCACGTGATCGAGTCGGTACTGCCGGCGATAACGAGTGGGACGGCGAAGAGACACCCTATCGACGCACGCACCACGTTCGGGTTGAACGGGTCGGTCGTCGGGTCGGAGACGATGACGGCGTCGACGCCCGCGGCGTCCGCCGTGCGGAGCATCGTGCCGAGATTGCCCGGTTTCTCGATCGACTCGACGAGGAGGATCAGGGGAGCGTCGGACAGAGACAGCCCTTCGAGCCCGGTGGCGAATTGACGGGCGAGCGCTATCAGCCCCTCGGGTCGATCCCGGTAGCTGACCTTCCGGAAAGGCGCCTCGGCGTACTCCACGAGCGTCGCCCCGGCCGTCTCCGCGGTGGTGAGCAACGCCGGTTCGTTCGATCCGAGGAAGAGGCTCGGGCAGTAGCCGACCTCTTCGATATGGACGCCTTTCGCAACGGCCCGCGACAGCTCGCGGTACCCCTCGATGAGGAACCGGCCCTCAGCGTCCCTTGTCCGGCGGTTCCTGAGTCGAACCAGGTACTTCACCCTCGGGTTGCTGGTCGAGGTGATGACGTCCACCGCTCTCCAATCGTTCGTAGGCCGCTTCGAGGCGTCGGCGTGCCCGGTGGCACGCCACCCGTACCGTACCCACTGCCGCTCCAAGCCTGCCCCCGATCTCCTCGTAGCTGAGCTGCTCGACTTCCCGCAGCCACAGCAGTTCACGGTCACGCGTCGAGAGGAGTTCCAACGCTTGGACGATGGCGGCGTGCTCTTCGTCGATTTCCGCAAGTTCGTCCGGACGGCTCGCCTCTGGTGAGATCGGGGGGTCGGGCCTCGGACGACGGCGTTTGCGGATCCACGTCCTGAGTTTCGCCCTGGCGATCGTCCAGAACCACGCCTCGAACGCAATCGGGGCGCGCAGTCTTGGCAGGCTCTTCACGATCGCCTCGACCGTCTCGGCTGCGAGGTCTTCGGCGTCGGGACCTGGCACACCGGCCACCCTGAAGAATCCGATCAGCCGTGGATACCCCGCGGAGAACAATGTGGAGATGGCATCGGAGTCGTGGTCTCTTGCCCGCTCCACGGTCTCGAGGGCAGGGGGCCAGTTTGGATACCCGGCGTTGTGCACGTCTTCTTGTTACCAGAGGAACTAGGGGTTCTGGCTATTTCCGGGCGTTTGACCGTTTCGACCGGGAGCATCACCGCTTTTGCCTGGTGACCCGTCCTGGCCGGGTGCGTCGCCGCTCTTTCCCGGCTGCTCGGACTTGTCGAGTCCCGGTGGGAGGTCCTGACCACGCTCCTGCATGGCGCTCCGGATTGCAGCCAGCACTTCTTCGGAACGATTCTCGAAGTCCGTGAACTCGCTGGTGGCAGCTTCCGAGACCGCTTCGCCGATACCGAACAGCTCCTTGGCTTGATCGTTCAGCCGGTTCTGGACATCCGCGGGGAGAACCTCGGACGCCTTCATGCCCTCGGCTACCTGGGAGAGCACGTCCAGTGCATGGCTCCCCGGGCCGATCTGCCGTATCGCCTCGGATGCCGTCTCGAATGCCAGGGCCGTTTCACCGCGTTGTGTGAGGGCAGCGGCCTCTCTGAACCGCTCGGCCGCCAGATTCGGATGGAACCCGATGGCAACTTCGATCTTCTCATACGCTCGATCGATCCCGTAGAGGGTGTCACCCGGTACCGACGAGTTGGCGGCCAAAGCTAGACCGACGTTGGCGCCCACCAAGATCCCTACTGAGCCGAGCACCACGGCTACGCGGCGCAACCACGGCGCACGAGTGGGCGACTGGGAGTCCGCACGCGCCGCGATATAGCCACCTCTGTTCGGGTCGGCCCGACCGATGAGATGGTCGGCATAGGATCGAAGATCGCGAATCGGCTTCATCACACCATGCAAGTCTCGCAGCGATTTGCCGTGTTACAGGCAACGATCGAGGCGCCTTTCACAGTCGATCCACGTACAGGCTTTGCAGTGCCCGGCCGAGCGATCCCGTTTCGTCGAACAGCTCCGACTCCGCGGTGCCCACGCCGTGTGGTTGGAGGACGGTCGCCGAGCGCATGAAGATCCAGGTCCCCACCGGCTCCCGGTGGAGGTACACGGTCAGATCGGGGTTGATGAACAGGAGCTCATGCCAGTCGGCCAGCGACGACATCCCGTTTCCGCAGTCCGCGGCCGCCAGCACGCGCTGAAGTGGTGTCGGAGGTTCATCGTCGACGACGTGGACGGCGAGACGAATCCAGGCGGTGGCGGGACCCGGCTCGGTCATGGAGCCTTCCACGAACCGAACATCGAGCGCATCGGTGACGAAGCTCGTGTATCCAAGAGAGAATCCGGGCCCGCGCCGCTCGGGGATCGGTGGGACTGTTGCCGTGGGCGTCTCCGGTACGTCCAGCCCGGCGTGGCGACGAATGCGAAGAGCCCGTGCCGCGGCGACCGGTGTCCCTTCCATGGTGAGCGACGCCGAGATGATCTCCACCCGCTTGCCGGTTCGAACGACTTCGGCGGTCGCCTCGAGACAGGCGATCGGAACTGGGCGGAGAAACTCCGCTGTGAATCTGGCGGTGAACATCGCCGGAGTGCCGACCTGTTGCATGACACCGGCCATGAGTGCCGCAGGTGCGCCGCCATGCTGTGCATCGGGGCTCCATGGTCCCGTGGTGAGCTCGGTCGCGCGAAAGAGCGTCGTGCCGAGCCGTTCATAGAGAGCCGTCACCACCGCTCCCGGTGGACTACCTCGTTGGCCGGTCTTCGTCCGCGGTTGAGCGAACTCGATCTGCGGTCGGGGGCCGCGTGACCGAGGGTCACGACTCCGATCGGGGTGACTGTGTCGGGGATGTCGAGGAGGCCGCGCAGCCCGGGAATCGAGTGCACGCCGAGGAAGCCGGCCGCCAATCCCTCGTCAACGGCGGCGAGGAGCAGCATCATCATCGATGCGCCCGAGTCGACCCACCAGTAGGGGACTGGCCACTCGATCTCGTGCCCATGGTCGTCTGTCTTGTCGGGCTCCTGGTACCTGCGGTGGTAGGCATCCTCGGAGACACATACGACCACGTGGACAGGCGCCTTGCTGATCCAAGGGTCGAACCCTTGTTGAACGTAGCTCTCCTCACCCGCCAAGCCGGCAATCGCACGTCGTGTGACCGCGTCGGTAACGATGACGAACGACTGTCCTTGGGTGAAACCGGCGCTAGGGGCCCTCGATCCGAAGGCAACGATCCGGTCGACCGTTGCCAGGTCGACCGGATCGTCCGTGTAGTTGCGCACCATGCGGCGCTGCCGCACGGCATCGCTGAACTCCAAGGTGCTACAACTCCTTCATCGAGTTCACGATGTCGCTGATGCCTCTCTTCGCATCGGCGAAGAACATCAGAGTGTTGTCCATGTAGAAGAGGGGGTTGTCGATGCCTGCGAAGCCCGGGGACAGGCTGCGCTTGATCACGATCGCGTGCTTCGCGAGGTCGACGTTCATGATCGGCATCCCGTAGATGGCGCTGGACGGATCTTCGCGGGCGGATGGATTCACGACGTCGTTGGCGCCGACGACGAGCGCGACGTCCGTGTGCGGGAAATCGTCTTCGATCTCATCGAGCGCAAAGAGCTTGTCGTAGGGCACGTCGGCTTCTGCGAGCAGCACGTTCATGTGACCGGGCATGCGTCCTGCCACTGGGTGGATCCCATAGCGGACCTCAACACCTCGCTCCTCGAGCATGTCGGCGAGTTCCTTCAGATTGTGCTGTGCCTGGGCGACCGCCAGACCGTAGCCGGGCACGATGATCACAGAGTCTGCATAGCCGAGCGCGATCGCGACATCTTCCGAATTCGCACTCCGGACGGGCTTGGCCTCTCCGCCCACGGGGCCACCGCCGCCGTCGCCGCCGAACGCCGCGAACAGGACGTGGCCGAGGGTCCGGTTCATCGCCTTCACCATGATGTTGGTGAGGATCAGCCCTGAGGCACCAACGAGCGCGCCGGAGATGATGAGTGCGTTCTCTTGGATGACGAAGCCGGCCAGGGCGGCCGCGACACCGGAGAATGCATTCAACAACGAGATCACAACCGGCATGTCGGCGCCGCCGATCTGGATGACCCTGACGATGCCGAGCAAGAGCGAGAGTGCCAGCAGCACCCACATGACGAGAACGTTCGGGCTGATGACCAGCCACACGATCAGGGCGACGATCAGCAGTCCGAGCACCGAGTCGCCGACCTTCTGACCGGGGTAGCCGAACGGACGACCAGGAATGAGGCCCTGGAGCTTGGCATAGGCGACGAAGCTCCCCGACAGGGTGATCGCACCGACGATCACGGTCAGTGCAACCGTGATCGCAGCTTGCAGATTGAACTCGGCCGAGCCGTGCTTCTCGATCAGTTCCGCTGCCGCGACAAGTGCGGAAGCGCCACCGCCGAAGCCGTTGAACGCTGCCACGAGCTGCGGCATGGCGGTCATTTCTACGGTCCTGGCCAGCCATAGGCCCACACCGGATCCAACCACGATGCCGGCGACGATGACCCACGGGTTGAGGATCTCGTAGTGGATGAGTGTCACGACGATTGCGAGCAACATGCCGGCTCCGCCGATCTGGTTGCCGCGTCTAGCCGTCGCTGGACTCTGGAGTCGTTTCAAACCGACGATGAACAGCACTGCCGCGAGCAGATACAGATAGCCGGCAAGTACCGGACCGATGAGACCCTCGTTCATGACCGGTCCTCACGCTTGAACATCTGGAGCATCCGGTCGGTGACCCAGAAGCCGCCGACCACGTTGATCATGGCGAACGAGACGGCGAGGAACCCGAGAATCACGCCTGCCACACCGCCGTACCTGCCGGCAACGACCAGCGCTCCGATGATCGTGATGCCCGAGATCGCGTTGGACCCGGACATCAACGGTGTGTGCAGCGTCGGCGGCACTTTCGTGATCACTTCGAACCCCACGTAGGCCGCGAGGACGAAGACAGTGATGGAGATCAACAGATCCATCAGCTCACCTCTCCTTCCAGCAAGGACAGCACACGTTCGTTCACGACCTTCCCGTCGTGGGTGATGCAGGCTCCCGCGGTGATCTCGTCTTCGAGATCGATCCTCAATCCTTCCTCATGCACCAGGTACGAGAGGAGGTTCAGTGCGTTGCGTGCGAACATCTGGCTCGTGTGTGTCGCTACGCCGCTGACGAGGTCGGTTGGAGCGAGGATCTTCACGCCGCTGTGAACGACGACCTCGTCGGCGACTGACAGTTCACAGTTGCCACCCGTGCTGACCGCCAGGTCGACGATCACGGAACCCGGATGCATCGCTTCGACCATCTCCCTCGTAACCAGGAGCGGTGCTCGCTTGCCGGGGATCGCCGCCGTCGATATCACCACGTCGTGCCTGGCAACGTGCTCACCAAGCTGCATCAGAAGACGCCGCTGGGCGTCTTCCTCGAGTTCCCTTGCGTAGCCGCCTGGGCCCTCGTCCTGTTTCTCGACCTCGAGGCTCACGAATCGGGCGCCGAGGCTCTCGACCTGTTCCGCAACCACCGCCCGAACGTCGTATGCAGACACCATCGCGCCGAGACGCTTTGCCGTTGCGATGGCTTGAAGTCCGGCGACTCCGGCGCCGAGCACGAGCACTTTCGCCGGGGCGATCGTCCCTGCCGCCGTCATCAGCATCGGGAAGAACTTCGTGATGGCAGTTGCTGCCTCCAACACTGCTTGATAGCCGGCGGCTGTCGCCTGTGACGACAACACGTCCATGGACTGGGCCTTTGTTGTGCGAGGTACCATTTCGAACGCCAAAGTTGTCACCCCGGCCGCTGCAAGCGTCGCGGAGACATCCGGTCTATCGAGTGGCTGCACGAGCCCGATCAGAACGGCGCCACGTTTCATGAGCGCGACTTGTTCCTTCTCGGGTGGTTCTACCGAGACCACCACGTCGCAGCCCCACGCAGAAGACGCTTCCGAAACGATGGAAGCGCCTGCGTCTGCATACTCCGCATCGAGGAAACCGGATGCTGTACCGGCTCCCTCTTGAACCACCACCTCGAACGACTGTTTCACGAGCCGGGCTGTGATGTCAGGGGTGATGGCGACTCGCCGCTCACGCGGAGCGGTCTGATTGGGTACGCCTAGCTTCATCTACCGTCCACCTTGCTCTGTGCCTGCAATCTACGGGAACGACATCCGATTCCCAAGTTGGGCACGGATTGGGTAGTGGCCCGAATTACACCGGCAAACACGGCCTCCCGGGCTACCGTCATCTGGTGGACGCCGAGTACTACAGGGATCTCGTTCGACCGCTGGTCGAAGGACGCAAGTTCATTCTCGGCGGCTCTGTTCTGGCGGGGTTTCCCACGGGTGTCGCGCAGCTCAGATCGCTCGGGGCCGACCGACCGTTCATCATCGCTTCAGGGCTGGGCACCGGGCCAACGCCGGACCCCAAGGACGCGGCGTGGGCGGTCGTGGATGTCTCGGCCAGCAATGTGATCGAAGAGATCAGACGGGCCGGCGCCATGCTCGGTGACCCACCCCTTGCCGTGGTCGAAGCTATCGACAAGTGGGACCCGAAGCACGAAGCCGTGATGCTGGGGCATGCGTTCTTCACGGGAACGAGCATCGCGGATCGTCCGGTATGGGGAGGCCGTCGGCCCGAGTGGGAGGCTCTCGAAGACAAGGTCCGGGCCGACACCGTGTGGGATGCCGCAGGCATCGTTCGCATGGACTCGACCGTCGTTCCCGCGTCACTGGAGGAGATCCTCCTCGCGCACTATCAGTTCGATCGAGGATCGGGCACGGTTGTCGCCGGTGACGCTCGAGAAGGTTTCAACGGAGGAGCCGTGTACCTCCGCTGGGTGAGATCGAACACGGATGTCGAGGAGGCCAGCGAGTTCTTTGCTGCTCACTGCGACTCCGTGCGTGTCATGCCGTTCTTGGAAGGTATCCCATGTTCGATCCAAGGGATGGTGTTTCCGGACGAGGTGATCGCGTTCCGACCATGCGAGATGCTCGTGTTCAGGCCGGACTCCGGTATCAAGCTCCGCTACGGAGGGACCGCGACGTTCTGGGACCCGCCGACGGAGGATCGTGAGGAGATGAGGGCCTGCGCGCGAGCCGTAGGCGCGTTTCTTCACGAGGCGGTCGGCTACCTGGGTGCGTTCACCGTCGACGGGATCCTGACCGTCGACGGGTTCCGTCCGACCGAGTTGAACACCAGGGCCGGCGCTTCCATCGGCCTTCTCCTTGCCGGACTGCGGGACCTGCCCCTCGGCATGATTCAGCGAGCCGTGACCGAGGGTGTTGATCTCGATTTCCGCGCTCGGGAACTCGAGGCGCTCGTGGTGGCATCTGCGGACGACCATCGGGGAGGGGCAGCCATGGCTCCGGTTGCCCGTGTTCAGTCGACCACCGAGACGCGGTATCTCGCGGTCGACGGGGACGGCTATCGAGTGGTGGGCGATGGCGACGCGTACGATGCCACGCTCGAGTTCGGCCCGGGAGCGATGGGTGGATTCGTGCGCTTCAGGCCCGATCCCGAGAAGACACCGGTAGGTCCCTCGTTCGCACCGAGAGCTGTCGAAGCGCTGGCAGTTGCCGACCAGCTCTGGGACCTGGGGCTCGGCCGCATGACTGCGTCGAGCTCCGTCCGCTGAGCTTCACGTTGTCGACGATCATCTGGCAAAGTAGTGAGGGACAAGAGGTGGGAATGCTGGAACTCTCGAACCTGCAGAAGCGGTACGGCAACGTCGTGGCTCTCGATGGCGTGACCTTCGAGGTGAGGCCAGGCCGTGTCGTCGGGTTTCTCGGTCCGAACGGGGCAGGGAAGACCACGGCGATGCGCTGTGTCTTCGGGCTTGTGCGCCCCGACGCGGGTGAGGTGCGATGGAACGGGTCGCCGGTCGGACCTCAGGATCACCTTCGGTTCGGGTACATGCCGGAGGAGCGTGGGCTCTACCCGAAGATGAAGATCAGAGAGCAACTGGTGTATTTCGGGCGGCTCTCGGGAATGGACCCGTCAGCGGCTTCGTCCGCCGCGGACCGGTGGCTCAGCCGGCTGGGCCTGTCAGACAGGGCGCTTTCGAAGCTCGAGGATCTCTCACACGGCAACCAGCAGCGTGTCCAGCTTGCCGTGTCGCTCGTCCACGGACCCGAACTTGCGGTGCTCGACGAACCGTTCGCCGGTCTCGACCCGATCGGGGTCGAGGACATGGCCGCGACCTTGCGGGAGCTGGCCGACACCGGTGCAGGCATCGTGTTCTCGAGCCATCAACTCGATCTCGTCCAGGATGTATGTCAGGACGTCGTCATCATCGATCACGGACGAGTTGTGCTCGCCGGACCTCTTGCCGAGCTGCGCGACCGATCCGACTACCGACACCTCGAGATCACCGTCGATGGAGAGCCCTGGACGCCGGATCTTCCAGGTGTTGAGACGATTGGTGACAGCGGTCAGCGGTATCTGATCCGAACGGGGGTGGATGCCGAGGCGGTTCTCCATCGGGCGAAGCAGGATGGAGCTGTGACCAGCTTCAGCTTCGAACCCCCCAACCTGTCGGATCTGTTCAGGCAGGCGGTGAAACGATGAGCCCGCTCAAACAGGTGTTCCTGATCGCCCAGCGTGACTTCCTCCAGCGCATACGGAGCAGGGTGTTTCTGATTTCCATGCTGATCATCGTGGGAGTCGTGGTCGTGGCGGGGCCGCTTCTCGCGGCCCAGAGCGCCGTGCAGAAGCCGTACAAGATCGGGGTCACGGGAACGGTGCCTGACAACTTCCAGCAGGCAGTCGATGCGTCGGCCCAGGCGTTCGATCGTACGGTCACGGTGACCAGCTACGCGTCGACTGCCGAAGGGGAGGCGGCGCTCGAGAAGGGCGATGCGAACGTCCTCCTGGTGGACGGCAACCAACTCGTGTGGAACGAGGATCCCTCCTACCAGCTGTCTGCGATCGTGACATCTGCAGTGCAGAGCCTCGAGCGATCCAAGAACATAGCGACGCTTGGTCTCAGCGAGCAGGAGGCCGCACAGCTCCTCAGCCCCGAGCCGCTGGCAAGTCGCTCACTGACGGCGCCGGATCCTTCACAGGCGCCGAAACAGGTCGCCAGCTATGTGGGCTCGATCCTGCTGTACATCTCGATTCTCATGTTCGGACAGTTTGTGATGTTGGGAGTGATGGAGGAGAAACAGTCGAGGGTGGTCGAAGTGGTGCTGTCTCGGACGCGACCCCGTTGGCTCCTCGCCGGCAAGGTGCTGGGGATAGGGCTCCTCGGTGTCATTCAACTCGTGGTCATCGGTGGGGCGGCGCTGTTCACTCTGAGTAGAGCGAACGTCGTGAACGTCGATCTAGCCGGCATCGGCGCTCGAGTGGCGCTCACCGTGCTCATTTGGTACCTGCTCGGGTATGCGTTGTTCGCCGTCCTTTACGCCGCTCTCGGCGCCACGATCTCCCGTCAGGAAGACGCACAGGGGGTGGCGTTCATCCCGATCCTGGCGATCGTCCCTGGGTTCTTCCTCTCTATCTACGCACTGGAGGAGCCCAATGCGGTTCTCCCGCACCTCGGTTCGATCATTCCGCCCTTTTCACCGTTTGTCATGCCGACCCGGATGACGGTGACCAATGTGCCCACGTGGGAGGTGGCGCTTTCGGTCGTGCTGATCCTGCTCGCCACCTACTGGGTGCTCCGTCTCGGCGCGCGCATCTATCAGGGATCGATTCTGCGGATCGGCGCCAAAGTGAAGCTTCGAGACGCGCTCAGGGCGGGTTCGGAGCAGTAGGTCTGCAATCGAGAGCTGGCAGGACCACGTACGGTCAGCTGTGGCACTGGGAGGTGACCGTGAACGTCGGATTCATCGGGCTCGGGATCATGGGTTCGGGGATGGCTCGCAATCTCGTCGACAAGGGCTTCGATGTGGTCGTCTGGAACCGGACAGTGCAACGTATGGAGCCACTCGTCGAATCAGGAGCGGCGGCAGGGTCGTCGCCCGCCGACGTCGCGCGACGGTGCGATATCGTGATGATCTGCGTGTCCGACACTCGGGACGTTCAGGAGGTCGTGGTCGGCACCGATGGTGTGGTTGAGGGGCTGCACCGAGGATCGCTGATCGTCGACCATTCCACGATCAGCCCATCGGCCACCGTGGACCTCGCCGGCATCGTCGAGGCGAAGAGTGCGCACTGGCTCGACGCGCCGGTGAGCGGCGGGAGTGAAGGTGCCGTGAGAGGAACGCTGGCAGTGATGGTCGGGGGCGATGCCCAGCAACTCGAGCGAGCCAGACCTGCCATGGACACGTATGCGTCCACCGTCTCCCATGTCGGTCCGACCGGGGCCGGTCAAACGGCGAAGCTCGTCAATCAGATCCTCGTCGTTGTCACCGGGCTGGCGGTGAGCGAGGCAATGATGTTCGCTCAAGGTGCCGATCTCGACCTCCACTCGACACTGGCAGCGGTTGAAGGTGGAGCGGCCGGCTCGTGGATGCTGTCCAATCGCGGTCCACAGATGATCGAGCGTGACTGGCGGCCCGGGTTCACGATCGATCTTCAGCAGAAGGACCTTCGACTCGTGCTTGAAGCTGCCGACCAAATGGGCGTCCCGCTGCCGGCAACGGCGCTCGTGTTCCAGCTCTACAGGGCGCTGCAACACCAAGGGCTTGGAGGTGAGGGCAACCATGCGCTCGTGAAGGCGTTGGAGGCACTCGCCGGGTTCGAGGTAGGAACCTAGAGCCTGTTCCGGCGTGAGAGCGGTGCACCCAACCGTTCTGGCGTGAGAGGGGTCAACACTGTCTGCCCGCCTCACGCAAGAACGGAACGGCGTCACCTAGGCTCGGTAGCCATGATCCGACTCGACCACGTATCGAAGGTGTTCCCTGGCTCTGAGAAGCCGGCCGTTGGAGACCTGTCGTTCGAGATCCCCGCCGGAGAGATCGTGGTGCTTGTCGGACCATCGGGGTGCGGCAAGACCACCACCCTCAAGATGATCAACAGGCTGATCGAGCCGACATCCGGTGAGATCTGGATAGACGGGGTGAAGGCGAGCGCCGAAGACCCGCATCTCCTGCGTCGCAAGATCGGCTACGTCATCCAGCAAGTCGGGCTGTTCCCGCACCGTACGATCGTGCAGAACATCGCGACCGTCCCAAGTCTTCTCGGATGGGAGCGCGAACGCATCGAGCCTCGTGTCTCCCAACTGATCGAACTCGTGGGTCTGGAACCGGAAGTCGGTGATCGATACCCGGCGGAGCTGTCCGGCGGCCAGCAGCAGCGGGTAGGTGTGGCACGCGCCCTGGCAGCCGACCCCCCGGTGTTGCTGATGGACGAGCCGTTCGGTGCCGTGGACCCGATCGTTCGCGCCCGCTTGCAGGATGAGCTCAAGCTTCTCCAGGCGAGGCTGCAGAAGACGATCGTGTTCGTGACGCACGACATCGACGAGGCGATCAGCCTCGGTGACAGGGTGGCGCTACTCAACGTCGGCGGGGTTCTCGAGCAGTACGCACCACCCGAAGAGATCCTCCGGGCACCCGCCAACGACTTCGTGGTGGAGTTCCTGGGCAGTGAGCGGGGCCTCAGACGACTGTCACTCATCAGCGTCGACACCATCGAGCTCGAACAGGGCCCGGTCGTCACCCCGGAGACGACCCCGGAACAGGCTCGAGCCGTCATGGACACGCACGACGTGGACTGGGTGGGGATCGTTGACGACGGCAGACTGCTCGGCTGGGTGTGGGGCGCCGAACTCGCTCATCACGCGACGGTCGGTGAACTGGAGCCGCGACCGTTCTCGGCGAAGTTGTCAGGCGACAGCACGCTCCGGCAGGTGTTGAACGCCATCGTCACGTCCAAGACCCAAATGGCGGTGATCGTCGACGGCGACAGGTACAGGGGGATGCTCAGCGCGGAACGTCTCAACGAGGCGCTGCTGTCGTGATCCTCGCGCAGACCACCGAGCCGTTCATCCGGTGGAACTGGGTGTGGTCCCATCTCGACATGATCTGGGGCAGGACAGTACAGCATCTCGCGTTGACGGGAATCGCGCTCGGCGTCGGGTTTCTGATCTCGATCGTGCTGTCCATGATCGCACTCCGCTACCGGAGAACGTACGCGCCGATCACATGGGTCACCGGGGTGCTCTACTCGATTCCGTCCCTGGCGCTGTTCGTCATGCTGATTCCGCTGACAGGGCTGTCCGTCACCACCGCCGAGATCGGACTGGTCTCCTACACGTTGCTGATCTTCATTCGCAATATCGTCGCCGGTATCGACGGAGTTCCCCAGGAGGTGAGAGAGGCGGCGCTCGGGATGGGGTACACGCGGCGCAGAATGCTGCTCGAGATCGAACTGCCGATAGCACTGCCGGTGGTGATAGCGGGCATTCGCATCGCGACCGTGACCACCGTAGGGCTCGTCACGATCACGGCGCTGATCGGTCTGGGAGGACTCGGTCAGCTCATCCTCGACGGGCTCAACCGCCTGTTCACAACACCACTCATCGTCGGTTCCGTCCTTTCTGTGGTCCTCGCCCTGCTGCTCGACGGGGTCCTCGTGCTCGTTGAACGGGCATTGACCCCGTGGGCTCGAAGGAAGGCCACGATCGGATGACGTTTCTCGCCGACGTCGCACGATGGTTTCTCGATCCGGCGAGCTGGCAGGGATCCGGCGGCGTTCCTGCGAGAGTTCTCGAACATCTGTCGCTGTCCGTCTGGCCGGTTGCGCTCGCCGCCGCGATAGCACTCCCACTGGGAGTGACGCTCGGCCACCGCCACAGGGGAGCCTTCTTTGCCATCTCCGTGGCCAACGTGGGAAGGGCGCTGCCATCGTTCGCGGTGCTCGTCGTGGGCGTGCCGGTGTCGATCAAGCTCGGACTCGGCCTCAGCTACTGGCCGGCGTTCGCAGCACTCTTCTTGCTGGCGATACCGCCCATGTTGACCAACGCCTACACGGGCGTCCGAGAGGTCGACCCGGGCACCGTCGAGTCGTCGCGCGGGATGGGGTTCACCGAAGGACAGGTCCTGAGGAAGATCGAGATCCCTTTGGCGCTTCCCGTGATCATCACCGGAATTCGTGTTTCGGCCGTTCAAGTGGTCGCCACCGCCACACTCGCAGCGCTCATCGGAGGGGGAGGGCTCGGCCGCTACATCATCGACGGTCTCGCGACCCGCGACCTCGTGCAGGTGTTCGCAGGTGCGCTGCTCGTCGCGGTGCTGTCTGTCATCACAGAAGGGTTCTTCTCTCTGATGGAGCGATTCTTCGTCTCTCCGGGGATCGGTCGAAGGGCAGAATTCGCGGACATCTCACAGATCCCGAAAGGTTTCTGAGATCGAACCCGTAAGCGCTTCGATACCCTAGGGTGTGACGACCCGGTCGAGCCGGGTCTTGTCAAGCAACTCAGGAGGAATACCCATGCGGACAAAACGCCGCACTGGCGTCTTCGGGGCGATTCTCGTGGCGTTCGCCATCGTGGCGACGTCATGTGGATCGGGTGGAGGCGCCACGACGATCAAAGTCGGGTCGACGAACTTCACGGAACAAGAGATCCTCGGCGAGATCTACGCCCAGGCGCTGGAGGCAAACGGGTTCACCGTCGAGCGCCGGTTCAATCTCGGTGCACGAGACATCGTGGAGCCGGCACTCGAGTCCGGTGAGATCGACCTGTACGCCGAATACGCGGGAACCGTGCTCGAGTACCTGAACAACGGAGCCGGCGAGGCGAGCGGTGACGCCGCCGCCACCGTCGACACGCTTCGACAGCGCTTCGCAGACAGGGGCGTGACAGTGCTCGACTACGCGCCCGCCGTCGACGCCAACGCCCTCGTGGTCACCCAGGAAACGGCCGCCAAGTACGGCTTGACGAAGATCAGCGACTTGGCATCCATCGCCGGCGACCTTGTGTTCGGCGGACCGCCAGAGTGCCCGAAGCGGCCGTTCTGCCTGATCGGCTTCCAGGACACCTACGGACTGAACTTCAAGGAATTCAAGCCGCTGGACACAGGCGGACCGATCACAGTCGCCGCGCTGGAGAATGGGGAGATCGACGTGGGTCTTCTGTTCTCGAGTGACGGCGCTATCGCCGCGAAGAACTTTGTCGTGCTGCAAGACGACAGGCATCTGCAACCTGCCGACAACATCGTTCCCGTCGTGAGAACGGCGGTCAACAGCCAAGAACTCGACGACGTGGTCAACGCCGTCTCGGCGAAGATCACGACGAGTGAGCTATCGCAGATGAACAAACTCGTCAACATCGACAAGGAAGACGCGTCGACGGTCGCCCACGACTGGCTGGCCGCCAACGGGTTCATCAGCGGCTGACCCAGAGCGCCCCGGGGTCAAAACCCCGGGGCGCTTCCTCCGCAATCGACCGTTTCGCGTAGCATCGGATAATTCGACCGAGGAGACTGTATGTCCAGCGCGTCCGGCTACTACCGCCACCCGACGATTCACGGTGACGCCATCGTGTTCGTCAGTGAAGACGACCTCTGGACGGTCGGGCTCGAAGGGGGAGGCGCGAGCAGGTTGACCGCGAGCCCCGGCACCATCACCTTTCCTCGCTTCTCGCCGGACGGCACCAAGGTAGCGTTCACCTCCAAGGACGAGGGGCACCCCGAGGCGTACGTCGTGGACGTCGGTGGGGGACCCCTCCAACGCATGACGTGGATGGGTGCGCTGACACAAGTCGTCGGGTGGACTCCCGACGGCGACAGGGTGATCGTCGCGTCGGACTTCCAGCGGCCGTTCACCGGACAGATGCACCTGCACACGACCGACGGCCACCGCACGGAACCGATGAACCTGGGTATCGCGAGGGCGATCGCGTTCGAACCGAATGGCCCCGGCACGGTGCTGGGCCGCAACACGTACGATCCTGCCCGCTGGAAGCGGTACCGAGGCGGTTTCGCGGGGACGCTGTGGGTTGATCGTGAGGGCAGCGGCGAGTTCACCAGACTCGTTGACCTCGAAGGCAACTTGGCGTCCCCGATGTGGATCGGGAGGCGCATCTACTTCCTGTCCGATCATGAGGGAGTCGGGAACCTCTACTCGGTGACTCCCACGGGCAGAAACATCGAACGGCACACGAACCACGACGGCCTATATGCCCGATGGGCTTCCACCGATGGCCGCACCGTCGTGTACCACGCCGGAGCCGACCTGTGGGCCTACAACACCCGAACCGGTGAAGGACATCGGCTCGACGTTGGCATCCCGAGTTCCCGCAGCCACCGGAACCGCAAGTTCGTCTCATCTGCCGGATACCTCGAGACCATCGCGCTTCATCCGAAAGGACACACGATTGCCGTCACCGCTCGAGGGTCGGTCGTGTCGATGCCACTCTGGGAAGGCGCGCCGGTTGCTCACGGGGAGGGGTCCCGAGTCCGCTACCGGCTCGCGTCGTGGGCGCCGGATGGTACGCGTCTGGTCGCGACCACCGATCAGAACGGCGATGAGGATCTCCTCGTGTTCGGCGAGGACGGAGAGAAGGTGGTGAAGGCTGATGTCGGGCGTCCAGCCACGCTGGCCGCGGCCCCGGCGGGTGCCGATCGTGTCCTCGTGACCAACCAGCGTCAACAGGTGCTGGTCGTCGATCTCGCGTCCGGGTCGGTGACCGAGGTCTATCACAGCTCGTTCCAGCGGATCCAGGGTGCCGTCTGGTCACCGGACGGGCGATGGATTGCGTTCGCCGCGTTCACGACCAGGCGAACGTGCTCACTCTTCCTGTACGACACGGACAAGGCGACGCTCCACCCGGTGACTCGTCCGGACTTCATGGATACCGGCCCGTCCTTCGATCCGGATGGCAAGTACCTGTACTTCGTGTCTCGTCGCGTCTATGACCCGGTCTACGACAGCATGTACTTCGACATTGGGTTCCCGAAAGGGATGCGCCCACATCTCCTCACACTGTCGGCCGACACGCAGTCCCCGTTCTCGCCGACAGCGCGCACACCTCGGGCACCCGGCGAACCGAATGGGAACGACAAGGGCGACAAGAAGGATGAGGACGCGGTCGCGCGGGTCGAAATCGATCTCGACGGGATCGAGGACCGGGTGGTCGCATTCCCCGTGCCTGAGGGTCGGTATGAGCGAGTCGTCGGCGCCCAGAAGCGTGTCCTGTTCTCTTCGCGTCCCATCGAAGGAACCCTCGATGTGAACTGGACCGACACTGAGCCTTCCCCCAAAGGCAAGCTCGAGGCGTACGACTTCTCCCAGGACAAGGTCGAGCCGCTGATGGATGGCATCTCCGACTTCTCAGTGTCCGCCGACGGGAAGATCACGGCGATTCGCGTCGGCAAGAAGCTTCGTGTCGTTCCGGTCGGATTCAAGGAGACCGAGCCAAAACCGGGAGAACCCGGCCGGGAGTCGGGATGGGTCGAACTCGGCAGGATCCAACTCGAAGTGGTCCCAGGCGACGAGTGGCGTCAAATGTTCAACGAAGCCTGGCGCCTCCAGAGGGATCAGTACTGGCGTCCCGACATGGCAGGGGTCGACTGGGAAGAGATCGCCCAGCGCTACCTTCCGCTCGTCGACCGGATTGGTTCCCGAGCCGAATTCTCAGACCTCATGTGGGAGACGCAAGGCGAACTGGGGACATCACATGCATACGAGTTGGGCGGCGACTACCGGCCCGAACCGGCGTGGCTCCAAGGCTTCCTTGGTGCCGATCTTGCGTTCGACGGTCGGAGCTGGAAGGTTACGAGGATCCCGAGAGGCGACTCGTGGCTGTCGGCAGCATCGTCGCCCTTGGCTGCGCCAGGTGTCGATGTGAAAGAGGGGGATCGGATCCTCGCCGTGGAGGGTCGGAAGGTGGACGGAGAGACGTCACCATACGCCACACTCGTCGGCAGAGCCGGTCGACCCGTGCAGCTGCTCGTGCGTCGTGGGCGCCGCAAGGCGCGCACCGTCGTGGTCGATACACTCCGCAACGAATTCGATCTTCGGTACCGCGACTGGGTGGAGGCGAACCGCCGGCGGGTTCACGACGAGACGAACGGTCGGGTCGGGTATGTGCACATCCCCGACATGGGTCCGAGAGGGTACGCCGAGTTCCACCGATACTTCGGCACAGAGGTCGACCATGAGGGACTCATCATCGATGTCCGCAACAACCGTGGAGGTCACGTCTCACAGCTGCTTCTCGAGAAGCTGACGAGGAAACGGATCGGTTACGACGTCACGCGCTACGGTCGGCCGGAGTCGTACCCGGAAGATGCCCCAATGGGTCCGATGGTCGCGCTCACCGACGAGTACTCGGGATCAGATGGAGACATCTTCAGTCACGCGTTCAAGCTGTTCGGGCTTGGACCGCTGATCGGTACACGCACCTGGGGCGGGGTTGTCGGAATCTGGCCGCGCCACGCGCTGGTGGATGGCACGATCACGACCCAGCCCGAGTTCTCCTTCTGGTTTGAGGACGTCGGATGGGGTGTCGAGAACTACGGCACCGCTCCGGACATCGAAGTGGAGATCACCCCGCAGGATCATACGGCAGGCAGAGACCCACAGATGGATCGTGCCATCGCAGAGGTGATCGCCATCATCGATCAGGAGCAGCCTGCGATTCCCGAGTTCGAGGAACCTCCGAGCCGGATGCTGCCGAAATTGCCGGACTGACGATGGTGGCGTACGAAGCCCGCATGCTTGGAGCTGCCATCGTCGCGGCTCGCAAGGTGTTGCGAGACCTCGACGAGGACCAGCTGCCCGCGTCGCTCCGACCCGTTGCGGCGTCCGCGGCGCGCAAGCTCCCGCCTCCGCTGGCCAACGCGCTCATTCGTGATCTCGATCGCTACGAGTGGCTACGAGAACGGGCGGTGGAGAACTGGCCGGAGATCGCAGAGGCGAGTGAGGAGGACGCAGGATCTGCGGCGTTCTTACTCCGTCCCGACGGATGGGAGCGCATCCTCGACGTCATGGCGACTGGGATGTTCGAGCAGCATCTCGCGTCACAAGTCGATCGTCTGACCAGACAAGTCCGCGACCTCGAATATCAACTTGGGGTCGAGAAAGAGCGCGTCGAGAAGGCCCGCGGCGAGAAGGTTGAGGCTGAACGGAGAGCCCGACGCGAGAGCGCCGAGATCACGGCGAGAGTCCAGGAAGCGACCAAGGCTGAGCGGGTCAGCCGCCTCGCGGCCGAGTCGAGATTCAAGGAGCTGCAGCGTGCGTTGTCGGATGCTCGCGCCGATCTCGCCGAATTGGACGACAAAGTGGCGTTCCTCAAGGATGAGCTGCTGAGGGCGAGACGTGCAACTGCCGACGCCTCGTTCCCTGCACCGCCTGACGTGTGGACGTCCCGCAGCCCGGCGGCGCTCGCTTCGATGCTCGACCAACTGACGGCCGCCGCAACGGTTCGCGCGGTTCCCGAACATCTGGAGGCCATCGACTCGCCATCTGGGCTCTCGCTTCCGTCAGGGGTGCGTCCGGATGACGCTGCGGCCGTCGAGTGGCTCTTGGGTCAGTCGGAACCGTTCGTGATGATCGTGGATGGGTACAACTTGGCTCATCTGTGGACGCCGCAGCTGGCCCGAGGCGACCTCAATCACCGGCTGGCCAGGCTCCGGCGGCTCGCCAACGCACCGGTTCGGCTGGTAGTCGTCTACGACTCGGGCCTGACGGGCGGTGGGCAGAGCGGCCCTGGTCCGGGTGGCATCGACGTTCGATTCACCGATGAGGGCACGATCGCCGATCGCGAGATCATGGATCGGGCAGCGGCGACGGAGGGCAATGTGGTCGTTGTGAGTTCGGACCGGGAGGTGCGGGAAGGGTCTCCGGGTGCTCTGTGTCTTTGGAGCCAAGCCGTCCGGGAGTGGTTCAAGAGGTAGCAGGCTCGCTTCTCTCGCCGTCATCAGTTCTCATTCTTCAGTCCTCGGTAGGAGCGTGGTGTGAGCGCGCCGTCCTGCAGGGCGAGTGCCCCACCGATGACCGACAACCGATAACAAATGACCGTTCGCCTGGCGAACGGTCATTTTCTGTCCTACCCCCTTCGTATGGTGGCGGCATGAGAAGAGGAGGACACATGCGAATCAGTTGCGATGAATGCACCATGCAGCACTCGACTGCCTGCAAGGACTGTGTGGTTACCTACCTGCTGCGTGAAACAGCGGGCCCCGTGGACATCGGTGCCGAGGAGGCGGAAGCGCTGGGTCGGATGGCGTCCGTGGGGTTGCTCCCGCCGCTACGGCTTGTGCGTCGAGAGGCGACCGGGTGAGGCGACCGGCGGGTCTACGCTGGTCGGGTGTCCGGCCTGACGAAAGACCTGCGTGCATTCATGCTCGCCCGCGGAGCGGTCGGGTTCGGAGTGTGCACCGCCGACCCGTTCGATGATGCCAGAGAGGCAATCCGGCAGCGGAGTCGCTCGGGGCTCTCGGCCGGCTTGCGTTTCACCTTCGCCAATCCTGAGCGTGCAACCGACGTTCGTACGAGTTTCCCGTGGGCAGAGCGCATCATCGCGTGTGCGGTTCCGTACGACATCCGGGCCCCGGCCGTACAGGGTGATCACGAAGGAAGGGTCGCGAGATTCGCGGTGGCCGATGCCTACCATCCGCTTCGTCAGGCTCTCGAGGAGCTCTCGACTCTTCTTCGGGAGCAGGGGTGGCGTGCCGACGCCCTCGTCGATGACAACCGACTCGTGGATCGGGCTGCAGCAGTACGGGCCGGTGTCGGCTGGTGGGGCAAGAACACGATGGTGTTGGTGCCCGGGGCAGGACCATGGGTGTTACTCGGATCGGTAGTGACCGATGCCCCTGTGGATCCCACTCCGCCGATGGTTCGCTCCTGCGGTTCCTGCACGGCGTGCCTTCCGGCATGCCCCACCAACGCGCTGATCGCGCCAGGAACGCTGGATGCGCGTCGATGCCTCGCAGCGATCGCCCAGTCGCCGGGCGCCATCCCGCGTGAATTTCGTGCTGTCATGGGTAGCAGGATCTATGGGTGCGACGATTGCCTGGAGGCGTGCCCCCCAGGCGGCCGGGCCCTTCGACGCGCCGGCGTGTCGCGTCGGGGAGTCGTCGACCTGATCGAGATCCTGATGGCGGCAGACCGTACCCTTATGGGTCGTTTCGAGCACTTCTACATCCCCAGACGCGACCCTCGCTACCTGCGCCGGAACGCGCTCGTAGCACTGGGGAACAGCCGGGATCCCGGGACTACCGGGATTCTCTCGGGCTACCTCGGACACCCGGACCCACTTCTCCGTATCCACGCAGCATGGGCACTCGGTCAGATCGGGCACGGTCGTGCCTCTCTCGAAGTGGCGGAATCCAGGGAGCACGACGAGGCCGTGAGAACGGAGGTGCATATCGCCCTTACTGCGCTGCAGAACCGGGACCAGGTACCCTGACCCCGATGTCGACGCACGTCATCTGTCCCGACTGTGGAGCACGGAACGCGTTGGGTGCGCTCTGGTGCGGCCAGTGCTATCACCCGCTCGGGGAAACGACCGAACCGCCGGCAGTAGCCGGTCCGGTCGACACCGGAACCGTGAACGACCCGCAGATGCAGCTGGATCTTCCTCTGCCAGACAAACCCCGAGTCGGTAGGGGGTCGTGGACGTGTGGCGTGTGTGGACGTGTGAATCCTCTCGCCGAGTCCACCTGCTCGACATGCGGGTCGACGATCTTCGATGCGTTCAAGGAGGCGCCACCCGAACCCAGGGACCCTGGCAAGGCGTTGATTCGCGGGCTTGTCGCGCCCGGCCTCGGTCATGTGTTTGCACGCCAGCCGCTGCTCGGCATGTCGGTTGGGGCGCTCACCCTCATCGGGATCGCCCTGGGGATCGTCCTGATGGTGCACAGAGTGATGCTTGCCGGCCTTGCCCTGGCGCTGATGGGGGGCGGGGTATGGGTCGCGGGCGCTCTGGATGCTTACCGATGGGCTCGAAACGAACCCGATGAGGTGCTGCTCCGCCCTCGGGTGCTGACGGTGATCATGGCAGTCATGTTCATCGTTCTCGTTGCCGCTGCCGTTTCCGCGAGGAGGGGCCAATGAACCTCGTCTATGGCATCGCGCTCACCGTCGGTTTTGTGGCGTTGGTCGTGTGGGTGATCGGGACCTTCGTTCCGGGCGGCGTCAACGAACACATGGCCACGCGGCGGATCGTCGGTGGGTTGATCGCCTTCGGTATGGGTGGGCTGTCGACCTCGTACGCCGGATGGCCGTCGCTTGGGGCTCTGGGCGCCGGGGTGTTCGCGGCCGTCGTAGTCGCCTGGTACGTCGGCAGAGCCTGATGCTGCTCGTCTCCGACGTGCATGGGGCGTTTCGCGACCTGGCTCGAGTCGCGCAGGAGGGAGAACCCCTCGTGATGCTGGGCGACTTCGTCAACTTCGTCGACTACCGCACCAACGACGGGATCCTCGCCGACGTTCTCGGTCATGAGTTCGTCGGAGAGGCAGCGAAGCTCAGGGCGAATGGCGACTACGCGGGATCGCGACGTCTATGGAGGGATCGATTCGGATCAGGAAACGAACAGATCCGTGATGGGATCAGGGCCGCCGTGGAACAGCAGTACGCGCAGCTGTCGTCTGCCCTCACCGGCGCGCGTGGCTTTGCCACGTTCGGGAACGTGGACTGGCCTGCGCTGCTGAAGCGTTCCCTGCCGGCAGGGGTCAGGTACGTGGACGGCGAAGCTTTCGAACTCGAAGGGATCGTCGTCGGTCTGGTAGGTGGAGGGGCACCAACCCCACTCGGCGTTCCCGGCGAGGTCTCCGAGGTGGAACTCGCAGACAAGCTGCGCAACCTCGGGCCGGTGGATATCCTGTGCACGCATCTTCCACCGGCCGTTCCGGCGCTTCGACGTGACGTCATCACCGGCCGACTCGAGAGTGGGTCTCAGGTACTGATGGAGTACCTCGTCCGGCACCGGCCTCGCTATCACTACTTCGGTGACGTCCACCAGCCGCAGGCATCCCGATGGAGGGTCGGTGCAACCGTGTGCATGAACGTCGGGTACTTCCGGGCAACCCGTCGGGCGGTTCGGCACGTCGATCGCACGAGCTACGCTAGGGCCAACAGGGAGCGAGAGTGAGCGAAGGCACCGTTCAGAGTATCGAGATTCCTGCATCCGCCGAAGCCATTTTCGACGTGCTCGCAGACCTGGAGCGCTACCCCGAATGGATCACGGCGATGCGTTCTGTGAACGTCATCGAGCGCGACGCCGACGATATGCCTGCACGGGTGAGTTTCGAAGTGGACGCCATGGTCAAGGTGATTTCCTACGTCCTCACTTATGAGTTCAAACGCCCCAAGCTCATGTCGTGGGTCGCGGACCCGGGAGAGGACATTCGGGAGATGGTCGGCTCGTACGAGTTGAGCGACCTCGAGGGGGGCGGCACCGACGTGGTCTACGCGCTCCGAGTCGACTACGCGTTTCCGCTTCCCGGCTTCCTGCGGCATCAAGCGGAGAAGCAGCTCGTATCCACGGCGCTGCGAGGGTTGCGAAAGCGGGTGCGGCAAGTCGGGTCCGACTGATGCGGATCGTGCTCGTCACCGGCAAGGGTGGCGTCGGCAAGACAACCGTGTCTGCGGCCACCGCTCTGCGCGCCACCGACCTCGGCTACAGGTCGCTCGTCGTGTCCACCGATCCGGCGCACAGTCTGGGGGACGCATTCGATGTGCCGCTCGGTGACGAACCGCGACAGGTGGTGGCCGGTCTCGACGCACAACAGATCGATACACAGAAGCGACTCGAGTCGTACTGGGGCGAGATCCGCAACCAGTTGATGGCGATCTTCGACTGGGGAGGTGTGCGAGGCATCGAGGCGGAGGAGTTCCTCGTGTTCCCCGGCATGGACGAGCTGTTCGCTCTCATCGAGGTGAGAGCACAGGCGATCTCGGGTCGGTACGACGTAGTCGTGGTCGACTGTGCCCCGACGGCCGAGACACTCCGCCTGCTTTCCCTCCCCGAGGTGCTGTCCTGGTACTTCGACAAGATGTTCTTCACACAGCGTCGGCTGATGCGAGCGGCGAGGCCCGTGTTGAGCAGGGTCACCGATCTGCCCCTGCCGGGCGAAGCCGTGTACGACGCCGCAGAAAACGTGTTCACCAGCATCGAGCGGGCGCGAACCCTGCTCCTCGATACCAAGGTCACCTCTGCACGCCTGGTCGTCAATCCCGAACGCATGGTTGTGAACGAGGCTCGCCGCACGTATACGTACCTGACACTCTTCGGCTACGCCGTCGACGGTGTCATCGTGAACAGGGTGCTGCCGGACGCGGTCGACGATCCCTACTTCGAGCGGTGGAGAGAAATCCAGGCCGAGCACCTGAGAACGATCAACGATTCCTTCGCCGACGTGCCCGTGCTCCGACTGCGTCTCTTCGACGACGAGATGGTGGGGGAGCAGCGGTTGCGGGCACTCGGACAGGAGCTGTACGGGGACACGGACCCGGTGCTGTCGTACGCCGGCGAGCGGCCGTTCAAGGTCGTCGAGGGCGAGGGTACCGTTCGTCTCGAACTCTCACTCCCGTTCGCTGCGAGCGGAGACATCGATGTCATGCGGGACGGCAACGAGGTGTACGTGACGGTTGGTTCCTACCGCCGGTCGTTCGTGCTGCCAGACTCACTGCAACGACGCCAAGTCGCCGGCGCCCGTCTCGGCGGCGGTGTGCTCACGATCGAGTTCGTAGAGCGGTGAGCGGCCCGGGTGGCCGGGCCGCTCACGGACGCTCGGCTACTCGCCGATCTCGACCTTGACCTTCTTGGGAAGCACCTCCGGGTGCCTTGGGACCGTGATCTCGAGGATGCCCTCCCGGTACTGCGCAGTGATCTTGTCGGCGTCGAACTCGTCGGGCAGGTACACGGCCCGCTGGAAGCTGCCATAGGCGATCTCCCTGCGGTGGTAGCCCTTGCCCTCTTCGGTCGTTTCGAACGAGCGCGTTCCGGAGATGACCAGCTCCGAGTTCTCGACCGTGACGTCGATATCCTCGGACCGCATTCCTGGGACTTCTGCCCTCACGACCAGCGAGCCGTCACGATCCAGAACGTCTACCCGCGGGATCCACGGGCGGTCCGGCTCCTCGAAGAACCGATCGAAGTCCCGAACGATGCTGAATGGGTCGTATCGAAGTAGGTGTGTTCGCATTTATGCACTCCTCTCTGGCTCATGAAATCTAATAGCAGCATAGTCAGGTTTTGTTCTACGATCAAGCGTCGGGTCGTGGGTCGGTAGGATGCGGGCGATGAACGCCATCGGGATCGATCTTGGGGGTACCAAGGTTTCGGGAGGTGTGGTCTCACCGTCGGGCGGCATCGGCGTGAGGCTGGAGCGTCCTCGTCCGAGAACTCCGTCCGAGATGCTGCGGAGCCCGTCCGAAGTGGTGCGTAGCCTGCTCGATGATCGGGTCGGCGCCATCGGGCTGGGAGTCGCCGGACTCGTGACCGACACCGGAATCCTCGAGTGGGGCCCGAACGTCACCGGTGAACATCTTGGCTACCTCGAGGCCCTCGAAGAGGAGTTTGGGCTACCGACCGTCGTCGACAACGATGCCAATCTGGCAGGGTTCGCAGAAGCGCGGCTCGGTGCGGGGAGGGGATACCGCGCAGTTGTGATGGTCACCCTCGGCACGGGGATCGGCGGAGGCATGGTCATCGACGGGGAGATCTATCGGGGCAGAGGGTTCGCCGGCGAGATCGGTCACATGGTGGTGGACGTTGGCGGTCCGTTGTGCACCTGCGGACAGCAGGGCTGCTGGGAAACGTTCGCGTCCGGGCGCAGGCTCGACCAGATGGCCCGAGACGCTGCGGCCCATCACCCCACGGGACGCATCGCCGAACTCGCGGCGGGTGAAACGCCTGCCGGCCGGCACTTGACGTCAGCGGCACTCGAGGGTGACGAGCAGGCACGGGCGTTGGTCGTAGAGGTCGCAGAGTGGCTGGGTGTTGGCCTGTCGACGCTGATCGCCATCCTGGATCCCGACGTCATCGTGGTGGGTGGAGGAGTCTCGCGCTTGGGCGATGTGCTGCTACGTCCCACCCAAAGGGCGATCGCCGCTTCGCTCGAGGGGTACGATGTGCGAACACCGACACCGATCGTCGCGGCGACCTTTGGGGAGAACGCGGCCGTCGTCGGCGCCGGCCTTGCTGCATTGAGGAAAGCATATGTCTGACGTACTTGCCCCGGACGAGATCATCCGCCCGGGCAGAACCGCTGACACACGGCGCTGGCTGAAAGAGGCGGTGCTCGCGTTGCCCAGGATGGTCAAGCTGATCGGAAGGCTGATCCGTGACCCGCGGGTTCCCACGAGCGCCAAGGCCCTCGCGTTGGTGTCGGTGGGGTACGTGCTGTCGCCGGTGGACATCATCCCCGACTTCATCCCGGTGATCGGAGAGACCGACGATGTGCTCGTCGTCGTCCTCGCGCTCCATCGTCTCATCCGCGCTGCCGGACACGAGGTGGTGCTGGAACACTGGGACGGTCCTCAAGACATCCTCGAGATCGTCGAACAAGCCGTCGATCTCGCCGCCGGGCTGGTGCCGGCCAGGCTGTCGTGGTTGGTGCGGCGGATGGCGTGACGATCTCCGTCACGCTTCCCCAGTTCGTCGACGACCCATCACGTCTCGTCCGAGGTGCGCAGCGGGCAGAGGCGCTGGGATTCGACGGGGTGTTTCTGTTCGACCACCTGTTTCCACTCGATGGACCAGATCGACCGATCGTCGAGTCCACCGTGGCGCTCGGTGCCGTCGTCACGGCGACCAATCGAGTCGCCGTGGGGACACTCGTGCTCAGGGCATCCATGAGGCCTCCTGAGCGCACCGCGGCCGCCGTGCTGACCGCGTCTCGATTGAGTGGAGGGCGGGTCGTGTGCGGGTTGGGTGCAGGTGACTCGTTGTCCCTCCCCGAGTTCAATGCCTACGGAGTGCCATTCCCAGACATGCGAGAACGGGTTCGGGCACTTGAAGCTACGGCGCGGCTCATCAAGGGCCAGGTGCCATTGTGGATCGGTGGCACCTCCTCGACGATCCAGCGGATCGCCGCCGAGGTCGCCGACGCATGGAACGTGTGGAACGTGACGGCAGATTGGCTCATGGCGAGACGTACTCGTCCGACCGCTCCGCATATCAGCTGGGGAGGGCAGGTGCTGCTGGCCCGGGACGAGGAAGAGCTCACTATCGCCCTGGCACGACGTCGGGGTCCGGTGCTCGCAGCTACTGTCGACTCGCTGCCGGGACAGCTCGCCGAGCTGCGCGCCGCGGGGGTCGATGACTTCGTGTTCTCGCTGCTGGGAGGGACCTGGGAGCTGTTCGTCGATGAGGTGATGCCGCGGCTGAACGCCGGCTGACGGGTAGCCTGCCGGAAACGGAGGTGATGGTGAAGTTCCGCCGAATCGAAGATCTGCCCCCATACGTCTTCGCAGAAGTCGACGCGGCCAAACGCGAAGCCCGGCGTGCGGGCGAGGACGTGATCGATCTTGGGTTCGGGAATCCGGACATACCGTCTCCACCTATCGCTGTTGAGAAACTGGTTGAAGCGGCCAGGAACCCCAAGAACCATCGGTACTCGGCGTCCAAGGGAATACCGAATCTTCGCAAAGCGGTCGCCGGCCGGTACCGCCGCCGTTTCGGTGTCGATGTCGACCCCGAGACGGAGGTCATCACGACCATCGGCGCGAAGGAGGGTCTCGCCCACCTGATGTGGGCCCTCGTGCGACCAGGAGACGTCGCGCTCGTTCCGGAGCCGAGCTACCCGATCCATATCTACGCTGCCGTGCTCGCAGGTGCCGAGGTGCGCCGTGTGCCGCTCAGCCTCGGTGAGGATTTCTTCGATCGGCTCCGTGCCGTCTTTTCCGATACGTGGCCCAGGCCCAGGGTGATTCTCACTTCTTTCCCCCACAATCCCACGACCGCCTGTGTCGATCTGGACTTCTTCGAGCGCCTCGTGGCGTTCGCACAGGAGAACGAGGTGATGCTCGTTCACGACTTCGCGTACGCCGACATCTCCTTCGACGGATACGTCCCACCGAGCCTCCTCGAAGTCCCCGGCGGCAAGGACGTGGGAGTCGAGCTCTACACCATGACCAAAGGGCACTCGATGGCAGGATGGAGAGTGGGTTTCGCCGTTGGCAACAGCGAGATGATCGCAGCCCTGGCCAAGCTCAAGTCGTACCTCGACTACGGCACGTTCCAACCGATCCAGATCGCGTCGATCGTCGCGTTGAACGAAGGCGACGACTACGTGAAGGAGGTCAGGGAGATCTACAGAGTGCGGCGCGACACCCTTGTCGACGGGCTCGCGAGAGCCGGTTGGGACATCCCCCGGCCGAAGGGAACGATGTTCGCGTGGGCGCCGCTACCGGCAGGATTCGAAGACACGGGCTCACTCAAGTTCGCCTTCCAGCTCCTCGAGGAAGCGAAGGTGGCGGTCAGCCCAGGTGTCGGATTCGGGCCGCACGGCGAGGGTTTCGTCCGGTTCGCGCTCGTCGAGAACGAGCACAGGATCCGCCAGGCCGTCCGCGGCATCCGGAAGTTCCTAGAAGAAGCCTGAGGCTCGCTCGGGAGCCTCTACGACTTGCTCAGAGGAATGTACGCGTTCTGCGCGTACTCCTTCACCATCCTGTCAGACGAGAAGTCCGTGATCGTTGACCGCATCGCTTCGCGCATCATCGCTACCCAGGCGCGCGGGATGCCGTCCGCGTCCCTGTCGTAGTAGTTGGGAACGACGTGATCTTGGAGTGTTCTGTAGAGCGCGATGGCGTCTTCATTGTCCTGTGCGTCGTGGTCGCCATTGCCCCACTCGAGACCGAATGCCCAGCCGTTGCGGCCATTGTGACCTTCGAGCCACCATCCATCCAGAATGGACAGATTCAGGCCTCCGTTCATCGCCGCTTTCATGCCGGAGGTGCCGGACGCCTCGAGCGGTGGCCGGGGGTTGTTCAGCCACACGTCGACGCCCTGAACGAGATAGCGGGCGATCCGCATGTCGTAGTTCTCCAGGAAGTGCACATGACCGTTGAGCTCGGGGGTCCTCGACAGCTCAACGATCCTTCGAATGAGACCTTGTCCGTTCTGATCGGCCGGGTGAGCCTTGCCGGCGATGAGAATCTGCACCGGCCTGTCGGGGTTGGTCAAGATCGCCTGGAGCCAAGGCAGATTGTGAAACAGCAGAAGCGCCCTCTTGTAGGTGGCGAACCGGCGAGCGAAGCCGATCGTGAGCCAAGAGGGCGACATAATGCTCGCGACCGCGCGCAGCTCGTCGGGGGAGGCTCCGTGGCGGGCGCGTTGGCGAAGGATGCGACCCCGGGCGAAGCGAGACAGGAACTCCTTCTCTCGGGTGTGGATCTCCCACAGACGCTCGTCGGTCAGATCGTCGAGTCGTGTCGTTTGTTCCGGGTTGTTGATCAGCACGTCGCGCCACTTGCGACCGTAGACCTCGGAGAGCGCCCTCTGATGTGCCCGGCTGAGCCAAGTCGGTGGATGCACGCCATTGGTGATCGCAGCAGCCTGGCCGGGGAGGAGATGGGCCCAGTCCCTCCCGATGATCTCGCCGTGGCGGGTGCTCACGCCGTTGACATACCCCGACAGCCGGATGGCGAGGGCGGAGAGATTGAAGTGGTACTCATCACCTTCATGTGCTGCGCCGAGGGAGGCGAGGCGGCTCATGTCGATGGACATACGGGCGGGCATGGTGCTCAGGTACTTCTCGATGAGCGGGAAGTCGAACACCTCGTTGCCGGCGGGGACCGGCGTGTGCAACGTAAACGAGGTCGTTGACTTGATCTGCTGCATGGCCTGGTCGGGCGTCCATCCTTGGGTAACCAGACGTGAGGTTCGCTCGAGGAGGCTCATGGCGGCGTGTCCTTCGTTGACGTGCCAAGCTGTCGGCTTGATCGAGAGCGCGTCGAGTACTCGGACAGAACCGACGCCCAGGACGTACTCCTGCACGAACCGCATCTCGCGGCCGCGAATGTACAGGGTGTGCGTGATGGGGCAGTCGGCGTCGTCGTTCTCCGGGAGGTCCGTGTCCATCAGCAGGATCGGCACGCGGCCGACCTGAACCTTCCACACGCCGACTCTCACCGATCTGCCAGGCATCTCGATGTCGATCTTGAGCTGTCCTCCGGTCGGACCGGCGACCTGCTGGATGGGGAGGCGCAGCGGGTCGACGACGGGGTAGGTGTGCTGCTGGTCGCCGACCGCATCGACATCCTGCCGGAAGTAGCCGCGGCGATACAGCAGGCCGGTCGCGACGAACGGGATGCCGAGATCGGAGGCCGACTTGGCATGATCGCCTGCAAGCACACCGAGTCCCCCCGAGTACGTCGGGAGGATATTCTCGACCCCGTACTCGGCGCACAGGTAGGCGATCGGACCGACATCGTCGGTGGCATTCGATGCCCACCAGGTGTTGTTTCCTTTCATGTAGGCGTCGAACTGGGCGACCGTCTCTCCGTACACGTCCTGGAAGTCACCGCTGTTCTCGAGATTGCGCCACGTCGATCGATCGACCGCGGAGAGCAGCTCGATCGGGTTGTGGTAGCGCGCCCACACGTCTGCCTCGATCATCCGCCACAGGCGGCTGCCGCCCGCCCATGTCCACCAGAGGTTGTAGGCGAGGTCGTAGAGGCGAGGAAACGAGGGTGGGATGGGGAGCTCGGCGGTCGCTAGGACCGGTATGCGTACGTTCGTCACAGCCCGGGCAGGTTAGTCGTCGACGCGGGCCTCATGTTCACGGGGTACTGTGGCGGCGGAGGACCAACATGGCATTTCCCGACGGAGTTGCGGACTTCCGCTCCGACACCGTGACTCGACCCACCTCGGCAATGCGTAGGGCGATGGCAGAGGCCGAGGTGGGCGACGATGTGTATGGGGAGGACCCGACCGTCAATGCCCTCGAACGGGAGGCCGCAGAGATCGTCGGCAAGGAAGCGGCTGTGTTCACGCCGACGGGCAGCATGGCCAACCAGCTGGCGCTGAACACGCTCGTGAGACCAGGTGACGAGGCGTTGTGTGTCGCGAATGCGCACGTCCGGCAGTACGAGGTTGGTGCTGCTGCAGCGATCTCGGGGGTTCAGTTCCGCACCATCGACTCGAGCGATGGATCGATTCGACCGGAAGATGTGGAAGCCGCGCTACAGGGCGCCGGGTACCACCTCCCACGTGTCGGGCTCCTCGTCTGGGAGAACCCGTTGACCGCATCCGGTGGCACTGTCGTCTCCGTCGAAACGATGGAGGCGGCATCGGAGGTCGCGCGACGACGCTCTCTCCCGATTCACCTCGACGGGGCCCGCATCTTCAACGCGGCGATTGCACTCGGGGTTTCTGCCGAACGCATCGCCGACGAGGCCGACACCGTCATGTTCTGCTTTTCGAAAGGTCTGGGTTCACCTATCGGGTCCGTGCTTTGCGGGACGTCAGATGTGATTGAAGAAGCCCGATACCGCAGAAAGCGTTTGGGCGGAGGCATGCGTCAGGTCGGTGTGCTCGCAGCCGCTGCACGTGTAGCGCTGAACGACCGTGACCACCTGAGCGACGATCACGCGCTGGCGCAGAAACTCGCAGGGGGGTTGGCGTCGAGGTTTCCCGCATCGGTCGATCTCGCTCAGGTGCAGACCAACATGGTGATCGTCGATGGGCGCGCGCTCCCGTTCACGGTCGAGCAGTTTGTGAAATCGCTCGCCGGCGTCGGCGTGCTGGTCGGGGACATGTCGCCCGGAATCTTGCGCTTCGCTCTCCATCAAGATGTCGACGACGGCGACGTTGAGAGGGTCCTCGAGATCGCGGATGGACTCACGTAACCGGGAGAAGCATCGTAGGGTCATACCCGCCGTGCGTTTTTCCATTCTGTTCCCAGGACAAGGCAGCCAGTTCGTCGGGATGGGTGCCGAGCTCTTCGATTCGCGACCGGATCTCCTCGGGGATGCCGCCGACGAGATCCTTGGCTGGTCGCTTCGCGACATCTGTCTGAACGGTCCTGACGAGGAACTCACGCGTACTGACAGGGCACAGGTAGCTCTGTTCGCCGTCGCATACGCGACGTGGGTCGAGTTCTCGCGGCTGCTCGACCAGGAGCCATCGGCGTCGGCAGGACACTCACTGGGTGAGTACACGGCGCTGGCGGCGGCGGGCGCGTTCGACTATCAGACGGCACTTCGACTCGTGGCGTTGCGGGGGAATGCGATGGCGCGAGCAGCGGCAGGGGAACCGTCAGGGATGGTGGCACTCATCGGTGTCGATCGGGCCGAGGCCGAGACCGCCTGCGAGCTGCGGCGCTCGGACGGTGGGCGCCTGTGGGTGGCAAACATCAACGCTCCCGGGCAGATCGTCGTCGCGGGAGGTAGGGACGACATCGAGTGGGCTGTCGAGCATGGGAGGGCTCTGGGCATCCGGCGCGTGATCCCGCTCAACGTGGCGGGCGCGTTTCACTCGCCATTCATGGCGGACGCCGGCGCGGCCGTCGAGGCAGCGGTCCGGGGAGTTGAGATCGGATCCTTCTCCTTTCCGGTGTACGCAAATGTGACGGCACGCCCCTACTCTGAAGGTCAGGTTGCGGACCTCCTCGCCCGCCAGGTCGTCGAACCGGTGAGATTCGCCGAGTCGATCGCCGCGATGGACGTTGACGCTTTCGTGCACGTTGGACCCGGCGACGTGACCGCGGGGATGGCGAGACGGACGGTGGCCGGTGCTTCCGTGCTGGTTGCGTCTGACCCGGGCTCTTGGGAGGACGCCGCACAACGACTGAACGAGGGATGATGGCGAACGCGACGATCACAGGATGGGGAAGGTGCACGCCACCGACGATCCTGTCCAACGAAGACCTCGAGAAGCTGACCGACACGTCCGACGAGTGGATAACGACACGCACGGGGATCAAGGAGCGGCGGATCTCGCACGTGTCGACCTCTGAAATGGCGGAGGTGGCCTCGCTGAGGGCGATCGCTGGTGCCGGTCTCGAGCCCTCTGACATCGACCTCATCATCTTGACGACGTGTACGGGCGATACGGTGATTCCCAGCCCGGCCACCCTTCTGCAGGCGAAGCTGGGAGCGGTCCACGCCGCCGCATTCGACATGAACGCAGCGTGCTCGGGGTGGATCTACGGGCTGCATGTGGCGGGACAGCTGATCCGCTCCGGTCTCCACCAGAAGGTGCTGCTGGTGGCGTCCGAGAAGCTCTCCCACTACCTTGACTTCACCAACCGGAACACCGCCGTGCTGTTCGGTGACGGGGCAGGGGCTATCGTGTTGGAACCGACCGATTCCGACGAGGGTCTTCTGTCGTCAACCGTCGGTACGGATGGCAATGCCGCCCCGCTCCTGTGGGTTCCGGGAGTCGGTACGTCAGGGGATAGGTATCAGAGCGAAGACCGCTCGCAGTACGGCGTCCTGATGGACGGCCCGGAGGTCTTCAAGAGGGCCGTCAAAGCCATGGTTGCCGCAGCAACCGAGGTGGTTGAAGCTGCGGGACTCAAACTCGAGGACGTAGACCTGCTCATCCCGCATCAGGCGAACGTCAGGATCATCGACGCAACGGCAAGGCGCCTCAAGCTCAGCGAGGAGCAGGTGTTCGTCAACATCGCCCGCTACGGCAACACATCGGCTGCGACGATCCCGATGGCGCTCACCGAGGCGCTCGAGGATGGGCGGGTTCATCCAGGGGACAACATCGTATTCGCCGCATTCGGAGCCGGCCTCACCTGGGCGGCCGCCGTCGTGCGGTGGGGGAGCCGGGTGACTCCGCTCGGGGCATCCGACGCCGAACTCCCGCCGTATGCCGGGGATATCTTCGATCTCGTGGATCCCAACGTGCGGTTCTTCGGGAAGGGTGTCTGACCGTGGGGCGAGTCGCACTGGTCACTGGGGGGTCGCGGGGCATTGGACGCGCGATCGCGCTGGAACTCGCCAGACGGGGAAACGCCGTCGCCGTCAACTACCGCAGCAACGAGTCGGCAGCCCTCGAGGTCGTTGATGAGATGAAGTCCGTGGGCGGCTCCGGGATTGCCGTTCGGGCCGACGTCGGCGACTCCGACGAAGTCGTCGCGATGTTCCAGACCGTCACCGACAGACTCGGACCGATCGAGATCTTGGTGAACAACGCCGGGATCCGTCGCGACAGACTGCTGGCGAGGATGGGGCCCGACGTGTGGGATGAGGTCGTGACAACCAACCTCACCTCTTTGTACCTGTGCACGAAACAGGCCTTGCGCTCCATGCTCCGTGCAAGGTGGGGCAGGATCGTGACGATCGGCTCGGTCGCTGGCATCTCCGGAAACCCCGGGCAGTCCAACTACGCGGCGGCAAAGGCCGCGGCGATCGGTTTCTCGAAATCCGTCGCAAAGGAGGTCGGTTCGCGCGGTATCACCGTGAATGTCGTCGCTCCGGGGTTCGTGGACACCGACATGACGGATGATCTCTCCGAAGACGTGAAGACCGCCGCCGCGGCCTCGATCGCTGTGAGGAGGTTCGGAACGCCGGCCGAGGTCGCAAGCGCGGTCGGCTATCTTGCATCGGACGAAGCTTCGTACATCTCGGGACATGTGCTCGTGGTGGACGGAGGATTGGCCCTCTAGGGAGGAACTATGGATCGGGCAGAAATCGAGAGCAGGCTCACGACTCTTCTGGTGTCGGAACTGGGCCTCGACGAGGCGAAGATCACGCGGGACGCGAAGTTCGAGACGGACCTCGAAGTCGACTCGCTGGGAGTGGTCGAACTCCTCATGGCGATCGAGGATGAGTTCGGCGTGACGATCCCGGACGAGGAGGCAGAAGGCATCGGCACGGTCGGCCAGGCCGTCGATGTGGTGGCCGCCAAGCTCGGAGCTTGAACCCGATGGATCGCCGTCGAGTCGTCGTCACCGGGCTCGGAGTGATGAGTCCCGTGGGGTGCACTGTCGACGAGTACTGGAAGTCACTCATGGCAGGTCGCTCCGGTATCGCGCCCATCGCGCAGTTCGACGCGTCCGGGTTGCCGGTCCGGTTCGCGGGTGAGGTGAGGGACTTCGATCCGGAGGAGTTCATGGATCGGAGGACGGCTCGCCGCATGGACCGCTTCGACCAGTTCTTCTACGCGGCGACGGTGCGGGCGATGAGTGACGCCGGCATCGACTACGTGGACGATGCGGAGCAGGGAGCCCGAGCGGGCGCCGTGGTTGGCTCCGGCATTGGGGGTCTGTCATCGATGCAGGAAGGGATGGACACCTTGCGCACCCGTGGCGCAGACCGGGTATCTCCCTACCAGGTGACCCGGCTCATTGCGAACATGGCGGCGGGCGATGTGTCGATCGGTTTTGGTCTCCTCGGACCCGTCACGTGCACGGTGACCGCATGTGCCGCGTCGGCCAACGCCATCGGTGACGCCGCGGAGATCATCAGGCGTGGTGCAGCGGATGTGATGGTCGCGGGGGGTTCCGAAGCCCCGATCTGCGAGTTCGGCGTCGCCTCGTTCGCTCAGGCCCGCGCGATGAGCACCCGCAACGACGACCCGCAAGGCGCCTGCCGTCCGTTCGATGCCACGAGGGACGGCTTCGTCATGGCGGAAGGGGGAGGGTCGCTAGTACTCGAAGAACTGGAACACGCAAAGGCGAGGGGAGCCCACATCTATGCGGAGGTGCTTGGGTATGGCATGTCGTCCGATGCGTACCACATCACCCTTCCCCGCCCTGGTGGCGACGGTGCAGCGCGAGCGATGAAGGCAGCGCTCGACGATGCACGACTGGACCCGGCCCAGGTCCAGTACATCAATGCGCATGGGACGTCGACACCGGCGAACGACGTCACTGAGACCGCGGCGATCAAGACGGTGTTTGGTACCCACGCCCGTACCGTCGCGATCTCGTCGACGAAATCCATGACAGGGCACTTGCTCGGTGGTGCCGGTGCCGTCGAATCGATCGCCTCGATTCTCGCGATGCAGCACGGCGTCATTCCGCCAACGATCAACTACGTCCATCCCGATCCCGAATGCGACCTCGACTACGTGCCGAATGAGCCGAGGGAGCGCGACGTACGCGTTCGCGATGAGCAACTCGTTCGGATTCGGCGGGCACAACGCTGTGCTCGTCTTCGGAGCGTACGACTGAGCGGTCGTTCGATCGTGCTCGTTCATCTGGTGAGACATGGCGAAGTCCGCAACCCGGACGGGGTGGTCTACGCGGGCCTGCCAGGGTTCCCTCTCACGACGAAGGGGAGGCAGCAGGCGCGCGAGGCAGGTGTCCACCTCTCGACTCGACCGGTCGAGGCCGTTTGGTCGTCGCCGCTCGAGCGGACGATGCAAACGGCGGCCGAGATCGCCGCGTTTCACGGTGTCGACGTCCAGACCGACCACGCGTTCGCGGAGTGGAGGCTCTCAGACCGGTGGGCCGGCGTTCGGTGGGTGGACCTTCCGCTCGATGAGCGGGAGGCATACCTCTCCAGACCGTGGGACTTGCCGTTCTCACCCGAATCGCTCACCGAGATGGGGAACAGAATGGGGCGTGGCGTGGAGGCCGTCTTCGGGCGGGCCGAGGGCGACGTTGTCATCGTCTCTCACATGGACCCGATCCAGGCCGCCCGTCTCGCGCTGCTCGATCTTCCTCCTGAGAGGTTCCTCATCGATCGTCCCTCGCACGCAGAGACCATCTCGCTTGCCCGCGAGACGGCCTGGCGGGAGATCGACCGGTGGGCCCCGTCGCTGGCGTCGGATCCATTCCCTCCATCTACCGCATGAGCCAACGTGCCAAGACAGGTATCATGATGAGGAGACGATGCCACTCGACGAACGGGAACAGCGGATCCTCCAGGAGATCGAAAAGGGCTTGTACGCCCAGGATCCGTCGCTCGCGCGCAAGGTCGGGCGCCTGAACAGGGTCGCTTCTCGCCGCACCATCATCGCCGCTGTTGCGTTCATCATCGGCCTGGCGGTCACGCTCGGAACGTTCGCATTCAACCCGTGGCTCGCGCTGGGCGGATTCGTTGTGATGGTGCTCGCGGGGAGTGCATTCGTCCACGCTCGACGGGCCGTCGGATCCTCCAGAAACGCTGATTGGATGGGCCGTTTTCGCGGTGGCGGCTCGAATCGGCAGTGACCGGTTCGGCACGCTAGAGTGAGGCTCCCGGCGAGCGGGCCGGAGTGGTTGAGGCGGCGGCTGTGATGGCCGCCATTAACTCGGGAGCAGCTTCGTGGAAGGATTCACGGCCCAACAAACATGCAACCTGACTGGTTGCACGCCACACCAGTTGCGGTATTGGGATCGTGTCTCCCTCCTCCAACCATCCATTCAGACGACGGGGGGCCGCCCGGGTGTCCGGCGCCTCTACTCGTTCAGAGATCTGGTCGCACTGCGGGTCATCAGGAGCCTCCTCGACAACGGCATGTCTGTTCAGCGTGTTCGACGGGCGTGGGACTACCTGCGCCGGAACGGAGCGATGGAACGCCACCTGGCCGAGGTCAAGCTGGTCACCGACGGTCAGAGCATCTTCTCCATCGCGGAGGATGAGCACCAGCTTCTGGACGCGCTTCGCGGTGGGCAGCTTGCCTTCTTCGTGGCGATCGACTCGATCACGAGAGAGGTCGAAGAGGATGTCACGAGGTTCGAGCTCGACCGTGAGCGGTTCCTCGAGATGATCAGACGCAGCGAGGAAGGCGTCGTGGAGGAAGCCACCGGGTTCTGAACCGCTACCGACGGAACAGGGATCGCAACCCCATGCGAGCCCGCAGTCGGTTCCCAACCGGGTGGACAGTCCTCAAGTAGGACTCCGTTTCGATGAACGATCGGGTCGCGTTCGCAACGACCTCGCCGTCGAGGCGGTCGGATCGTCCGAATCGTTCCTGGGTAACACCTACTGCGAGCGGAACCATCGATTGGTGCACGGAGTCGGCTACCTCGAGGGGAGTCGCTGCGGGAGATGGGCCCCTGCCGAGATCGTCGAGGTGGTCAACCAGTTCCTCCCAGACGGCTGAGACGTCTCCGCGCTTGAGACGTGCAATTCGGTTGCGCCGCCGGATCGTCTTGATCAGCAGTGGTGAGAAGAGAATCAGGAGGAGCGCGAGAAGGACGATGCGGGTCGGTGTGAAGAACGGGCCCCGGACGGTCGGCTCGTCACTTCCCGACCCGAGTGGCACGTCGGGAAGCTCACCGAAATCGGGGTTGAGTTCCGGGCTCGCGGCGCCGTCGGACGGCGTGGTGGTGTCGGTCTCCTCGGGTGGTGGTGGGATGTACTGGCGGGCGTCGAATCCGACGAGACCCACGCTGGAGCCCCCGGTTCCACCTCCGCCGGGAGTCGGATCGAACCGGACCCACCCCTGGTTGTTCATCCATAGCTCCACCCAGGCGTGGGCGTTGCGATCTCGCACGACGATCGTTCCGTCGGGTTGCACCTGACCGGGTCCGAAACCGGTCACGACCCGCGAAGGGATGCTGATGGTCCTGGCCATCACCGCCATCGCGGTGGCGAACTGCTCGCAGTAGCCAGTCCGGTAGGAAGGACTGTCGATTGCAAAGAGCCAGTCGGCGAGGTCGGTCGCACTATGACCGGGATCGATGTCGGTCGAGTACGTGAAGTTGTTCGGGTCACGGAACCATGCTTCGAGGAGGAGTGCCTTTTCGAACGTGCTCGAGCCGCCCGCGGTCAGCTCTCGGGCTTTCGTCTGGATGATCGGATCCAGGCTGGGGAGTTCGAGATCATCCGAGAGCGATGCAGGGTGGTTGATTGCCGGGGTGGGCACTGCGTGGCCATCGAAGACGGCCTTGTCGGCGGCCTCCTTGAAGATGGGGGTGAGTGTTCCACCTGTGCTCGCTAGCGCGTCGACATCGGGAGTTGGCACGAGCGCCGCCTCTTGGTACGTGAGGCCCTCGAATGAGAACAGGTTGAACTGGATGGCACCGTCGGTCCGCACGCCGTAGCTGTCGTTGAAGATCGCCAGATCCGATCCCAGCCAGGTGGGCGAGTAGAGGACGGGAAGGAAGTTCTGCTTGAGGCCGGCGATCCGCACAGACGCGGAGACCGGTGTGGTCGGTCCGAAGAACGCCATCTCCGGGTCTTCCCACGTGTCTGCGTCGGGACTTCTGACGTCTCTTGTTCTCGGTATCCAGTTCTGACCGTCGAACTCCTCCAGCGTGATGAGTTCCCAGTACAGGGTCGACGGATCGACGTCGCCTTCGACCCGCGCCGTGAACACGGGTGTGTCGGTGGGGGACAGGAGGTCTTGACGGATGCTCGTGAACAGGTTGTAGGAGACGCCGACGAGCACGCCGCCTCCCAGACCGGTATGGCTTCGCCAGTCGACGAGGCCACTTGCGGGGATTGCGTTCTCGATGACGTGCACGCCGCCGAACGCGAGCGCGATCGAGGAGACCATGAACAGCGCCGGGTAGACGAAGGGTGAACGGGTCGCCTGAGAGGAACGCATCCGAAGTGTGGAGTCGAGCAGCTTGTCGTGAGCGATCGCCCACAGCACGAGTGCTATGACGACCAGGAACGCCACCGTCCATGGTGTCTCGGCGCCTCCCTGGTCGATGACGGCGAGTTGGAGGTAGAAGAGGAGTGGAGGGAGAAGTGCGACAACCGGATGGTGCGTCCGGATACCCCACGCGATGAGCGCTGCGAGCACCCAGAATACGGCCGTCAAGATGATGACGAGCCCGGCAACAGGAGAGACGGGCGCAACGCCTGATCGGATGAGGAGGATTCCCAGTTCGAGCTCGGATCGAAACGCATCGAGCGAATGGGCGGTTGGAAGGACGCCAGCGACCAGCGTGTTCGGGACGACGATCCTGAGTGTGACGACGAACAGCGCCGCCAGGTTGGCGAACAGCATCGACCAGCGGCTCCGCATCGCCCATGTGATGGTTGCCCCCATGATCGCCCCTGCGGCGACCGCCACCTGCCAGGGCGCACCCTCGACGGTGGGTCTGAGGAGTCGACCGAGCCGGAGCAGCGCTATCGCCAGGCCGGTGAAGCCGGCTAGCCAACTCCAGCGGTTGCCCACTGCATACCTCTCATCCACGCTCGTGCCCATTCATCTCCCGGGCGGACCGACACGATGGTGGCTCCGCTGTGGCCGAAGCCTCCGGGAACCGGTCTCTGACTGACGGTGAGTAGCACCACCGCGCCGGCATGGTGGGTCAGGTGCTGAATAACCGAACCGACCTGTGCATCGGGCGTTCCGGTCACGATGACGAGGGTTCCGCCGAGCCCTTTCACCCGAAGACGGCCCGCCGCGGTCCCGAAGTCGAAGCTTCGGAGCGGCTGGAGCACCGCGAGCGCACGCATCGCCGCCTGGTAGGGGTTTTCCTCGAGGCCGGTCAGCTCACCGCCCGCCCAAAGGTTCGCTCCAAGACCTGCTCTGAAGAGGTGGTGAACCGTCGAGGCCGCTCCACGTATCGCCGTTTCGAAGGCTTCGGGGTTGGCATATGAGGAGGCTCTGGGGTCGACCACGACGAGCGCGCGGGTTCCCATGGAGCCTCGAACTGGCGGATCATGAGCTCGTCCCTGCGGGCGGTTGTCGGCCAGTGCACTCGGCGCAGATCGTCACCCGTCTGGTACTCGCGCAGGCTGAAGAAGTCCTCGCCTCCTCGCCGGACCGACTCGGCCCGCGTCGCCTGAAGCGACGGGTCAGCTCCCCGAAGAGTTGGCAGACCCGTGAGCCGCTCGACTCGCGGGTAGACGACGAGCCGGTCGACCGCGCCAATAGGTCCGCCGACCCTGATGAACCCAAAGGGATCGGTCTTTGACACCACGGTTGGACCCACCTCGTGGATGCCTCTCGTGTGGCAGCTCACGTCATACACTCCGGAGTAGGCGATCCCCGGAGTCAGGGAAGGGACGCGAAACCGTGCGCTTCCGAGCTGCTTGATCTCGTCCTCGATGACGGCGTACCTGACGTTCTTCGACTCGGTCGTCGTGACCAGCTCGACAGTGACCGAGTCTCCCTCGCTCACCAAAGCTGGGTGGAGACGCCGGGCAACCGTGACGCCGACAATGCTCCGCCTGACCGTCAACCATCCGACCACCACGGCGGAGACGAGCAGGAGCGCAAGAGCAACGAGCTCGACGTCGCCCAGAATCGCCCACAGCACCAAGAGTGCCAGTGCCGCCCCTAGTGCGGCCCACCCCCACTCGGTGATCTTCACCCGGCTCTACCTCCAGGTATCCGGACGTGCTGGAGCACACTGTCGATGACCTCCCCGACGGTCGTGCCCCTCATGAGCGCCTCGGGGCGGAGTATCATCCTGTGCTCGAGCACCGGCCTGGCTATCGCCTTGATGTCATCAGGTGTCGTGAAGTCACGACGGTGCATCGCTGCCCTGACCCTGGCCACGCGCTGGAGGTGCAGCGCGGCTCGGGGTGACGCCCCGAGCAGCAATTCGTTGTGACGCCTTGTCGCTTCGACGAGGTCGACGATGTAGGCCTGCAGCGAGTTCGCCACGTGAATGTTGCGAGCGATGTCTGTCAGTTCGAGCACGTCGTCGGACGTGGCAACCGCGCCGAGATCTTCGAAACTGGAGTGTCTCCCATGTGTCTCGAGCATTTCCATCTCTTTGCCGTGTACGGGGTAGCCGACCACGAGGCGCATCATGAAGCGGTCGAGCTGCGACTCGGGAAGCGGGTAGGTACCTTCGTGCTCCAGCGGGTTCTGAGTTGCGATCACGATGAAGGGGGGCGGAAGCGCACGGGTCACGCCGTCGACGGTCACCTGGAGTTCCTCCATTGCCTCGAGAAGCGCAGCCTGTGTCTTCGGTCCGGCCCTGTTGATTTCATCGCCCAGGATGATGTTGGCGAAGATCGCTCCGGGCTTGAACTCGAACTCCGACGCGGCACGGTCCCAGATCGAAACCCCCGTGATGTCCGAGGGCAGCAGATCCGGAGTGAACTGCACACGGTTGAAGCGGGAATCCAGAGAACGCGCAAGCGACTTGGCCAGCAGGGTCTTGCCGACGCCGGGCACGTCCTCGATGAGCACGTGACCTTCGGCCATCAGCGACATCACCACCAGCTCGATGACCTCCCGCTTTCCCTGGACCACCTTCTCGACGTTCGAGACGATGGCTTCGAAGAGGTCGGCGAAGCGGTCAATACGGACCGGGATCGTGGCTGTCAAGGGCACCTCCTCCTGGGGAGGTTATCAGCGGTGGGAAGCTCCGTGCCAGGCTCCGCCGCAGAACACGTGGAAGCCGGGGGAACGAGGGGGTATGATCTGTTGCGACTCTGGGGAACTGAGGAGGCATGTGGGCAGGGTGACGTGGGCCGTTGCCCGTAGACCAGACTTGTGGACGCACGCCCTTCGCGCGCTGTTGGCGTTCGCGCGGTCGCGAATGGTGGCGTCGTTTCCCGTTCCTGCCAGTCCCCGATCGCGGCTACATGGCGTTTCGCCTTTTCACGGCGTATGGATCGACCGATCATCCGCTCGTTCCGGCCGACGTCATTGCGTTTCTCGAGTGGCGGCGAACGGTGATGTCATGAGTCTGGAGCAAGCGATCAACGAGATCCCCGGTGTCGTGTCTGCGAGCGTGGAGTGGGACGGATCGACCATCGTCGGTGTGCGGGTGGAGATGGAGGAAGGCGGCGACGAACAGGCGGTTGGGGCGATGGTGAGCGAAATGCTGGAGGAGCACGGGTATCGATCGCGGGTCGCGCCCGAGAAGGTGCGTGTCGAACCCGGAACACCTCCGATGCCGCCTGTCTCCACGGGGAGGTCGGATCCCCATACCGAGGAGGTGGAGGTTCCAGCGGGTTCGGATGTTGCATCACGGACGTCGTGGAGCCGGACGCCACGGTCGGTCGCGGTAGACGAGGACATCGCCGGAGTGTCGGTGACCGTCACGGATTCCGGGGGAGTGGCCGCCACGAAGCCAGGGGGGATGACCCAGGCGGGGCGCCGGATGGCCATCGCTGCCGCCGTCGCCGACCTGCTCGGCTGCGGAGACCCTCCGCCGCGTGTGGTCGAGGTCGTGGAGCGAGATGGGGGAGTGGTGCTCGTCGTCTTGGAAGATCGCACGGGAGCCACACGAGCAGGGGCGGCGGTCGTGCGTTCAGGGTTCGATTTCGCGTTCGCCGCGGCCGTCTGGAACGCTCTCAGTAGTTGATTACGACGCGTGTTCGTCGACTGTGACCAATTCGATCACGACGTCGTCATCGCTGTCCGGAAGTCGTTCGGGGCGAGGTGGGGCAAGCTGTTCGTCGTCGTATTGCGCCCGCCGATCGAGGACGTCTCGGATCAGCAGCCTCGCAGGGTCGAGGCGAGGTTCCGAGAGAATCTGGGCATCCTCCTCCATGGTGCTGATCACGCTGACGTCACGACTTCGCAGGTCATGCAGGATGACTTCCTGCATGAGCAGGTCGGGGGAGAGGATGTCCAGAGAAGCAACCAGTACGGCGTCGGCATGCCGGGTGCTGACGACTTCCATCAGCGCGCGAAATCCGTCACCGCGCGGTTCGCCGCTTGGTCCACGGACGTCCTGGCACATCGCGATCAACTGGTAGCCGTGCTCGGAAGTCCACCGCCGTACGCGTTCCGACTGCGCGTACAAAGACTCGCCCCCGGCCGGCAGCTCACGGGCATAGCCGGCAACCCTCATGGAACGAGTCTCGTTGCGGTCGAAACGGGTGTCAAGGATCAGGCGATTGTCGCACCAACAGGCTGGCTCAGGGTCGCAGCAGGAGAACGGGGCACGGTGCTCGGCGGGCAAGGCGCGTACTGGTCGACCCCAGCAACCCCTCGAACATGCCGCGCCCGCGAGATCCGACGCACAAGAGATCGACCGCCAATTCTTCAACCGCCTGCAGGATGGGCCGAGTCGGATCCGTACCTTCGAGCGCGACGGCCTCGACTGCGAGTCCCTTTGTGGTCAGTGCATCCACGAGTGGGCGAGTTCGGTTCTCCTTCTGTTGCTGGATGAAGGCGTCGAGCAGCGCATCGTCACCTGGCCAGCTAGGGGAGACCGTCGTCATGTGTGTCGATGAGACGTACTCGTTATCGGTGTCTGTCCCTTGGATGACGTCTCGGCGCTCGTAGAAGGCGCGGAGGTCCGAGAGGAGCGCTCGGGGAATTTCGATGACGGTCAGGACTGTGATTCGGTCTCCAGGCTGGGCGAAACGTTCAACGGTCTCCGACGTCATGGTGGGATCGAGACCGCCGTCGGTCGTGACCATGATGTGCATGCTGACTCCAGGCGGTGGGCTGGTTGAGAGACTAGCGAGCAGCTGACGGCCGACGGCACTCGGGGTCAGCCGCAGACCATCTGGTAGAAGCGGCCCACGCTCTGTGCGCCGAGCTTGGGCATTCATCGATGGAAGGCGCGTTCGCAGGACTGGTCTCGGTCACGAACGTTTCGTGGCCCCAGGTGGCTGCATTGGCTGCTGCCCTTGGTGCCGGTCTCCGGTCCGCAGCGCCTCGGGGGACATGCCGTAGAGGGAAGCGTCCAGCTCGTACTGATCGTTGAATGGGATGACTTCCACTGGGGCGAGCGTACCGAAACTGAAGCGAACACTCGGGGGAATGTCGGCGAGCGCTCGTTGTCGGTCGCCAGTTTCGGACATTCGATGATGGTGCTCCGGCCGTTGGCTGTGAGCTGTCCGCTGTTCGCTGTTCGCTCGCGAGCCATTTGGGTCCCGCGCCCTGTTTTGAGGCATATCGGTGTGGAAAGTGGGCCGAATGAGTTGACATGTGGCGCGGAATGGATCATAGTGGCGCGCAGTGGAGGATCGCAGATGCAATTGTCGGAGAATCAGCCGTGTTCCTCGGTGAATACCGGCACACCCTCGACCCGAAGGGGCGAATCGTGCTGCCCGCCGATGTCCGCGACGACTTCGCCGATGGCTGTGTCGTTACCAAGGGGCAGGAGAAGTGCCTCTACGTCTTCCCTCTCTCCCGATGGGAAGAAGAGGTGGAGAAATTGAACCGCCTGCCCCGCACGAACAAGAAGGTTCGCTCCTACCTTCGCTCCTACCTCTCTGGTGCGAAGGAAGTGGTCCCGGACAAGCAGGGGCGAGTCATGCTGCCGGAGCACCTTCGCACCTACGCCGGCCTCGATCGTGAGGCGGTGGTGGTCGGAGTGCTTGACCGCATCGAAATCTGGAATGAAGGCAGTTGGGAGGACCTCTCGTCGGGAGCCGACGAGTACCTGGCGAACATCGGGGAGGAGTTCGGTATCGAAGGTATGTGATCCTGCCTGGTGTATTGCCAGCCCCCCGGAACCATGAGGAAAGCCCCTTACTCCGCCCGCTTCCCATTGGTGCCAGCGCCCGGGGGGCTGGCAATGGACCAGACACCCGATACTTACCACAACCCGGTCATGGTTGACGAGGTAGTCGATCTGTTTCGTCCCATTCCCGACGGAGCGATCGTCGATGCAACCTACGGCGGCGGTGGTCACAGCAGAGCGCTGTCGAACGATCTGGGGCGGGACCTCATCGCCTTGGACCGTGATGCCGATGTGGACGACGAAGCCGTTCATCACCGCAACTTCCGCGACTTGAGTTCGGTGCTGGACGAGGTCGACGCTGGCGAGGTCGCCGGAGTGCTGTTCGATCTCGGTGTCTCTTCGCATCAGCTCGACGAAGCCGAGCGAGGCTTCTCCTACCGCCTGACAGGTCCCCTCGATATGCGCATGGGGCCGGACGCCGTCGTCGGGGCTGGAACGATCGTCAACGAGTGGGGCGAAGCCTCTCTTGCTCGTGTGTTGCGCCAGTACGGCGAAGAACGCTTCGCGGAACGCATCGCGAAGTCGATCGTATGTGCCCGACCGATCCGAGACACCATCCACCTGGCCGACGTGGTGAAGGAGGCCGTGCCCGCCGCGACCCGCCGTACGGGCGGCCATCCGGCAAGGAGGGCGTTCCAGGCGCTCCGTATCGCCGTCAATGAGGAGCTCGAAGCATTGGAGACCGGACTCGATGCAGCGATCGACGCCCTCGTTGTCGGAGGGCGGTGCGTGGTGATCTCCTACCACTCCCTCGAGGACCGCATCGTCAAGCAGCGGTTCGCGATGGGGGCGGAAGGCTGTGTGTGCCCACCAGACCTGCCGGTGTGCGGCTGTGGCAGAACGGCCGAGATCCGGATTCTCACCAGGAGACCCATGACACCCTCTGAGGAAGAGGTGGCGCGCAACCCGAGGGCACGGAGCGCCAAGCTGCGAGCGGCAGAGAAGGTGGCGGCATGACTGCCCGACCGGTACCTGTTCAGGGCGGCCGCCGGCTCAAGGTCATTCGCGGCGGCCAGCGGATGCGTCCAACGCTCGGAACCTGGCTGGTCTTCACGGCCGTCGCGATCCTTCTCTTCTTCGCATTGATCCTCTCGAGGGTTGCGCTGGACAAGCCGGCGCTGGAGTTGAGCGACCTTCGAACGCAAATCGAAGCCGAGCAGGCGCACTATCAGCAGCTGCGCCTCGAGGTCGCTGAGCTGCAGTCGCCCGATCGGATCATGTCGAGGGCGGACGAGCTGGGCTTGGTGTACCCGGGCAGTCTCCAGATCCTCATCGCAGACGGTGTAGGAGACGCGGCCCCCGCCGAAGGCGACCGTTTCGCCGACGTGAAGTCGATTCTCACGGCAGCGCCATGACGGGGAGCCGACGTCTTGCGGGTCGTTCCGTGGTCGCTCGGCCACGGGGTTAGCTCATGGCGGGGCGGGGGAAGGGCCGCCACCCGGGGCGTGCACGTCTGATCGTCGTCGCCTCGATCGTCCTTCTCTCGTGGATGGGAATCGGATTCCGGCTCTTCCAACTCCAGATCGTGCAGGCCGCGGACCTCAAGCAGCTCGGCATGGATCAGCGGATGAAGGTCGAGACGCTCGCTGCGGAGCGCGGCACAATCTACGACCGAGACGGACGGGAGCTGGCGATCACCGTGGAGGGCAAGACGATCGGTGCGGACACCACCCGTGTCCAGGATCCCGCAGCCACGGCTCATCTCCTGGCCATCACACTGGGGTTGGACGAGAAGGAGGTTCTCGCAACGCTGCAGTCGGATCGTCGCTGGGTGACGATCGCTCGCCAACTCGACGTCGACACGGCTGCACTGGCCGAAGATCTCGCGATACCTGGTATCTACTCTTATCCTGAGGCGATGCGCGTGTATCCGGAAGGCACGCTTGCCGCACAGGTCCTTGGGTTCGTCGATCCTGACGGCAACGGACTCGAGGGTCTCGAGTTTCGCTACAACACGCAGCTGACCGGGACACCGGGCGAGGTGCGATTCGAGACAGATCGCGAAGGCAACATCATTCCCCAGGGGCTATACGACCTTACCCCCGCGACTCCGGGCAGCGATCTGGTCACCACGATCGACCGTGACATCCAGTACATCGCGGAGCAGGCGTGCCAGGCCACGCTGCAACGCAGCGAAGCGGCACGGTGCACGGCGGTCGTACTCGATCCGAGTACCGGGGAGATCCTCGCGATGGCATCGGTGCCGGGGTTCGACCCCAACAACCGGAGCGCATCTACAGAAGATGACTGGACGAACTGGGCAGTACTCGGTGCCTACGAACCGGGAAGCACCGAGAAGCTGATCACGATGGCTGCTGCGCTCGAAGAGGAGATCGTCGGGGCGGGAACCACGTTCTCCGTTCCGGACACCATCGAGGTGGTGCAGGGCGCTTGCGAGGGCCGTGTCAGTGCAAGCGGAACCGAGATCAATGGCTGCTACCACGACGCCGAGTCGCATCCCGCCGAAACCCTCACGGTCAGGGACATCGTCACCAGGTCTTCGAACGTGGGGACGATCAAGGTCGGAGAGAAGCTAGGCATCGGTCTTCTCTCGCAGTACATCCATGCGTTCGGTTTGGGAGAGAAGACCGGTGCGGACGTTCCAGGCGAATCCCCCGGGAACCTGAACCTGGATCCGACGTGTCCCACCTGTCTCGCTTCGGCTTCGATCGGCTACGCGGTCGCCGTGACGCCACTTCAGATGGTCGCAGCCTATGGCGCCGTCGCGAACGACGGCGTCTGGGTACAGCCACACCTCGTCGATGAACTCGTAGACGGTTCCGGCATTCATCGACCGATCACTCCTGAGACGCGACGCGTCATCTCCCAGAACACTGCCGCGACGATGCGAGCGCTATTGAGGAACGTCATCGAGAGCGGAGAAGGGACTGGCAATGGTGCGCAGGTGAACGGATACACAGCCGCGGGCAAGACTGGCACCGCACGAAAGTTCGTTCCTGAGCAAGGCAAGTACTCGGAGGACTACGTGGTGAGCTTCATGGGCATGGCGCCTGCCACAAATCCGCGGATCGTCATCGGCGTGGTCGTCGACTCCCCGAAGATCGGGGAGAGCGGCGGCAGGGTGGCTGCGCCGGCTTTTGCGGCCATAGCCGAGGATACGCTGCACCATCTCGGAGTACCGCCCGATGCCCCCTGATATCACTCTCATCGAACTCGCCGGCTTGATCGGTGGTGAAGTCGTCGGAGACGGCACAGTGCCGATCCTGAACGTCACGCACGACAGCAGAGGGTGTCGGACCGGGACGTTATTCGTGGCCATTCGCGGTTTCGAAGCGGACGGGCACAGCTACGTCGACAATGCGATCGCCAACGGTGCTGCAGCCATCTGCGTCGATCACCTCACCGACGTGAACGTCCCTCAACTCGTTGTCGAAGACACTCGGCTCGCGCTCGGTCCGATCTCCTCCGTGCTCTACGGGCGCCCGACTGAGCACGTGCCGGTGATAGGAGTGACCGGAACAAACGGCAAGACCACAGTCACCCACCTCCTCGAGGCGATCGGAACCGCGGCCGGCAGAAACGCCGCCGTTATCGGCACGATCGGCGCACGTGTCGCGGGCGAGCGCATCCCGCTGGAGCGAACCACCCCGGAGGCCTCCGAGCTCCAGGCGCTCTTCGCCGAGATGCGCAAGAGATCGGTCGACTTGGTTGCCATGGAGGTTTCCTCACATTCGTTGGCTCTCCATCGCGTCGATGGGACCCACTTTCAGGTTGTCGCATTCACGAACCTGTCCCAGGATCACCTCGACTTCCACAAGGACATGGATACCTACTTCGCTGCCAAGGCGCAGTTGTTCTCGGCGGCGAGAGCCGACAAAGCGGTCATCTTCACGGACGACCCCTACGGCGCACACCTCGCGTCGACCATTGACCTTCCGGTGATGAGAGTGGGATTCGACGCCGCAGCCGACATACGAGCGGAGTCGGTCATCACCTCTACGTCGCACAGCGACTTCACCATCGTCACGGAACAGCAGTCGTGCCCGGTGCGGCTCGGTCTTGGAGGAAGCTTCAATGTTGCCAACGCCCTCGTCGCGACCGGATGCGCCCTCGGTGTTGGCATATCGATCGAGGACATCGTCGAGGGCCTCGAAGCGATCAGGCCGGTACTAGGAAGATTCGAGGTGGTGAGTACCGGCCACCCCATCTCGGTGATCGTCGACTACGCACACACGCCGGATGGCATCCGGGCGGTGATCGAGGCCGCACGCATGGCGGCACCGGGCCGAGTGATCGTCGTGGTCGGAGCCGGAGGCGATCGGGATCAGTCCAAACGGGCGGCGATGGGAACGGCCGCCTCGGCTGCCGACCTCGTGATCGTCACGAGCGACAATCCGAGGTCCGAGGATCCCGCGGTGATCGCGGAAGCCGTCAGATCGGGGATCGCGATGGGTGACCCGATCATCGAACTCGATCGGAGGAAGGCGATCTTCAACGCGGTTCGGGTCGCAAGTGAAGGTGACGTCGTCCTGGTGCTGGGCAAAGGGCACGAGACGACGCAAGCTTTCAAGGATCGGACGGTGCACTTCGATGATCGCGAGGTGGCCAGGGCCGCGTTGGAGGCAAGACAGTGATCAGGTTGGGCATGGCGGCAGGGGTGGCGTTCCTCGCATCCATCCTCGTCATGCCGTGGGTCATCAGGAAGCTGCGCCAACACAACATCGGACAGTTCATTCAGGAGGAGGTCGAGGGTCACTTCCACAAGCAGGGGACCCCCACGATGGGTGGCGTCGTGATGATCGGCGCGGTGCTCGCCGCCTATTTGATCTCGCACATCCGTGTGTGGGATCTCGACCGGGTACATCTCTCCGTCGAGCCGTTCTCGATCGGTGGGATGCTCGCCATCCTGGCATTCGTCGGTATGGGGGTCATAGGGCTCGCCGACGACTACCTGAAGGTCTCCAGGAAGCGAAGCCTTGGGCTCTCCAAGGCCGGCAAGTTCGGGGGACAGTTGATGGTCGCCGCCGCATTCGCATGGGCGGCCACCCAGGCAGGTGTCTCTACACAGTTGTCGTTCACTCGGCCTCTCAACATCGACCTCGGGGTCTTCTTCGTGGTGTTCGTCCTGTTGTGGCTCTCCGGCATGGCCAACGCCGTGAACTTTGCCGACGGGATGGATGGACTCGCCGCCGGCTCGGCCGCCCTCGTGTTCGGTGCGTTCGTGCTGATCGGCTACTGGAAGTTCCGCCATCCCGAGTTCTACCCGACCGCAGACTCATCTCTCGAGATGGCTGTCGTGTCTGCGTCGATGCTCGGGGCAACGCTCGGTTTCCTCTGGTGGAACGCCGCTCCGGCTCGGGTCTTCATGGGCGACGTCGGCTCTCAAGCGCTCGGAGGGCTCATGGCAGCACTCGCGATTCTCACCAACACCGAGCTACTGCTGCTGTTCCTGGGGGGGCTCTACGTGGCCGAGATGGTGTCGGTGATACTCCAGGTCGCCAGCTTCCATTTGTTCGGTAGACGGATCTTCAGGATGGCTCCATTCCACTACCACTTCGATCTCAAGGGGTGGCCCGAGACCACTGTCGTGGTTCGGTTCTGGATCATCGCCGGGCTATGCGCCGGCATCGCCCTCGCGATCTTCTACGGCGACTTCGTCAACTCTGGCCTGCTCGACCTGCCGGGAGTCGGCAGATGAGGACGCTGGTCCTCGGAGGGGCGGTATCGGGCAGCGCTGCAGCCCGGCTTGCCGCGAGAATCGGATATCGAGTGACCGTCTACGACGCGAACCCGGCGGTTGTCCAGTCGGCGCTCGCGGAGGGGTTCTCTGCCGTCGGAGGTCCTTGGGACCCATCGCTGTTGATCGGCATCGAGCTCGTGGTGGTCAGTCCAGGGATACCCGAACGTGCAGACCCGATCACCGACGCGCTCGAGGAGGGACTTCCCGTCTGGTCGGAACTCGAGTTCGCCTCCCGCCATCTCGACGCACCTCTCATCGCCATCACCGGGACGAACGGAAAAACCACGGTCACTGCACTCGTCGCCGACATGCTGAAGGAAAGCGGACTTCGCGCCATCGCGGCCGGCAACATCGGTCTCGCGCTGTCCGACGTTGCCGGTGGGACGTGGGACGCAGTTGCGGTCGAGGCGTCCAGCTTCCAGCTTCGCTTCATCGAGTCGTTCCACCCAAGTGTGGCCGTCCTGCTCAACCTCGCCCCCGACCATCTCGACTGGCATCGGAGCTTTGCAGCATACGGAGCTGCGAAAGCCAGGATCTACGAGAACCAGGACAACGGAGACGTCCTCATCTTCAACGGCCACGATCCCGACGTCGTGCACCTCGTGAGAGGGGCGGGCGTTCGGAAAGTGGACTTCTCGGGCGGTGCAGGCCTCGACCGCGGCGACGTTCACATCTCCGCGGACGCCTTCCCGGTCGACGATGAAGCCTTCGTCGCTGACCTCCGGGCCGCGGCCATCACCGCTTTGGAAGCCGGGGCAGTCCCTGCAGCCGTCGAGAAGGTCATCCGCAACTTCCACACTGGTCCCCACCGACGAGAACTCGTCGGAACGTGGGACGGTGTGTTCTGGGTGAATGACTCCAAGGCGACCAACCCGCACGCTGCGGTCACCTCTGCCAGGAGCTACTCGTCGGTGGTGCTCATCGCCGGAGGACGCAACAAGGGACTCGATCTCACCCCGGTCGCGAACGTTGAAACGGTACGCCACCTCGTACTGATCGGTGAGAGCGCTCCGGAGCTGGCTGCAGCCGCTGGACAGACTCCACACACGACGGTTTCCTCGATGGAGGAGGCCGTGGCGATTGCCGACGAAATCGCGACATCGGGCGATACCGTTCTTCTCGCGCCAGGTTGCACGAGCTGGGACATGTACCCGTCCTATGCAGCGCGCGGTGACGAGTTCGCCGAGATGGTGCGAAAGCGAAAGGAGTTGGGATGACGGTCACCTCGATCACTCGTGCGCGAGCCGCACAGAGGGCCGTCGCGTACCGCCGTTCGGCGAACACTCGATTCACGGTGCTCCTGCTGGTCCCGATCGCGCTTCTGACCGTCATCGGCCTCGGAGCCATCCGCTCTGCATCATCGGTGGTGAGCCTCGAGAAGTATGGAAACGGGTGGACATACTTCGGCAAGCAGGCGGTATGGGTTGGTGTCGGGATCGTCGTCGCCATCATCGCATCCAGAATTCCCTACAGGATCTACAGACGAGCAGCGCTGCCGCTCTTGATCGCGTCCATCGTCGGGCTGATCGTCGTCTTGGAGATCGGCGTCGTCGGCGGCGGGTCACGCCGGTGGATCGCTGTCGGACCGGTCACCATCCAGCCTTCGGAGTTCGCGAAATTCGCAGTCATTGTGTTCCTCGCCTCCGTACTCGAACGCAAGGAGCGTCTCCTCGACGACGTCTGGCACCTGCTGGTTCCCCTTGGGGCGTCGGCCGGTATCTGTGGCATCCTTGTTTTGCTCGAGCCGGACCTCGGTACGGCACTCGTCATCCTCGGGGGAGCGTTCGCCGTAGCGGCCGTCTCTGCCGCCCGCGTACGGCACCTGCTGCTTGCAGGTGCCGGTGGAACCCTCGCCGCAGGGTTACTCGCGATCGCATCGCCCTACCGGAGACAGCGCATCCTCGCGTTCCTGGACCCGTTCGCAGACAGACTCGGCAGTGGCTGGCAGGTGGTTCAGAGCTACGTCGCCCTCGGGACCGGCGGTGCTTTCGGAGTCGGCTTGGGTGCGAGCAGGGCTCGATGGTCGTATCTGCCGAACGCCCACACCGACTTCATCTTCGCGATCATCGGCGAAGAGACCGGGTTCGCCGGTGGCGTGATGGTGCTCCTGCTGTTCGCCGTCATCGGGGTAGTCGGCTATCTGATCGCGATGCGAGCGCCGGACCGCTTTGGACGGATGCTCGGTGTCGGCATCGTGTCCTGGATCTCACTGCAGGCGCTGGTCAATCTGGGTGGTGTTGTAGGACTGCTGCCCATCACCGGCATGCCCCTCCCGTTCATGTCGGTGGGTGGCAGCTCGATGATCACCGCATTCGGCGCGATCGGCGTACTGGTCAACATCGCGGAAGCGGTGTCAACGGGAAGGCATGAGCTACGCGATCGCAGCGGCGGGGACCGGGGGACACGTCTATCCAGGTCTCGCGGTGGCCTCGGAGCTCGTCCGAATGGGCGTACCGAGGAGGGACGTTCTGTTCATTGGTGGCGACAGGCTCGAAGCGAAGGTGTACCCGGCCGGCGGCTTCCCTTTCTGCAGTGTGAAGCTCCAGAGCCTGAAGCGGAGCCTCTCGGCCGACAACCTCAGACTCCCAGCCGTGCTGCGCTCGGCAGTCCGACAGGTGAGAGGAGAGCTCCGGGAGCGTGGTGTCCGCGTGGCCCTTGGTATGGGCTCGTATGTGACGGTGCCCGTCGCCTGGGCAGCCCGCAAGGAGCGCGTGCCGTACTTCCTGCACGAACAGAACGGCGAAGCGGGACTCGCCAACAAGGTGATGTCACGTTGGGCCGTTGCCACCTTCGTCGCCTTCGACGGCACCCGCGGGGTGCGTCGACCGGAGCTTGTCGGGACACCGATCAGAGCAAACCTGACCGAGCATCGACGATCCGATCTTCGTCATGAGGCGCTGACCCGGTACGGGATCGAACCGGGAAACGTCGTCGTTGGTGTGTTCGGCGGCAGTCTGGGCGCAGGCGCCATCAACGACGCGATAGCCCATCTGGCAACGACGTGGAGCGGCCCCAAGATCGCGCTGCTCCACCTGGCGGGGGAACGGAACGTGAGCCGCATCGACACGACCGGCTCTCGTGTACCGTGGATCGTCGTGGGGTTCGAGGAGTCGATGGAGTACTTCTACGCAGCAAGCGATCTGCTCATCGCCCGTGCAGGCGGATCCGTCGCCGAGATCGCCGCAACACACACGCCCTCGGTGCTCGTGCCGGGCGGCTTCGGTGGAGGACATCAGACTTCCAACGCGACGGCCATGCAGCGAGCCGGGGCGGCCGTGATGCTTCCCGAAGAGCGACTGGAAGAACTCGAAGAGGTGATCGGCAGACTTGTCGGCGACGCCTCGGCACGGAGATCGATGGCGCGTTCGGCGGGAGCCATCGCCCGCACCGACGCGGCTTCCCGGATCGCGACCCGACTGATCGACACTCATGGCTGAACTGGCAGGACACGTTCACATCATCGGAGTCGGGGGTTCAGGGATGAGCGCGATCGCCAGGTTGCTCGCCGGACTCGGCCATGAAGTGACCGGGTCGGACCTCCATGCGGGTGCCGTACTCGATCGCCTTGTCGGTGCCGGCGTTCGCACCTGGGTGGGTCACCGGCCCGACGCGGTGCGATCGGCGGACCTCGTCGTGGTGTCGTCTGCCGTACCTGAGTCCGATCCGGAACGCCAAGCCGCAGCGAGCCTGGGCATTCCGGTCTGGGAACGGCCCCAGCTGCTTGAGGTCCTCACCGAGCAGACCCCCACGATCGGGGCAACAGGCACCCATGGGAAAACCACCTCGACGGGCCTGATGCTCTTCGCCGCGAGGGGAGTGGGACTCGATCCGTCCTTCGTGATCGGAGGTGAACTCGTCGGTCTGGACACCAACGCAGGAGTAGGCGAAGACGACCTGCTCGTTCTCGAGGTGGATGAGGCATTCGGCACATTCCTCGATCTGCACCTGCGAGGACTGATCGTCACGAACCTGGAGGCGGACCATCTCGACTACTACCAGACGGTCGAAAGGCTCGAGGACGCATTCGTCGATGTGGTTCGGAGAGTCGATGGGCCAGTAGTCCTTTGTGAGGACGATCCCGGCGCTCGGAGTATCGCCGGCCGAACCGGCCGGCCAACCTACGGACTCTCACCGGAGGCGAGCATCCGGATCGGAGAGGTCGACGTGGACGGGTCGGGGGTACGGTTCCGATTCGAGGGCAGATCGGTGGTCGTGTCCAAGCCCGGTGTCCACATAGCGAGGAATGCCGCCGGCGTCCTCGCGCTCGCCAGTGAACTCGGCATGGACATCGATGGAGCAATCGAAGGTCTGAGAGCGTTTCGAGGAGTGAGGAGGCGTTTCGAGTTCATCGGGAAGGCGGCGGGGGTGACCGTCATCGACGACTACGCACACCTCCCAACCGAGATCGCAACGAACCTCGACGCCGCCCGGAACGGACCGTGGAGACGGATCTGGGCGGTCTTCCAACCTCATCGGTATACCCGCACGCTCGAACTTCACCAGGACTTCGGTACCGCATTCACTGCGGCCGACGAAGTTGTGGTCACGGACGTGTATCCGGCAGACGAGCCGCCGATTCCCGGGGTGAGCGGAGAGTTGATCGCAGACGCGATCCGTGCGCACCGGCCGAACGTGTCGTACGTGCCGAGTAGAGACGACCTGGCCGACTTCATCGCAGGTTCGGTCCTGGACGGCGATCTCGTGTTGACGCTGGGTGCGGGCGACATCGCCCGTCTGGGCGCCGAGCTGATCGACCTGCTGGAGGGCAGATGAGCACCTGGGATGATGTCGCGACGAGGGACGTACCTCTCGCGCCACTCACCACCTACAAGCTGGGTGGCTCAGCCCGCTACCTCGCCGTTCCCGAACGAGAGCAGGATCTCGTTCGGATCTCCGATCTCCTCAGAGACGATCCCGTTCCCGTCGTCGTACTCGGGCGCGGGAGCAATGTCCTGGTCTCGGATCGAGGTTTTGACGGATTGGTCGTCCGGCTGGGCGGGGGCTTCTCCTGGGTGTTGGTCGGGGAGACCATCACTGCCGGATCGGCTACGCCACTCCCGCTTCTCGCCCGAACCACGGCGAGAGCCGGAAGGTCGGGACTGGAGTTCTATGTGGGGATACCTGGATCGGTCGGTGGTGCTCTGATGATGAACGCGGGGTGCCATGGATCCGACACCCAGGATGTACTCGTGACTGCGAGCATCATCGACCTCTCGGACGCAACGAAACGACGGGTCGACGCCGCAGCACTGGAGCTGTCGTACCGTCACTCCAATCTCGGTCCCCTCCAGGTGGTACTGCAGGCGGAGTTCGCCGTGGAGCCGGGAGACGCTGCCGACTGCGAGCGCCGCATCCGGGCGATCACCCGGTGGCGCAAGGCGCATCAGCCTGGTGGTGTCCTCAACGCCGGCAGCGTGTTCAAGAACCCATCTGGCGACAGCGCAGGTCGCCTCATCGACCGGGCGGGCTTGAAGGGCCTCACCGTCGGAGGGGCTCGCGTCTCAGCCATGCACGCCAACTTCATCGAGGCTGCAAGAGACGCAACGGCGCTCGACGTCTACCGGCTGATCCGGACCGTGCAGGAGAAGATGGAGGAACAGGGCGTCCACCTCGAGCCAGAAGTGCGACTCCTTGGCGACTTCGAGGATTGATCGTGGACCCACGGATCGAACGAAGGCGACGCACGGTGAGGGAGAATACCCTCCATCGACGGTTGAAAACGATCCTGTGGCTCTGCGTCCTCGGCGTGGTGGTCGGAGCGGTGGTCTGGGTCGTGCAGTCTCCTTTGCTCGAGGTTCGAACCGTCGGCATCTACGGCGTCGATCGGTCGTCGGTCGAGGAGACTCTCCAGAACGCGGGGATCGAGGTGGGAGCACCGATGATTCGGGTCAAAGCCGGCAAGCTCGAGGCCCTGCTGGAGGAGGACCCGTGGGTCGCCGCCGCGCAGGTGGTACGCACGTTCCCGCATACGGTCGAGGTGGACGTCAGGGAGCGGTCGGTTGCCGCCGGAGTGACGTACCGCGGTGGGTGGATGCTGCTCTCGACCGACGGCATCGTGCTCGGCCCCGCAGCTTCGGTTCCGGAAGGAGCGGCCAGGCTGGTCATGGAGAACGTTGACACCGGACCGGCAGGGGAGCCGCCCCAGAACGAGATGATCGCCGGTGGACTCGAGTTCGCGACCACCCTTCGACCCGATCTCCGTGGTGACGTGAGTATCGAGATACGGGACGGCGAGCTGTGGGCGCGTGTGGATTCCGTGGCGGCGCGACTCGGATCTCCCCTCGACATGGCGGCGAAGGCCAAGGCACTCGAGGCGCTGCTCGAGACCGGAGTGCCGGACGGCGCCGTGATCAACCTCATTGCACCTTCGCGCCCTGCAGTCCAAGGTTCTAGTTGAGGGTGAAGGTAAAGCCGGCAACGGAAGGTCTACAGTAACCTAAAGTTGCGATAGAGAGTGAGGTGTCGAGCATGGCGTCATCGAGGACAACATCACCACAGAGCTACCTGGCTGTGATCAAGGTAGTCGGTGTCGGAGGGGGCGGCGTCAACGCCGTGAACCGGATGGTCGATGCCGGCGTGCGAGGAGTCGAGTTCATCGCGGTCAACACGGACGCGCAGACACTGTTGATGTCGGATGCGGATGTGAAGCTGGATCTGGGACGGGATATCACCAGAGGGCTGGGGGCGGGCGCAGACCCGGACGTTGGACGCTCGGCTGCAGAGAGCCACAGGGAAGAGATCGAGGAGATCCTACGTGGTGGCGACATGGTGTTCGTGACCGCCGGCGAGGGTGGCGGCACAGGCACCGGCGCGGCCCCTATCGTCGCTGAGATCGCGAAGTCGAGTGGCGCGCTCACGGTTGGTGTCGTGACCAGACCGTTTGGTTTCGAGGGCCGGCGCCGTTCGTTGCAGGCCGAGCAGGGGATCCAGAACCTCCGCGAGGCCGTGGACACCCTGATCGTGATTCCGAACGATCGTCTCATGGAACTGACCGATCCCAAGACTCCGATGATCGAGGCGTTCAGGATGGCGGACGAAGTCCTCACCGGCGGCGTCGCGGGGATCACCAATCTGATCACGACGCCGGGGCTCATCAATGTGGACTTTGCCGACGTGCGGACGATCCTCACCGACGCCGGCACTGCCGTGATGGGAATCGGACGCTCCTCGGGAGAGGGCCGTGCAAGTCAGGCCGCCCAGCGGGCGATGTCCAGTGGCCTCTTGGAGACGTCGATGGAAGGCGCGCGTGGAGTGCTCTTGATGGTTGCGGGTCCTGAGGACATGACACTCCACGAAGTCAACGACGCGGCGACCCTGGTCAAGGACAAGTGTGACAACGAGGCCGACATCATCTTCGGAGCGGTAATCGACGGTGGACTTGGAGATGAGGTTCGCGTGACCGTCATTGCTGCCGGCTTTGATCGCACGCGCTCTGTGACCGGGCTGGCGTCAGGCCGGTTCCGCGGTGACGACGACGACCTGATTCCCAGCTTCGTACAGGGATGACGTGTCTCGGGGCTGCGTTCAGCACGGCCGACGATGGTGACCTGAGAGCCGACCGCGGGGCCCGACGGGTGTTTTCTGCACGATTGGGCATTCCGGAAAGGTGGGGCACCGTCCGGCAGGTGCATGGAGCGAACGTTGTGCGCGTCGAGGAACCGGGAGATGCCGGAGAAGCTGACGCCTTGTTCACGATTCGACGTCGACTTCCGCTGGCCGTCTTCACCGCGGACTGCTTCGCCGTTGCCCTGATGGGACCCGGCGCTGTGGGCCTTGCGCATGCAGGATGGCGAGGGGCTTCGGACCGGGTCGTGGGCGCCTTGCTCCAGGCGATGGATCGTGGGGGCGTCGCTCCGGAGCGAGCGTACATCGGGCCTGGCATTCGGTCGTGCTGCTTCGAAGTGGGGCCTGAGGTGCTGGCTCGTTTCGAGGGGCACCAGGCGAGGACGACCTGGGGAACGCCTAGTGTGGACATCGTGGGCGCGTTGCGTAGCGAACTCGCGGGACTCGAGGTCGTCGAGTCCGCCGAGTGCACTCGTTGTGGTGAAGGGTTCTTCTCTCACCGGCGCGATGGAACTCGAGATCGAATGGCGGGTGTGGTGTGGCTGGGGTGAAACTTGCCGAGGTCGAGGAGCGAATCGCGGGCGCGGCGGCCCGGGCCGGGCGCCGACGGGCAGATGTGACGCTCGTGGCGATCGGCAAGAGCCAGCCCATCGCAGTCCTTCGTGAGGCGTACGAGCTAGGACAGCGGCTGTTCGGGGAGAATCGCGCCCAAGAACTCGTCGCCAAGGCAGCCGAGCTTCCTGGGGATGTCGAGTGGCACTTCGTCGGACACCTACAACGCAACAAAGTCCGTCACGTCCGTCCGATCGCGCAATTCCTCCACTCGATGGATTCGGTGCCGCTTGGCACGGCATGGCTGAAGGGTCCCGGCCTCGCTCCGCCGGTGCTGGTCGAGGTGAACATCGGAGCAGAACCACAGAAGTCTGGCGTTCCCGTTTCGGATGTCCAGCGGGTCGCGGGCGCGCTCGTCGAACTTGGCGTCGATGTGCGCGGTCTCATGGCGGTGCCACCGCTGGTCGACGACCCCGAGAACATCCGTTCGTTCTTTCGGGACCTCCGACACCTACGCGATCGGATCTCGAAGACGTTGCCGAGCATCACTGAGCTCTCGATGGGTATGAGCGACGACTTCGAGATCGCGATCGAGGAGGGATCAACGATGATTCGCGTCGGACGGGCTATCTTTGGTCCCCGCATGACACGGGGGACCGTATGAGTTCGATGTTCCAGAAGGCGTTGCTGTACCTGGGGCTGGTTGACGAGGAGAACCTCGAAGAGGAAGAGCCTCAGGCGTCTGCTGTCGCGTCGCCACCTCTGCAATCGAGTATCCGGACCGTCACACCGACCGAGCCACCGTTTCGGGGACGCAGGGTGGAACCTCCGCAGGAGTTCGGGTATGGCTCATCGGTGCGAGCGGCGACCCGTGACGAACTACGGGCCGATGTGGTGGCAGCGGTCACCTTCGACGATGCGAGGGCACTCGCCGATCGCATCAGGAACCGCCGACCAGTCGTCCTGAACATGCGAGACACGGATCCCGACATGGTTCGTCGCTTGATCGACTTCGCCAGCGGGCTCACCTACGGGTTGGACGGCACCATGAGCAAGATCGCCGAAGGGGTGATTCTCGTCCTTCCACACGGGGTATCGCTCGGTCGATCGGAAACGCAACGATTGGCCGAGTTGGGTCTCTACGCGTTGGACGACCTGTAGATGCCATTGCTGTGCAACCTGATCTTCCTCTACGAGCTCGTTGTGTTCGCGCGCATCCTGCTCGACTGGATCCACCTTCCGTACGATCACCCGGTTGCGAAGCTGCGCGACGGGCTCGGCATCGTCGTCGATCCGGTACTGAGGCCCATCCGACGGGTGATCCCGCCGGTGCGTCTCGGAGGAGTAGGACTAGATTTGTCTCCGTTGGTCCTGCTCGTCGGTCTGTCGCTCCTTCAGGGAATCGTATGCCGCTAGTTGCGGGGTTCGCACGATGATCCGGGCTATCCTGCGCTTGGACGACGAGAGGTGATGCTATGGCGCTGAGCGCGACCGATATCGAACAGAAGACGTTCCGTGTGGCCCTCCGAGGCTATGCCGAGGAAGAGGTCGACGCATTCCTCGACGAGATCATCTCCACGGTACGTTCGCTCGAGCAGCAGCTTCAGGAGTCCCATAGCCGCGTAGCGAATCTCGAGTCGAGGACCACTGACTCGAGAGATACCGAAGACCGTCTCACCCGTACGCTGATCCTGGCGCAGAAGACCGCTGACGAAGTGGTACGCGAAGCTCGATTTGAAGCGCAACAGATCCTCTCTCAAGCTCGCCTCGATGCGTCCGATCTCGAATCCGAGCAAGTCAGCAAGAAAGAGAAGCTCGGGTCAGAGGTGCAGTCGCTTCAGAACGCCGTCGCTGAGCTGCGGGCGCACGTCAAGGGCCTGACCGATCGTTTGCTGGAGCAAGTCGATGAGACCGAGTCTGTGATGAGTGGTGTCGTGCCGACCGAGCCGGAAGATGTCGAGCCCATCGCCGACGCGGACTTCGAAAGCCATGACGATATGGAAGTCGAGGACAGCGAGGGGTTCGAGGGTGCACTCGACGAAATCGACGACGAGATCGATGAGGACGTCGACGAATCTCAGGACTCGGGTGAGGTCTACCTCGGTTCTGATCGGCGTCCCTGGGAACGCTACGGCGACTAGCTCGCTCCGCTCATGTTTCCTCCCCTCGCGAGCGAAGCGAGTGTTGGGGGAGGTGGCGTCGAGCTGATTGCTCGACTCAGGGCGGTTCCCACCAATGTGGATCAGTGCGCGCTGCTGCCCGGAGGGCCCCTCAGGCCTTGCTCACCCGCACGGTGACCAGCGAGTCATCGATGTCGAGTGGCGTGCCGGTTGCGACTTCGTCAGCCCGCGTGAACTCGACGGCCAACACCTCCGCGGAGATCAGCTCCGCGTGAAGCTCGAGCGCGGCGGCCGTGGCAGCATCGTTGGTTGCCCACAACACCCCGATGCGGTCGGTGACGTCGAGGTCGAGGTCCCGTCGCACCTGCTGGATGCGGTTGATGAACTCGCGAGCGAGCCCTTCCGCGATCAGATCCTCGTTCAGGTCGACGTCGAGCGCGACCGACACCTTCCCTTCGGCAGCGACCACCCTCCCGGGCTTCGGGGTGCGCTGCACGGTGATATCGGATGCCGTGATGACGTGACCGCCCAGCTCGATGGAACCACCATCGAGCAGCGTCTCGATCGTTGTCCCATCGAGCGCGGCGATCGCAGTGGCCACCTCCCGGACGGACGAACCGAGCCTCGGTCCCAGAACCTTGAAGTCGGCTTTGGCGTTGATGTCGACGGCTGCGAGTTCGTCGGCGCCGGTACACACCTGCTTGACGTTGAGTTCGTCGGCGATGATCGCAGTGTGTGCTCTCGTCGCGTCGAGCACGTGCCCGCCACGGCTGAAGACGGTGATCGACTCCAGCGGCTGGCGAACACGGATACCGGATGTCACCCGCAACGAACGGCCCAGTGTCACCACCTGACGGACCGTTGCCATTTCGCGTTCCAGGTCGAGGTCGATGAGGTCGGTGCGCGCGGTCGGGTAGTCGGAGAGGTGTACGCTCGCGGGCCCCTCTTCCCCGCGTGCCCTGTGGGTCACGACCAATCCCTGGTAGATTTCCTCGGTCACGAACGGCAGTACTGGGGCGATCACCTTCGCGAAGGTCACGAGCACGTCGTACAAGGTCGCGAACGCGGACAGCTTGTCGGTGTCGCTTGCCTCTCTCGCGCGCCAGAAGCGGCGTCGCGAGCGGCGGATGTACCAGTTGGTGAGATGGTCGATGAACTCGACCATCGGAGGGACGACTGCGTACAGGTAGTACCCCTCCATCATCTCGTTGACCTGCGAAATGAGGCTCTGAAGCATCGACAGGATCCATCGATCCAGCTCCGGTCGGGCAGTGGGCTCGGGGGCGTCGGCGAGGTCCTGGCGTGTGATGCCATCTGCCTCGGCGTACGTCGTGAAGAACGAATAGGCGTTCCAGAGGGGGAGAATCACCGTCCTCGTCACCTCTTTGACGCCTGCTTCGGTGAATCGGAGCGGCTCCGCCCTAAGCAGCGGTGAGGTGATCATGTAGGCCCTCAGCGGGTCTGCTCCGTAGGAGTCGAGCAGTTCCATCGGGTCGGGGTAGTTCTTGAGGCTCTTGGACATCTTTCGACCGTCCTCGGAGAGGATCATCCCGTTCACGACGCAGTTACGGAACGGTGCCTCGCCGAAGATGGCCGTTGCGAGTACGAGCAGCGTGTAGAACCAACCTCGCGTCTGGTCCAGACCTTCTGCGATGAAGTCGGCCGGGAACTTGAGATCGAACGTCTCGGCGTTCTCGAACGGGTAGTGATGCTGCGCGTATGGCATCGAGCCCGACTCGAACCAGACGTCGAACACCTCTGGCACGCGGTGCATCTCCGAGCCGCACTGGGTGCATGGCATGGTGACTTCGTCCACGACGTGTTTGTGGAGATCGGTGAGACGCCGACCCGACGCCGCCTCGAGCTCATCGATCGACCCCATGCAGGTCTGATGACCGCACGATCGGCACTCCCAGACGGGAATGCAGCTACCCCAGTAGCGATTGCGGCTGATCGCCCAATCTCTGGCATTCTCCAGCCAATTGCCGAACCGTTTCTCGCCGACATAGTCGGGAACCCAGTGCACCGTATTGTTGCGGTCGACCATCAGGTCTTTGAACGATTCGACGTTCACGAACCAGGACGGGATCGCCTTGTAGATGAGCGGTGTGTGGGTGCGGTAGCAGAACGGGTAGGAGTGGCGGATCTGCTCACGCTTGACGAGGAGACCCCTGCGCTTGAGCAGGGCGATGAGTTCGTTGTCGGCGTCTTTGACATACATGCCGGCGACATCAGGCACGTCGTCGGTGAACCTGGCCTGTCCGTCGACCGGATCGACGAGGACGTCGAGACCTGCCGCCTGGAGGGCGTAGAAGTCGGCTTCTCCGTAGGCGGGAGCCATGTGGACGAGTCCCGTACCCTCATCCGTTGTCACCTCATCGCTGGCGATCACTCGAAACGCGCCGTGGTCACGTTCCTCTTCGAAGTACGGGAACGGCGGTGTGTAGGGCGTGCCGACGAGTTCACTCCCGAGCGCTGTCGCGACGATCTCATCATCTGGCCACAGCTCGTCCTTGCGTGACTCGGCGACCCAATGTCGCTGATGGTCACGAACGACAGCAACGTAGGTGATGCCATCACCCACCGCGACTGCCAGGTTCCCCGGCAGCGTCCAAGGTGTGGTCGTCCACACCACCAGATAGTCACCTTCACGCGCCGGACCGTGCGACGCCGTGACGGGAAGGCGAACGGTGATGGCGGGGTCGTCGACGTCCATGTACTCGAGGTTCGCCTCGAAGTTGGAGAGCGGTGTCGCCGCACCCCACGAGTACGGAAGCACCTTGAAGGCACGGTAGACGAGCCCCTTGTCCCAGAGCTGCTTGAACACCCACCAGACGCTCTCCATGAAGTCGAGGTCCATGGTCTTGTAGTCGTCTCGGAAGTCGACCCACCGTCCGATGCGTCGAGTGATCGTCTCCCACATCTCCGTGTTGGTTTCGACTCTGGCTCGGCATGCCTCATTGAATCTGGCAACGCCGTATGTCTCGATGTCGTGGGGGCCATTGAGGCCGAGTGACTCCTGGACTTCCATCTCGATTGGAAGTCCATGCGTGTCCCAACCGAACCGTCGAACCACCCGATGGCCACGCATGGTCCAGTAGCGCGGCACGATGTCCTTGATGATTCCTGCGAGGAGATTCCCGTAGTGGGGACTGCCGGTCGGGAAGGGCGGACCATCGTAGAAGGTGTACTCAGACGCTGCCGGCCTCATCTCGACAGATGTGTGAAACGCGTCGATTCTGTCCCACAGGTCGAGGATTCCTTCCTCCATGGAGGGAAACGAGACGTTCGGTTGGACCCGGCGGAAGCTGTTCATCTGGACTCCGCATCGTAGACGGAAGGCGACCGGAACCCGACTCAGTGGAGGCTCACTCCGTGAGCCGTCTTCGGTCTTCGGTTGTCGGTACTCGGTAAGAGGGTTGTTCTGCGGTCTCGAGCCGCTTTCGCCCTTCAGCTGTCGGTTGTCAGCTGTGAGCTGCCGGCCCGCTGCTACCTTGACCGAATGGGCCCCCTGAAAGCACACCCGGAAGGCACCGAGGTACTCGTGTGGGTCGTTCCGGGTGCCTCCCGCACCGAGATCACCGGTGTCCACGACGGGGCAATCCGGATACGGGTCACAGCACCCCCGGAGGGAGGGAGAGCGAACAAGGCGGTGGTCGAGATCCTTGCCGCTGCGGCTGGTGCACCAGCGCGGCTGGTGTCGGGGGCTGCATCCCGACGGAAGCGGATCCTGCTCGAGGGCTTGACCGAGCAGCAAGCCCGGGCAGCTCTGGGTCTCTCGTCCTCCCAGTGAGGGTGTCGGGTGTGTCCGGTCTTCTGCTATCTTGCCGTGGATCATGACCCGCACACTCTCGGCTGCAACGATAAAGAAGCTGCGACGAAGACTGGAAGCGGATTTGCAGGGGCTCCAGCAGACGATCGACGACCATCTCCAGGATCTCGAAGAAGCGCGGCTGGCGCAGGCATCGGGAGAGCGAAGCGCCGACCCGTCCAGTACCGAGACAGGGTCCGCCGCCACTGTGTTCGAATCCGAGCTCTCGGTGGTCCGCAATAGTCAGGAACTCCTCGGGCAGGTCGAGGACGCGCTGGAGCGGCTTGATGCTGGGACCTACGGGATGTGTATCAACTGTGGAAAGCCGATCCCGGCTGCCCGTCTCGACGCGATTCCCTACACGACGTTGTGCGTCGCGTGCGCAGCGAGACGCTGAAGCACAAGGCGGTCGCGCTGCTCGTTGCGGTCGTCGTGGTCGCAGTCGATCAGATCACCAAGGCATGGGCGCTTCGCTCGACACCCGCTGGAAACGGCATCGATGTCATTCCGGGCGTGTTGCGGCTCCGAGTGTCGGAGAACGCGGGAGTGGCGTTCAGCATGTTCCAGAATGCCGGCACCGTCCTCGTCATAGCCATCATCGTTTCGGTCATCGTCATCCTGTTCGCGCTCCGATCGTCCGAGTCGTGGTGGCAGTCGATCACCTTGGGATTGGTGCTCGGTGGGGCAGTCGGGAATCTCGTCGACAGATTCGTGCGGGGAAGCGGCTTCCTGAACGGCAGGGTGGTCGACTGGATCGAGCCTTCGTTCTTCGCGACGTTCAATCTCGCTGACGCATCGATCACGATCGGCGTGATTCTGCTGCTGGTCGTTGGTGTTCGACGATCGTGAACACGACCATCGGCACGGAGTTGGCAGGCGAACGCATCGACAAGGTCGTTTCGCTCCTCACCGGACTGAGTAGACGGGTGGCTCGGACACTGGTCGAAGAGGGAGACGTGCTCGTCGACGGAACCGCCGTGGCACCGAAGGATCGGGTAGAGGGCGGTGAGCAGGTTCGGATCCGAGTTCCCGTCGAACAGACACTCGAACCCGAGGAGGTCCCTTTCGGTGTCCGTTTCGAAGACGGGGTCGTCGCGGTCATCGACAAACCGGCGGGTGTCGTCGTGCATCCCGGCGCGGGCGTCAGCAAGGGGACCCTCGCGGCCGGTCTGCTCTATCGATGGCCGCAGGTCGAGGGCGTCGGGGTCGAGGACCGGTGGGGGATCGTGCATCGGCTCGACCGGGACACGTCAGGGTTGCTCCTCGTCGCACTAACAGAGGATGCCTACCAGTCGCTGACGGGTGCGATGGCAGAACGGTCCATCAAGAGGACCTACCTCGCCCTCGTTGAGGGGTTGTTTCCGCTGCCTGCCGGAACGGTCGATGCGCCAATTGGGCGCGACCCCCGCAATCCGAGGCGGCGAGCCTTGCGACGAGATGGCAGACCCGCTCGGACGCAGTACCGGCGGCTTGCCTCGTGGGAGGAACCTGACCTGAGTCTCCTCGAGGTACGGCTCGAAACTGGCCGGACGCACCAGATCAGGGTGCACATGGCGTCGATCGACCATCCGGTCGTCGGCGACACCGTGTATGGAGGACGACCGTCCGGGCGCATGTGGCTGCATGCCGTGACGTTGTCGTTCATGCACCCTGTGCGCGGCGAGGAGATCACTGTGGCGTCGCCTCTTCCCGACGACCTGCGGGAGGAACTCGACGAGCTGGGGGAGCCGGACATCGGGACGGTACCAGTTGACAGATGAGAGCAGACGGGCTTTGTCCCCCGGTCCTGGACTCTCGGTTGTCGGTGAGAACGAGACCTCCGAAGCCCCGCGGGGCGATCTGCTCAGAACCCGAGACCCAGAACCCAGAACGGCTCGAGCAGCGAGCCTCAGCCGAAGAACACCTGAGCCGTCTCGAACAGCTCCTCGTCGACACCTCGGGTGCTTGCGCAGGCTTCTTCGAGGGTGACCGACACGATGTCCCGCCCACGGATGGCCACCATGGTTCCCCACTTGCCTTCGGCGGCGAGGTCGGCTGCTCCGACACCGAAACGGGTCCCCAACACCCGGTCGTAGGCGGTCGGCGTACCACCCCGTTGAATGTGTCCAAGCACTGTTACGCGAGTCTCAAACCCCGTCATCTCTTCGAGAACGGGCGCGATCTGGTAGGCAACCCCTCCGAACCGTTCGAATCCGAACGCATCGATTTTGCCTTGGGCCGCGTCACCGGACGGTGGTTCGACGCCCTCTGCGACCACGACGACCGAGTAGCGATGGCCCCTTCTGTGTCTGGCCCTGATGATGTCGGCGCACTTCTCGAGATCGTAAGTGATCTCGGGGATCAAGATTTCGTCTGCGCCCGATGCAATGCCCGAGTAGGCGGCAATCCATCCCCGGGTCCGTCCCATGACTTCGACGAGCATGATGCGGTGGTGCGCCTCGGCGGTTGTCGTGATCCTGTCGATCGCCTCTGTTGCGATCTCCACAGCGGTATTGAAACCGAACGTGGTGTCGGTTGCATTGATGTCGTTGTCGATCGTCTTTGGGATGCCGATCACCTTCAGGCCCTCTTCCGAGAGCCGAAGTGCCGACGCAAGGGTGCCGTCACCACCTACAACGATCACACCGTCGAGTCCGTTGTCTCGGACCGTTTGCGCGATGCTGGCGTAGCCGTCGCCATGAACATACGGATCCATTCGGGAGGATCCGAGGATGGTGCCTCCACGCTGGAGGATGCCACGCACGGCGTCGCGATCGAGGGGGATGACTTTGCCCTGCATCAAGCCCTCCCACCCATTGAGGATGCCCACAACCTCGGCGCCATGCGTGAGTGTGGCTCTCGCGACAACGCCCCTGATGACGGCGTTGAGACCAGGACAGTCGCCCCCTGCCGTGAGAATGCCTAGAACGTCCATCAGTACAGGAACATCGGCTTGCCGGACACGTGACGAACCTTCGGTCGGTAGGCATCGGCGCTGTACAACTCCTCGACGTCCACCCGCTTGACGCCCTCACGAGTGACGCTGATCGGTACGCTCGTGTAGGTGCCGCCCCGCAACGCCACCATGCGACCCGACGCGCCTTCGAGTGCGAGATCTGCCGCCATGACCGCGTAGTTGGTGGCGACCATCAGGTCCAGCGAGTCCGGGTTTCCCGACCGCATGAGGTAGCCGACCTGCTGGTAGACGATTCCGAGGCCCGTTCTCTCTTTGAGGAGTTCGCCGGTCAGAGCGCCGATGCCTCCGAGCTTGCGGTGACCGTACATGTCGGCGTTACCAGAAAGCACCATGTCTCCGCCCATGATGGTTGCTCCCTCGGAGATGGTCATCATCGCGTAGTTGCTGGGATTGCGTCGACGATCGTCCAAGAGCAGCCGCGCGAGTTTGTCGACATCGAACGGCACCTCGGAGATGACTGCCCTGTCGACACCCGCCAAGTAGGCCGTGATCAGGGACGTTTCTCCGCTATATCGACCGAACAGCTCCACGACGGCCAACCGCTCGTGTGATCCTGCCGACGTACGGAGGTTGTGGATGAACTGGACACCTCTCGTCACGGCTGTCGAGAAGCCGATGCAGTAGTCGGTGCCGTGCACGTCGTTGTCCATCGTCTTCGGGATCGCGATGACCGGTACACCCTCGTCGTGCAGCCGCAGGCCGTACGACAGCGTGTCGTCCCCACCGATCGGGATGAGGACGTCGATCCCCTGCGCCTCGATGATGTCGAGCACGTGCGGTGTGAAGTCGTGGGGTCCATCGCCTTCCGCAAGATCGGAGAGGAATGCCGGGACGTCGCTCGTCGGGACCTTCCCGGGGTTCGTGCGCGATGTGTGAAGGAACGTGCCACCGGTTCGGTCGACCGTGCGTACTCTCGCTCTGTCGAGAGGGATCAGGTGGTGGGAAAGTCCCTCCGGCTCGTTCAGATCGGCTTCGAGCAGCCCTGCCCACCCTCTCCGAATGCCGATGACCTCGTGGCCCTCGTCGCTGGCTCTGTCCACGACCGCTTTGATGCACGGGTTCAGACCGGGGACGTCTCCTCCACCGGTGAGAATGCCGATTCGCATTGTCATCCCTTCTCGTAGGCGTTGATGAAGTGGCGGGATTTCGCGGCGATGTCTGCCACGGCGTCATCGTGGCTCATCCCCTTCTCGAAACACCCGCGTTGGTCAAACGCAAGAGTGGAGAAGTTCGCGTTCACACTCAGTCCTTGCACAGTGAGTTCACCATGTTACCCACCGATCAGGCCGGTGAGGGTCCTGGCTGGTATGGTTCGAATCCCACTGATGTAGTTCATGATGGACGGTTTCGCACACCTGCACCTACACACCGAGTTCTCGATGCTCGACGGCGCCGCGCGGGTGCACGACGTCGTTCGTGCCGCACGTGAGGACGGTCAGCCGGCAGTCGCGATCACCGACCACGGTGTTCTCTACGGAGTGGTGGACTTCTACCAGGCGGCTCGCAGAGAAGGCATCAAACCGATCATCGGTGTCGAGGCGTATGTCACCCCCGGATCACGGTTCGATCGGCCGCCGAGAAGCAAGAACATCCGCTATCACCTCACGCTGCTCGCAGAGAACCAGACCGGATACCACAACCTGATGAAACTGGTGAGCCTGTCGTACCTCGAGGGCTACTACTACAAGCCGAGGATGGACTTCGACCTGCTCGCCGAGTACAGCGACGGCATCATCGCCGGATCAGGGTGTCTTGGTGGCGAAGTCGCGCAGATGCTCGCCCCGGACGCGTCGCAGGAAGAAGGCAACCAGGGGCAGGTGCGCAATTTCGATGCCGCGCTGACCGCCGCCGCCAGATATCAGGAGATCTTCGGCAAGGACAACTTCTTCATCGAGCTACAGGATCATGGGATCGAGGCGCAGCGACGTGTCCTCCCCGACCTCGTAGAGGTCGCACGCCGGATCGGTGCGCCGCTGCTCGCCACCAACGACTCCCACTACACGAGACGGGACGAAGCCGACGCTCACGACGTGCTTCTGTGCATTCAGACAGGAGCGACGATCAACGAGCCGAACCGCCTCAAGTTCGAGGGCCAGGAGTTCTACCTGAAGACGTCCCAGGAGATGCGGTCGCTGTTCCCAGACGATCTGTATCCGGGTGCCACCAACAACACGCTGCTTGTCGCCGAGCGGGCGAACGTCGAGTTGACGTTCGGGGAGATCCTGCTGCCGCAGTTCCCGGTGCCACCCGGCATCACCGAGATGTCGTATCTCACCGACCTCGTGCATGAGGGTGCACGCGCTCTCTACGGGGATCCCATCCCTGCCGAGGTCACGGACCGCATCAAGCATGAGCTGCGCATCGTCGAGGAGATGGGCTTTCCCGCCTATTTCCTGATCGTGTGGGACCTCATTCGCTATGCCCGAGAGAGCGGGATCAGGGTGGGTCCGGGACGGGGGAGCGCAGCGGGCTCCATCATCTCGTACTGCCTACGGATCACCGACCTCGACCCGATCCGGTATGGCCTGATCTTCGAACGGTTCCTGAATCCGGGACGCCGGGAGATGCCCGACATCGACATGGACTTCGACGAGCGCTACAGGTCCGACGTTATCCGATATGCGGCCGAGCGGTACGGGTCCGACCATGTCGCCCAAGTCATCACCTTCTCCACCATCAAGGGCCGTCAGGCGTTGAGGGACTCCGCGAGGGTGCTCGGGTTCTCGTACGGATTCGGTGATCGGATCGCCAAGATGATGCCTCCGGCGATCCTCGGGGTGGAGGCGTCCCTCACCCAGTGTCTCGAGGATCCCGGCAAGGGCGCGGATCCCGCATTGCGGGACTTCTACTCGAATGCTGCCCAGCTCCGTGCCGTCTACACCACCGAAGATGACGCCCGTAGGGTCATCGAGACCACGCGGGGCCTCGAAGGACTCCGCCGCCAAGACAGCATCCACGCGGCTGCCGTCGTGATCTCCCCCGAGCCTTTGTGGAACCTCGTGCCTCTCCAGCAGAAGGGTGAAGGGGCGGAGATCGTCACCCAGTACGAGATGCACGGCGTCCAGGACCTCGGGCTGCTCAAGATGGACTTCCTCGGGTTGCGGAACTTGTCGACCATCGATCGGACACTCGAGCTGATCGAGCGGTCGACGGGTGAACGGATCGACGTCGATTCGGTCCCCCTCGACGATGAGCTGACCTTCGAGATGATTCGAAGTGCCGACACGATCGGAGTGTTCCAGCTCGAAGGGTCGGCGATGCGGGCACTCATCCGTGCGCTGCAGCCCGAGAACTTCGACGACATCATCGCCGTCAACGCCCTATTCAGGCCAGGCCCGATGGGAGCCAACATGCACTACGAGTACGCGGACCGCAAGAACGGCCGCAAGCCTGTCGAGTACCCACACGAGGCAACCCGGCCGTTCCTCACGTCCACGTACGGGATCATCGTCTACCAGGAACAGGTCATGCAGGTGGCTCAAGCGGTTGCCGGCTACTCCATGGCCGAGGCGGACAGCTTTCGCAAGGCGATGGGCAAGAAGGTCAAGTCGATCATGGCCAAGGAGCGCAGCAAGTTCGTTGCAGGCTGCGTGGGGCAGGGACACCCAGAGCGGCTCGGCAAGGAGCTGTGGGACGCGATCGAGCCGTTTGCCGGGTACGGATTCAACAAGTCGCACAGTGCTGCCTACGGATTCGTCGCATACCAGACCGCCTGGTTGAAGGCCCACTATCCGGCCGAGTATCTCGCGGCGCTCCTCACTTCCACGAAGCGAGACAAGGACAGAACCGCGCTGTACCTCAGCGAGTGCAGAAGTCAGGGTGTTCAGGTCGTCGTTCCCGACATCAACCGCTCCGAACTCGACTTCGCAGTGAAGGACGGTCGGATCGTTTTCGGTATGTCGGCCGTGCGCAACGTCGGCGAAGGAGTCGTAGAACGGATCATCGGTGCCCGACGGGAAGGCGGCGAGTTCAAGGACTTCATCGATTTCGTCGACCGTGTGGACGTGTCGGTACTCAATCGACGCACCATCGAGTCATTGATCAAGGCGGGTGCGTTCGACAGCCTCGGTGTGACGCGACGGGGGCTGATCCTGTCCTACGAACAGATACTGGACGCCACGGTGACTCGACGTCGTAACGAGGAGATGGGGCAGTACTCGTTGTTCGGAGCCGGATCGTCCCCGATCGAAGCCGTCCAGCCCTCCATTCCCGACCTCGAGTGGGACAAGAAGGTACGACTCGGATTCGAGAAAGAGATGCTCGGCTTGTTCATTTCCGACCATCCGCTGTTGGGGGTCGAGCACCTTCTCAATCGCGTGGTCACCTCCACGATCCCCGACCTATGGGACATGCAGGACGCGTCGACCGTGACCGTCGGGGGTCTCGTGGGGTCGATCAACCGCCGGTTCACACGCAAAGGTGAACCGATGGTGTTCTTCGATCTCGAAGATCTGGAGGGGTCGGTGGAGGTGATTGCGTTCCCCAAGGTCGTGTCGCTGGCGGGCCCGATGATCCGAGAGGACGCCGTTGTCGTCGTCACGGGCCACCTGGATCATCGCGGTGACGACATCAAGGTGATCGCCCGTGACATCTCAGAACCCGAACTCCGTTCCGACCAGGTCGTGCGCCTCCGAGTGCCGGCCCTCCAGATCTCACCGGATCTGGTCACTCGTCTCCAGCGGGTGCTCGCGAACCATCCGGGCTCGGCGCCGGTGTTTCTCGAGATGATGTCTGACGGCGAGCCGAAGGTGTGGAAGCTCTCAGATGAGTACCGGGTGGAACCGCGAAGCGCACTGTACGCGGAGCTCAGAGAGCTCCTGGGAGCGAAGGCGGTGACATAGGGCTCCCTTCGGTCGCCGGTTGGTCCCCCCAGGAGCCCGGAGGGCGACGTTGGGGGGAAGGTACCGCAGCGGCGAAGCCGCTGGGGTAGGGGGGTGGTGCTCTACGTTGGGGGAACGGCCCACTCCGGCGTCAAGCATCAGCTCGACGCCACCTCCCCCAACACTCGCTTCGCTCCCGAGGGGAGGAAACGGACGCCTAGCTGAACAGCCGGTCCAGGTCGAGTCCTGCGGCCGAGTCGATCATCTGCTCGAGCTTCTCCAGATCACTGGGTGTCTGGGGCAGCCAGGGGATCGTGGCCGGTTCGACATGCCACCGGGCGGAGAATCGGCGGCGCGCTTCCGCCTGGCGGTGGGCTTCCGTTCCCCACCGAACGAGGTTGTCTCCAAAAGGTGCGGGGGCAGCGGTCGTTGCGTGGTACCACGACTCCGGGAGGACCCGGTTGAAGACGACCAGGTCAGGTGTCCCGTTCTCGAGCTCGAAGAACTTGGTGGCTTCGCTCAGCGGTGCGGGATCCGCGGTCGTGACGACGACCTTGTCCGCGGCGGCGAGATGGTGCTCGATCTCGCGACTGCGCTTTGCGATGCCGTCGTAGGCGGCTCGCAGATCGATGAGAAACTCGGCGACGGCCTCGAGCAACTCGGACCCGAGCGCCGCATCGGCGATCCTCAGGGCGGGACGCGCCGTGAAATGGTACACGAGTCTGCGTCCCGGCAGTGATCCGCCTGTAAGCCATTTGAGGAGCCTTCCTCCGAGAAGGGAACGCATTCGCGCAGGAGAGGTGAAGAACTCGATGCCGCCTGCAGCCGGGGGAGTGTCGACCAGGATCACATCCCACTGGCCGCTCTCGATGTGGACCGTCATCTCCTCTGCCGCGGCGAACGACTGCGAGGCGGGGAAGTGCTGAGTAGCGGCTTCGAAAAAAGGGTTGGCTGTCAATCGTGGCCCCACGTCGGGCGGTGCGTACCGTCTGGCGATGTCGTTCCACGATCGGGTTGCGTCGAGCATCGCCCCCCACAGGTTGTCGGCGAGGGGAGTCGGGTCCGAACCCAAGACATCCAGTCCGAGCGCCGACGCCAGGCGCTTGGCGGGATCGATCGTCATTACCAGCGTTGTGATCCCTCGGTTGGCTGCCGCCAGCGCCAGGCCGGCCGATAGTGTCGTCTTGCCGACGCCGCCGCCGCCGGTGATCAGCACGGCGCTCACAGCATCCCCCAGAGATCGGCCATTCGGGCCGCCACCTCGGAGGGGGTGTGCAGACCGAAGAAGTAGGGGACTCGTGGTCCGTCGGGAAGGTGGGCTATCCAGCGCTCCTGCTCGTCGAAGAGCGCACTGTGAAGTAACGCGGCTTGCTTCGCCGGCCCATCACCGAGTTGGTCGATGTCGCCGTCGAGCGGATCCAGCGTACGGTTCACGATGACGTTCTCGATCCCGACGAGGTTCTCCTCGTCGACGGCCACGAGGCTCTCGAGCGTCTCGGTGACCGGCAGCTCCTCTGCCGTCGTGACCACGATCAGGCCAGTCGTGGTCGTGTCCCGCAGCAATCTGGCCATCCAGCCTGTTTGATCGAGCACCTTTCCCGCCCCAACGAGCCGCGCCACCGTCGCGGGTGCGCGCAGGTGTGAGCCGATTTGACCCGTGGGCGGTCCGTCGGCGACGACGAGATCCCAGGTGCCCTTTCTGGTCTCGTAGAGGACCTTCCCGATCGTGATGACCTCACGGATCCCCGGAGCCGTCGAGGCAACCGCGTCGAACGCGCGCGCAAGCGGTCCGAGTTGTGCGAGCCGCGGCACTCCGAGCTGCACCCGGAGGTATTCGTTGAGTGCCTCGGGGCGTTCGATGGCCACCGCTTCGAGTCCCGATATGATGTGTGTCGGTCGGTAGCGGAGCTGCTCTATGCCGAGATGCACGGCGAGACCGGCATCGTCGGTCATCGCTATCGCAAGCACACGTTTGCCGTCGTACGCAGCCCTCAGCGCGAGTGCGGCGGTGACCGCGGATTTACCGACTCCACCCTTGCCGGTGATGATGAGCAGGCGCTTGTCGAGCACCCGACAAGGGTAGCGGCGGTCCCGGTAGCCTCTTCCGCTCGGTCGCGCAGTACCCTCGCGTCCAAGGAGGTTCGCATGGCCGAGTTCGACGTGGACGAGTTCATCAGCCGGTTCAAGGAGCGCGCGCGCGCCGTCAAGGCAAGGGGTCTTCCTCCCGTAGCCGGTCCAGATCGTGCTGCACTGATCGCGCAGGCAGAGCGCGACTACATAGATTTCTCATTGGTGGGGGTGGCGTCGTGGACGGTTGAGGGTGACTCGCTGGTGTTGAGAATCCCTTTGAAGCCCTAGGCGAGCCTTGCTCGCCGTTGTCAGTCGTCGGTTTTCGGTTCTCGGTAGGACAGCCAACCCGACTTCGCGGAGTCCGATCGGGCTTCCTACCGAGGACTGAGAACTGAGAACCGGCGGAGCTCTAGGAGCTCCGCCTCTGTTCTGCCCGGCGTTCGCTCTCCAGTCGTTCGAGGTCGGTGTTGGAGTAGTCGACGTATGACATCGCGTCGGCGATGAGATGATGTCCGGCCACGTCCCGGATCTGTCGGTGCATCTCCTGGGCCACCTTTCGGTAGCCGGCATGACCGGCGGGCTGGCTGCGCAGCTCGATGAGATGGAACGCCTCTCTGGCGTTCATCTCCATGACGAAGCGGATCTTGTAGCCGAAGGGAACGACGTACTGGGCGACGGTCGATGATGTTGCCTTCTGAACATCACTGTGGAAGGAGGCAGCTCGCGACATGGCTCGTTCCCAGTGAGCCGCCAGGTCCGTCCCGACGAGGTCGTCGGGGACGTCGTATCCGTGAGTTGTGGTGAGTTCCTGCCAGTCGATGGTCAGCATCCTGTGGCGTTGGAGGTCGCGGAAGGCTCCGTAGTCGCACAGCACGTCGAAGCGGTAGGCAGGGCGTTCCATCGCCCGTCCGGGACGGTGACGACGGTTCGTCCTGTCGCCCACCAGGGCCCTGATCACCGTCGCCCGTTCCCGTTCGGACATCGTTCGTGCTACCTCGAGCAGCGTCGAGTCAGGAAGTCTCGTGTGCGGGTACAGCGCGGCAGCGACGAGCTTCACTTCGGCGTCAGGGTCCCAGTCGGTCAAGTCGACGAGCGGTCGTTCGTCTGTGCCTGTGACGATCCGGTCGGCGATCTGTCGCACCGCGTGGCGGGTACTCGCGAGGTACTTGCTCCATGCCACGCCGCGATCATCGACATCGACCCGCTTGAGAAACGACGGGATCACCTTCCGCAGTTCGGAGAGCATCAACGTTCCGTAGCCGCGTACCTCTTCGAGCGGGTGCGCCTGCATTCTCAGCAGCAGCATCTCGTAGGCCTGTCCCGAGGCGAAGATGCCGACGTTGGAGAGCGTCGACGCCGGAAGCAGTCCCCGCGCCGTGTCGCACGCCTTCGCTCTGATGGTCGCCTTCCAGACCCGTTCCGGGTCGTCCTGTCTCGGGAAGCGGTCGGCGTACACGTCGGTCATGGTGCGAACGACGTGCGAGTAGGTGTCGAACAGCATGTCCATCGCGGCTTGGTGACGCGCCTCGAGACCGACCGCGGCGAGCTCAGGTGGGGTCATGTACCGGTACCGGTCTCCGAACTTGCTGTCGTAGTAGATGTAGCGGGTGGATTGCTCGAGGTAGGAGGCGAGCCGGCCCCACTCCAGGACCTTGGTCAGCACGTTTGATGCCTGTTCACATGCGATGTGGGCGCCGCCGAGCTGAGCGACCGAGTCGTCGCCGAATTCGAAGAACACCCGGTCGTACAACTTCTCCGCCCTTCTCAGGCTGTACAACGGGTCACCCTCGATGCGTTGCGCGATCGTCTCTATGCCCGTGTCGGTGTCGTTGAGGAACTCGTCCAGGAAGAGCCGGCGAAGCGACTTGCCGCTTCTGCTGTAGCGAGCGAAGAGTGCTCCTTTGACGACCTCGGGGAGGTTCAGGAGCGTGAACACCGGCTTGTCGACGTTGCTGAAGAACCGCGAGAGCACCCGAGTCTCGTCATCGGTGAACGGTTCGCGGTAGAACTCCACCGGCCGGATTGTACCGGGAGCCTTTCGAAGGGCAGGTACCCTATCGGCATGGTCTGGCTTCGCGCCCTCATGGCCGTGCTGCTGGCGGCGGTCCTTGTCGTAGCGGTCGTGCCGCTCGTCGTTCTGTTCAACTTGTCGGGCGGTGGAACCGGGTACGGTGTCTGCCCTCACGGGCTGGCGTCGTGCGAGGTCAGCTACACGCGGGGGCTCGAACTGCTGCTGGTTCTGATCGTTCTTCTGTTCCTGCTGCTCGCTGCGATCCGTGTCGCGGCACGGGGCATGAGGCACATTCGAAGAGAACAGGAGTTGGACGAGGCCGTTCGCAGGCTCAATGGGCAGGCGTGATAGCTTCGGCGGCCGGGATCGTGTCCATCTCATTCGTGCGAGCCAACACGAGGTAGATGCCCGCCAGGATGAGCCCGGCGCCGGTCCACTGCTTCGCATCGAGTCGCTCCGCGAGGAGGAGCGCTGCGAACAGCGTCGCGGAGACGGGCTCCAAGGTCAGAATCACGGCTGTACGGGCCGGTCCGATCACCGTCTGCGACCACACCTGCATGAGGAATGCCCCCGCGGTCACGACGAGTCCCGTCATCAACAGCGCCGGCAGGATGTCGGTGGAGGGCAGGGGGATGCCCTCGGTGATCCACGACAGGAAGGTCGCCAGCACAGCGGTGACGAGGAGTTGGACGGCCGTGAAGGGGATGACGGGGTGGCGGGCAGCGACCCGCGAGAGGACCACGATGTGGATGGCGAATGCCACCGCACACCCTACGGTGAGCAGGTCTCCCGCATCGAACCTGACTCCTTCGCGAATCGTCAGGAGGGCGAGGCCGACGAACGCAACGCCGGTACCTGACACTGCCCACCCGGAGAGCTTCACGCGAGCGACGCCCGCGGCGATGATCGGCGTGAACACCACGTAGAGGCCGGTGATGAGTCCCGAATTGGCCGCGCTGGTCAACGCCAGTCCCTCCGTCTGGAGCGCGTACCCCGCAAACAGCAGCGTCCCGGCGATCACCCCGTCGCGCCAGACCGACCGACCTCTTGGAAGCGCCAGCGAGAAGAGTGCGGCGGCGCCGATCAGGAACCTCCAACCGACGAACGCGAGGGGCGGGATGAGTGTGACCGCCTGCTTGACGACCACGAACGTCGCACCGAAGAGAAACGCAGCCGCAACGAGGGCGAGGTAGGCGAAGGTCCGGCGCCGTCCGAGGGGCATCAGTCGACGAATTCGATGGTGTCGTTGTCGAGTGAACCGATCTTGACGATCGACAGGATCGGCCAACCGTGCTTCGCGAGGAGGTCCCGTCCGCCGAACGACACCTTCTCGATCACGAACTCCGCCGCAACGACGACACCTCCGGCATCCTCAACGATCTCGCCGAGCGCTTCAGCGGTTCTGCCGCGTGCAAGGAAGTCGTCAACCACGGCAACCCGTACACCCGAGTCGAGAAGGTGTTGCGCGACCTCGACTCGATACTCCATTCCCTTCGTGGGCGACGATACGGTTCGACCGTACGAGTTCGGGCGAGGGTCGCCGACGAACTTCTTGGCGTAGATGAACGGCAGTCGCATCTGCGAGGCGGCGGCCATTGCCGGCGGTATGCCGCTGGCTTCCGCCGTGAGCACGAGATCCGGTCGATGGGGGATCAGGTGTGTTGCCAGGGCCGCTCCAATCCCGCTCATCACAGTCGTGTCGACCTTGTGGTTGAGGAAGGTGTCGACCATGAGCAAATCGCCTTTGATGCGTCCTTGATCCCTGATGACCGCTCGCAGATCCATGTCGGGCGATAGTAGCTGTCGGAGCCACCGCTACGATCGCCCCGTGGACGAACGAGCACTCGACATCCTGCACCGGCTCGAGCGTCGCTACCCGTCGATAGGCACGGCGCTGCAGTATCACGATCCTTGGCAGCTGCTCGTCTCGACGGTGCTCTCGGCCCAGACGACCGATGACACGGTCAACAGAGTCACTCCTGTGCTGTTTCAGACCTATCCGACGGCGGAGGATCTCGCGAACGCCAACCCGGAGAGCGTCGAGGAGATCGTGTTCACAACAGGGTTCTTCAGGCAGAAGACCAAGGCGATCATTGGGCTGTCCCAAGCCTTGACGGAGCGATTCGCAGGTGTGGTGCCCTCGGAATTGGACGAGTTGGTGACGCTGCCGGGTGTCGGTCGCAAGACAGCCAGCGTCGTGCTTGCCGAGGCATTCGGTATGCCCGCCATCGCCGTCGACACACACGTCAAACGATTGTCGAACCGGTTGGGGTTCACCACCCAGAAGGATCCCACCAAGATCGAACAGGATCTGAAGGACTTGTTTCCCGAGTCGTCGTGGGGCGGACTGTCGATGCGACTCATCCAGTACGGCCGCGACGTCTGCATGGCGAAACGACCCAACTGTCCCGGGTGCGAACTCTCCGACCTATGTCCCTACCCAGACAAGACAGCTGACAGCTGACGGCTGACAGCAGACAGTCACCGGCCGTACGCAGCTGTGAGCTGTTTGCTGTGAGCTGTCGGCTTCCGGGGCTACGCTCCCGGCTCATGATCGATCGCCTCATGAAGCTCCCCCGCTTCGTCAGACCGCCGGTCCCTCCGGTGAGGTCCGATGTGCGGATCGTTTCACTTACGGCGGTCATGGCCTACGTCCAGGGCTATGCGTTCGCGCAGGCGGCCAACAACGTCCCCTTCATCCGTCGCTCCCTCGCAGAGACAGCAGCACAGATGAGTCTCCTACTCGCCATCACCCGGATGGGAGCGATCGCCGCCGTGGTGCTCTCCCTGGCGGGTGACCGAGGGGGGCGTCGGAGGATCCTGCTGTTCTCCTACGGTGTGATGGCTGTGGCGAGCGCGGCCACCGCTACCGCCGACACGGCGCTTTGGTTCACTGTCTGGCAGTCGATCACCCGCATGACGGGCTCCTCGGTGTCGGTGCTCTCACTCGTGATGCTCGCCGAAACGCTGCAACCGGGTCTGCGCGCCTACGGCATCGCGGTGTTTGGTGCAGCGGTGAGCTTCGGCGCCGGATCTGCCCTTGTCGCCGTTCCCATCAATGACCTCGGTCCGGACATGTGGAGGGTGTTGTTTGCCGTTACCCTCCTCGGACTGCTGGCGCTCCCTGCCCTGGTCAAGCGGGTAGCCGAGAGTCCACTCTTCGGCTCGGGCAGTGTCGAGTCCGCGTTGTGGGCTCCGCTACGAGGGGGCGCCGCGAGACGCTTCTGGCCGGTCGCGGCGGTATCGTTTCTCGCAGCAGCCTTCGCGGCCACGGCATCGTCATTCTCCATGGAACGGCTCGTCGACAATCTCGGGCTGTCGACGATCGTCGCGGTGCTGATCCTCGCCATCGGTGGAACGGTTGGCGGAATCGGATTCTTCGCAGGCGGACGCCTTGCAGACACCTGGGGCCGGCGTCCCACGACCGCGATGGCTCTCCTGTCGGCCGGGGTCGGAGGAATCGGCCTGTACCGTCTCGAGTCCCCTGGTCTCCTCGTGCTTGCCGCAGCGCTATCGGGATTCGGCGCGTTCGCGATCGTCCCCTCACTCGGCGCGCTCCGCAACGAGGTGTTCCCCACGAGCATTCGCGCAACTGCAGCCATGTGGCTCAATTCGGCCGGCGTCATGGGCGCAGTGTTCGGACTAGCCCTCGGCAAGTATCTGATCGGGAACTTCGGCCTCTCGACGACCGTCACCCTGCTCTCGATCGGGATGGCCGTCGCGGCGCTTCTCATGATGCTCGTGCCGGAGACGAAGGGCCTGCACCTCACCCCGAACGTTTCACCGATCGCCTGAGCTGTCTGCTGTCTACCGTCTACTGACGGTGGGCTAGGCTGCCCGCCCATGGGTGACGTCGGGATCATCACTGCGTTCGTGTTCGGCATCGTGTCGTTCCTGTCACCGTGTGTGCTGCCGCTCTTGCCGGGCTATCTCAGCCTCATGTCCGGCTACTCGGTGGGCGATCTTCAGGGTGGGTCGGCGTCTTCGGGGCGGATGTTTCGAGTCACACTGACGTTCGTGATGGGCTTCACGATCGTGTTCGTTCTGCTTGGTGCCGCCGCAACCTCGGTGGGCCACTTCTTCCTCGTGCATCAGCGTGTCGCCCTGCGGGTCGCCGGCTGGATCGTGATCGCGTTTGGATTGCTCATCGTTGTGTCCGCCTTCTCCAACTCGAAGTACCTTGCGTTCCTGTCCAGAGAGCGCCGTTTCGAGGTGCGACCATCGAGACTCGGCGGGTGGGCTCCTCTGGTGATGGGGTTCGCGTTCGGGTTCGCGTGGACGCCGTGCATCGGTCCGGTGCTCGCAGCGATCCTCGCCGCGGCAGCGGTGCAGGAGACCGTCGTGCAGGGCATGGTGCTGCTGTTCGCCTATGGGCTCGGCCTGGGCGTTCCGTTCATCTTGTCTGGTGTCGGGTTGTCGAGAGCCTTCAGGGCGATGGGGTTTCTTCGCCGGTACCTCCGCCCGATCAACGTTGTCTCTGGTCTCCTCCTCGCCGGATTCGGTGTGCTGATGATCACCGGCAAGCTGGCGATCATCTCCGGGTGGGTGCAGCAACTCTTCTCGAAACTTGGTCTCGAATGGCTCGCTCAGATCTGACCTACGGGGACGTCACCGGCGAGTACCTTGCGTTGCGTAGCGATGCTGCGTCGGTTCGCGGCATGCATGAAGGCCTGGCGGTCAGGGGTTCCGATGCCGTGTCGTTCCTCAACGGAATCCTCACCCAGGACGTCGAGGGCCTACCGGTTGGCGCGGTCGCCCGGTCGATGCTCTTGACGACTCGAGGCAAGGTGCGGGCGCTCTTGTGGCTGCTACGAGGGGACGACGAGGTGATCCTCATCGCCGACCAAGGGACGGGCCAAGCCGTGGCCGAGGACCTCGCTCGATTCAAGATCAGGGTCGATGTGCAGATCGACGATCCTGTGCCGGTCGTCGAGGTGTGGGGGCCGAACGCCGCGCAGGGAATCGCCGAGGTTCCGGATCACGGTTGGGTTCGCACCACAGATGGTGTGACGGCGAGGGTGCCGCTTCCCGGTGTGCCGAGGTTCATCCTTATGGGTGATGTGGACGTGGGCGGCGTTCGGTCGGCAGGATTGGTGGCCGCGACGGCTGTGCGGGTTGAGGCGGGTGAGCCGTTGACCGGACGCGATCTCGACGACAAGACGTTGGTTCACGAGACCGGTCTCGACGTGGAGTCCGTCTCCTACTCGAAGGGCTGCTATCTGGGACAGGAAGTCGTCGCCAGGATCGAATACCGGGGTCATGTCAACCGGATGCTGCGTGGCGTCACCGTGGGCAGGAACGTGCTTCCCCCGGAGGGTGCGGCGCTGATGGCGGGTGACAAGGAGGTTGGCCGCCTCACGTCGGTGAGCGAGTCGCTGTCCCTTCGAGCTCCGGTCGGTCTGTCGCTGCTGCGTGTGGACGCTGGCGACGATATCGAGGTGACGTGGGATGGCGGGACGGCACCGGCCAGAGTCCATGCCCTACCGATGTTTACAAACATCTGACACTTCCTCAACGGTTCGCGTGAAGGTGTCGATGATCCTTCTGCATCGGATGGTGATCGACAATCATGGAGGGTCGTATGAACCGCGGCCGCATTCTGCTGATCGAAGACGAGGAACCGATCGCGGACATGCTTCGTGTGTTTTTCGAACGGGAGGGATTCAAGCTCGTCCATGCCCCCACCGGTGAGGCAGGGCTCGAGCGGCTCGAGGAGCGTCCTGCGCGAGCGGTTCTGCTCGATCTCAACCTGCCGGGCATCGACGGCATCGAGACCTGTCGTCGCATCCGGGCGTCGTCAGATGTGCCGGTGATCATGCTGACCGCCCGGGACTCGGAGATCGACAAAGTGGTGGGACTCGAGTTAGGGGCGGACGACTATGTCACCAAACCGTTCTCACCACGTGAGCTGCTCGCGAGGGTGAAGGCGGTGTTGCGCCGTGCCGAGGAAGCCCCGACGGTTGCCAGGGAACTGGATGTCGGCGGTTTCGAGATCGACTCGGGGCGTCGCGAGGTTCGGACCCCGTCCGGCGAAACGGTGCGCCCGACCGCCCGGGAGTTCGACCTGCTCTGGTATCTCGCCGAGCATGCGGGATTGGTGATGTCCAGGGGACAGATCCTCGAGGCGGTCTGGGGCTACGAGTACTTCGGCGAGACTCGAACGGTCGACGTGCACGTCCGTCAGCTTCGCAAGAAGCTGGATGGGATCCCGATCGAGACGGTGTGGGGCGTCGGCTACCGCATGGAGAAGTCATGAGGCGCCGTTTCTTTTGGAGCATTCTCGGGATCGCGACGCTCGCGCTGGTGCTCGTCGGCCTCTTCGCCGCGGTGATCGGCCAGGTCGCCCTCACGAGAGAGACGGAGCGGGAGATGTCGCAGGAGTCCGTCGCGATCGAACGTCTGCTCGAGAGCCAGTTGACCGACGAGACGGGGACCAAGATCACGGTCGCGGCGGCTTGCCGCAGCACTCCGCGCCGGGCAGCTATCGGACACGGTGAAGAGTCGAGTGGGGTCCCTCCTCTCGATGGTCGAGGGGATCACCGGCGGCCGGCAGGTGGACATCGGATGGGTCGACGTCGGGGGAAGCCTGCGCATGCTCGAGAACCCCGCCCTGTCGAGCGCCCTCAGGTTCGATGTCGACTTGCTCGACAGCGGGAAGGACAGTGTGGTCCGGCGGCGGGTGCCGGGAGAGGCGGGTGTCGTCCTTGCAGTGGCACACCCGCTCGGGTCGACGCGTTTGGTGATCGTGCTGCGGCAGCGGTTGCAGGTGATCAGCGGCCAGGGGTACTTCAGGATCATGCTCATAGCGTTCCTGATCGCAGTGCTCCTTGCAGCCGTCGCGGCGAGATTGCTGTCCGGTCGGCTGGCCTCGAGGGGTGCGAAGCTCGCCGACGCCGCACGTAGGATCGCCGGCGGCGATGTGACGGCCCGCGCCGGCCTCGAAGGAACCGACGAGGTCGCGGAGATAGCGAGCGCATTCGACGAGATGGCCGATCGTCTCGAGGCGACCCAAACCAGCGAGCGTGAGTTCCTGCTCAGTGTCGGCCACGATCTGCGCACCCCGTTGACCACGATCGGTGGGTACGCGGAGGCGTTGGAGGAGGGGGGACTCGACGAGGCGTCACTGGCGCGGGTCGGTGGGGTCGTGTCGAACGAGACGAGGCGACTGCGGCGGTTGATCGAGGACCTGATTATGTTGGCTCGACTCGACGCGAACGAGTTCACACTCCGCCCGGAGGATGTCGACGTGGGAGCGCACCTTTGGGGCGTCGCCGAAGCGTTCCACTCCCGGGCAGAAGCCGACGGCCTGCGGTTCTCTGTCCGGTCGGAGGAAACAGGGACGATGCAGGTGGATCCGGATCGTCTCGCGCAGATTGCCGGCAATCTCATCGAGAACGCCCTCAGATACACCCCGGAGGCCGGGATGGTCGAGTTTCGGGTCTCCCCGACGGGCGGAGGCGTCGTACTGGAGGTGGCCGATTCGGGTCCGGGGATCGAACCCGAGGACCTACCGCACGTCTTCGAGCGTTTCTTCGTGTCGCACCGATACCGGGGAGAGCGGCCGGAGGGATCCGGACTCGGGCTGTCGATCGTCCATCGGCTCGTCACGGCCATGGGCGGTACGGTTGACGTCACGTCGGATGCGGGAGGGACGACGTTCAGGGTGGAGCTCCCGAGGTGAGACGCCGGTCGGTCGTCGCGATCATCCTTGCGGTCATCGCGATCGCCGGGTTCGCGTGGTTCTGCGCCCGTGTGCTACCGCCTGCCGTTCAGGGAGAGCCCGACTTCCCCAACTACTACTTCGGTGGGGAGCGCCTGCTGTCCGGGGAGCCGATGTATGGATCTCTGGCTCCTCTCGTGGAGGACCGATTCGGGGTTGCGTCGTATCAGACGTATCCGGCGGATCCACCAGCAACGGTCATCCTCCTGTCGCCGTTGTCACTGCTGCCCTATGAGACGGCGTGGATCGTGTTTGCTGCGTTGTCGACGGTGATCATGTTCGGGGTCGGGTATGGCGTCGGTCGGGAGGTCGGCTGGTCGCAGGAGGCGTCGGTCGCAGCGGGGGCCTTGCTGCTCGTGACGTCCGCCGGACGATTCTTGCTGTTCAGGAACCACATGGAGTCGATCCTCCTGTTGACATTGTTCCTCGGGTGGAGAGAGCTGCGTCGGGGGCACGAGGTTTCTGCCGGCGCCTGGTGGGGCATCGCTGCGGCGTTGAAGCTGTTTCCAGCGCTTCTCATCGTTGGGCTTGTCGCTGGTCGGAAGAGGCGGGCGGCCGTGGCAGCCTCGTTGACCGCAGTCGGCATCACGGTCGCCGCAGTGATGGTGGCCGGATGGAGCAACACGGTCGCGTTCATCACCGACGTGCTGCCGCTGTCCGCCCAGTGGTACGGCGCGTTGGGCAACTACTCGTTGCTGTCGTTCGGAACTGCGCTGGCCGGCACGCGGCTCGGATGGTCGCTCCTGGCGATCGGCGGCATCGCGCTGGTGGCCACGTATTCGAACGGAGCGAGGAGCGCCGACGAGATCTGGATCGCCGGGATGGCCGCTGCCCTGCTCATCACGCCGCTCTCGTGGGTGAACTACCTCGTGCTCGTGCTGCCCGGTCTGATGGTGGTTGTCGACAAGTTCGACCTCCTCGAGGTTCGCGATCGATGGGTCGCGATCGTCCTGGTCGTGGCCCTCGGGTTCTGGGGGCCGATCGTGCTCGGGTCGAAGCTACCGTCGGTGCTGTTGTCATTCATACCCACCTATGGGTTGATCGCGCTGTTCCTCACGGCGATCCGTCGGCCGTGGTCGAAACAGCTGAGCTACCTCTAGGCGAGCTTCGCTCGCCGGTTTTCGGTTTTCGGTAGAGCGCTCGCCTTGTGAATTCGTGGTGGCCGGGCGGCGTTCTGGCTGATGGCCGAGGGCCGAGGCCACCGTTGGTGGGGGCTCCTTGTCGTGGGTCAAGTCACCTTGCTGGGCACCGCCCCCTCCGTCCTCGGCTTCGCCTCGGCCACCTCCCCCAACACTCGCTTCGCTCGCGAGGGGAGGAAGCGGGAACGACCCCCTCCGTCGTCGGGTTCGCCTCGGCCACCTCCCCCAACACTCGCTTCGCTCGCGAGGGGAGGAAACGGGACGACGGGCTCCACCCGCTGATTCTCGGTTCTGGGTTCTCGGTGGGCGCCCCGCGGTCTCAGGCCGATTCAGATAGCGTTCTGGCTGACGACTGACGACTGACGACTGACGACTGAAGACTGATGACTGAAGACTGATGACTGCGAGCGCAGCTTGCTGCGTCGTACCGGGAGTGGGATTCGAACCCACACGCCCTTTCGGACAACGGATTTTGAGTCCGTCGCGTCTACCGTTCCGCCATCCCGGCCGGATGCAGGGCAGTATGGTACGACACCGCATGGCAGGACGCATCGAACGAAAGCTCTTCCGCCTGAACGACGAAATCGCCGGGCTCATCGAGGAGGAGCGGCTCATTCTGGAGGAGCTGAGCTATCACCGACACATCGCCGACGATGCCCAACGTGACGCTGCAGTGGGCGATGCCGACGATCGGGCGTTTGCCCGGGAGATCGAGGGCGACGTTCCACGTTTCGAACGTGCCCTGGAAGTGTCACGCGCGTGGCGCGCCGGGCTGGAGGAGAAGCGTGCCGAGCTACTTGCACGATTGGAGAACATCTGATGCCAACCCTCGCGATCGTCGACGGCCACAGCCTGGCGTATCGTGCCTTCTACGCTCTGCCCGAGGACCTCTCTACCTCGTCAGGGCAGCCGACGAACTCGGTGTATGGGTTCACGTCGATGATTCTGAAACTGATGGACGACCACCGTCCCGATGCCTTGGCGGTCGCCTGGGACACTCCGGTGCCCACCTTCCGGAAGGAGGCGTACGAGCCGTACAAGGCGCAACGCACCAAAGCACCGGACACGTTCAGGAGCCAGCTTCCACTGATCAGGGAGGTCGTCGACAGTCTCGGTATCAGCCAGGTCGAGGTCGACGGCTTCGAGGCCGACGACGTGATCGCGACCGTCGCGGCCCGGGCGGAACACGACGGTTGGAGTGTGCTGGTGGTGACCGGTGACAGGGACTCGTTCCAGCTCATCGACGATCAAGTGACGGTCGTGTACACCCGCCGTGGCATCAGCGACATCGTGATGGCGACCGCCGAGTGGGTGGAAGCTCGCTATGGCGTCGCACCGACAGCCTATGTCGACTACGCGGCGCTCCGCGGCGACACCTCCGACAACCTGCCCGGCGTCCCAGGGGTGGGGGAGAAGACCGCGGCGAAGCTCATCGGTCAGTACGGCAACGTGGAGGGGGTGTTCAACCACCTCGATGATCTCACCCCCAAGCTGCGGGAGAACCTCGACACATCGAGAGAGCAGGTGTTCCTGAACCGCCGCCTCATGGAACTGCAGCGTGACGTCACCATCGACGTCGATCTCGACGCGCTCACGACACGCGAGTGGGACAAGGAGCGAGCGCGGCGGCTCTTCGAAAGCCTCGAGTTCAGGGTGTTGTGGGATCGTCTGGTCGGGCAGGACGAGGTCGAACCCGGTGAGCCTCTCGACGTCACGACTCGCACGGTGCTGGATCCCGCCGCGATCGCAACGATCGCGGCGCGATCCCCACTCGTGCTCGAACCCGTCTGGTACGCGGACGACCTCGCGGGGGTGGCGATCGCGGAGGGCGACGACACCGCGGCATTCATACCTTCCGACAAACTCGACGCCCTCGCGTCCGTGCTGGCCGATCCGAACCGGCCGAAGGTGCTCCACGACGCCAAACCGTTCCTCCGATATCTCCTCGGGCGAGGGGTCGGGTTCGATGGACTGACGTTCGACTGCACCATCGCCGCCTATCTGCTGAACCCTGCATCCCGATCGTTCGACCTCGCCGAGATGGCCGATGCGTTCCTCGGCGTCGAACTGGAGTCTCCCGACGAGCGGGGACAGGGCACCCTCGATTTCGGTGGCGGTCCGAACATCGACATCGCCGGAACGAGGGCGGTCGCGGTCTCCAAGCTCGCCGTCGTACTTGAGGAACAGATCGGTTCGGAGCGGGACCTGTTCGACAGGTTCGAACTGCCGCTGGTCGGTGTGCTGGCCCGGATGGAGGCCATCGGAATCCTCATCGATCGCGGCTATCTGGAGGGACTCGGCACCGACATCAGGGCACAGCTTGCCGATCTCGAGAAGGAGATCTACGACGCCGCAGGCGGTGTGTTCAACATCAACTCAACTGCGCAGCTCAGCACGGTGCTGTTCGAGGATCTCGGGCTTCCGGTGTTGCGCAAGACTCCGAAAGGGGCGCCGTCGACGGACCATGGGGTACTCGTCAAGCTCGCAGAAGCTCACCCGATGGTCGCCATGCTGCTGAAGTACAGGGAGCTCGAGAAGCTGCGGTCAACCTACATCGAAGGGTACCTTCCGCTCATCACGGCGGATGGGCGGATCCACACTCGGTTCAACCAGACCGCCGCTGCAACCGGACGGCTGTCGTCCGACAACCCGAATCTGCAGAACATCCCTGTCCGATCGGAAACGGGCCGGACGATCCGTCGAGCCTTCATTGCCGAACCGGGCTGGCAGTTCGTGGTGGCCGACTACTCGCAGATCGAACTTCGCGTGCTTGCCCACCTGAGCCTCGACCCGGGACTGATCGACGCGTTCGAAGGTGAGAGTGCCGACATCCATACAGAGACCGCGGCGAGAGTCTTCGGCGTAGATCCGGCGAACGTGACCGGGGAGATGCGTCGGAGGGCGAAAGCGATCAACTTCGGACTCCTGTACGGCATGGAGGCCTATGGTCTCGCCGAACGCCTCGAGATCTCTCGAGAAGAGGCGGCCCAGCACATTGGTGAGTACTTCGCTCAGTTCCCGAACGTGAAGGACTACCTCGCATCGGTCGTGTCGGAGGCTCGCTCGAGGGGATACACGGAGACGATGTTCGGGCGACGCCGCTACCTTCCCGAGCTGTCGAGCGACAACTACCGGATCCGCCAGATGGGGGAGCGGATGGCTTTGAACGCCCCGGTTCAAGGGTCGGCGGCCGACATCATCAAGAAGGCGATGATCGACCTCGACCAGGTACTCGAACCGCTGCAGGCCCGCATGCTCCTCCAGATTCACGACGAGCTGGTGATCGAGACGCCGCCCGAGGAACAGGAAAGGGCGACACGCCTCCTTCGGGACACCATGGAGCACGTTGCCGAACTTCGGGTGCCCTTGAAGGTGGACATTGCCTCCGCGTCGAACCTGGCCGACTGCAAAGCCTGACCGGGTGCCCGTTCGATGCGCCGATCTGTCCGGCGACAGTATCAGGAGGTCCAGGATTGCCCTGCGAGGAACCCTTGGACTTCTTCGACGGGTCGTACGGAGCGTTCCCCTGTGGCTCGGTTGGTCACCTCGACACCACCTGCAGTGAGTGATCGGGGACTGACGGTGAGGATCCACGGCATACCGAGCAGTTCGGCGTCGGTGAGCTTGACCCCCGGGGACTCGTCCCGGTCGTCATAGAGGATCTCATACTCGGGACCGGTGTCTTCCGTTGCGGTGTAGAGCGCTTCCGCAACCTCGATCACCCGTTCGTCGCGGCCCCCGCCAAGGGTGACGAGGTGAGCTCGGTAGGGAGCGACCTCGGCCGGCCATGCGATCCCCTTGTCGTCATGGTGAGCCTCGACGACGCAGGCGACACTGCGGCCGAGCCCGATCCCATACGAACCCATGACGATCGGGTGGCGCTCGCCATCCTCGTCCAGGTAGTCCGCGCCCAGCGCCTCCGTGTACTTCGTTCCGAGCTTGAAGATGTTTCCAACTTCGATGCCGTTGCGCAGTATCACCTCGCTACCGCACGAGGGGCATGGATCGCCTTCTCTGACGTTGCTGATGTCGGCGATCACGTCCGGCCCGTAATCGCGGGGCACGTTGACATTGAGGAGGTGGTAGCCGGGACGATTGGCGCCCGCGACCAGGTTGGGGGAGTGGGAGGCGAGTTCGTCTACGACGACCACTGCGTCGCGAGCGCCGATGGGTGATCCGTACCCCGCCTCCATCCCGTGAGCCTTGATCTCGTCGATCTGTGCAGGTCGCAGCCCTCCGATCGCCTCGATCGCGTTGACCAGCTTCGTCTCGTTCACCTCGAAGTCGCCACGGACGATCGCCACTACGAACCGGCCATCTCCGGTGACGAAGAACGTCGCCTTGGCCGTCCGGCTGGCCGGTACATCCAGGAACGAGGCGAGAGCGTCGATCGTCGTAGCGTCCGGTGTCTCCACCTCTTCGATCGGAAGGAGTTCTTCGGCGTCCGGCGGCCTCGTCGTGGTGGGGGCGACCTGTCGGTTGGCCGCGAAGTCGCACGACTCACAGATCACGAGCACGTCTTCGCCCGCAGGGTTGAGCACCATGAACTCGTGTGCCAGCGACCCACCCATCATTCCGACATCCGAGCTGACGGCGATCGCGTTCAGACCGATCCGCTCGAAGATCCTCGAGTACGCACGGTGGTGTGCCCAGTAGGCCTCGTCGAGTCCGGCCTCGTCCCTGTCACAGCTGTAGCTGTCTTTCATGACGAACTCCCGAACCCGGATGAGGCCGCCTCGTGATCGAGGCTCGTCCCTGAACTTCGTCTGGAAGTGATACACGATGAGTGGGAGCTGCCGGTAGCTGTGCACGATGTCCCGCAAGAGATCGGCGACCACCTCCTCGTGGGTCATCGCGAGCACCATGTCCCGTCCACTACGATCCTCGAACCGGGCCATCTCGGGGCCGATGGCGTCATAACGTCCCGTCTCTCTCCAGAGGTCGGCCGGGTGGACAACCGGCATCTCCATCTCCTGGCCACCGATGGCGTTCAGCTCCTCTCGGATGACTTGTTCGACCCTCTTGGTGACCCGGAACCCGAGCGGAAGCAACGAGTAGATGCCGGCGCCCAGCCGGCGCACATAGCCGGCCCGGACGAGCAGCCGATGCGAGGGCATGTCCGCATCGGAGGGGTCGTCGCGGAGAGTGATGAAGAAGAGCTGAGAGAGACGCATGGGAGAAGAGGATAGGCGAGCCGAGCTTCGCTCGGCGTTATTATCGGTTCTGGGTTCTGAGTTCTCAGTGGGAGCGCAGCCGCATCCGCTTGCAGACCGTAGGGCGCCTGGTTCCCTCAAGCGAACGAAGCGAGTGTTGGGCAGATCCTGCGGAGCGTGGGAGGGGGCTCTCTTGGGCTTCGAGCGTGCTTCCTACCGAAAACCGATGAGCGAGAGCCGACAACCACGTACTGCGGGCGAAGCCCGCCGACGCCTGTTCTTTGGGTGGGGGGAGGCCATCCGTGCTAACCTTTTTGTGCCTTCGGGAGTCCCCGGAGAGCCATTCCATGAGGAGCACACAACACACATGACCAACGAGCACGAGTCCGCGCCCACAACGGACCCGATTCCGAGCGCCGCTGCGGCGGACGAAGAAATAGCCATCGACATACCCGAGGCGGACGCCCAGGAAGCGCAGACAGCCGAAGAGGCTGCCAGAGAGGCGGTTCAGGAGACGACGGTTGGGGCGTTGGCGGAGGAAACCCTCGCAGCGGCCGGAGATACGAGCGACGCAGCGATCGAAGAGGTCGCGGAAGAAGCGCCGGAAGTCACTGCGGAAGCGGAAGAGGCGCCGGAAGTCACTCCGGTTGCCGTCGACGAGCCGGAAGCCGTTCCGGTCGAGGTCGACGCCGGTATCAAAGCGCTCGCGGAGCGACCAGCGATCGTCGCGAGAGACGTCAGCGACTTGCCGGATGACCTGGACTTCGGAGCGGCGATCGAAGCCACTGTGGTGGAGTTCCAGGAGGGCGACATCGTAGAGGGCATCGTTGCGAGCATCGACCAAGACGGCGTGCTCGTCGATGTGGGGTACAAGTCCGAGGGTCTGATCCCGCTGCGGGAGCTGTCGATCCGTCGAGGTGTCGATCCGAACGTCATCGTGAAGGTGGGAGATCGTATCGAGGCGCTCGTGCTCGACAAGGAAGACGACGAAGGTCGTCTGATCCTCTCCAAGAAGCGGGCAATGTATGAGCGGGCGTGGGGGAAGATCCAGACCATCTACGCGGAAGGCGGCATGGTCTCCGGCCCGGTCATCGAAGTCGTCAAGGGCGGTCTGATCGTCGATATCGGTTTGCGAGGGTTCCTTCCCGCGTCGCTCGTCGAGCTGAGGCGTGTCCGGGATCTCCAGCCGTACATCGGCCAGAACATCGATGCGAAGGTCATCGAACTCGATCGAAACCGCAACAATGTCGTGCTGTCGCGTCGGGCGTTCCTCGAAGAGCAACAGGCCGAAGAGCGGCAGGCATTTCTCGATGACCTCGCCGTAGGAGAAAGTCGGAAGGGTGTCGTATCGTCCGTCGTCAACTTCGGTGCATTCGTCGACTTGGGCGGCATGGATGGTCTGGTGCACGTCTCGGAGTTGTCCTATCAGCACGTCAACCACCCGTCCGAAGTGGTCAAGGTCGGTGACGAAGTCACCGTCAAGGTGCTCGAGGTCGATCTCGATCGTGAGCGCATTTCGCTGTCGATGAAGCAGACCCAGGACGACCCTTGGGAGCAGTTCTCGAGCGAGCACGAAGTCGGCGACGTCGTCGACGGTGTGGTGACCAAGACCGTGCCGTTCGGTGCGTTCATCTCGGTGGGTGACGGCGTAGAGGGCCTCGTGCACGTATCGGAGATAGCGATGCACAGGGTCGAGTCGCCGGAGTTGGAACTGTCTATCGGACAGCCGGTGAAGGTGAAAGTCACCGAGATGGAGATGGACCGTCGCAGGGTGAGTTTGTCCATGAAACAAGCGATGCCCGAGTGGAGGGATCGTGGGGAAGAGGCACCCCGCCCACAGCGACCACGTCCGCAGCAGCCGAGGGTGCGCGAGTTCGAGCGCGAGCGTCCGGACCAACCGGAACGTGAGCAGACGTTCGATGTGGACGCGTCTCTCGAAGCTATTCTTCAAGAACTTAAAGAGCGAGGGATCGGGCGCCGATAGTCTCGTCGGACCTCTTGACAGCGATCAGGCCTGTGCCAGGCTTGTGATCTGGTTGGGAGGGCGGCGAATGTCGCGCAAATCACAAACGAGGTTGTAGGCTCCTACGCGGATCGGTCAACGCTGACGCGCATTCCGAATACGCAGTGGACCGAAGGAGAGTCGATGGGTAGACGCACCTTGGTGCTGATCGTGGCGCTGTTGCTCGCAGCTGTCGCGGCGTATGCACTGTGGCAGTTCATGAGCAACGTCCAGTCGGAGGCGGAAGCGAAATTGGAATACCGTACGGTCTACCGCGCGGTCGATCCCATCGCCGAGGGTACCGAGGGTTCCCTCATCCTCTCTCAGGAACGGGCCCAAGAGAGTAAGGAAGAGACGCAGTTCCTGCCTTCCAACTCGGTCGGTTCCGCCGAAGAGCTCCAGCAGGTTCTCTCCGGTCGAGTCGCCGCGGGGCCTATTTCGCAGGGTCAGATCTTGACCACGGATCAGTGGGTGGCACTCACCGCGCAGATCAAGCCACTCGCCGAACGCATTCCGGAAGGCAAACAGGCGATCACCGTTTCGGTTGACTCGGTCCGTGGCGTGAACGGATTCATCGAGCCGGGTGACCGCGTCAACTTGATCGTGACGCTTCAGTCGGTCGTTTCCGACTTCGCCCAGCAGTCGGTCAACTCGGGGACGCCTCTCACCGCCGAGGAGCTCGCAGCGATCGAGCAACAGATCAATACGGGCACCATCAGCCGGTTCGTCATGCAAGGGCTCCCGGTCCTCGCTGTTGGAAGCGAGATCAGAGCCGATGAGAACGTCGAACAGAACGTGACGGTCACGACCGTCGCCACGGGAGAAGGTGGCGACCAGACTCAGAACCAGCAACGCGGTGTCCTGACCCTGGAGGTGACTCCGGAGGAAGCAGAACGCCTCGTGTTCACGTTCGAGAACGGAAGCGTGTGGCTCACCCTCGTCCCGGCGGACTTCGTTCCGGTTCCGACCACTGGGGTGACGAGAGACGACCTGTTTGGGGCGCAGGGTGGCACGAACTGAGTTCGACGGTAGCGGCATCCTCGTCATCGACGAGGACAAGGAGTTCCTCGCCGACGCGAAACGCCTGTTCGAAGGCGGGGTCGCCACTGCTGAGTCACTTGCGGATGCCCAGCGCGCCCTAGAGGGCGACGACATCGATCTGGTCTTGTTGGGACCTTCGTTTGCGAACGAGGGCGGGGTACGGGACGCCTCGTTCCTCGTCGAGGAGGATCCCGACCTCGCGGTCGTGGTCGTTGCCGGCGCAGTGGGCTCTGGGCTGCTTCGAGCGGCCCTTCGAGCAGGTTTTGTCGATGTGATCGAGGCGCCGCTCGACGCCGCGAAGGTCGCTGAGGTGATGGGCCATGCCGAGCGTCTGACGAGGCGCCGTGGCGCTCCGGCTGGACCCGTCGAGCCGTTCGCCGCACCCCATCGGGAGGCTCATGTCGTCACGATCATGTCGGCGAAAGGCGGCAATGGCAAGACCGTGACGGCAACGAACCTCGCCCTCTTGCTCGCCAAGGCTCACGATCCGTCGAGGGTGTGCATCGTCGACGCCGACCTGCAATTCGGTGACGTGTGCCTGGTGCTTCAACTCGAACCGAGACTCACGATCGTGAACGCAGCCCATGAGATCGCCAACCTCGACGAGTCGTTGCTCGAGTCGATTCTCACCAAGCACCCGTCTGGGGTGAGCGTGCTGGCCTCGCCGCTCGAACCTGCTTTCGCGGACGAAGTGAGCACGGCGGCGATGACCGAGATCATCGGCCGGCTGCGTCACATGTTCGACTACATCGTCATCGACACCGCCTCCCTGCTCGACGAGTTGTTGCTTTCGTTGCTGGAGCGATCCGACCAGGTGCTGTGTGTTGTGGACATGGACCTTCCGAGTGTGAAGAACGCCAAACTCGCACTCGAGACGCTCCGTCTCCTGAAGTTTCCCTCCGGGAAGATCCAGCTCGTCCTGAATCGGAGCAACGCAAGGGCTCGGCTCGATGAGGGAGAGATCGAGCAGTCGCTGAAGATGAAGATCTCGGCCGCGATCCCCTCGGATGGGATGGTGCCGGCCTCTGTGAACGAAGGCAGGCCGGTCGTCGAGTCCGCACCGAGGTCCAAGGTTGCAAAGGGTTTTGAGTCGGTTTTGAAGCTCGTCCTCGGCAACGAAATGAGTCATTCAGATCGTGCCGGGAAGCGCCGATGGTTGTAGACGAGAGCTGATAGGTTAGCGGAGGGGCATCTCCGCCAAAGGAAGGCGAGCATCATGGCATCACTGTCTGAACGGGTCGCAGCCGCGAAGACGTCTGAGATCGGCTACGACGCCAAGCGCGAGGCGATGTTCCGCGAGTTGCGCGGCCGTCTCCACTTCAAGGTCGTGGAAGAACTCGGACCGACGCTGTACGACCGCCAGATGAGTGATGCCGAGCTGAGGCTGCGTGTCACGGAGATGCTCGAGTGGGCGTTCAGCCAGGAGGACAGCGTCGGTCTGTCTAGGGCCGAGAAGACCCAGCTTCTCAACGAGATCACCAACGATGTGCTCGGGTACGGACCGATCGACCCGCTGTTGAACGATCCGGATGTCACAGAGATCATGGTCAACGGTCCTTATCAGGTGTTCGTCGAGCGTCACGGCAAGCTCTCACTCGCCGATGTCCGTTTCGTCGACGATGTCCACCTGCGCCGCATCATCGACAAGATCGTCGGGGACATCGGCCGTCGTATCGACGAGGCGACACCGATGGTGGATGCCCGGCTGCCCGATGGCTCTCGTGTGAACGCAGTCGTCCATCCGCTTGCGATCGGCGGTCCCTTCCTGACCATCAGAAAGTTCGCGGTCGACCCCTACACGGAGAAGGACCTCATCAACTTCGGGACCCTGTCCGAGCGGGTTGCGAGGTTCATCGATTCGTGCGTGAGGGGTCGTCTCAACATCATCATCAGCGGTGGTACCGGTTCGGGAAAGACCACCACGCTCAACGTCCTGTCGACCTATCTGCCCATGGACGAACGGATCGTGACGATCGAAGACGCGGCGGAGCTTCAGCTGCGTCAGGAGCATGTTCTCACTCTGGAGTCCCGTCCGGCGAACATCGAGGGCAAGGGCCAGGTGACGATCCGGGATCTCGTGCGGAACTCGTTGCGTATGCGCCCCGACCGCATCGTCGTCGGTGAGGCCCGAGGCGGTGAAGCGCTCGACATGCTCCAGGCGATGAACACCGGTCACGATGGCTCGCTGACCACCATCCACTCGAACTCACCACGAGACACGTTGTCTCGTATCGAGACGATGGTGCTGATGGCCGGATTCGACCTCCCGGTGCGTGCGATCCGTGAGCAGGTCGCATCCGCCGTCGATCTGATCGTGCACCAGACTCGTTTGCGGGACGGCACTCGGCGCATCACGCACATCACCGAGGTTGAAGGTATGGAAGGTGACATCATCACCCTCCAGGACCTGTTCCTGTTCGACTTCGGCATGGGCGTCGACGAGAGCGGCCGCTACCTCGGCCGACTCAAAGCGACCGGGATCAGGCCGGGCTTCTCCGGTCACCTCCAGGATCTCGGCATCAAGCTGCCAGGCGACATGTTCGATCCTGAGCCGTTCGCGCGGCGCGAAGGTCAGTACTCACGGTGAGACTCCGGTCAGCGCTCGTCCTCGTTCTCACCCTCGTACTCGTCGGGGGTGCGAGCCTCGTTGCCGGAGCACAGACGTCCGGTTCGAGTATCGACATCTCCGACGTGACGATCACCCGCTATCCGCGCGTGCAGGCGGTGGTGGAGTTTCGCAACCTGCAGCAACAGCTCGATCCGACGCAGCTCCAAGTCACCGAGAACGGCACACCGGTGCAGGATCTCGAAGTGGAGACCATTGCCGAGTCGGTCGTGCCTGTCGGCATCGTTCTCGTGATTGACGCGTCGGGATCGATGGCGGGCGCCCCGATCGACGCGGCGAAGCGGGCTGCACTGTCGTTCATCGACCAGAAGCGAGATCAGGACTTCATCGCGCTGGTGACGTTCGCGGATGACGTGCAGGTGTTGTCGGGGTTCACGAGTTCGAAGACGGCGTTGACGAATCGAGTCAACGACATCGCACCTGGGGGTGAGACGGCGTTCTACGACGGCGTCGTTCGCAGCTCCGAACTGTTCGGCGGTGACGCAGCACGTCTCGAGCCGAACATGATCGTTCTCACGGACGGCGCGGATACGGTCAGCACGGCGACGATTGCCGATGCCATTCAGGCGACCGAGTCGATCCGAGTGTTTGGTGTTGCACTCGAGTCGCCCGATTTCAACCCGACCGACCTCGAGCAACTCTCCTCTGCATCGGGCGGCCTGTTCCTGTCCACGCCGGATCCGGCACAGTTGAGCGGTCTCTACGACCAGATCAAGCGGGAGTTGGACAACAAGATCGTCGTCCGCTTCACCGCCACCCAGAGCGACGCAGGACCCCTCGACATAGGCGTCACCTATGCCGGTCAGACCGCGACCAGCGCGGTGGACGTCCCCGGGTTCATCAAAGAGACGTCGACCACCGTCACGACCGTGCCGACGACGTTCGCCGAGCCGGCACCGATCACTCCGACCAACGAGTCGCCACTACCGATTTCGACGCTCGCACTGATCGGTCCGGTCGCCGTTGGGGTTGGCTTGCTCCTTTTCATCTTCATCCTCGCCGGACCACGCGGGGAGGAAGGCACCTCTACGATCCAGCGGCGCCTGCGTTCCTATGGGACGCAGGAAGCGAAGGCAAAGGGCGAGGGAGGTGTGCTGCGCAGGATCTTCGGCGGTGTCTCACGAGGCGCCGAGGAGGCGGTCCGCCGGAGGGGGCTGCTCAACGGTATCAACGGAGCGCTGGAACAGGCGAACATACCTCTGAAGGCGGGCGAGGCGATCGCCGCGGCGCTCGGTCTCAGCATCCTGGCCGGTGCCATCGCAGGGGTCTACTGGAGGAGCTTCGTCGCGGCCGGAGTGGCCTTTGTCGTGGCAGTGTTGTTCGTTCTGCTGCTCATTCAGTTCGCAGGAGGCCGGGAGAAACGTGTGTTCGAGTCCCAGCTTCCAGACACGCTGACGTTGCTGTCGACGTCGCTGCGAGCCGGCTACTCGCTGCTTCAGGCGGTTGAGGCTGTCGCCAGTGAGGCGCCACAGCCGACGTCGCGAGAGTTCGGTCGGGCGATGGCGGAGGCTCGGCTCGGGGTCAGCGTCGTGGAGGCCATGCAGGGAATCTCCAACCGGATGCAGTCCGAGGACTTCTCGTGGGCGGTCATGGCGATCGAGATCCAGAGGGAAGTTGGCGGCAACCTCGCCGAAGTACTCCAGACCGTGGCTGACACGATGCGTCAGCGCAACCGGCTTCGTGGCGAGATCAAGGCGCTCACCGCAGAAGGCCGAATCTCGGCGATCATCCTCGGTGCCTTGCCGTTCGTCTTGTTCGCTTTTCTGTTCGCCACCAACCGTGACTACCTGGAACCGCTTCTTACGAGGACCTCAGGCATCATTGCAATGGTGGTGGGGCTCGTGCTGATGGCGGCCGGCTGGTGGTGGCTCAAGAAGATCGTGGACATCGAGGTGTAGATGGACTGGAAGCTCTTCTCTGCGGTGTCGATGTTCGTGGCGGTCACCGGGTTCGTCGCGTGGGTCGGCTTCGGGATCATCCGTGCCCGGAAGGCGGCGACGGACCGCCTGGCCGTGTACGGATCGGCCGACTTCATGCGTGAGGAAACGCTCAAACGGTCGCTCTCCGAACGGGCAGTCGCGCCCATCTTCATCGGAGTCGGTAAGCGACTGGCCCGATTCACACCTGCCGGCTGGATGGGAAAGACCAACCACCGGCTGCTTCTCGCGGGCAGCCCGGGCACACTCGACGCCAACGTGTGGGCGGTCATCAAGCTGCTTTCGGTTGCGGTCGCTGCGGTGTTGTGGTTCCTGATTCAGGTCGGGTCGGACGCCCAGACGAAGCTGATCTCGCTTGTGTTGCTCGGCATCCTGGGATTCTTCGGGCCAGATGTGTGGATCTCCAGGCGCATCCAGGAGCGCCGGTCGTCCATGCAGAAGGCACTCCCGGACGTGCTGGACCTGCTGGTGATCAGCGTCGAGGCGGGTCTTGGCTTCGACTCTGCACTTGCCCGAGTCGTCGCTACCGTGCCCGGGCCGTTGTCGGAGGAGTTCTTCCGGATGCTCCAGGAGACTCGGGTCGGTGTGTCTCGTCGTGATGCGATGCGGCACCTGAACGAGCGTACCGACGTCGACGAGCTTCGTTCCTTCCTGCTCGCCATGATGCAGGCCGAGGCATTCGGTGTGTCGATTGCCCAGGTGTTGCGGGTCCAGGCGGATGAGATGCGGGTGAAGAGGCGCCAGCGGGCCCAGGAGAAGGCGTTTGCCGCTCCCGTGAAGCTGGTGTTCCCGCTGGTGTTCTGTATCTTCCCGTCGCTGTTCGTCGTGCTGCTGGGACCTGCCGCGATTCAGATCTACGAGACCTTCACCGGCCTCTGAGCCGCACGTGGAGACCGTCGAACGCTGGTGGAGGAGGCTGACCCCCCGCCACCTGATCTTGATCGTTCCATGGATTGGCATCGTCATCGCTGCCGCCAAGCCCGTGCAGGACAACTCGTTCCTGTGGCACGTGCGAGCGGGGGCGCTCCAGCTCGATCTGGGTCATGTGCTGACCACCGATCCGTTCTCGTTCACGATGCAGGGTGCCCCGTGGCGGACGCAGTCGTGGTTGATCGAGCTGGTCTATGGCCTGCTCGAGCGATGGACGGGCGGCCTTGGCTGGGTTCGGTTCGAACTGGTGGTGGTTGCCGGCTTGACCTATGTGCTGCTGGCGTTGTTGATGTACCGGAAGAGTCGCAATGTGCTGGCGACCGGCGTGCTGATGGCCGTGTTCACGTGGCTGGCGGTGGCGTTCGAGGTGCCTCGACCGGCGCTGTTCGCCGGGCTGTTCCTCGTGATGCTGATCTCGATGCTGGACGTGAATCTGCTGTGGCCGGTTCCGCTGCTCATGTGGGTGTGGGCGGCGATTCACGGGACGTGGGTGCTGGGGTTGGGATACCTCGTGCTGCACTCGTTGTTCACTCGCCGGCCGATTCGTAGGGCGGTCCCGACACTGGGGGTGTCGCTGCTCGCAGTGACGGTGACTGCCCACGGGTTCGGCGTGTGGCAGATCCTCTGGGACTTCTTCCGGAACCGAGGGGCGCTGTCCTACATGCAGGAGTGGTCGCTTCCGAACGTCTTGTCGATTCAGATACTGCCGTACGTCGCCATCTTCCTGCTGCTGATGGTTGCGGCGGTCGCCGGCAAGCTCGACATGCGTTCGTTGTGGGTGGTCGTCCCGTTCTTCGTCTTTGGCCTGTCGGCGCGGCGAGCTCTGTTTCCGTCCATGCTGGTGCTGCTTCCCTACGCCGTGTTGGGATGGCCTGAACGGTGGCGGTGGCATCCCAGCACTCCGACATCGAGAGAGGCCAAGCTGAACGTGGTCATCGCCGCACTTCTCGTGGTCGTGCCAATCGGTGTGCTGTGGACCGCCGAAACCGGGATCGACATGAAGCGGTTCCCTGTCACGGCGGCGCGATACCTGGAACCGGGGCGAGTGTTCACCGACGATGGCACAGGCGGGTACCTGATCTACGCCGAGTGGCCGGATCGGAAGGTGTTCATCGACGACAGGGTGGAGTTGTATGGGGAGCTCATGGGCACGTTCATCGCGGCGCGCGCCGGAAAACCCGAGTGGCGGGACGTGTTCGAGGAGTATGGGATCGAGCAGGCGCTTCTGAGCGAGAGCGATGATCTCACGACGGCATTGCGACAGGCGGGATGGATCCTTCGCTACCAGGAACCCGGAGGCTGGGTGGTGCTTCTATCGCCGTGAAGTCTACGGGTGGGCCAGCGACTGACCGATCTCGCTCCAGAGCTGCGAGTGCTGCACGCCGGCGAACTTGACGGCGATCAGGGCGACGATCGCGATCAGGACCACCAGGAACGCCCACTCCATGAGTGCTGCACCTCGTTCTTCGTGTATCCAGCCCATACGTACCTCATCCTCTCAGACTGCGGTCAAAATATCACGCGGAGTGGTTGCCTGCCATGGGCCCGACGTCTCATGTCAAGTGCTCAGGGAGGCTCCTGCTTCAGCCGTTGGCGATCGACTTCCCGATAGTGTCGAACGACTTGGAAACCTGCTTGCCGGCGTACTTGACCGCGAGGAATGCAACAAGGGCAATCAGGACGACAAGGAGGGCGTACTCGACCATGCTTGCGCCACGGTCATCATTCATGGCTGCCCAACGGTTTTGGGCGGCAATCCACAGTGTCAGCATCGTTCTGGCCTCCTAGAGGGTAGTGGTCGGAAGTTACCACAGAGCGTGGTCGTGGAGCCATGGGTCGTGCGGATCAATTCCACGCGAAGAACGGGCCCCCGAGGGAGCCCGTTCTTCTCTAGGGATTCGTCCGGCCCTAGGCGCCGGCCAGTGACTTTCCGACCGTGTCGAACGTCTTGGAGACCTGCTTACCTGCGAACTTGATTGCGACGATGGCGATGATGGCGATGAGTACGACCAAGAGCGCGTACTCGACCATGCTTGCGCCACGGTCATCCTTCATGGCTGCCCAGTGGTTCTGGGCGGCAATCCACAATGTCAACATCGTCGTGTCCCTCCTTTGGAACGCTTTAGCGGGCCCCAAAGTACCACAGAGCGTGGTTGCACCGCCATGGGTCGCGAGACCTATTCGCTAGCGACGTGGCGCGATCCCCAACCGGATCGCCTCGACAGCGGCCTGTGCGCGGTCTTCGATGGCGAGCTTCTCGAAGATCGACGCGAGGTGGTTCTTGACCGTCTTCGGCGAGATGAACAGGCGTGTCGCAAGCTCATCGGTTGCGGTGATCCCTTGACCGAGAAGGGCCAGGATCTCCCGCTCCCGAGCGGTGAGCAGCGCAGCACCGGGATCGAGGACCGGGTCCCGGTACTTGTCGAGGACACCACGGAGCGTGGCGGTATCGACGAAGCGGACACCGTCGTGGGCGGCCCGGATCGCGGCTGCGAGATCAGAGAGCGGTGCGCTCTTCGAGAGAAACCCTGCCGCGCCGGCGGCGACGACGTCTGCTCTGTGTCGGTCATCCGCGTGCATCGTGACAACGATGGTCGGAATCCGGCCGCGTAACGCGCGAAGTGTTTTGAGCCCGTCGACGCCCGGCATCTCGAGATCGATGAGGAGCACGTCGGGAGGGGCGTCTTTGATGGCCTCGAGCAGCGATGCTCCGTCGCGAGCGACCGCCCCGACTCGGATATCTGGAAGGCTACCGAGCGCCTCGGCGAGGCCGTCGGCGAAGAGGCGGTGGTCATCGGCGATGGCAATAGAGATCATTCGGGTCCCCAGGCTACCGTGACCGTCGTTCCACGGCTGGTGCTCGAGATGTTGAGTGCCGCGCCGATTCGCTCCGCCCGCTCTTCCATGCCCACAAGTCCGAAGCGACCCTTCGGAACTGCCGAGCGTTCGAACCCGCGGCCGTCGTCGAACACGGTGACTCTTCCTTCGTCGAAGTCGGAGGAGCCGTGAACCACGATGGACGTCGCGCTTGCATGGTTGATCGCATTGCGAAGCGCCTCCGCGATGATCCCCGCCAGTTCGCCGGCGATCGACGGCCGGGGCGGTCGGCGTTCCCGCAGGCGATTGTCGATGGCTGGTCCGCCTCGAGGCACGTCCCCGGCGATGCGGGAGACGACCTCTTGAAGGCTGGGCTGAGGGCTCATGCGGAGGTCCGCGACGGTGGAGCGAACGTCTTCGACAATGCCCGTGACCGACTCACGGAGCTGGTGGAGGTGATCCGCAAGGTCGGGGTCGGCGGGATGTCGCAGGAGGGCGAGGTCGACGGCTAGGCCGAGCGAGGCGAGTGACGGACCGATCTCGTCGTGGAGGTCTCTGGCGAGCCGGTGGCGCTCCTCGCGGACGGCTCGTTGGGCGATGTCTTGGAGGAGGAGAATGTTGGCGAACGCGAGTGATACGGGTTCGATCGTCTCTTTGGCGAGGGTCAGCTGGCGGTCGCTCAGGTCGTCGATTGTGAACACAGTCACGAAGCCGACCTGGCGATCACCAACGGCTAGGGGCAGTGTGGTGGCACGCGTGGTGTCGGTCTGATGCCCGGCCCTGGCGACCACGATCGGTCCGCTGGCTCCTGTGAGGGCGACCACGCCTCCTTCGAGGTGCATCAGGTCGGTGAGCTCTTCGAGGAGTCCATCACCCACGGTCACCGGATTCAGCTCGGCAGCGTCGGCTTCTTCCACGAAACGGGCGAGGAGACGGTTTGCGCTGCGAAGTCGGTCGATGCGTGCGGTCGCTTCCCTGGTGACCTCGGTGAGACGTTCCTCCCGGTTGCGGGCCTCGAGGACAAGCCGTCGAACCTGTGCCGACGTGACGGCGACCAGCACGATCAGGGCAGCCCATTCGAGGAACGTCGATAACTCGAACGACTTCGTTTCGAACGAGATGATCGTGAGTGCTGCCACACCGAGTGCGGCGGCCGCGAGCGCCGGCCGGAATCCACCGAGCGTCCCTGCGGCCAGTACCGGCATGAGTGACAGGAGCACGTAGGGACTGTCCTGACCCCCGGTGAGAGCCGCTGCGGTCATCGTGACGAGTACGCCAATGGTGACGAGCAAGTCCTGCACCCACCCTCTGCTGAGGGCCGAGCCGGGAAGCATCTGCTGAGCGATGACGTAGGTTCCGGCCAGCACGGCCGCAGCGATGACTTCGGATGAAGTCTCTTGAACGAAGAACGAAACGAACACGCCGATGGCGAGTGACATCCAAGCCATCACGTTCAGCACACGTCGGAGTCGCGGCTCCCATTGCGTGAACTGCTCCATGCCGACAGGCTACAGTCGGTCGTCGATGGAACGAAGACTTCTCCTGCTCACAGGTGGTATCGGCTCCGGCAAGAGCGAGATCGGCAGGCTCCTCATCGATCCGGGGTGCATGTGTGATCGACGCCGACCGGGTGGGGCACAAGGTTCTCGACGTCGACGGTGAGGCGTTTCCGGCGGTCAGTGAGGCGTTTCCTGAGGCTGTGGTCGGCGGCGTGATCGACCGTGCCCTACTGGCAAGGGAGGTATTCGCTGATCCTGCTCGACTCCGTCTCCTCGAGTCGCTCACGCACCCAGCGATTCGCCGGCGCATCCAGCGGACGGTCGACAAATGCGACGACGCCGTCGTCGTGGTGGAGGTGCCGCTGCTGACGGACTTTCTGGGAGCGGGCTGGCGACGCATCCTGGTGGACGTACCCGACGAGATCCGATTGGAGCGACTCGTCGAGCGCGGGATGCGACCCATCGACGCGAAAACTCGGATGGCGGCGCAGCCCTCACGCGAGGAGTGGCGTGCCGCTGCCGACTACCTCATTGACAACTCGGGCGATCGTGACGCGCTTGTCGACGCTGTTGACGCCCTCTGGAACGAGCTGACAGCTGACAGCTGACAGCTCACTTCCGTTTCTCCCCTCAGTGAGGTCGGTGGGCCTGTGTCGCCCCCCTGGAGGTGGGCGCGTTCGTTTCTCCCCCCAGGAGGGCGAAGCCCGACGTTGGGGGGAGTACTCCGAAGGGGGGAGGGGGGTCCCAGGCGAAGCGAGTGATTCTCTCCCCTGAGCAAAGCCTGAGGCTGAGCGTTGGGGGGAGCCGGAGGGGGGGCCGGGTGCAGCCCGGAAACGGGGGAGGTGGCGTCAAGCTGATGCTTGACGCCGGAGGGGGCCGTTCCTGCCAACGTAGCCAAAGCCCCCCTACCCCAGCGACTTCGCCGCTGCGGTACTTTCCCCCCAAGGTCGCCCTTCGGGCTCCTGGGGGGACCAACAATGGAGCGGAGCTCGCCTCCCGTCTTGTTGCCAGAAGGTGGGCTCTTCGGCTCGCGGGCCAGCCCTCTTGCCGAGAACCGAAGACCGAAACCAGCGGCCCAAGGCCGCTCTTGTTTCCTCCCCTCGCGAGGCCGAAGGCCGAGTGTTGGGGGAGGTGGACTCGGCCGCAGGCCGAGGACGGAGGGGGCGGTTCCCACCAGCCGAGCCCGGACGCCCCTCTCGAGCTGTTTGCTGTCCGCTGTCAGCCGTCAGCTTCTCGTACACTGTCGCCGTGTCCTCCTTCCGCGTCCACTCCGAGTTCGGCGCCGCCGGCGACCAGCCGGCAGCGATCGCTGCCCTGGCCGAGGGTGTCGAGTCGGGGGAGCGGTTCCAAACCCTCCTGGGCATAACAGGGTCCGGAAAGTCGGCGACGATCGCCTGGACGATCGAGAAGGTGCAGAAGCCGACGCTGATCCTCGCCCCGAACAAGGCGCTCGCAGCACAGCTTGCCAACGAGTTCCGTCAGTTCTTCCCCGAGAACCGGGTCGAGTACTTCGTCTCCTACTACGACTACTACCAGCCAGAGGCGTACATCCCGCAGACGGACACGTACATCGAGAAGGACTCGTCGGTCAACGATGAGATCGACCGACTTCGCCACGCCGCGACCAGTGCCCTGCTGTTCAGAGACGACGTGATCGTGGTCGCGTCGGTATCGGCCATCTATGGCCTTGGCACGCCAGAGGAGTACTCGGGCAGGGTGCTCCGACTGATCAAGGGCGTCGAGTACCCGATGCGGGAGGCGATGCGACGCCTCGTTGACATCCAGTACGAACGCAACGAGGTGAATCTGTTGCGGGGCAGATTCCGGGTGAAGGGTGACACGCTCGACATCTTCCCCGCCTACGAGGAGACCGTCGCCCGGGTCGAGTTCTGGGGCGACGAGGTCGAACGGATCCTGCGCATGAACCCCCTCACCGGCGAGGTCCTCGAGGAGATGTCCGAGCTGTGGGTGTTCCCTGCATCCCACTACGTGGCGTCCGACGAACGGATGAGCCGTGCAATCGATGGCATCGAAGCCGAACTGGAGGGACGCCTGGCTGAGCTCGAGAAGGGCAACAAGCTGCTCGAGGCGCAGCGTCTGCGGATGCGGACCTCCTACGACCTCGAGATGATGCGAGAGATCGGCTTCTGTTCCGGCATCGAGAACTACAGCCGTCACATCGACGGCCGCGCTCCCGGCGAGGCTCCCTACACACTGCTCGACTACTTCCCGGACGACTTCCTGATGGTGCTCGACGAGAGCCATGTGACCGTCCCTCAGATCAGAGGCCAGTACGAGGGCGACCGCAGCCGCAAGACGGTGCTGGTCGAGCATGGCTTCCGTCTGCCGTCGGCGATGGACAACAGGCCGCTGCGTTTCGACGAATGGTTGGAGAAGAGCCACCAGGTGATCTTCATGTCGGCGACGCCCGGCCCGTTCGAGCTGGAGCACTCGTCTCGTGTCGTCGAGCAGATCGTCCGGCCTACGGGTCTGGTCGATCCTGAGGTGGTCGTTCGCCCCACGAAGGGCCAGATCGATGATCTCTTGGAGGAGATTCGTGCCCGCGCCGTGAACGACCAGCGGGTGCTGGTGACGACGCTGACGAAGAAGATGGCCGAGGACCTCACCGACTATCTCCTGGAGGTCGGTGTCCGGGCTCGGTACCTGCACTCGGAGATCGACACACTGGAGCGTGTCCAGATCCTCAGAGAGTTGCGTCTCGGTGAGTTCGATGTTCTCGTGGGGATCAACCTGCTGCGTGAGGGGCTCGATCTGCCGGAGGTGTCGCTCGTTGCGATCCTCGACGCCGACAAGGAGGGGTTCCTGCGGTCCGAGACGAGCCTGATCCAGACGACGGGTCGGGCGGCGCGAAACGTGGATGGTCAGGTGATCATGTACGCCGACCGGGTGACGGACTCGATGGAGCGGGCGATCGGCGAGACGAACCGGCGCAGGGAACGCCAGGTCGTGTTCAACACCGAGCACAACATCGACCCGCAGACGATCCGCAAGAAGGTCTCCGACATCCTCGAGCTGGTCCAGTCGCACGACACTGCGGTGCAACGTCGTAGGACCGAAGTCGCACGCAGAGAGCCGCTCGACATCACCGGCGACGACCTCCAACGGCTGATTCTGAGTCTCGAGGACGAGATGCACGAAGCCGCCAAGGAACTCCGGTTTGAGTACGCGGCCAGGCTCCGTGACGAGATCGGAGAGCTGAAACGCGATCTGAGGGACGCGACCGAGGCAGCCCGGTAGCGGTCAGTAGAGGATCGCTCCGATGGTCTGTCCGACTACCGAAAGGACGACACCGGCGGTGAAGAGCTTGGTCCGAAAGGTGTGCCCCTTCACCCACTCCCGCCATGACAGAGCCAGTAGCGGCGCAGCAGCGGCGAGCATTTCGAGGGGATACCGGTAGGCGAAGTGCCCATCACCTCCTGAGAAGCGGTTGGCCTTGAGTTGGAGCAGGAGGTAGAAGACCCCACCGATGGCGGCGCCTCGTGCCCATGGGGGAGCGACCTTCCATGCCTTGACGAGCCCTGGGATGAGGATGATCAGGAAGGGCGCCCAGAAGAGCAGGCCGTGGCTTGGATCGAAGAGGGCGCCGGCGATGTTGCGCAGATACCACCACCAGTTGCCGCTGAGGGCCCTGTCGGCGAATCCCGACCCATACCCACCGGAGATAGACACCGAGCCGAAGACGGCCCAGTTGTACGTCAGGAGTGCGCCGAGTCCCAGCGCTGATCCGACACCGACCTGTAGGACGGGCTTGAGCGATCGTCTCGCGATGCCGATGGCGAGCCCAAGCCCTGCGGCGATGAGGGCAATGTGAGGTCTCGTCATGATGGCCATGCCGAACGCCAAGCCGGCTCCGTACAGGTGCCTCCTTGACGAGAGGAACAGCGCGAGCGCGATCCAGAACATCGCCGGACCGTGCTGCCAGAGTGCGTTCGATGCGACGGCCCACGCTCCGGTCCCGAGCCCGGCCACGTATGCCGCTCCGATCGCCCTGGACGGGGAGAGGAACTGAAGGAACACGAGCGCCAGGAGGGCGATGGCGGCAGCGGTGGCAGCCGACGCTGCGATCGCCGCCGGGACGAGTGAAGGGACATCCACTGGGACTCTCGGAGCTTGGGGATCGTTGCTGCCGCCGATAGGGATGGAGCGGAAGCTGGTGTCGAACAGGTAGAAGGGGGCGGCGATCAGTGCCGTACCGGGCGGGTACTGCGATACGACGTGTCCCGTGTTTGTCTTCACGAACCAGGCGATGTTCCCATAGCTCTGTGGCGTGGTGAGGTTGGGGGATTCGTCTGCGTAGACGGATCCTCGTGCTGCGATGTGCCATGCAGTAAGGGCGTTGGTCATGGCGTCGATGTGATAGGGGAGGCCTCGTGACGCGGTTGAGAAGTAGATCGCGAACAGGGGCACGAAGACCAACAAGAAGACAGCGCGGGGAGCGAACCGATCGAGACGGTCGAGTTGGAGACGGAGGCGCTGGGGCATCGGCGGCGATGATAGGTCGCCTGCGTCGCGGCTCGCGACACGTGGCAGGGATGCCTACAGAACGATGAACTGCTCCAATCGCCCTGACCGATCACTGCGAGGATGACTCCTCCCCAGAACAGCTTCGTTCGAGAGGATGGTCCTGCGACCCACTCCTTCCAGGAGAGGGCGAGCAGGGGCGCCGACCGCGGTGAGTGCCTCGAGAGGGTAGCGGTAGGCGAAGAATCCCTCGCCGCCGGAGAAACGGTTGGCCTTGAGTTGAACGAGGAGGTAGAGCAGCCCTCCGATAGCGGCACCTCGGACCCATGCGGGCGCTGCCTTCCAAGCGTTGGCGAGCCCGAGATGAGGATGATGAGAAATGGCGACCACACCAGCAGACCCAGTCGGGGATCAAGCAGAGCACCGAGGATGTTGCGCAGATACCAACCTAGATGGGAGTGAAGAAGCTGATCGGTGAAGCCTGATCCGTATCCTCCGGAAACGGACACCGATCCGAAGACGCCCCAGTTGTACGCGACCAGTGCTGCCAGTCCGAGAGAGCGCTCCGGCACCGACTCTCCAGCATGGGACGGAGTCACTTGCTTCCCGATGGTGACGGCAATGCCGACTGAGGCGGCAATCGAGTGCGAGGTGGGGTCGGGTGAGAATCGCCATGCCAAACGCCACACCGGCCCAGAGCCGGTGGTCTCGCGAGATCAGATAGAGGGCTAGTGCGATCCAGAGCATCGCGGGCCCGTGCTGCCACAACGCGTCCGAGGCCACCGACCACGCGCTGGTGCCAAGTCCGGCAATGTACGCGCCCGCAACCGTTTGCGCCGGAGTCAGGAAGTCGAGGAAGAGTAGTCCAAGGAGCGCAATTGCCAGAGACGACGTCAGCGACGCGGCAACAGCAGCCGGCACGAGCGATGGAAGGTTCACGGTGACCTCTCCAGGGAGACGTGTTGCGCCCTCAGGGAGCGTCACCTGGCGAGTAGCGGGGGAGGCGAGATAGAAGGGAGCCGCGACCAGGGCAGCTCCGGGTGGGTACTGGGAGACGAGCCGACCCGACGAGGTGGTGGTGAACCAGGAGATGATCCCATAGTCGCCAGGGTTCGCCGGCCCGGGCGTGGGGTCCGCGTAGATGGTGTGCTCCGACGCAAGACTCCACGCAGTGAGCACGTTCGTGTAGGTGTCGAGGGAGTGGACAGTTGACTTCTGGGCAGTTGCAAAGAACAGGGAGAAGAGGGGAATCCACACCAGCAAGAACACCCGACCGGGCGAGAGATGATGAAGGTGAGGAACCAGGCGACGGAGCATCTCTCCGATGTTAGGTGCGGACGTGGCAGTGATCGAGTGTCGTGGATGTCGGGCCGCAACGTGTCGCGACAAGGTGCCGGTCTCGCTCGATCGCACCCGTATGAAGAGACAACGGACATGGGCATTCTCGGGGGAAGCTGGAGTGCGCCTAGCAATGGTGGGATGATGTGCCCGTTCTCAAGTCGTTCTCGGCGTGGGACGATGATACGAGGGGAGTCGGGACTCTCCGGCTTTGCTGACTAGACCAAGGGGCCCCGCTGTGCACCCGATCCGATTCTCGATTGCAGCGCCTCGGGCACCGATGGCCCGTAGCATGTCTCACGGACCCAGCTAGAAGGTATTAGGAACAATGGGCTGTGTCAGCGGCGGACTCACACTCCTCCGGTAGTGGCTTGGATGTCGAGGTCAGTTGGACGAAAGGGATGTAGTGGGACTCTGGGGATGTCGGGCACCGCGGTCGGGGCACCCACAGACTCGCGCACGTGCCTGCCCGATCGAGCAAAGGGTGAAGATGCTATGTCGTGCTCTCTAGTCAGGCTCGCGAGACTCAGCCTGCGACGGTTGAAGTCTTCAGAGGCGTACCGAGAAATGCAGACCTACATCGCTCGTTGTTCAATCGAGGAGCTTCGGAGTAGGGGCGTGGACCTCGGGCAGTGCCGGGTGCTCGAGCTAGGTGCTGGCCGCGGTGGGTACTCACAGGTGCTGGCCGAGAGTTCGAAGTCCTTTGTCGCATCTGACATTATCAGGGATCGGTTCTTCGAGGAGCATCCGGAGATTCGTTGGAGGAGAGTCGACGTCCGTGATCGATTCCCTCTAGAGGACGCCTCATTCGACTTCATCTACTGCAGCAGCTTGATTGAGCACATTGCCGATCCGAGTGCTCTCCTCAGGGAAACGCGGCGCGTGCTAGCCCCAGGTGGATCGATGTTGCTGTCGTTTCCTCCCTTCTGGTCGCTGAGCATGGTCGGTGGACACATGTTCAAGCCGTTCCACTTCTTTGGCGAACGAGCAGCGGTGTTCCTGACAAACCGTCTCCGTAGCGTGAATGTCGACAGCTATGCAACGGCATACGGTGAGGAGGGTGGGCTATACCCGCTCAGAATCGGGCAAGTGGCAGGGTTTGTGAGACAGGCCGGGTTCGCGGTGGAGGACCAGTACACGAGGATGAGCGACGTGAAGACGGCGACCTGGCCCGCTCCCTTCGCCGATCTACTGACTTGGCACGTCTGCTTCCTACTTCGAGCAGACCCCGAAACCGGAGAGCGTTGGGATTGAGGATGTGGCATGGGCGTACTCCGGGTCAGTCGGCAAGAAGGCCTGGTCATGACTCTGTCGGTTCCTCAAGCCGCCTGACAACTAGCGTGGATGATACGACTGATGGGGGGTGGATGGATGACGACTGAGGTCGAAGTGTCGATCGTGCTGCCTGTCTACAACGAGGTTGGCCACATCGAGCAGGAGATCCGGCGGATTCACACATCCATGGATCGGTCGGACCTGAGCTATGAGCTTGTCGTGGTCGACGACGGGTCGACTGATGGCACCGGTGAGCTGCTCGAGGGTCGATCAGATATTCGACTTCTTCGCTTTGGTCAGAACCGGGGGTCGGGATCGTCGCGCAAGTACGGGACGCTCTCTGCCAAGGGCAGAGTCGTGGTGTGGAGCGATGCAGACATGTCGTATCCGAACGACAAGATCCCGGAACTCGTTGCCGAGCTCGAAGGGTGGGACCAGGTGGTTGGCGCACGAACCTCCGAAGAGGGGACGGTCAAGCTCCTCCGGAAACCGGCCAAGTGGTTGATCCGAAAGCTCGCCAGCTACCTGACTACTGTGAAGATTCCGGACCTCAACTCAGGGTTCCGAGCAATGCGCAAGGAGGTCGCCGACCAGTTCGTCTACCTGCTGCCCAGGGGCTTCTCTTGCGTGACGACGATCACGATGGCGTTTCTCAGCAACGGGTACTCGGTCAAGTACGTGCCCATCGACTACGCGCCAAGGGCTGGCACCTCGAAGTTTCACTGGTGGCGGGACACGCGCCTGTATCTGCTTCAGGTGATGCGCATGGTGCTCTTCTACAGCCCGCTCAAGGTATTCATGCCGCCGGCAGCGCTTCTGGGGCTGGTGGGCGTCGGAAAGCTTGCCTTTGACTTGGTACAGAAGGACTTCAGGGTTGCGACCAATACGCTTGTCGTTCTAGGGGTCGCGATCGCCTTCGCGATCATGGGGATGCTGGCCGACCTGCTCGTTCAACTTAACAAGCGGAGACATGACGTGATACCGGCTCTGGCGAGAAGCTCGGCAGCTTCCGACAGACGGGGCAGCTCGGATGCGACCGGATGATGGGGAAGGGCGCGAGTCCACGTAGCACTTCCGAATCGATCTCGAACCTTGCCAGGCAGTGGAAGCTCAGACTGAAGGTGCTGTTGGGTCTCGTCGGTGCCGGGTTCATGCTGGTGGCCTTCCTGAAGACCTGGCCAGAGGCTCGGCAGGTGGCACGGTTCTCTCTAGGTCCAGTGGTCGCTGCTGCGGGACTCTCGATCGCTGCCACCTTGGCGGCTGGGAGGAGTTGGTCCTCCCTCCTTTCGGACAGAGCTGGCTCGCGTCAGCTGAGGCGCGACTTCTACCTCGCTCAACCAGGCAAGTATGTTCCTGGTGGCTTCATGCAGCCTCTGGGTCAGGTGGGTCTAGCTCGTTCTGCTGGCGTCTCCTGGGGTTCCGGTTCGATGGCCCTTGTAGTCCAAGCGGTCTGCGCCGTTGCGAGCGCGACCCTGATTGTGTCAATTGGATGGCTGGCGGGATCGAGGATTCCATGGCTCGTTCGACTGTTGTCGATGGCGTCTCTCATTGCGGCACCCGTGCTGTATAGGCCAGTGATGTCGGGTCTACTGAGAGGTGGGGGCAGGCTGCTAGGGAAGCACCCGGCTGTTTCCGTTCTTCCTCCTCAGGGTCGGATTCTGTCGTGTCTGCTGTGGACGATGGCAAGTCAGTTGGCCGCGGCGGCTTGCTTCTGGCTCCTGCTGATCGGGATTGCCCCGGATGTATCCTGGTACGCGGCTATACCCGGGTTCATGGCCGCGTGGCTCGCCGGCTTCGTCCTCGTGCCGTTTCCCGCTGGGCTCGGTGTGAGGGAGGCGGTACTGCTACTCGTGCTGACCCCAGTCCCGGCTGCGCTCGTAGTCGGCGCATCCACTCTTCAACGAGTAATGGTGCTTCTTGTCGAGGGCCTTGTCCTGTTGGGCAGTCGATTCATGCCGCTGTAGTTCAGGGATAGGTCGTACCGTCTGACGGCTCAGAATGCCTGTCCGTCTTCGAGTTCCAGAACATAGATCAGCGTGGGAACAAGCGGCACCACGACCCTGAGCAGGTCCGGAGGAGCGGCCTTGACGATCCGGTGCACGACCCGAGTTGACTCGATGTCGCCGGTGACGCGTATAGCCTCGATTGCGACAGGGTGGGCGACAAGGCCGACTCTGGTGAACATCTTTTCAGCCGCCCCGCGGACAAGGGTACGACGTCGTACCAGGATCCTCGATGAGCGAGCCTCACGTAGGAGCTGGCAATCTTGGGAGGGAACCAGCTCAGCAGGGGCAAGCGGTAGTGACCTTCGACTAGCCACCAGCGGTTGGGAGTCGCCAGGTAGGCAAAGCCAGACGGCCGCAGGACGCGAGCAATCTCAGCCAGGTGTGTTGTCTGCGATACTTCCTCGCCGATATGCTCGATGACGTGGTTGCTGATGACGACGTCGAATGACGAGTCCTCGAACTCCAGTTGGGCATCAGTAGAGAGGCGGAATTGGTAGCCGTCTGTTGAAGTCCGGATGTCCTCGATGTCAGTCGCCACGACCTCAGACCCTTGTATCTCGCGAGCGAACCAACCGGCGATCTCTCCTGTTCCACAACCGATTTCTAAGATGCGAGAGTCCTCGAGGCTCCGAAAGGGCGAAAGCAGTCTCGCGATCTTCTGTGCCTTCAGAATGCGCATCCCCACTTCTGTCGGCGCATGACCCTTGCGTTTCCTGTCCGAGGACTCCGTTTCGTGCGAGGCCATGTCGTTCCACCTGGATCGAGCGTCGCCCTTGAAGGGCGGTGGTTTCCACCGCAGGTATCGTATCTCGTATGGCGCGATTCGCATATGTCGGTCCCGTCCACCCAACCAGGGGAGGGATAGCCCAGCACGGCCAACAACTGATTGAGGCGCTGAGGGCCGCTGGACACGAGGTGGACGTGATCAGTTGGAGGGCGCAGTTTCCACGGGTTCTACTCAGAAGACGGAGCCGTAGTGAACCTGCGAAGGATGGAGCTCTCAGATGGTGGAATCCGTTCTCCTGGGTGTCAGCTGGTCGACGAGCCGGACGTGCGGACGCCTTGGTGTTCCCTTGGGTGACGCCATTTCAGAGCATTGCTCTTCGGGTCATCATGAAGTGGGCGAAGGGCACTCCGGCTGTGGCCGTGGTGCACAATGTGCGTCCACATGAGTGGTTTCCGCTCGCGTCTCTTCTGACCTCATGGGCCCTTGGCCCCGTCCGCGGAGCGGTCCTGCATAGCAGTGCAGTTGCGAGTGAACTTCGGCTCGTCACAGGCGTCGTCAACACCGCGGTTGTCCCTCATCCACCGAATCTTCTGGTGACGGCTGCGCCTCTTCCTCCGTTTCCGCCATACCGTCTCGCGTTTGTCGGCTACGTGAGGCCCTACAAAGGGCTCGACATCGCGATCGAATCAATCAGGATCCTCCGCGATCGAGGCATGAAGGTATCGCTAACGGTCGCAGGTGAGTTCTGGGATCCGGTTGATCGGTGGGTGCAACTCGTTGATCGGATGGGCGTCCAAGAGGCCGTCGAGCTGAAACCCGGCTACTTGCCGGATGATGAGCTAGTCGGCCTCTTGTCTCGGCACCACGCGATTGTGGTTCCATACAGGTCGGCCTCGCAATCGGGAATCGTTCCTCTCGCCTATGCGGCCGGCCGACCGGTTGTAGCAACAGCAGTCGGGGGACTGCCAGAGGTGGTCATCGAGGGAGAGACCGGTGCCCTGGCCTCAGCGGCCAATGGGACCGCATTCGCTGAAGCAACTGCCAGGCTTCTGGGAGATATCGAGAACCTAGCCGTTGGAGCGAGCAGAGCGTCGGGGTCGTGGGCGGATGTGGCGAGTGCGGTTGTCACGATGTCTCTTGGGGCGTGTAAGTAGGCGTCGAGCATCTGGGAGCTCTGGCGTTACGCAGACGAGTCGAACATATGTTCCGCCTGTTCGGTAGTACACTGACCGCTCTGGTCTGAGAGCGCTATGTCCACTGATCGCATCCTGATTCGCGGTGCCCGCGAGCACAACCTGAAGAACCTGACGCTGGAGTTGCCGCGCGACAAGATGATCGTGTTTACGGGCATCTCGGGGTCGGGGAAGTCGTCACTCGCGTTTGACACGATCTACGCGGAAGGTCAGCGCCGCTATGTCGAATCGCTGTCCGCCTATGCCCGCCAGTTCCTCGGTCAGATGGACAAACCCGATGTCGATTTCATCGAGGGTTTGTCGCCCGCGATCTCGATCGATCAGAAGACCGCCTCTCGGAACCCACGCTCCACCGTCGGGACCGTCACAGAGATCCATGACTATCTGCGGCTCCTCTACGCCAGGATCGGCACCCCGCACTGTCCGAACTGCGGCAGCGAGGTCGCCCGCCAGACCCCCCAGCAGAGTTCTCCCCATGCAGTAGTACACTGACCGCTCTGGTCTGAGAGCGCTATGTCCACTGATCGCATCCTGATTCGCGGTGCCCGCGAGCACAATCTGAAGAACCTGACGCTGGAGTTGCCGCGCGACAAGATGATCGTCTTCACGGGCATCTCGGGGTCGGGGAAGTCGTCACTCGCGTTTGACACGATCTACGCGGAAGGTCAGCGCCGCTATGTCGAGTCGCTGTCGGCGTACGCCCGCCAGTTCCTCGGTCAGATGGACAAACCCGATGTCGATTTCATCGAGGGTTTGTCGCCGGCGATCTCGATCGATCAGAAGACCGCCTCTCGGAACCCACGCTCCACCGTCGGGACCGTCACCGAGATCCATGACTATCTGCGGCTCCTCTACGCCAGGATCGGCACCCCGCACTGCCCGAACTGCGGCAGCGAGGTCGCCCGCCAGACCCCCCAGCAGATCGTCGACCAGATCACCCTCGCAGCCGTTCTTCCTAGGATTCCTGGCCATGGCCGTGGATCCTCAACACTCAGGCCCGATTGGCACGACCCTCGAGTCGGTCGCGGCCGCCGAGCGTTATCACGCATGGCTGGCTGACATCCTGGCTGACCATCTCGTTGGTCCGGTATTGGAGATCGGTGCTGGCATTGGGACGCTGTCACGGGCGGTTGCCGGGCTGGGGATTCCTGTGTTCGCTTCGGAGCCCGACCCCACCCTGGCAGAGGCCCTCCGTGAGCGGACCATGCCGGTCCCGCTCGTCAGTCCGGTAGAGGCACTGATGCTTCCGCTTGGCAATGGAGCTCCCATCCCGGAGGGAATCGCAACCGTGCTGCTATCCAACGTCCTCGAGCACATCGAGGACGACGTGGACGCCCTGGCATCGATTCGGACCGCGGTCCCGGCCGGCACGCGCCTCATGCTCGTTGTCCCCGCTCATCCTTGGGCCTACACCGGCCTCGATCGTGTGATAGGTCACTACCGCCGATACACGAGACAGGGACTGGTCGACGTCTGTGAACGGGCCGGGTGGAACGTGTTGCACACTCGCTACTTCAACCCGATCGGAGCCTTCACATGGTTCGTCAGCGGCCGGGTGCTCCGTCGTACGGAGATCGCTGGATGGCAAACGAAGGTCGTCGAGGCGATTGTCCCCGTCCTGAAAGGGATCGACCGTCTGTTTCGTGGACGGTGGCTTGGTCAGTCGGTGATCGCCGTTGCCGAGTCTTTGGCGTCGGCAGCACCCCAATAGGGGCTGGCCCCGGTCGTTGGCAGCCAACGGGCTGAGTCGAACATACGTTCTCCCCGTTCGGTAGTACACTGACCGCTCTGGTCTGAGAGCGCTATGTCCACTGATCGCATCCTGATTCGCGGTGCCCGCGAGCACAACCTGAAGAACCTGACGCTGGAGTTGCCGCGCGACAAGATGATCGTGTTCACGGGCATCTCGGGGTCGGGGAAGTCGTCACTCGCGTTTGACACGATCTACGCGGAAGGTCAGCGCCGCTATGTCGAGTCGCTGTCGGCGTACGCCCGCCAGTTCCTCGGTCAGATGGACAAACCCGATGTCGATTTCATCGAGGGTTTGTCGCCGGCGATCTCGATCGATCAGAAGACCGCCTCTCGGAACCCACGCTCCACCGTCGGGACCGTCACCGAGATCCATGACTATCTGCGGCTCCTCTACGCCAGGATCGGCACCCCGCACTGCCCGAACTGCGGCAGCGAGGTCGCCCGCCAGACCCCCCAGCAGATCGTCGACCAGATCCTCGAACTGCCCGAGGAGTCCCGTTTTCAGATCTTCGCCCCGGTCGTCCGGGGCCGCAAAGGAGAGTACGAGGCGCTGCTCTCCGAACTGGCCCGGGAGGGTTTCAGCCGGGCCCGCATCGACGGCGAGGTCCGGGACCTCACCGAGGACATCAAACTCGACCGGTACTACCAGCACACCATCGAGGTGGTCGTCGACCGGCTCGTCCGCAAGGACGGCATCGAACGACGCCTCGCCGACTCCCTGGAAACCGCCCTGCACCTCGCTCAGGGAGTCGCCGTCGTCGAGGTCACCGACGGGCCCGTCCTCAGCTTCAGCCAGCATCTCGCCTGTGCGAACTGCGGGATGTCGTTCGACGAGCTTCAGCCCCGCAACTTCTCGTTCAACAGCCCGTATGGTGCCTGCACCGTCTGCTCGGGGATCGGCACCCGCTACCAGGTGGACCCGGAACTCGTCGTCCCCGACCCGGAACGGTCCGTCGCCGAAGGCGCCCTCAGCCCATGGGCCGGCCACCGCGGCCGATACTTCCAACGGCTCCAGGAAGGCGTCGCGGCCAAACTCGGCTTCTCGATCGACACACCGTTCGAGGACCTCGCCCCCGAGCACCAGGATGCGCTGTTCAACGGCACCGGCGACACCAAGATCGAGGTGTCCTACGTGAACCGGTTCGGCAGGCACCGCCGCTTCTCCACCACCTACGAAGGGGTCCTGCCGTTCTTGCGGCGCCGCCACGAACAGGCAGAGTCCGATTCGGCCCGCGAGTACTACCAGGAGTACATGCGGGAAGTGCCATGCAACACCTGCAACGGGGCCCGACTCAACCCCGTGTCCCTCGCGGTCACGGTCGGGGATATCAACATCGCCGAGCTGTCGGCGATGTCGCTACGCAACGCCTCGGCGTTCATCGAGGCAGTCCAACTCACCGAACGGCAGGAACGTATCGCTGCTCTCGTCCTCAAAGAGATCAGAGCACGACTCCGATTCCTCCTCGACGTCGGCCTCGACTATCTCACCCTCGCCAGAGGGGCGGCCACCCTTGCCGGAGGGGAGGCGCAACGGATCAGGCTCGCCACCCAGATCGGGTCAGGGCTCGTCGGCGTCCTCTACATTCTCGACGAGCCATCCATCGGTCTGCATCAGCGAGACAACCAACGACTCATCGAAACTCTCGTCCGGCTGCGTGACCTCGGTAACACGCTCATCGTCGTCGAACACGACGAAGAGACCATCCGCACCGCCGACCACATCGTCGACATCGGACCGGGAGCCGGTGAGCACGGTGGCATGATCGTTGCCGAAGGCCCACTCGACGCCATCACGTCCGAACCCGGGTCGATCACCGGCGACTATCTCGCAGGACGGCGATCCATCCCGGTCCCAGGTGCTCGTCGCATCGGCAACGGCGGCGCCGTCGCAGTGCTCGGTGCCAGAGAGAACAACCTGAAAGAGATCGACGTTCGTTTCCCACTCGGGTTGTTCATCGCCATCACGGGCGTCTCGGGCAGCGGCAAGTCGTCGCTGGTGCAAGAGATCCTCTCGAAAGGACTCCACCACACCCTCCACCGATCCCGAAGCCTCCCCGGTCGGCACAAGCGGATCGAAGGAGTCGACCAGATCGACAAGGTGATCGACATCGACCAGTCGCCGATCGGTAGGACACCCCGCTCCAACCCCGCCACCTACACCGGAGTGTTCGACCACATCCGGACCCTGTTCGCCTCCACACCCGAAGCGAAGGTGCGTGGCTACAAACCCGGCCGCTTCTCGTTCAACGTCAAGGGTGGAAGATGCGACGCGTGCTCCGGTGACGGCACCATCAAGATCGAGATGCACTTCCTGCCCGACGTGTACGTCCCGTGCGAGGTGTGCAAAGGCAAGCGGTACAACCGGGAAACGCTCGAGATCCTGTGGAAAGGCCGCTCCATCTCCGACGTGCTCAACATGTCGATCGAGGAGGCACTCGGGTTCTTCGAGAACCAGCCGCGTATCGCCCGGATCCTCCAGACGATCTTCGATGTTGGGCTCGGCTACCTGAAACTCGGCCAGCCGGCCCCGACCCTCTCCGGCGGTGAAGCCCAACGCGTCAAGCTCGCCTCAGAGCTTGGACGGCGATCGACCGGCCGCACCTTCTACATCCTCGACGAACCGACCACCGGCCTGCACTTCGAAGACATCCGCAAGCTGCTGGGTGTTCTCGGCCGACTCGTCGACAGTGGCAACACGGTTGTCGTCATCGAACACAACCTCGACGTCATCAAGACCGCCGACTGGATCGTCGACCTCGGGCCCGAAGGAGGAGACGAAGGCGGCATGATCGTCGCCGAAGGATCACCAGAGACGATCATCACCATCCCTGAGAGCTACACCGGCAAGTTCCTACGAGACGTGCTCCAGGGGGCAGAGGTCAACTAGCCCGCCGGGACGGCTCAGACTTGTCCACGACTCTCGTGGTCCTGGTCCTGTCGATTGCCGCAAAAGCCCGCGGAATGTCGAGGCCGCAGCCGATAATGCCATCGTGAAACTCCGCGTCGTACTTGGTGTTGCGTACCTCGCGGTACAACTCGCCGTCCCCGTGGTGATGTGGGCGACCCAGCCGCATCCGGCGCCGTTCGCGTGGGCGATGTACTCGGCGGCACCGGCATCGCCGCACATCGAGGTGGTTTTCGAGGACGGCACCCGACGCAAGGTGCCCCTCACGGACGAAGTCGTTCGAACGCGTGCTGAGATACCGTACGCCGAGGTGTTGCCTGCTCATCTCTGTCGGGTGATGCAGGGCGTGGTGGCTGTCGACGTCGATGAGTGTCGAGGTACTTTGCGGTGGCTAGATGGGCGGCACCGGTGAATGCTCGCCTCGTCGGTTGGGCACGTATCGGGGTCGGCGCGGCTGCCGTGATTCGAGCTTTCGACGGTACCCCTGTTCTGCTTGGGTTGGCAGATCCTCACCTGCTCCGCGTGCCGTACCTTTCGTGGCTCCAGCCGAGCACTTCGATCAGCTTGACGCTCATCGTGCTGTGGGTGGCCGCTGCGACGGCATTCACGCTGGGGTATCGGACGAGGATCGCCGGCGCCCTCCTGACAGGGGTGCTCATGCTGGTACTCGTCTACGACCGGCAGACATACTCCAACCACCTGTACCTCATGATGCTGTTGGTGGGCCTTCTCACCGTGGCGGACAGCGGGGCTGCTCTGTCGGTGGACGCCAGGCATGGTCGGGGAGCAGCTGTGTGCTCAGGAGGAGTCGTCCTTCTGATCAAGGCACAGGTCTCCATCGTCTACGGTTTCGCAGCCCTCTGGAAACTCAATGAGGCGTTCCTATCCGGTCTGGTGCTGGCCAGCCAGCTCGGTTCAGGGCTGGTTGGATTCCCCGACCGTTTCCGTACTCCGTATCTGCTCGCCTTGGTGTCTGCCGGGGCAGTCTGTACGGAGATCGCGATTGCCGTCGGGCTTTGGTTCCGGCGTTCCCGGACGGCAGCTATCGGCCTCGGTGTGGCGCTTCACGGAGTGATTGCCCTCTTCATGGCACCGACCGTACAGCTGATCGTCTTCGCAATGGAGTTGGTGGTCCTCTACCCGCTGTTCATAGGGGGTCACGAAAGGACCGTCGTCTGGGATGACTCGTGTTCGTTCTGCACTACCTGGGTGAAGTGGTTCAGACGCCTGGATGTGTTCGGTGTGATCGAGACGGTCCGTTCGAGCGATGTGGGCGCGCTTCAACTGCTGGGCGTCACCCGTCTCGAGGCGGATACAGCGATGCAACTCATCGACGCCGGTCGGCGTTCCTCGGGGTTTGAGGCCGTGCGCCGGATCCTTGGAGTGCTTCCCCTTGCATACCTGGTAGCCCCGTTCCTAGGGGTGCCCGGGGTGAGACGGCTGGGCGGTTGGTGGTACCGCCGCACTGCCCAGCGGCGCCACTGCTCGTACCACGCGCCGGTGGTCGGCTAGTGGGAAGGCCCCATGACGAGCAACGGCCCCCGAGTGTCGACTCCGGACTCGACGACTCAAGGACACCGTTCGCCGTGTCCTGCATGTAGACGGGTCCTAGTGCCTAGCCGAGTATCGCCCGTATCCTCCAGACGATCTTCGACGTCGGGCTCGGCTATCTGAAGCTCGGCCAGCCCGCACCGACACTTTCCGGCGGCGAAGCACAACGCGTCAAGCTCGCCTCCGAACTCGGACGGCGATCGACCGGTCGCACCTTCTACATCCTCGACGAACCGACCACGGGGCTGCACTTCGAAGACATCCGCAAGCTCCTCGGTGTCCTCGGCCGACTCGTCGACAGTGGCAACACGGTTGTCATCATCGAACACAACCTGGACGTCATCAAGACCGCAGACTGGATCGTCGACCTCGGACCAGAGGGAGGCGACGAAGGTGGCGCCATCGTCGCCGAAGGACCACCAGAGATGATCATCACCATCCCCGAGAGCTACACAGGCAAGTTCCTGCGAGACGTGCTCCAGGGGGCAGAGGTCGGTTAGTCCGGTGCAGGAAGTGGCACCGCTGTCCGGCGACGACGAATCCACATCGCGAGCGACAAGATCGCGAACACCCAGACGGGAGCGAGCACCCTCGCAGCATTGTTGCCGAGGTCCCAGACCCATCCTGATGTCACGAGTGCCAGTGCCACCCAGGGCCATGTGAGCCATCGAAGGAACGAGTCTCCTCTGATGGGAAGCACGGCGGCGAAGATCACGCCGATGAGTGTGATCACGGCGAAACCTCGTTCGGTGGGCGGGATGGTTCCCCAGACGCGAGAGGCTTCCAGGACCCCGAGGAGCGCGAGGTTGCCTCCGGCGAGGGACCCGTGTTCGATCGTTCGGAGTAGCCAAGCGGTCCAGAGTGCGATTGGCGCCGTCGCGCCCAGGACGAGGGCTACGGCGTGTTTTCGTTCACGGCGAAACCAAGCCCAGCCGGCAAGCGAAAAGGCGACGATCAAGTAGTGCTCTTTCGTCAGGGCGGCGAGAGCAAGGATGACCACCGCCCAGGTGTAGCGGCGATCCCACCACAGCAGCAGGCCTGACAAAGCAAGCCCCAACGCCAGAGCATCCGGTGTCAACAGGAGCACCGTCAGCCAGACACCAGGATTCGCAAGTACGCCGGCGACCACCCACCGGCCGACTCCCAGTCGAAGTGACAGTCCCGCCACGGCAGCGGTTGCGAGCCCGATGCCGAGCGCCGACAGGATCACGAGACCCGCCAGCGCGGTCGGTCCGTTGAAGAGACCACCGCCCCCGGCCAGAAACGAGTACAGGATGCGACGGTATCGGTATGCGGGCCGATCGAACAACGCCGCCATTCCGCGGTGGTTGAAGGGGTCGACAGCGATCAGAAATGAATACCGGCCGTCATATCCATGGGGGACGGTGTAGGCGAGGGTGCCGAGTTCTTTCTCGATGGGCACCCTCAGCCCGGACGTTCGGCCCACGCCGATCAGGCTCGTCCAGTTGCCGTCGTAGGCTTCCACCAGGGCCAACTGAAGCCAAAACGCGGCAAGAGTGCCCACGAGCAGCCAGAGCACCCAGATTCTCGTCGTCCGATGTGACAGTGACACGGTGCGCATTCTCTCACCTATCGGCGGTGCAGCCTCAGACCCAAGTCCGTCTCGTGTCAGATGGGCTTTGGATCGCCGGGTCTGAGAAGTGGCTCCGCTGTCTGGCTATGCCGGGCCCACATCGCGAGCGACATTATCGCGAATACCCAAACGGGTGCGAACACTCTTGCGGCGTTGTTGCCGAGGTTCCAGACCCATCCTGAGGTGGTGAGTGCGAGGGCCACCCAGGGCCATGTGAGCCATCGGAGCAGCGAGCCTGCTCTGATGGGAAGCACAGCAGCGAAGATCACGCCGATGAGTGTGATCACGGCGAGGGTTCGTTCGGTGGGCGGGACCGTGTTCCAGATATGTGATGCTTTCAGGATCCCGAGGAGTGCGAGGTTGCCTCCGGCGAGGGACCCGTGTTCGATCGTTCGGAGTAGCCAAGCGGTCCAAAGTGCAAGCGGTGCCGTCGCGCCCAGCACGAGGGCTACGGCGTGTTTTCTTTCATGGCGAAACCAAGCCCAGCCGGCAAGCGAAAAGGCGAAGAGCAAGTAGTGCTCCTTTGTAAGAGTGGCAAGCGCGAGGACGACCACCGCCCAGGTGTAGCGGCGATCCCACCACAGCAGCACGCCCCAGAGAGCGAGCCCCAACGCCAGAGCATCCGGAGTCAGCGCAATAACTGACAGCCAAACACCGGGATTCGCGAGGATGCCGAGCACCACCAGGAGAGAGACTCCCAGCCTATGGGCCAGCGATGCCACGGCCGCTGTTGAGATGCCCATGCCGAGCGCCGCCAGGACTATGAGACCCGCCAGCGCAGCCGGGCCGTTGAAGAGACCACCGCCCCCGGCCAGAAACGAGTAGAAGATGCGACGGTACCGATACGCAGGCCGGTCGAACGACGACGCCCTATCGTGCAGGTTGAAGGGGTCGCCTGCCATCAGAAACGAGTATCGGCCGTCGTGCCCCTGGGGGGCCGTGAACGCAAGAGCGCCTAGTTCGTGCTCGATGGGGGCGCGTAGCCAATCGTGTTGGCTCACTCCGATCAAGATGGTCCAGTTGCCGCCGCTCGCGTCTGCAAGCCTCGCCTGTAGGCCTGCGGCGAAGGCAGTGCCGACGACCAGCCAGAGAAGGAAGATTCTCGTCGATCGCCGCGGTGCAGACATGGGGCATTCTCTCACGTATCGGTGGGGCACCTCGGACCAATGTCCGTCTTGTGACGACCTTCGTCTCGACCTAGACCCACGAGCCGTCAGATGTCCTCCTGTGGTGTGGTGAAGGTGACGTGGCTCGCTGTCTCGGTTGGGGAGGCGTCTCGGAAGTGTGCCACGACCTAGACCAGATGCCAAGCGACAGCGCCGAGAACACCCAGAGGGAGGCGAATACTCTGGCTGCATTGTTGCCGACGGTCCAGACCCACGATGAGGACACGAGCGAGAGAAGAACCCACGGCCATGCGAGCCAGCGAAACAAGGAGCCGGCCTTCCAGGGAAGGACGATGGCAAGAAGCACACCGGCGAGGGCGAAGCCGGTCAGTATCTGGTCGGATAGGACGGTGTTTCTCCACAGGTGCGAGGCGTCGAGTAGTCCCAGAAGCGCAAGATTGCCCCGCACGGTTGCTCCGTTTCCCATCGTGGAACTGATCCAGGCGAGCCACAATGCAAGCGGAGCTGCTGTGCCGACAGCAAGTGGCAACGCCTCTCGCCGCTGACCACAGAACCAGGACCAGCCCGCAACGGAGAGGCCAACCAGGAGATACTGATCCTTGGAGAGTGCAGCGAGCCCAAACAGGAGTATAGCCCACACGAGGCGACGGTCCCACCAGACGACCAGGCGGTGAGGGCCAGTCCCAGCGCAAGAGGGTCCGACGTCAGCAGCTGAACGCCAAGCCAGACACCCGGGTTCGCGAGAACCGCTGCGACCACCCATCGGCTGATGTCGAGTCTGCCCGCAAGTGCGGCCGTCGAGGCGGTGGCGAGTCCCATTCCCAACACGGCAAGGAGGATCAGGCCTACCAGCGTTACCTTGCCGGGCAGAAGTCCAGCACCGCCGGCGAGCAACGGATACAGGATCCGCCGGTACCGGTATGGTGCATCGTCGAACAGGGCTGCCGTCCCCTGGCGATTGAACGGGTCGATGGCTATGACAAACGAGAACTGACCGTCGTGGCCGCTGGGCAGCAGCGTGACAGTGCCGAGCTCTTGCTCGATCACCGGGCGCAGGCGAGATTCTGCGCTGGTCGCCATCAGTCCGCTCCAACCCCCTACTGCGCTCGCCTGTGCCCATTGCAGCCAGAGGCTCGCCACCATCCCGGCAAACAGCCAGGCGGTCCAGACCTTGACGGCAGGCATGCGGCGGGCGGACGGCATGGGGGATTGTCCCACGCACCGCCCACGAGCCTCGGGTTTCCTCAGATCTCCGTACCGAGTCCAACCACGTGCACGCGTGATAGCTTCGCCAGGGGGGTAGCACGGGGCGTCAGCGACTAGAAAAACGAGCAAATCGCCTCGCCGGCGGCGCCCGGTACGCAGTGGAGAGCTGTTGCCACCAGTCCCTGCGCCAGGAAGGAGACGAGGATGGCCACGATGAGAAGTCTCTTCATGAACGGTCGTGGCTCGACCCAGGTGGTGTAGGCAAGGAGCAAGAGGGGAGCAAGTGCGACGAGTGGCGCGAGCGGATAGCGGTAATCGAACGGCATTCCGCCCGACGCTCTGTTCAGGCGAAGGTGAATCAACAGGTACACGACGGCGCCAATCGCAAGACTCTTGACCCACGCCGGGGCGGCTTTCCAGCCGGACACGAGCCCAGGTACAAGCACGAGCAGGAAGGGGCTCCAAATCAGGAATCCGTTGTTGGGGTCGACGAGTGCCGTGAGGATGTTCTGCAGGTAACTGCCCAGAGAGAGGTCTGTGAGACGATCAGCGAAAGTGGATGGGTACCCGCCGATGACGGTCCATCGCGAGTACAAGACCCTGTTGTACAGAGTAACGCGGCGAGCCCGATCGACGAACCGGCTCCAACGAGGAGCATGGGTTTAAGTGATCTGTCGAACCAGCTCTTCACCGTTCCGACACCGGCCGCCAGGAACGCGACAGGTGGCCGAACCAGGATGCCTCCCCCGAGCGCGACACCACTCCAGAAAGCTCGGTCAGACGCCAGGGCAAGAGCAGCGAGCGCAACGAACATCTCGTTAGGGCCGTGGGCCCACAGCTGATCCGCAGAGACTGCCCACGTAGCGGTGCCGAGACCCACGACGAGCGTGCCGAAAAACGCCCGACTGAGGGTTGTCAGTCTCGAGAGCACGAGGTGGAGGACTCCATCGCGAGGACGGAGGCGAGAACGGCTGCCAAGGTCGACTGCCAAACGGTGAAGGTGCCCGGGTTTCTGAACAGCGCATACCAGGGCACTGCCCAGAGGAAGATTCCAGGAGGACGGTTGCTCACGAAGTGGGCGCCGGCGTCGACATACCAAGGGTTAGAAGGAAGATCCTCGACATAGACATTGCCGTGTGCGGCGAGTTGCCACACGGGCGCGGCGGCCGCAGAAGCGTCGACGTTGATCTCGCCATGCCACGTTGCCGTCGGCACATACACGACGGCCAGCAGGCCCATGACCAGCAGCGCGGATCGGACGGGGCTCAGACGGTCGAGCCAGCCGGTCAGTGTGGTCAGGCGCATCCAGTGATTGTTGCCCACGGTGGCTCACCGATCAACGACCTGGTGTGTGTCTACGAGCTGCGATGCGCTTCTCACGGGGCCACTCGACGAGCAGGGCCAGCGCAGACCACGCCAACGTCTAGAGCGGGGCGAAGACTCGGATGGCGCTGTTACCGAACTGCCAGACGTTTGTCCCACTCACCACAGAGAGCACGACCCAGGGAGCCGCGAGCCACGAGAGGAGCCGATCTCGGACAGCCATGACGGCAGTGATCGCGACAACGACCGATACGAGGGCCAAGATCGCCAGCTCGGCTCCGGCTCCGCTTCGACGCAGACTGCCAGCGATCTGCGAGCATGAACCCATGGTATGGGCGTCCGACTGGTGGCTCAGTGAACTCGAACGCGATCCTTCCTACTCGAGCGTGGTTACACCACTCCTCGTCGAGATCCTCGACGCTCGACCCGGACGGAGCTATCTCGACCTCGGCTGCGGCGAGGGGCAGACGATGCGAGCTCTCGACGAGATGGGTATCTCAGTGATCGGCTGTGATCTCGACGAAACGCTTCTCCCGATCGCCCACAAGGTCGGGCCGGTTGTGCGCTGCGAGTTGCCCGAGCTGTCGTGGCTGCGGGACGTGGCGTGCGACGGCGCCTATGCATCACTCGTGATCGAACACCTCAACGATGCGGCGACCCTGTTCAGGGAGGCACACCGGGTCGTTCGACCAGGAGGAGTACTTGCGATCGTCATCAATCATCCAGTGTTCGCTGCACCCGCGTCCGGTCCGGTCGTCGATCCCGACGACGGTGAGGTGTTCTGGCGGTGGGGCCGGTACCTGTCCGGCGGAAGGATCATCGAACCGGCGGGGGAGACCGACATCACGTTCTACCAGCGACCATTGGCCGAGCTCTTGAACATTGCCGCTGATGCAGGCTGGACACTCGAGCGCATGATCGAACGGGCCATAGAACAGTCCGGGACGGTCAGCCAGGACGAAGTACCCCGCCTGCTCGCCGCCCGATGGGTCACGCGGTAGACCGCGAAATCGCGATCACGAGTTATGTAAAGGCGCTTGGATTGCTCGAAAGGGAGAGAGTTTTCGTGTCCTCAGGATGAGCCAAGTGGCTACTGCGAGCAGGACCGGGAAGGCGGGCGATAGGGCCCAACCCCGGCTAGGAAGAGACCGCAGAACGATTTCGGCTGAGATCAGAGCAGCGGTGTTGAGAGCGGCCGCGGAGATGGCTAGTTCCGGCCTCAGCTCCGGCAGCCGTTGCCAGAGAATGGCGCCCGGCACCAGCAGAAGGAGGCAGTCATACGACACCATGTGGGGGGAAAGGAGTGTCGACGCCACTACAGCGAGTGCGAATCCCAGTAGGGGATCGCTGCGGTGGTGCCTGAATGCGAGAACGAGTGTGATGCCCAGAGCCACGGTGCCGACGATCGTGAGAACGGTCGCGAGCGACCCTTGGCCCAGCAGGAACCTGAGGAAGTCAGCGAGGCTGAAGGATCCTGCAGGAATCATGCCAGGCGGGTTGACCAGCTCTCCGAGCGAACGAAAGTAGACCAGCCACCCCTGCGGTGCAGCAATCGCCGAAGCAACCAGGAGTCCTCCCCCGGTCACGGCTGCCGCCGTAGCTTCTCGAGATCGGAGCCTGGGAGCAGCCAACCACCACAGGATGAATCCGAGGGCGAGCTGCGGCTTGAGTACCAGCAAGCCGAGGAGGGCACCGGCGAGCATAGGGCGACCCTTCTTCATCGCCGCGGCGGCTAGGGCAAGGATCAGCAACGAGACCGGCGTGTTCTGACCCAGTTGCAGGGCAAGGTACCCGGGTACGGTGAGTAGCACGAGGGGGAGGAGCGTCCACTTACCGGTCGCGATTCGAACTCCTACCGTAAGACTGAACACGGATATGAGCAGCCACACCACGACGGCGGCGTGAAGGTCCAGCCTTGAGATGAGAGAGAGTGCGAGTCCTGTTGGCGGCGGATACGAAAATGCGGCCCCACCGGCGTCAATCGGTGTTCCTACTAGGGCCGAGTGAATCCCAGCGAATCTCCGGATGTCGTAGACGTCGGACCACCTGTCGAGCAAGACGATCTTGCCGGCGGTGAACATGATTCCGAAGTCCGGGGGAATCACCAGGTCGCCAGTCCGGAGAGCCTTGAACACTGTTGATAGCAGTTCGTACCAAAACAGAGCGACGCGAGCGAAACCGACACTCAAAACGCTGATGCCAGTGATCCACAAGGCGCGTGGTCTCGTCAGTTCCTTCATCCAGTCCCAATGCGAGCGGGGTCGATCATTCTCATCTGCTTCCAGAGGCCCCGCAATCGGGATGCTGCTCGCCGCGTGGTGGATCAAGCACTAGACCACTGCGGGTGTCCATCGCCGCCTCGGTGATCGCCGTCTTCTGCCGGGCGACCCGGCAGAAGACGCCTCCGTCGTCGGCCGAGCGATCATCCCGATGGTCTGACTGGATGCCGGCTGCGGTAGATACCCCCACCGATACCATGGAGACATGCAGCGCCCCACGCCATCGGAGATCCCCGACCTTCCGGGCGCCTACCTGTTCAGGGACCCGCACGGGGAAGTCCTGTATGTCGGCAAGGCCAAGTCGCTGCGCAAGAGGGTCGTCAACCACTTCAATCAGGTCGGTCCTGGCGCGGGGAAGGTCGACGAGGCCGAAACGGTCGAGTGGATCGTCACCGCCAACGAGGTCGAAGCGGTGATGCTCGAGTACTCGCTGATCAAGAAACACCGGCCCCGTTACAACATCAAGCTCCGCGACGACAAGTCCTACCCATACCTGGCGATCACACGGCGCGGCCAGTGGCCACGAGCCAGGGTGATGCGAGGTGCCCGCCGCAAAGGCACGCAGTACTTCGGTCCGTTCGCTCACGCCTACGCCATCCGCTCAACCCTCGACCTGTTGTTGAAGGCATTCCCGATTCGCACCTGCTCCGACGGCCTGTTCCGGCGCCAGCAGGCGATGGGCAGGCCATGCCTCCTGTTCCACATCGAGAAGTGCTCGGGGCCATGCATCGGCGCGGTCGGTCGTGAGGCATACGACGAGATGGTCGACGGGCTTGCCGGGTTCCTCAACGGCAACACCGACCAGGTCGTGCGAAAGCTCCGCACCCAGATGGTCGAGGCCTCCGAATTGCTCGAGTATGAACTCGCCGCACGCTACCGGGACCGGCTCTCGGACGTTGAGAAGGCACTCGCCAGGCAAGAGGTCGTGACCGACCGGCCGGAGAACTTCGATCTGATCGCCGTTGATGAGGACGACCTCGAAGCTTCACTCCAGGTGTTGCGAGTGCGCCGCGGCAGGGTTGTCGGACGGCTCGGCACGATCGTCGACAAGGTGGAACCACTCGACAATCCCGAACTCATCGGACAGATGCTCCGGGAGCTGTACGGGGACGAAACACCCCCGAGACTGGTGCTCGTCCAGGAGATGCCACCCGACCAGGAGGTGTGGGAGGCGTGGCTGTCGGAGCGGCGAAGCGCCACTGTCTCGTTGAGGGTCCCGAAGCGGGGCACCAAACGCAGGCTGATGGAGACGGCCCACACGAACGCGGCGGACGCGTTTGCCCGGCACCGGCTACGTCGGCAGAGCGACCACAACGCCAGAGCCAGGGCTCTGCGCAGCCTCCAGGACGCACTGGATCTGCCGGACGCGCCTTTGCGGATCGAGGCATACGACATCTCCACGATTCAAGGAACCAACACGGTGGGATCGATGGTCGTGCTCGAGGACGGCCTTCCGAAGCGGTCCGCCTACCGGCGCTTCAAGGTGAAGACCGTCGAGGGGCAGGACGACTTCGCGTCGATGGAGGAGGTGCTCCGGCGTCGCTTCGAGGCGTACCTCGCCGAACGCGATCGTCCGGTCGAAGAACGTGGGAAGTTCTCCTACCCGCCGTCGCTGGTGCTCATCGACGGGGGAGCGGGACAGCTCGCCCGCGCCGTCAAAGTCCTCGGAGAACTCGACCTCGACATTCCGGCAGCCGGGCTCGCCAAGAAGATGGAGGAGGTGTACCTGCCGGGCGTCGCCGACCCTGTCCGCATCCCTCGCGACGAAGCGGCACTCCACCTGCTGCAGCGAGTCCGTGACGAGGCCCACAGGTTCGCGATCACCTACCACCGGACCCTCAGAGGCAAGTCGATGATCGACTCGACGCTCGACGAGGTGCCCGGAATCGGCCCGACACGCAAGAAGCAACTCCTCAGGGCCTTCGGGTCACTGAAGAGGATGCGTTCCGCCGATGTCGAGGCCCTCGCAACCGTGGTACCGCAGCGTGTCGCGGAGGACCTGTATGCTGCACTACACACGCTGGAGCAGGCATGAAGTACCCCTATGAGACCCGTTTCGGTACCGGATGGATCGTGTTCGAGATGGAACAGATCACCGAAACCGTGCTCCCGGCTGTGAACCACGGCAACACCCACCAGCTATAACCCTCGACCTCAGGTTCAGACACTGGGACGCATGTTGACCCGGTACTTCGATGGTGATCCGACGGCCCTCAAACCGAACTTGGCGCTCGCCGAGCAGGGCACGACCCCGTTCCTGGCACGTGTGTACAAGGTGGTGTCGAGATCCCGGTGGGTCAGGTGATGACCTACAGCGAAGTCGCGACGGAGGCGGGGAACCCGAACGCTGCACGGGCAGTGGGTCAGGCAATGGCACGAAACAAGTTCGCACCGATCATTCCCTGCCACCGGGTCGTTCCCGCGTCAGGTGGTGTAGGTTCCTACGGGGTGGGTCGGCCTTGAAGCAGGCGATGCTCGACATGGAGGGGGCCACGGTTGGCTGACGAACCACAGGATCGCCCACAGGTACTGATCGTGACCGGCATGTCGGGTGCCGGTCGATCCACGGCGGCGAAAGCCCTCGAAGACCTCGACTATCTGGTGGTCGACAATCTTCCACCGGCGCTGATCGACGACGTCGTTCGCCACAATGTCGAGCTGCCGATACCTCACAACCTCGCAGTCGTCGTCGACGCCCGGGGCGGGTATCCGGTCGACGCGATCCAGGCCGCGATCGAGCAGGTGGAACGCGAAGGTGTGGAGCTGTCCTTGCTGTTTCTCGACGCCTCCGACGAGGTGCTGATCAGACGCTTCGAAGAGAACCGGCGGCCACACCCCGTCGCCGGCGACACGCTCGTCGACTCGATCTCCGCCGAACGCGATTTCGGCGGAGCTGCGAGCAGACGCCGACTTCGTCATCGACACGTCCGACTCCAACGTCCATGAGCTGCGGCGCCGTCTGGAAGAGGAGTTCCTTGGTACACGCAAGGAGCGCCCGATGCGTATCGCCGTGTCGTCGTTCGGGTTCAAGCACGGCGCGCCCGGTGACGCGGACCTGCTGCTCGACGTCAGGTTCCTTCCCAACCCGTTCTGGGTGCCGGAGCTGCGGTCGCTTACCGGCAAGAGCCCGGAAGTGCGCCAGTACGTGCTCGACGATCACGACGCACAAGAGTTCCTCCAACGAATCGAGGGGCTCATCGACTTCTTGGTGCCCCGCTTCCAGCACGAGGGCAAGTCGTACGTGAGCATCGCAATCGGGTGCACCGGCGGGCGACACCGATCCGTCGCCATCGCCGAGGCGCTCGCCAAGTGGCTCGACGGGCGCAACGTTCGAGCAACGGTCAGGCACAGGGACATCGACCGATGACGTTGCCGGAGGTCGCCCTCGATCCGTTGAGACTGGATATGGACGGTCCCCGGGTGGTGGCGATCGGGGGCGGCCACGGACTCGCCCAGGTTCTCGAAGCAGTTCAGCTCTACGCAGGTGACATCTCCGCGGTCGTGACCGTGGCAGACGACGGCGGATCATCCGGCAGGCTCACGAGCACCATGGAGATCCCGCCGCCGGGGGACATCCGCATGTGCCTCATGGCGTTGAGTCCGGAACCTTCGGTGTGGAGGGAACTGTTCGCATACCGTTTCATGGAGACCGACGTAGCGGGCCACTCACTCGGCAACCTGATGCTCGCTGCCATGCAGGACGTGTTCGGTGACTTCCCGACAGCGGTCCGGATCGCCGGCAGGCTGCTCGGCGCTCGAGGAACGGTCATCCCGGTCGCCGGGAGGTCGCTGCACCTTCGTGCCGAGATCGACGGGGACTGGGTAGATGGCCAGGTCGCGATCGCAACGACCCGCGGCACGATCACTCGACTGCTGGTTGAACCCGACAGCGAGACGGCGAGCGTGGATGCCGTTGCCGCGATACGGTTCGCCGACCAGATCATCCTCGGTCCTGGGAGCCTCTTCACGTCGGTGATTTCGGCGCTGATCGTGCCAGGGGTTGTCGACGCGATCGAGTCGTCGAACGCGGAGCTGGTGTTCGCTGCGAATCTGACGACCCAGGATGGCGAGACGTTCGACCTGGACGGTCCTGGTCATGTCCAGGCGCTGTCCGGGATCGCGGGTCTCGAAAAGACCGGTGTTATCGTCGCGAACGGCGCTGCCTTCGACGTTCCGGCCCCGATCCGCCGACTCGAGTATCCGGTCGACGAGGTCGAAGCGCTTGGGTGGCGACTGGTCGAGCGGGACCTGGTGGATGCCGGTGCGACGTGGCCACAGCATGATTCGATCGCATTGGGGGCAACACTCGCTGAACTTGCCTGAGGAGGTTTCGGTGGCGAGATATCTGACACTTGATGATGTAGCGGTCGCGGGGCGACGAGTGCTCGTCCGGTCTGATCTGAACGTACCCCTCGCCGACGGCACGGTGACCGACGACTTCCGCATCCAGAAGAGCCTGCCGACGATCTCCCGGTTGCGTGACGCAGGCGCGACAGTGATCGTGTGCAGCCACCTCGGTCGTCCGAAGGGTCTTGATCCCAGTCTGGTGATGGACCCTGTCGCAGAAAGGATGAGGGAGCTGGGCGCCTTCCCCGTCCGGAAGCTCGACGCCGTGATCGGACCGGAGATCGAGGCGGCGGTCGCGTCGGCCGGTCCGGGCGATGTGCTTCTACTGGAAAACACCCGGTTCGAAGCCGGCGAGACGAAGAACGCCCCCGAGGTCGCCGACGGACTCGCCGCACTCTGTGACGTGTTCGTGCTCGACGCGTTCGGCAGTGCCCACCGTGCCCATGCGTCGACGGTTGGGGTCGCAGAGCGGGTCCAGTCGGCCGCCGGACCACTGCTCGTCGCTGAGGTCGAGGCGTTGTCCAAGCTCCTCGAGGACCCGGAACGGCCGTTCACCGTGGTCCTCGGTGGTGCGAAAGTGTCCGACAAACTCGGGGTCATTCGCTCCCTGCTGCCAAAGGTCGACATGATGCTCATCGGTGGTGGCATGTGCTTCACGCTGCTCGCGTCGGAAGGCTTCGAAATCGGCTCGTCGTTGTTCGAAGAGGACAGGGTGGATGAAATCGGAGAGATGCTGTCCTCGGTCCACGGAGACAAGGTCAGTCTCCCTGAGGACATCGTCGTCGCCGACCGGTTCGCCGCCGACGCCGAGTCGAAGACGGTACCCGTCGACGACATTCCGGACGACTGGATGGGCCTCGACATCGGACCTCTCACTGCTGAACGGTTCGCGTCGGTGATGCACGGGTCTGGGAGCGTGTTCTGGAACGGTCCGATGGGTGTGTTCGAGTGGGAACGGTTCCGCGCCGGCACCGAGCACGTGGCGCGTTCGCTCGGGGACTTCAAAGGGTTCAGCGTTGTGGGTGGCGGCGACTCCGTCGCAGCGATGCGCCTGCTCGGACTCGAAGACACGGTGTCGCACCTGTCCACGGGTGGCGGTGCGGGGCTCGAGATGCTGGAAGGAAAGACGCTGCCCGGCGTCGCCGTACTCGAGAGGTGGGTGTGATGGCTCGAAAGAACCTGATAGTCGGCAACTGGAAGATGAACGCAACACACCTGGAAGCCATCCAGATGACACAGAAACTGCACTACCGGCTCGATCCGAAGGACTTCGACAGGGTCGACGTCGGAATCGCCCCGCCCTTCACGGCGTTGCGGTCGGTGCAGACGGTCATCGAGTCCGACCACATGAGGATCCTGCTCGCGGCCCAGAACGTCTACTGGGAAGAGAAGGGTGCCTTCACCGGCGAGGTGGCGCCCGTCATGCTCGAGAAGCTGTTCGTCAAGTTCGTGATCGTCGGCCATTCGGAGCGTCGCCAGTACTTCGGCGAGACTGACGAGACGGTCAACAAGAAGGTGAAGGCGGTTCTCGCACACGGCATGACACCGATCATGTGCGTGGGGGAGACACTCGATGAGCGGGAGGCGGGTATCGCGTCCGAGAAGGTCGGGGGACAGCTCCCGGCCGGCCTGGCCCGCTTGTCGGCCGAGCAGGTTGCCGGTCTGGTGGTTGCGTACGAGCCGATCTGGGCGATCGGCACCGGTCGCACCGCGTCACCGGAGGACGCTCAGGAGATGATCGGGTTCATCCGCGGCATCCTGCGGGAACGCTGGGGTGCCGCCGCCGACGAAACGAGAGTCCTGTATGGGGGCTCGGTGAACCCCGGCAACATCGCCGCGCTGATGGCCAAGAGAGACATCGACGGGGGACTGGTCGGTGGGGCTTCGCTCGATCCCGACACGTTCGCATCCATTGTGCGCTACTACATCTGAGAGGTACTGATGAGCTACACGCTGGTGCTGCTCCGGCATGGGGAGAGCACATGGAACATGGAGAACCGGTTCACCGGCTGGACCGACGTGCCACTGTCGGACAAGGGCACCGCCGAGGCGATCAGCACGGGGAGGCTGCTGAAGGCGGAGGGATACGAATTCGATATCGTCCACACGTCAGTGCTGCTGCGAGCCATCCAGACCGCCAATCTCGCGCTCCACGAGATGGGATTGTCGTGGCTGCCGGTGAAGCGCCATTGGAGGCTGAACGAACGCCACTACGGGGCGTTGCAGGGGCTCAACAAGAAAGAGACGGCCGAACGGCACGGCAAGGAGCAGGTGTTCGAGTGGCGGCGATCCTACGACGTACCGCCGCCGGCGCTCGAGCTGGACGACGAGCGACATCCGGTCCACGACCGTCGCTACGCGTCGCTGGCGCCGGATGTGCTGCCCGCCACCGAGTGCCTGAAGGACGTGGTTGAACGGATGATGCCCTACTGGTACGACGAGATCGTTCCCGATGTCCGCGACGGCAAGCTGGTGCTGGTGGTTGCGCACGGCAACAGCTTGAGGGCGTTGGTGAAGCGACTGGATCACATCTCCGACGAGGACATTCCTGGGTTGAACATCCCGACGGGGATCCCGCTTGTGTATCACTTGGGCGAGGACCTCGAGAAGGAAGAGAGCTTCTACCTGGGCGATCCCGAAGCCGCCAAGAAGGCCGCAGAGGCCGTCGCCAAACAGGCAGGGTAGGAGTTGGTCCTCCCTCGGCCTTCTCGCGAGGGCAGGCAACACGCGGCGCTTCCCGGTCGCGGGTTGTGGGCTTGCGGTTCGACGTGGCTACAGCCGGCCGAGGCCTCTACTCGTCGGGGGACCGCCTTTTCCTGATCTGCTTCCACAGTTCACGGTCGACGAGATCCCGATACTCGGGGTTGTTTCGGACGAAGGCAGCCACGAAAGGGCACAGTGGAACGATGGTTCCCCCTTGGGCGCGAACATCGTCGAGTGCTTCCTCGACGAGGGTGTGGCCGACTCCCTTGCCTGCGTGGGCCGGGTCGACTTCGGTGTGGATGAAGACGTGTCTTCCCTCCCACATCTCGTACTCCGTGAAACCTGCAAGCTCACCATCGACGTGAGCCGTGTACCTGCTGTTGTCCGGGTCGTTCTGAACGATCACATGAGCCATCCTCAGGATTCAAACCGTTCCTGCGAATTGTGCACAAAGCTGGGCCACCGCAGTGCCGCTGGTATGGTCCGGTCGGCCTGGTGAGCCGTGGCCTATGGGTCGTCCAGGGGATGGCATCCGACTTTCATGCGATGCACTCGCCAAGGGTCATTGCCTCCGAGACATGAAGCGTGCTCATGGAAGGAGATGAAGTGACGAGCGGCGAGGCATGGAACAGCTTTCAGAGTTCGATAGCGATCGCGCGGCCTCCTGAAGATGTCTGGACGTTCCTATATGACGTCTCCAACGACACACGTTGGCGCACCGGTGTAACCAGTGCGCGCTGGATCTCAGATCCGCCGTACGGTGTGGGATCGACCGGCTTGCACCTGGTGCAGGGCGTGGGGGACTGGCCATGGACGGTATCGGAGTGGAATGAGCAGCGCATCATGGGTTGAGACGTCACCGGCGGCAGGTTCAGGGGTAGCCATGGATCGTATGGCATCGACGCCGAGGGTGCCGGCAACCGTGTGACGATCGATACGCGTGTGAAGCCGAGTCTTCTGATGAGGGTTCTGATGCTCTTCATGAAACGAACCTTGCGACGTCAGGCTGCCTCCGACTTGGAGAAGTTGAAGGAGATCCTGGAGGCATAGGCACCGACTGGTTGGCCCTACGAACCTTTCCCGGCTGTCGCATGCCGGGCTCACCCTGCTGGGTGTTGGGGTACTGGTCACTGCCGCCGCTCTGCTCCGAGCGGGGTCGAGAACTCGACGGGCTGGGTGGGGGAGGGCACGGCCTGGCCGAAACCTAGCCACACCCCGGGGGTTCGTTCCCCTCGGCGAGACGCCTACCTCGCCGGCCGGGCGGGCTGGGCGGGCGCCCAGCGCCCCCCGATTGCCTTCGACGGCGCCGGCTCCACGCATCGCGAACTCGCTGACATCTCTCGCGCCGAATGGTCAGAGCTTCAGATGGGTGTTCTGTCGGTGTCGGAGGAACGCCGGCGCGTGATGATCACCGTGGGTGGCGAGTCGAGGGTTGGGAGACCGTGACGTTCTGACCGCGCTACGGGCCCGGCCGGCGGTCGCGTCTGGAAGGTTCGGATTCTGTACGGTTTCGGCTAGGTGTGGAGGAGCACGGGGGGATTGAGTTCGGGATGGTGAGAGAGGGACAGGTCGGTCAGACTTGCTTGTGGGCCGGCTTTAGGTAGGTCAAGTTGAAAGATGCTTTGTCCGTTCTCGTTCCGGTAGGTGAGGTCGCCGTCCATGAGTTTGGCGAGTTTACGGGATACGGTGAGGCCGAGTCCGACCGAGGCGGTGAGTCCCTTGCTGTTGTGGGCGCGGTGGTATGGCTCGAAGATGAGGTCCTGTTCTTCTAGAGGGATGCCCGGGCCGTTGTCGGACACGATGAGCCGAACCGACGATGCCGTGTCTTCCACGCTGGCCTGGATGAGGTCTCCTCCGTAGCGGAGTGCATTCGTGATGAGGTTGCGAATGATCTGGCGGACTCTGGCCGGATCTGCGAGTGCTTGTGCCGATGGGCCGGCAAGTCTGATCCGAGCGGCCGTGTGGAGGGTTTCGAGCACCTGGGCGGTTTGGGCGCGGATGTCGACTGGCACCTGGGCGATGGTGAGGGTGCCGGCGTCGGCTCTGGCTCCCACCAGGAGGTCTTCGATGATGTTGGTGAGGTCCATCGCTTGGCTGACGATGAGTGCAGTCATCTCTCTTCGTTCGGCCGGCGAGAGACCCGACACTTCGTCGTTGAGTAGTTGGGCGTAGCCGACGACAGCGGTAAGAGGGGTACGCAGTTCATGGGAGACCGAGGCGATCAGTTCGTCTTTGGTGGCGAGCAGGTCGGCGAGACGCTGCTCCGCTGCTACTTGATCGGTGATGTCGACGAAGTGGACGACCAGGTTGAGGGCGCGGTCTTCTGGACGTCCCAGCAGAGCGGCGGACACCAGCGCGTCCCCTATTGAGCCGTCCTTGCGAAGGATGCGCAACTTGGCGTGAGAAGACGGGATCTCGCCGGTGATCACCTGCCGGAGTCGGGCGATGCTCGCTTCTCGATCATCGGGAAAGGTCAGGTCCCTTAGAGTCATAGTCAACAGTTCTTGTTCGCTGTACCCCAACATGTCACAACCAGCCTGGTTGGCCGTGAGGAACCGGCCATCTCTCGACATTGACTAGACCCACTCCGGTGGGGGCCGCCTCGAAGGTCAGCTTCCATCTCTGCTCGCTTGCCGCCAACGACGCCTGAGCTTCCCGACGATCCGTGATGTCCTGTACCTGAGACAGGTGATAGCTGATTTTCCCTTCCGAGTCTCGTACCGGCGCGACATTTATCTGGACCCACACGGTATGGCCGTCGGCGTGGAGATATCGCTTCTCCCAATGCACCGTTGGGTCCATTCCGACGGCGAGTTCTTGCCTCTTCGCCTCGCTGTCGGTTCGGTCGTCAGGGTGCGTGACATCCGCAAAGTTCATGCTGGCCAGCTCCTCTTTGGAGTAGCCCAACATCTCGCACAACGCCCGGTTCGTCAACATGAACCGGCCCTCTTCCGATGTCAGAGCCATGCCGATCGAAGCATCCTCGAAGGCGGCGCGGAACCGTTCCTGCAGGTCCCGCAGGGCTTCCGTCTGAGTCTTGGAGTCGGTGACATCGTGGGCGATGACGAGCACGTCTTCGGAGCCGGCCACCGGGATGCAACGGGCCTCCCAAGACTCGGGACCATCCCGACCCGGGAACTCATAGCTGAATATCACCTTGCTGCTACCGGCGTGGATCTGTCTCACGGCATCCGACGTCTTCTCGGCAACGTCGGGTGGTAGCACCTCGTCTAGGTTCTTTCCGACAATTGTCTCGGTCGGCATCGGCAGGGCCGCAGATTCTTTGACGGCGAGGAAGGTGCCATCCCGGTCTAGTCGGAACATCAGATCCGGTGACGCTGCCTGCAACGCCTGAACTCTGCTGTTGCTCACCCGAAGCTCTTCCAGGGTCGCTACGTGGCGGGCGATCTCCCGGACAGACTCACGCCATCGCCGCCACCCAAACACCGCCAGACCCGCCACCATGAACATTGGGATGATCGCCAGCACATGTGTTGCGCGGTCAAGACTCCAATGAGTGAACCCCTCAAACAGGTCAAAACGAACAGACAACCACGCCCCGCCCACCACGAAGACCAGGTACAGGACTATGTCCTTGACCGCACTCGACGGGGGTCGCCGATGGTGTTGGGAGATCTGATCCATCACCCAATGTCATCGGCACAATACCCAGTCGACCAAAGACAATCCGCCCACACGAAGCAACTCCATTTGGACCGCTCCACTCGTCGGCGTGGAGCACTGGACGGAAGTCTGCGAGTCAAGCCATAGCCCCGTTTCGGCCCCCACAGCCCAACAGCACACAGGTCCTGACAGAGATCGAAACCGGATCGCCTGCACCCTCGGTCCGAACACGGCCTCGGCCACCTCCTACGCCCAACCGGCAAACACAACGGACGAAACTGGATCGACCAGTTGTGGGACACCTCCTCCACGTCGAACTCGGCCTCGACCATCCCGAACCCGAATGGTTCGACCAGCCCGCAATCGGACAACTCACCATCGGTAGCTTTCACGAACTCGCCAGCTTCGACGCCTACAACCGGAACAAGTCCTACCCCCAGCAGGTGCGGCCCTTCGGGTTCCTCACCATCGCCCACCCCACCGCAAGCGAGATCGGCCTCGGAAGCCCCCGCAGCCTCGTCGCCCCCTACGAACCCAACCCGACAGTCGCCATGAGTCAGCCGTGGTGGTTCAATCGACACCAACCCGACACCACCGCCTACCGCGTCCGAACCCGCAACCCCGAACAACACACAGACACAGAACTCGCCGTCAAGTCATACCGCGACTACTTCGACACCTACCGCCGACACCGCGAAGCCAAAGCCGCCGGAACAGACCCATCATCATCTCACTGGCGTGCCAAGACGAGACGGCTAGTAGAAGAGGAACTGGACTCAACCCGATACGGCGTGGTCGTCACAGAGGGTGTCGGATCTTAGGGTCGGAAGCACTCAGCACACGGGGGCTCAACGTCATAGACGTCGGGAGGATTGATATTGCTTACGGCGGACGAACTCCGGGAACAGCTAGGAGCCTTACCCAAGTTCCTCATTGACACTCGCAAAACACACCATTGCCACACAAGCACTCCCGACGTCGCCTGGACGGGCGAGGCAGGTTCTCGATGCCAATCCGAGATCGCTGCAGGAATCGTGGGGCCTGCCGGGCCGTGGGGGGAGAAGCCATTCAGACACACAGCCGAGACGTGCGGCCTCTACCTCGAAGCTGTCTGCCAACACCTTCGGAATCTTGGGCTCATGTTCGAGGCCGGAGGCTTCTTTTTGTCCGGTGAGGTCGTGGTTCGAGCCGCTATCGAAACGGCCATGAGAGTGGCGTGGATCCTGGACAATCGAATCAGTCCCAAGGCTCGAATCGCTCGTGTTTACCTGGACACCTATCACAGCCTTCGGGAAGTCCTGTCTGCCTACAGTCCACTTGCGCCTGACGTTGGCAGGCAGATTGGGAATGCCAAGCGGACCATCCTGAGAAAGGACATTCCCGACCTCTTCGCGCCCAGTGAGATCTCCCTCGCCCACGACGTGAAGTCCGGCGAGTGGACTCTCGCGAAGGAGCCGTATCTCTCTCCCGAAGAAACGGCAGTCCTCATCGCGAACCGCTCAGATATGCATGAGGACATGGCTGCTGGCATGTACGCATTCCTGAGCGCGTACGTACACCCGAACGCAGTGGAGCTGGAGAGGCGCTTTGTCCCGAGCGAGGATGGCGCAGGCAGGGGTCTCGGTGTCAACGCTGACTATGTCCGACGCCTAGTTGCTAGCGCAGTGACTGCTTTCTACATGGCGTACAGGCTGCAGGTGGCGTACCTCGGATGGGATGCCCAAGCCCTCGAAGTGTGGGAAGCGCGGGCAGAGGAGGTGCTGCCCGAATCGTTTGCCGATCCAGAAGCCGACGGGAATCGATAGACGGACGAATCGGCGTCAAACCGAAGGCGAACACTCCGGCTGTCCGGGTTCAGGCATCACCTTTCTCCCGTCAAGAACTTGACCTAGGAGCGGGAATCCCGGCATACTTGGGTGCCGCGGCGTGATCCTACCGCCCGATCTGGAGAATCAATGCACGTCCTGACAGTCATCATCGTCGTTATCCACGTGATCGTGTCGCTCGCGCTCGTGGTCTTCATCCTGCTGCACGCCGGGCGAGGCGGCGGTTTGTCGGACATGTTCGGTGGGGGAATGGGACCGTCGGCGATGTCGGGATCGACGATCGTGGAACGCAACCTCGACCGTATGACCGTGGCTTCCGGCATCATCTTCACCGTGACGACCGTCGCGTTGACGATCATCTTCGGTGGGTAGCCGGACGGTATACTCACCCACCCACGTCGGAGTGGCGGAATAGGCAGACGCGCTAGGTTGAGGGCCTAGTGCCCGAATAGGACGTGGGGGTTCAAGTCCCCCCTCCGACACCGCGAGACTGCACGAGCTGAGCGCAGGAGAGGACTCGTCCGTCGAGCGAGAACCGATCTCGATTCCCTTTCTGTCTCGATGGCCGCAGCATGTGTCGGGTCAGTGTGTGGAGGGGCCTTTCGCTGCGAGCTCTAGGGACGTGTGAGCAGCTCGGCTGCTGTGGTGGCGGCCGCCATTCCGCTGTCAGTTGTGACGATGAGCATGTCGAGTTGGGCGGCCAGCTCGACGTAGAGTGCGTCGACGAGTCGCAGGTTGTGTCTGCGTTTCCACGCGCCGGCCAGAAGAGTCGAAAGGGCGTGCCGCTCTATGGGGGAGGTGGCGAGGCGTTCGACCCTCGCTTCAGTCTGCCGGGCGGTGAGTTGGCCGGCCCGATGCAGCCGACCGAGCGCTGAGAGTACCTCTGCGTCGAAGTGGGCGGGGGCGTGGAGTTCGTTCGCTCGAAGACGATCGGCGACCTCGTTCGCCAGCGGTGATCCGACGAGCAGATCGACCATCGCTGAGGCGTCGACGATCGCCCGTTCAGGCATGGTCGCTGTCAAACTCGTCCCTCGCGTCGTTGACGACTTCGATCACGTCGTCGTGGGTAACGCCGGTGGCTCGAAGTCGGGAGATGTCGTCGAGCCAGTCGTCGGTGCGACCGGCGGAGAGGGCACTGCGAAGGGCCTCCTGGGTGAGGCTCGACACGTTCAGCCCGGCCACCTTTGCTTTCTCGGCCAACTCGTCGGGTAGGTACACGTTGACTCTCGCCATGCGCATAGTATACACACACCGTCGTGTCGCATCAATCCTGTCGGGCCAAGCATGCTCAAGTCAACGATCACGCAGCTACCAGGAACTCGTCCGTAGGCCCGCCCCGTGGGGAAATGGTTCGGATCGCTCCTCCGACACGAAGAAACCCCAGGCACATGGGTGCTCGTGCCGCCACGTGATCCTTTGACTGGTGGTAGAGACCGGTCGAGTCGGCGGGTTGCGCGGAGGTCGCATCCTGCTTCTAAGATATCCGGCGGGGGAGATGTAGACGAATTGGTCTACTATCTAGTATGCTCAGTCTATGAGTACCACGATCAGAGTGAGTGAGAGCACCCGCGATCGGTTCGCAAGGCTTGCAGATACCACCGGACGTCCGATGACCCAACTGCTAGACGAGGCAGCCGATGCGCTCGAACGACGCCTCTTCTTCGACGAGATGAGCAAGCGGTTCGAGGAACTCCGCGATGATCGGTCGGCGTGGGCTGAGATAGAAGCTGAGCGTGCTCTGGAATACGGCACTGTCGGTGACCAGTCCTGATGACACCGCGGAGAGGTGAGATCTGGCTGGTTGACTTCGGGGAGCCGATCGGACGGGAACAATCCGGCCGTCGCCCGGCCGTGGTGATTTCGGCAGATGCGCTCAATGAGGGTCCAGCCGGTGTGATCATGGTCGTCCCCTGCACGACCACCCGTCGAGGCCTTCCGTCCCACATTGAGATCGATTCCGGTGATTCGGGTCTTGACGTGGTGAGCTATGCGAAATGCGAGGACCTCAAGTCGGTTTCCGAGCAGCGGCTGATCACCCGTCTCGGTCAGGTCGGTCCTCATGTGATCTTCGAGATCAGCCGGGTCCTTCGTTTTCTACTCGAACTCTGAACCGCAGTTCGTTCGGTTTGCACGGCCGAGAGAGCACTCTGAGCAGGCTGTTGTTGAGTCTCTACACATTCCGGGCATTACCAGAAGCGCCTCAACGATCACCTCACGCGGCGAGCAGCCATGCCTCCCACGGTTCGCGTGTACTTAGGGTTGAAGTCGTCCCTCCGACACGAACCTCAGGTACATGACGTGCGCCCGCGGCTACGCGTACTCGTCCGTCGGGGTAGTGGGGAGTTTGACGCCGAGTTCTTTGCAGATGGCCCGACCGTGTTGCCGGCGGATGTGGGCGTCGTTCGTTTGGGAAGGTCGTCAGGGCCGTACATGACGACGATGTGGGTGGCGACTCGGGCTCTCGCTTCCATGGAGGAGCGTGGCGAGCAAGCGTTGGCCGACAGCGGCCCACGCGTCGGGTGGGCGAGTATCGTTGGGGTGGCGATCTTGGATTCCGACTGATCGTGAGGTGCAATGATGCAGAGAGCCGCGTATCTCCTGATCGGAGCGGGGGCGCTCGTTCTCATCGGTTGGTCCGTCAAAGGCTTCTTCCTCTCTGACCAAATCCCCATCCTGGTCAGGGTTGCAGTGGGCGCGGTCGCCATTGGGGCGCTCATCCTTGTCGGCTTGGTGGTCAAGGATCGGCTATCCGAGTCACGAGATGACGACTTCAAGGAGGTGCAACGATGATCATCACAACAGCGGATTCGATCGAGGGACGCACGGTGACAAGAACGATCGGCCTCGTCAAGGGCAACACCATCCGTGCGCGACACGTCGGGAAAGACATCATGGCGGCGTTCCGGAACATGGTCGGTGGCGAGATCGTCGAGTACACCAAGATGATGGGCGAGTCTCGCGAACAGGCCCTCGCCCGGATGGTCGAAGATGCGGAGGGCCAAGGGGCCAATGCCATCATCGGAATGCGCTTCGCGACATCGATGGTGATGCAGAACGCGTCGGAGATCCTCGCGTATGGCACCGGCGTCGTGCTGGATTGACCGTACTCGTCCCTGGCACGGCAAGCCTCCACTGGTTTGGGTCGCAAGACAGCCGGGACTGATCGGTGACAACACGAACCAACCGGTGCGACCGTTAGCGTCGTAGGTGATCGAGCGGCTGGCGGACACTCCGACTACGAACGACTCGAACGCAGCAGCGTTGATGCATAGGCCACGAGCGAACGTGTTGTCTACGATGGGGGCAGAGGAGAAGAAGCGTTTGAACGCCGTGGAGATTATCGCTTTGACAGCCGTGGCGGTGACCGCGGCGTCGGTGCTCATGTACAGACGGGTGTCGAAGGAACGCCTCGATCACGACGACGTGATGCAACGCGAGCGGCTGGAAGACGAGAGCGCGCTCCAGCCATCACGGCACGAACGTGAGGCAGCGGAGCGGACAAGGGCGGCGCGGTTGGGGCTCCCCAAGGCATAGGGAACCGATCTCTCGATGTGGACAAAGTGGAGCTCCTCCGACACCAACCCCAGGTCACAGGCCTGCGGTTGGCATTTCACGACGAATACCGCACTGAAGATGCAGGAAACCTGGCGGCTCCTGTCGAATCCGGCATGAATGGAGATCGTCTAGGCGTGGCGCCTGCGTTGCGAGAGCATGAAGAGCAGGACGAGGCCGCACAGTACAAGGGCGACGGCGAGACCGATGGCGGCGAACGGGAATGCTTCTTCGACGGCAGTCGTAGGAACCGGTAGCGCCGAGCCGGATTCGGGAAAGATGATGGACGCCGTGGCGCTTCGTTCGAGGAGTCCACTGTGCAGTGTCAATGTCGCGTCCCACGGGCCGTCGGGCACGCGCTCATCGAGCGCGATCGTAACTTGCCCGCTGGAACCGATGGCGAGGGTGAAGCCGGGGGTGACCGGAAACGGGCCTGCGGAGAGCCCTCCGGGACCGTTCAGCATCTCGAGTGAGCCGGCCAGGTCGAGCGCCCGTCCGCCGGTGTTGTGCACAGTGGCGAGCACCGTGGGCAAGCCGTCAGGCGATCGTTGGGCCGTCAGGGAATCGATCGTGAAATTCGCGGCCGGAGGCGCGCCTGTTCCCACCGAAACGTAGAGGCGAATGCCCACGCGGTTGACTTGAACGATCCCCGACGCGGCGCCAGATCGGACCTCTGCCCACACCACCCCGTAGCGTTCCCCCGCGGCGGCATCTGCTGGCACGTTGATCGTCACGGTGACTGTGGCAGCGCCGCCGGCCGGTACATCTTTCATGGCCGGAAGCACCGTGCACCAGGTCGACAGGTCGTTCGGTGTGTGTCCGTCCGCGACCACGAAATGGCCACCTTCGATCCCGGCGGCGGCGGCATACATCGATACGGCCGCAGATTCAGAGGTGGTGTTGGTGACCTCGATCCTTCGACTGATCAGCGATCCTGGCGCGAGGTGATCCACGATGTACAACAGTGCTCTGGGGTCCTCGCCCGCATCAGCAGGTTTGTCGAGAAGCCGGACACCGATACCGCCGAGATCATCGGTCGGGGAGTTCGACGCGGCCGATGCGTGTGCCGGAGCGTGCACCAAGACGATCAGGATGAGCGCGGCGAGGATCTGCCGACCGCATCGACCGAACAGCAGCGATGCGCCCATGAGTGCGCTACGACACCGAGTGGGTGATTGTCGCGGAGTACACACCGGCTGCCATGCCTCCGGGTACGGTGACGGTGATTGTCGGGTTCCAGCTGGCCGAGTTGTCGCCGGTGATTCCCGTTGCCGTCACGACCGGGCTGACGCCGGTGAGGTCGCCTGGATCGTTCGCGGTGTAGGTGGCCGTGCCAACCTTGGTGATGGTACCGGCGGCGTAGCCGACGGCACTGGCAGCGATCGCCGGGCCAGCCGGCGGTGTGAAGGCGGAGGAGATAGCGCTGGCGACCCAGCCGGAGCCGGCTGCTGCGCTGCGGGCGTCGCTCACCTGCACCACACCCAGCTGCCCGCTGACCGTCCCACCATCCACCGTGTTGACGATGGTGCCAAGGACGACGGGGGCGACGGGGACGGTGATCTGCAGCGCACCACCGGTGATGGTGAGCGTCACTGGCGTCTGTGCGGACGCCGGCGCGGCGATGCTGAGGGCAAGGAGGCAAGCAACCGAGGCAGCGACTACACGGCCCGGCGAGATGATTCGGGGTTTACGCATGATGGACCTCTTCGTCTTCGGGAGAGGTCGCGTCAAGCCTCGGTGGCCGGACTTCCCGGGGGGGTCCGTGCCAAAACCAGGCGTTCGCTCTCATGAGCGTATCTTTTGTACGTATCCAATGTATCGGCGGCCTGGGCGCAGACCTTGAGGCACGCGAAGGCGGGGCGGCTTCTGGCCCGGAGCGCTCGCACCTCCCGCCTGGCTACTTGCCGCGCGAAGGGTACGTCTTCACTGTGACGACACGTGCGCGAGTTACATCTCTCAACGAACCTGGAATCCCGGCCGGGGCGCTCCCAACAACAAGGGACTCACCGCCTCGGATGTGCATCGAGATCACAATTGGGGCCTCGCCGTGATTGGCTATCCTTGGACCAACTGCCGAGAAGGATAACGATGGTCGATGAGGCAGTCGGATGTGGCCGGGTCACTGGAACCGTTGGGGTCGAAACGCCCTCGCACGTCTCTGAGCCGAGTCGATCCGACGACGCAGTACAGGAGGTTGATGTGAGCGCAACCGTGGGGCAGCGGGCCCCTGACTTCACAGCCCCCGCCTATCACAAGGGTGGCTTCACGCAGGTCAAACTGGCGGACTATGCCGGGAAATGGCTGTTGTTGTGCTTCTACCCAGGCGATTTCACCTTCGTTTGAGCAACCGAAGTGTCGGCGGTCGCCGACAGGTATGCAGACCTACAGGAACTCGGCGTCGAGGTCATCTCGGTCAGTGTCGACAGCCATTTCGTCCACAAGATGTGGAACGACCATGAGCTGACGAAGATGGTCGATGGCGGAATAGCCTTCGCCATGGCATCGGATCAGGCCGGCAACATCGGACGGGCATACGGCGTATGGGACGAAACCCAGGGCATCGAGATGCGCGGCCGGTTCATCATTGATCCCGACGGTGTCATCCAGGCGATGGAGGTGCTCACACCACCCGTCGGGCGGCGCATCGATGAGACGATCCGCCAGATCAACGCCTACCAGCTGGTGCGGGAGTCCGAGGGCAGCGAGGCAACACCGGCCGGCTGGATGCCCGGCGATCTCACTCTGAAACCCGGACCCGATCTCGTCGGGAATGTGTGGAAGGTGTGGAAACCGAGCATGGAGAAGTAGACGACCTGAAGACCGTAGGGAGAAGAGTTGCCTTGCTGAACTGGATGCACCGCCCGGCCGATCGGGTGGCGCTGATACCTGCAGCCTTCTCAAACGGAAGAGAATTCGAGGCCACTCTTCATCCACCGTGACCAATCGAAGGTTCTACGAACGCTGGAACAACAGCCATATCAGCGGCAGCCCACCGAAGGTCGCGAAGGCAGCCACCAGCATTGCCGTCGACAGACCGAATGCATCGCCAACCGCACCAAAACTGATGGCGGCCAGCGAGCGGATGGCGAAGTTGAGCGATAGGTACACTCCGTTGGCGAGTGCCCTGGTTTCGGGGAATCGTTCCTGGACCAATGCCATCAAGACTGGTGGGACCGCCAGCAGAGTGAATCCGATGACGGGAAGCATTGCGATCCGTGCCCAGCCATCAGCGGCAAGGAAGAGCAGCAGCGCGGTCGGTGCAGCGATATGGCCAAACACGAGCACAGCCCTTCTGCCGATGTGGTCGCTGACCCATCCGCCGGCGAAGGCTCCGGCGATCCCGGCCGCCTCGACTATTGAGAGCGCCGCTCCAGCCAGCCAGATGCTGGTGCCCTCATTGGTGAGGAAGATCGGGAGGAAGATGGTGACGGCCATCATCATCATGCTCCGCACCACGATGAGCCCGGCCAGGATCAGCATCATCCCGCGCATTGCCTTGACGGCGGCCCGCCAGTGAATCCGCTCCCCATCGCCCCTGCTCCGCAGAGGAGACATCTTTCAGGCGGAGGTGCAGCACGGCCGATGTCGCTATTCCGGCTATGGCCAGAACCGCCATTGATCGCATCGACATCAGCGCAAGGGCACTGACGACGATGAGAGGGCCGAGGGTGCGGCCCAGTTCGCCACCTACCATCCAGAATCCCATGCCGCGACCGAGTTGCCGACCTGAGAGATATCCGACGGCAACAGGAGCAGTCGCGTGGAAAGCGGCGTGGCTCAGCCCCGCTATCAGCAGGAACAGCGCCAGAACGGCATAGTTGGGAGCCCACCCGAGCAGGCTCATTGCAGTCGCCGTGACCCCGGGGCCAAGAACCACGATCCATCGCAGGGTTGTGCGGTCAGCGAGATGGCCGATCACCGGTTGGAGAAGTCCGGGGATCTGAAGAAACGTGGACAAGATACCGGCAGCGGTATTTGACAGCGAAACTTCTCGACGAACCGGGGCAGGAGTGGGGGGAGGAATGCGGTGAATGTGTCGTGAACTGCGTGCCCGCCAGCGAGAGTGGCCAGACGCCCGGTTTGGCCCTCAGTGTCGAGGGAATGGTCGACGGCTAGGGCGGGAGTGGGCTCGGTCACGATAGGCGGCAGTGGTCCGGCATCGGCCCATGATGTCACATTCAGTCGTAGCTCTCTCGCTCCCGCCGCCGGAATCGAGTACCGGCTATCCCGGTGACCACCTACTGGCCCACCAGCCTCCCGAGCACCGCGGGAGCCCCGCCCCCTGGGCGGCGAGAAATGCTGGCTGGTCCATGGGAAACCAGCGCACTCAGGCCTACTCGCCGCGGCGCGCCTCTACAGATATTACCCGTCGATCAGCCTGCAACCCAGTCGCGGAGTCGCTATCCGGGGTCATTGCTGTCACACGAAGTCCCGCCTCCGACACCTGGGCTGCATTCCACTGCAGCATCGAGGTCGGCCCAGCGCGGTGCGGATCCCGCTCCTAAACTGGTACCTGTGCCGTGCCACGACCTCGGCATGGTGAGGCGGAGATCGAAGATCGGAGAGCCCAGTGTCCAAGTACGTGAGTCTGTTCAACTACACGGGAGCGATCGAGGGTGGCGGCCCGCAGCGGTTCGCCAAGGTCCAACAGATCGCCGCAGCCGAGGGCTGTGAGATCCTTGCGGTCTACGGCCTTCTCGGTCACCACGACATCATGTCGATCGTCGAGTGCCCGGACAATCGTGCGGCGATGAAGGTCGCTGCGAAGATCGGCAACTTGATCGGGGCGAAGTCTCACACGATGCCCGCCGTGGATCGGGACGACTTCCTCCAGCTGCTGACCGAACTCTAGGCAACTAGCTGCGTCGGCGCTCGAGTCGAAGGGAGCCGATCGCGGCTGATCGGGGGTATCTATGCAGCTTGAACTGAGTGGCGTCGAGCGCGAACTGCTGGTCGAGATCCTGCAGGGCCGATTCGGACAGCTACGCGAGGAGATCTACAGCGCGACCGTCTCCACCTACAAGGACCAGCTCAAGGCTGTCGAGGTGAGGATCAACGACCTTCTCGTTCGGCTCGGCGCCGAGGCGTAGTGGTGGGCGTCCTGACCGCGATGAGGTCGTTCGCCGTTGGGGAGGGTGACGTCACGCTCCCCGCGTTTGGCAGGGACGACTGGCTGGTGCTGGTGGGCGTGCTCGTGTCTTCGTTGATCGCTCTCGCCTACGGCTACTACCTCGTGCGAAAGGTACTGCGTCAGCCGGCGGGCTCCGAGAAGATGCGCGAGATTGCCGCAGACATCGAAGATGGTGCGATGACGTATTTGCGACGTCAGTTCCGCACGATGATCTGGTTCGTGATCGCGGTCACGGTGGTGCTGTGGCTCGCGTACCGCAGCGTCTATCCGGTGACTCCGGCGGGCTCCAAGCTTCCACTCCCCGTCGGGATCGCCCTCGGGTTCATCATGGGTGTGCTGGCATCCTATGGGGCCGGCTACGTCGGGATGTGGCTCGCGGTGAAGGCCAACGTGCGTACTGCGAACGCCGCGCTCACCAGCTACGGAAGCTCACTGGAACTGGGCTTTCGCGCCGGCGCAGTATCCGGGATGTTCACGGTCGGCTTCGGCCTGCTTGGTGCCACCGTCATCTTCCTGTTGTTCAGCGACAATGCCATGAAGGTGCTCGTCGGATTCGGTTTTGGGGGCTCCTTGGCCGCCCTTTTCATGCGAATCGGTGGGGGTATCTACACGAAAGCGGCAGACGTCGGCGCCGATCTGGTTGGGAAGGTCGAGGCCGGGATTCCCGAGGACGACGCTCGCAACCCGGCGGTCATCGCGGACAATGTGGGCGACAACGTCGGGGACTGTGCCGGGATGACCGCCGACGTCTTTGAGAGCTACGAGGTGACGCTGGTGGCGGCCATCATCCTTGCTGCCGCCGCGCTCCTCGATCCAGAATTCCTCAGCCACTTCGGTGCCGACGCGGCCGGCTTCGCACTGAAACTCGTGCTCTTCACACTGATGGTGCGTGCCCTCGGAGTGTTCACTTCGATCCTGGGCATCAACAGCGTCCGGGTGGGCGACAAGCCGCTGCGCGATCCGATGCGACCGATCAGCACCGGATTCATGGTGGCAGCCCTCTCATCGGTGGTGGGGTTCTTCGCGATCGCCCACTTCTATCTCGTCGACCCGACGATGGGGCGTCCCGACTACCGGTATGCCGCGGCATGCACCGTGGGCATCGGCCTCGCGTTGGTCAACCTGTGGCTCACCAGGAGATTCACCCATCCCGACTACCCAGCCGCCAGCGAGACGGCGGCAGCCACCAGGACGGGACCGGCGACGATGCTCCTCACCGGACTCGGCTCCGGCCTCGAGAGCTCCGTGTGGGCGATCGTGGCTATCGGAATCACCATCGTGGCATCGGGCCTCCTCTTCGGCGGTGATGCAGCGCTTGCCGCCTACGGCATTGCGCTGGCCGGACTCGGGCTGCTGACGACCACCGGCTTCATTCTGGCGATGGACACGTTCGGGCCGATCACCGACAACGCCCAAGGGATCTTTGAGATGTCGCGGACCGAGGCTCCCGAAGATGTGGGCCGCAACCTGGCCTGGCTTGATGCCATCGGCAACACCACGAAGGCACTGACCAAGGGCCTCGCCATCGCCACTGCGGTGCTGGCTGCCATATCCCTGTTCAGCTCCTTCATCGGCGAGAGCAAGCTCGAGGCCGTGGGGATCCAGGTGAACGTGTACCAGGTCTTCGTCGGCCTGCTCATCGGAGGAGCCGTTCCGTTCCTGTTCAGTTCCTTCTCGCTGAAGGCTGTGGGTCGGGGCGCCTACGAAGTGGTCGAAGAGGTTCGGCGTCAGTTCCGTGAGAAGCCGGGGATCATGGAGTGGAAGGAGAAGCCGGACTACAGCCGCTGCGTCAACATCGTGACCACAGCCGCACAGAAGGAACTCCTCGGGCCGGGGATCCTCGGTATCTTCACCCCGATCCTGGTCGGTTTCTGGCTCGGTGCAGGTGCCCTGGGCGGGTTCCTCGTCGGCGCCATTCTCACCGGCCAGCTGATGGCGGTGTTCATGTCCAACACGGGTGCCATCTGGGACAACGCCAAGAAGAAGATCGAAGACGGCATGTACGGGGGCAAGGGAAGTCCCGCCCACAAGGCTGCCATCGTAGGGGACACGGTCGGGGATCCGTTGAAGGACACCGCCGGGCCCGGGATCAACCCGCTCATCAAGGTGATGAACCTGGTGGCGATTCTCGTCGCGCCGTTCGTCATCCGGGGCTACGGCTGGGAGGTTCGCGGTACGGTGATCGGTGTGGCGTTGGCGCTGCTCGCCTTCGCCATCTGGTTCAGCAAGCGGGGTGGCATTGCGTCCGAGGACACAGCGCCCGACATCATCGGTTCCGACCTCGGGTAGGCGATCACCTCAACGGACACCGCCCGCCGGTCCGGGCCCAACTAGGACAAGACTCGGCTACGGAGCCCGATCCAGAGGAACGTCGCGGAGAATCCGATGAGCATGATGGGGTAGAGGGGCATGTGCGGGGCATCGGCGAATGCTGCCCGCACCCCCTTCGTTGACATTGATCAGCGGGTTGATGAGCACGATCGTCTGCGGCCAGGGCGGGTCGCCCATCTTTGCCGCGGCCAGAGCCGCTACGACCGAAGATCTCCCCTGGCGCGACCGAGAGGTTCAAGTCGTCTACCGCGCGAAAGTCGCTGCCCTCGTGGACCTTCGTCAGATCGAGGGTGTCGATGATGCTGCCGGAAGACTCGGCGCCACGCTTCGCGGGAAATCAAGGGTCCTTGTCCTCCGCCTTGGGTCGTTCAGTGTTGTGCTGAAGCCCGAGCCACAGTGTCGCCCGACTCAGGCTTGACAGGGTCGAGTATCCGGTAGGCGAGCAGCTTTATCCGGTCATTCAAGAGGAACCAGGCCAGGGCGTAGCCCCAAACAAACAGTGCCCAGCCCCAGCCGAGGGGTGTCATGAACAGTCCATATACCGCAATCAGAGTCGCCAGCGCTTGCGTTCCGAGCACCGCCAGCCACAGAATCCACGCGGGGCGGATGGACCAGAACGGGCCGCGTGTGCGGGTGAGAAAGATTGTCAGATGACCGGCCACCGACAACTTCAAGTACATGAGCGTCTGGATTTGCGCCCGATCGAGATGAAAGACCCGCTCGCCGAGGTAGAACAGTCCGAAAGCTGCGACGACCCCAATGACGCCCAGCGCCGTGGAGATTCCCAGCACAAGGCGCATGTTCCATGACTCAGGCTCATCCTTGTAGTGAACGTTGTCATAGGCGATGGACAGGATGGCTCCGTCGTTGAGCAAAGCCAGCAGCACGATCATCACCGCGGTCACCGGATAGAAGTTGAAGACGAGGATCGCCAGCGTCATGAACAACAGCACACGCAGCGTCTCGGCGATGCGGTAGACCGCGTAGCTGTTCATCCGCTGGAAGGTCCTGCGGCTTGCCCGGATCGCGTCGATGATCACCGACAGGCCGGGCGCCATCAGCACGATCGACGCTGCGGCGCGAGCAGCGTCGGTTGCCCCCGAAACGGCGATACCGCAGTCGGCCTTCTTGAGTGCAGGGGCGTCGTTGACCCCGTCCCCTGTCATACCGACGATATGTCCGCGCTGCTGCAGGACGTCCACGATGTGAAACTTGTGCTCGGGGAACACCTGGGCGAAGCCGTCAGCCTTCTCGATGGACTCTGCCAATTGCGGCGTCTCGTGATGGTCGGTATCGCCGAAGCCACCGGCATCGAGGATGTGTGTGCCCAGCCCCAGTTTCCTGGCCGTTTCGCGGGCGATGGCCAATTGATCACCCGTCACCATCTTGACGTCTACCCCCATGTCGCGGGCGGTCGCGATGGTCGCCTTGGCCTGCTCGCGCGGCGGATCGAATAGTGGCAGCACGCCGAGAAACTGCCATTGGCCTTCTCCCTCGGCCCTGGCAACGCCCAATGAGCGAAAGCCGCGCGTGGCAAATTCGTTGACCGCGTTTTCGACGGCGGGATTGACCTGGGCTGCGTTGGCCGACAATTCCAGGATTACCTGCGGCGCACCTTTGGTCACCTTGAACTGGCTTCCGTCGGTGGCTTCCACGGTGGCTTCGGTGCGTTTGTGCACCGGGTCGAACGGCTGGAAGTGGACCACCCGGTACCCGTCCAGGGCCTTGGCATCTTTCAGAGCTCCCAGCACGGCCAGATCGATGGTGTCCTGGTCTTCCGCCGCGAGGCAAGAGCGGCGCAGAAGATGACCTGATCGGCACGGATGCCGTCCACGCTGAATGCATCACCCAGCGTCAGCTTGTTCTGGGTCAGGGTGCCGGTCTTGTCCGCACACAGCACGTCGACGCCGGCCAGCTCCTCGATCGACGCTAGTCGGGTCACAATCGCCTCTCTCTTGGCCAGCAGGCGCGCGCCGACCGCCATGGTCACCGACAGCACCGTGGGCATCGCCACCGGTATCGCTGCCACCGTCAGCACCAGGGCGAACTGCAAAGTGGTGAGAAGGGGGTCGCCGCGGAGAAGGGCGACGGCGATGATCACCGCCACCAAAGCCACGGCGAGCATGATTAGGTAGTTGCCGATCTTCAAGACCGCGCGTTGGAAGTGGCTGACGGTGTGCGCTTCCTGGACCAGCTGAGCGGTTTTCCCGAAGTAGGTGTTCGTCCCGGTGGCGTACACCAATGCGTCTACTTCTCCCTGGCGAATGATCGACCCCGAAAACACCGCCTCGCCGGCGTTGAGTGTCGCGGGTAGCGACTCTCCTGTCAGCGCGGACTGGTCCACTTCTATCGCGTCACCCGCCAGCAGGCGCGCATCCGCGGGTACGATGTCGCCCAGACGCACACGGATGACGTCGCCCGGCACGAGTTCACGCGATTGCTGGGTGGTCCACTCCCCGTCACGTTTCACCCTGGCCATGATGGCCAGTTTCGCCTTGAGGGCTTCAATGGCGTTGCCCGCCTGGTGTTCTTCCCAGAATCCGACCACCGAGTTGGAGAAAAGCAACACGAGGATGATGAAGAAGTCCGGCCAATGCCGGGCAACCGCGGAAAGGATCACGGCCACTTCGATCATCCAAGGGATGGGACCCCAGAAGTAGGTGAGGAACTTCAGGAACGGATTGACCGTCTTCTCTTCGATCTCGTTGGGCCCGTACTGGGCCATCCGTTTCTGCGCCTCGGCTTGGCTGAGCCCGTCCGGCGACGATCCCAGCGCTTTCTCCACTTCCGGGAGGGAGAGGGATTTCAGGTCCTGTCTGGCATTGGGCTTTGATCCTGGCTCCGCTCCGGCGGCAGCAGACTGGTCGGCTGTCGAGTCGTTGCTGCGCGTCGTGTCGTCTTCGCCCATTGTTCAACAGGCCCTTCTCGTCCTGCGTTTCCGATCGGCCGGTCCCCGGAACTCTAGACGCTCTGGCCCCGCTCGATCCTTTGGAGGACGGCGATGGGTTCGTTGACGGGAGGGTGGATGTCGAAGAGGCGATGGAACCAGGTCTCGTGGTGTTGAAGCGGGTCGTCGATGCACATGGCCGCCGTCGAGTGGTTGAACTTGGCGAAGAGTCTGTCTTTCTGTTCGAGCTTGCGCAAGGCGCTGATGAGCCCGGCGGGGTTGCGGGTGAGTTCGACGAGCTGGGTTTGTAGGTCGCTGCGTTCGCGTTGGACTAGCGAGCGTCCAGACGGCTCGCATCCGATCATCCTTCACGTACTCGAGAAATCGACGCACCTCGGCAGGTGACGACGTGATCACTCGAGTCGTTGGCGTCCTCAGTGGTTCGGCGAGGTGCGCGGGATTCCGAGGGGTCATCTCCCAGCGGACGGGGTCGCGCAGGGCGGCGTGCAGCATGACGTGCACACTTCGACTTCGGGGCGAGGCCCTGGCCGTCGGCGCTCTCCTTGTGGAGCAGATCACGATAGGGCCGGTTCAGGTCGGTCGGTTTCAGCGCCTGGAGAGCGGCGAAGATGGCGATTTGTGCGAGATCCGGCGCGGTAACCGGATAGGATCGGAGTGTTCCTCAACTCGGAGTCCACACGACTTACTGGCCCGAGGATACGGTATGACATGGGTGTTCGAACGAGCCGCCGTTTGTGGCCGGCGATCACCTTGTGGTTGAGCAGACGCATCCGCCTGGTGGGTGCAGACAGAAGGGAAAAGGCCATGGGTCTTGTCGCGTTTCTTATCCTCGGTCTCATTGCCGGAGCCATCGCGAAACTGCTCCTACCCGGTGCGCAGGGTGGCGGCTTCTTCATGACGATGCTCCTCGGCGTCGTCGGCGCACTCCTGGGCGGGTGGCTGGCCAGCCTCATCTTCGACATCAGCCTCGGCGGTTTCTTCGAGATTCGTACGTGGCTGATTGCAATCGTCGGGTCGATCGTCGTGCTGGTGATCTACGGTTTCTTCGCTCGGAGCCGGCGGGCCTGACCTGCTGGGTCGCGGAGAGGGCCGGGCCGGCGCGACCCAATCACCTGATCGGCATCGAAGGCTCGTGCGCCGCGCTCCGGGCCGCTACGGCGCGCTGGTTGACCGTGATCGGATCTGCCTGCCAGGAACACTCGCCGCTTTCGGTGGCGCACTGTGATGCCCTCGCCGCGGACTGGTCACCAGAGAATCAAGAGGTCGGGTGAGACGCAACCTCCGGCGGTTGGAGTTCACCTTTCCGACGGATAGCCTGGCCTTCGCCCGGAACCGTAGGAGGAGACAGCATGGCCAAGAAATGGGGAGTATCCAAGCTCCTGCTCGCCGCAGCAGTAGTGGTATTCGTGTTAGCTGCAGTGGGTGTGGAGATCGGTGCCTTGAACCTTGTTGCCCTCGGCCTGGCCCTGGGCTTCGCCAGCTTCGTCATCTAGCGCCGATTCCGTCCGCCCGCACTCATTCACGGATCTGGAAGAAGTGCCAAGGTGCTGCGTGAGTGGCACCATCTAGCCAGAGCTGTAATCCCGGGTTGCCTCCGGGTCGCCTACCGAGAAGGGCAGCGCCAGGAGCTCATCCCACACTGCGTCGGGAATCGGCCATTGAGCCCATTCCAGGGTCTCGGCAATCCGCTCGGGCTTGCTGACGCCGCAGATCGTCGACGTCACCCGCGGATCGCGCATGGAAAACTGCAGGGCCGCCGCGCCGGTGGGGACCCCATGGCGAGCGCAGACGACCTCGATCTGTCGGATGGGGTCGAGTATCTCTTCCGATGCTTCCTGATAAACATAACGGTGGAAGGACGCCGATCCCTTGGCCAGGACGCCGCCAGAGTAGGGCGCGGCGTTCAGCACGGCGATCCCTTTCGAGTGGGCGAGGTCCATCATCGCCTCCGCATTGCGGTTGACGAGGGTGAACCGATTGTGGGTGATCAGCGCGTCGAAATCCCACTCCCGCAAGATCGGCATCATCACATCGACATTGCCGGCCGCCAATCCGACCGCATCGGCCAGCCCCTCCTCCTTCATTTTGAAGAGTTCGGCGATGGAACCTCTGGGACCGCTGACCTGTCCCATGGACCTGGCGTACTCGGGATCGTGAAGATGGAGAAGGTTGATGCGGTCAAGGCCGAGCACGCCGAGGCTCTGCTCGATCGACCGGCGCGCCCGGGCAGCATCGAACCGATCGGTCTCGGGGTCACGGTCGAGCTTGGTTGAGACGACGAAGCCATCGGACAAGCCACCGCGCTCGGCGATGACCTCGCCGATGCGCTGCTCTGAGCGGCCGGATCCGTAGTTTCGTGACGTGTCGATGAAGTTGCACGGTCCATCGAAGATCGCCCGGATCGTCTCCTTTGCACGTTCCGGACCGACGCTGTAGCCGTAGGTGCCCGGCATATCCCCTAGTGGGGAGGTTCCGAAGCAGATCTTGGCGACCGTGAGGTTCGTCCTGCCGATCCTCGACTTGTCGGTCGGGCTGGGTGTGGCCATTTGTCATCGTGTCCGTTCTAGCTCGGGAGTGCAACCTCGCTTGTCCTGCCGCGGGGCGAGTGCATGCTCGTGGCACGGTCTTGGCAGCCGCGCTCATGTGACTTCAAGATAGTCCCGGCCTACTCGTGGATAGCGCCGACCGACCCGACAAGGGGTCGGTCCCGAGGCGTAGTCTGCTGAATAGGGCTGAGTAGTGAGCACGGCAGTGAGAGGGGAGTGGCTGATGTCGAGATCCAGAGGTTCTGGTTGGGTACACGCGGGCCTGGCGTTCTGCGTGATGGTGGCCTTCGTGGCCCTTGGGGGCGCGCCCGCCCATGGCCAGACGTCCTTCACCGATGTGGATCCCAACGCGTTCTACGCCCAGGATGTCGAGTGGCTAGTGGGCCGAGGGATCACAACAGGGATCGGTCCTGGCCTCTTCGGTCCAGACCTGCCGGTGACGAGGGGGCAGGCGGTCACCTTCCTGTTCCGCTATTCGGGTTCGCCAACTGGATCGCCGGGGCACGGCTTCACGGATGTTGGATCCGGCGATTTCTACAACGACGCTGTGAAGTGGGCGTTTCTGTTCGGCATAACGTCGGGAACCACCTCGAATCTCTTCACCCCAGGGGATCCGTTGACGCGAGGCCAGATGACGACACTGCTGCATCGGTGTGCGGGCGTTCCGGCGGGAAGCCCGGACCCCGGCTTCAGTGACGTCGGCCCTTCGGCGTTCTATGCGTCGGCGGTGGCCTGGGCGAAGGCCGTGGGTGTGACCACAGGGACGAGCGCAACGACGTTTTCTCCGAATCAGACGGTGACCCGGGGGCAGATCGCATCGTTCCTCAAGCGGCTGAGTGACGCGCTCGGTGGGGTTTCCTGTGTGGGAACACCTCCCGACCCTTCGATCCAACCCACCGTCAGCGGAACGGCTCCATCGGGGACAGCGCAGGTACTCATCATCAACGCAGCACCAGAGATGCTCAGGTTCTCGATGGGAGGTCCCACCCCGACGCTCGAGGTACTCGACTCCTGCCCGACGTGCCAGAAGTACGTCGGGACACCCCCGGCGGACGTGTGCACTCGGAGTGGAGTTGTGGCGAAGACGGTGACCATCGACCCTGGGCGGTATCGGGTGGCTTTCGAAGCGGTTTTGGGAAATGCGACGCCCCTGTTTGCCGACTGGCTGTTGGGTAGCGGGATCGCCTACACCTTCTGCGTGGTCGTTATCCAGTCCTGAAAACCGGCACCCACCGCGTGGGAGGTTCGCATGCAGAGGCGTGTCATGTCGAAGGCCGTGCTAACTGCGCTCGGCGTGTCGCTCATGCTCGCAGTGGTTTCGTGCAGTTCCTCGACCCTGGATGTGGGTGGGGGACCTCTGGTGTACGTACCCATCGGCAACTCGGCCACGTTCACGCCGGACACCCAATCGGGGTTCATCTACCAGTACCGGGAACGGCTTCAGGCCGAGTTTGGCGTGGACGTCGACCTGCCCAACAGAACAGTCCCGAACGACAGCTCCGCGGCCCTGCTCGAACGGATGCGGACCAACGAGCGGTTTCGTCAGGATCTGACTCAGGCGGATGTCGTGACGATGCTCGTTCCGTTCGACGGGTGGGCGGTGCCCTGGCAGACCGTGGCCGGTGTTGGGGGCTATGACCCCGCCGACTGCGGAGGTGATGACGGCCAGCAGTGCCTTCGCGACATCCTCACCGAGTATGAGGCGAACACGGAGGCGATCTTCACCGAGCTGATGAGCCTCATCGATCCCAGCGAGACGTTGGTCCGAGGCATGGACGCCTATCTGGTGCACGTCGGCGATTTCGCCGCCGGAGGGACACTGGACGAGGTGGCTCCGTACTGGGTCAAAGCACAGCAGTTCGTCAGGGACACTGCCGTTTCCCACGGCATTCCGGTGGCGCGCCTCCTCAACGCCTTCAACGGGCCTGACGGCACAAACGATCCCATGGCATCGGGTCTCGTGTCCTCGGATGCGATCCATCCCACTGCCGACGGGGCCTCGCTCATCACCAAGCTCGTCAGCGACCTCGGGTACCGTCTGTCCAATCAGGCGGCACAGACTGACCGGGACTAGGCCTCAGAGGGGTCTTGCGATCCAGCGCCTCCCTGCCGATGCTCATCAGGGGGATCGGCCTCTCGATGAGGGGCTTTCGGCTGCAACTTGGGACTTTCGCCTCTACTGATCCTTGCAGCGCCGTGCCATGATGCGTACATGACTTCAACGGATCTTGAATCAACATCGATTGAAGACAGGGCAGCCGTATTCTCTGCGTTGGGGGATCCGATTCGGCTCCAGATCCTCGACCAGCTCGCGTCCTGTCAGCGATGCGTCTGTGATCTTCAAGTATCCATCGACATCGCCCCAAACCTGCTGTCCTATCACCTGCGAGTTCTGCGGGAGGCCGGTTTGGTGGAGGCCTCCAGGCGAGGCCGGTGGGTCGACTACCGACTGTCCGACGAGACGGCGCGACTGGTGCAAGGCTCCCTTCCAAACGGTCTCGGGTGAAGCAACCATGAGCACCGCCCTGCGCGCCGGCCCCGCGGTGCGGTCACCGTGGCACGTCTGGGGCGGGCTCGCGGCCGCAGCGGCTGCCTGGTTGTTCGCGTACCAGGTCAATGGTCCGCTGTCGCGGTGGGTGGTCAACGACGTGGCCGGGTTCACCCCAGAGAGCCGCCTAGGCGATGCCCTCGAGTTCTTCATCTTCGATACGACCAAGATCCTGCTGCTGCTGGCCGGCATCATCTTCGCTGTGACCGTCCTGCGCAGCTTCATGAGCGTCGAACGCACGCGGGCGCTGCTCGGTGGACGTCGCGAAGGAGTCGGGAACGTGGCGGCCGCCGGTCTCGGCGTGGTGACTCCGTTCTGTTCATGCAGTGCCGTGCCCGCTTTCATCGGGTTCGTCGCTGCCGGCGTCCCGCTGGGGATCACGATGAGCTTCCTGATCGCCAGTCCGATGGTCAACGAGGTCGCCATCGTCCTCTTGTACGGCCTGTTCGGCTGGCAGGTCGCGGCGCTCTACGTGACGGCGGGACTCGTCGTGGCCGTCGTCGCCGGATGGGTGATCGGACGGCTCCATCTCGAACGTTGGATCGAATCGTTCGTGTTCGAGACGACGCTTCGAGGCCAGCCGGTCGACGCGTCCAGGGGGCTTAGCTGGAGTGATCGCTTCGCCATCGCACGAGAGGAAGTCCGGACCATCATCAGCAAGATCTGGCCCTACCTGCTCGCCGGCATCGGAATCGGAGCCGCCATCCACGGCTGGGTCCCGGAAGGGTTCTTCGTGAGGTACGCAGGGCCAGACAACCCCCTCGCCGTGCCAGTCGCAGTGGGCCTCGGCATCCCCCTCTACTCGAACGCCGCCGGGATCCTCCCACTCGTCGAAGCCCTCCACGCCAAAGGGCTGGCGATCGGCACGGTCCTGGCCTTCATGATGTCGGTGGTCGCCCTCTCGGTCCCCGAACTCGTCCTATTGAGGCGAGTGCTGAAACCCCATCTCCTCGCGGTGTTCGTGGGAGTGGTCGGGGTAGGCATCCTCGCCGTCGGTTTCCTGTTCAACCTGGTTCTATGAAGGAGAGTCCCATGAAGATCAAAGTGCTCGGCGCCGGGTGCGCCAACTGCCAAGCCCTCGAGAAGCGAACCGCCGAAGCAGTGAGCCTGCTCGGTCTCCAAGCTGAGATCGAGAAGGTCACGGACTATGGGGACATCGCTTCCTACGGCGTCATGTCGACCCCGGCGCTGGTCGTCGACGAGAAGGTCGTAGTGGCGGGCCGAGTCCCGAAGGTCGCTGAACTGCAATCCCTGCTGGTCGGAGCCGGCACCTGACGACACCACTCGGCGATCAACGCGACACCGAAGACAGAGAAGGAGCCCGCTGGGCACGTGCCAACTTGAACTCGAGAGCGAGGACCATCTAGCCACTACTGGACGGTCGTGGTTGAGAGGATCTTCGCTCACGGACCCACTCGGTTCAGGAGTACCCGGTCTTGGGCCTCGGCTGGAGAACACCATCGACGTACGTATCGACCTTCTCGTTGCAGAAGCCGACCAGCCCGGCGATCTTGGCGCTTTCGAGAGTTGGCAACCGGTAGCTCCAGACCAGATCCTCGTGAACGTTCTCGTCGATCGTGATCGACCAGTAGTCGGCCGTGCCCTTGTAGGGGCAAGCGGAGTGGGTGGAGGACGATGTCGTCAGGTCCATTCTCACGTCCTTCTTGGGGAGGTAGTAGCGAACCGGCAGCCCCGTTTCGAACAGAAGCTGTCGGTGTGTGAAACGGTCGGGGCTAGCGTTGGAAACGCCCGCGGGGCCCGTTGGCTCACTCGGGCGCAAACACCGGTCCGGGCCTCCGGCCATGGCGGGCTCTACAGACACGCCGGTCCTGAGTCTTGGCTTGCTAGGTGTACTCGCCGATGAACGACAAGACTCTCTGCCACGCATCCGCCGAGGCTTCAGCGAAATCAGCGTGCTTGCGATCGAAGAACGAGTGGGGGGCTCCCGGATAGGTGACGATCTCGTTGACAACCCCGGCCGCGTTCAGTGTCTGCTCGAACTCGTCGACCACTTCCTGAGAGATGCTCGGGTCGGCGCCCCCCATCAGCGCCATGACCGGACACGCCATGTCGCCAACCCGATCGATAGCCGGGACCACATCGCTGGCGCGTCGCGGGTTGCCGTAGAAGCCGATCGCCCCTGAGAGTCGCAGCCTGTTGGCGGCCTGATGCCACGAGTTCGATCCGCCGAAACAGAACCCGACCGTGAAGACTGGCCGGTCGGGATCATCGGAACGAACCCTCGACACGGCCGCAGCGACGTCATTTCGGATCCCTTCGGACGTCGTGGCTTTCACGTGGGGCATGAAGTCCCAGTCATTCGTCCTCTTGGCGAGCCCGGCCGTGCGGCCGAAGTAGTCGATCGCGATTGCGTCATGACCGGCCTGGGCAAACCGGGAAGCGAGATCCTTGTAGAACTGGAAAAGGCCACGCACGTCGGGAAGGACCACCACCGCCGCCTTTGAGTTCTCGTCGCCGGCGGCCTCGAACGCGGCGAACTCGTTGCCGTCTCGCGCGGTCAGGGTCAGGTCGGCGACCGTGATTGCCCTCCCGCCGTCGGGAATCGGTGGTTTGGAGTCATGATCGAAACACATAGCCTGCTTCCTGTCGTCGGATGAACGGTATTCGATTCCGGCTGCTGTGCCCCGTTTCTCGGGTGCCCTGTCGAGATCGCCGGAGTGTGCTGGTCCCGCCTCGACATCGCCCAGGGAGGTGCGGGCCCACACGAACGAGATCACAGCTACAAGCCATGAGGCGCTTGGGGACTGCATGCGCCGGTCGCTTGCACGTGTGCTCGTCCGGTGATTCCCGGTAGCTCCAGCGCGTTTCTAGCCTGCGGCCTCGACGGACCGTGACCGGCCCGCCGTTGAAGAGCCGGAGGTTCATCATGCGACCGTCATCCCCTTCCCGTCGGTTCGCCTTCGTCGCGCCGGCCCTCGTTGCACTGGTTGCCGCATCGTGTAGCAGCACGGCCACCGGTACAACGACATCGACTACATTCCGGTCCGCGACTACCGCAAGTACCTCGCCGGTGGCGTTGTCTGCCTGCACGGGCGGCTCTGCGGACATCCCTGCGGGCGCCACGGACAAGCAGGTGATCGACCTGGACGGCGATGGCCGACCCGACACCGCCTGGGTCTTCACCGGCGCCTCCGGCGTCACGACCGTCGGTGTGGCTACCGCTGCAGGAGGCGGCACCCGGCGCACGTGGAACTCCGCAAGCCCGGTGATGCGATCGGTGCTGGTCGTCGATGTCAACGACTCAACGCCGCCACTGTTCCTCGCCGACGACGGCCGAATGGTGCAGCTTTGGGCCTTCGAGAACTGCGCGATCGCCGATGTCATCAATGCCCAGGGCAACCCATACGAGTTCTCGCTCGGGTTCACCGAGTACGGCACCGGCGTCGGATGCGCGACCATCGACGGTGTCCGCCGGCTCGTCGGTCTCAACGTGACGGACCAGACGGACAGCACGGTGGACTGGTCCTCAACCGTGGTGAATGTGACCGGCACCGAAGCTCGCAACGGCACCGTCACGACCGGCACGTTCACGATCCCGGCCGACAACGCAGCCATCGATCTCCTTCACACCGTCGCGTGTGGCGGCCAGACCATCGCGGACGATGGGATCTCCGCTCAGGAGTAGCCGGCCCCTCGTTCAGGAGGTGGGTTCCTCGCCGGGCACGCAGGGACTCCCGGCCGATGTCATCGCGCGTTCATCGGCAAGGTCACCGTGAAGACCGTACGGCCGGGTCGCGATGCGACCGTCAACTCGCCTCGGTGTCGATGCACCACGATCGAGTAGCTGATGTCGAGCCCCAACCCCGTTCCCGATCCTGGAGGTTTCGTGGTGAAGAATGCGTCGAAGACCCGGGGGAGTACGTCCCCAGGGATGCCATCCCCGTTGTCCTCGACATCGACAACGACGGCGCCATCCGATACCCGTCCGCGGACCGTGATCTTCGCATCTGGCTTGCCTGAGACGGCATCGGCAGCGTTGTCGAGGAGGTTCGTCCACACCTGGTTGAGTTCACTTCCGTGAGCCGTGATGGCCGGGATGTTTTCTAGATCGAGTTCTACCTGTATGCCTTTGAGCTTGTGTTCGAGGATGACGAGGGTGTCTTCAATTCCCTTGCGGATGTCCACGTCTTGGAGCGGCGCTTGGTCGAGATACGAGTAGGACTTCAGCGCTCCGACGATCGTCGACATCCTCGAGGCGCCTTCTTGGACTTGTTCGACCAGCCCGGTGACCAGGGACGTAGCCACGAGCGCCTCCAACACCACAGCGGCGTCGGCCCCGTAGTCGGAGACGAGCGACTCGACGGCGTCAACGGTCATGCCCGACGACGCGACTCCCTCGGCCAGTTCCCACGGCTTCGGAACATTCCGCGCCGTCAAGACGCGTTCGACTTCCGATTCGAGATCGGCTCTTTCGAGCGGCCTCAGTCGTTGCCGCCCTTGGGGTGCCGTGTGGAGACGCTCCTCGAGGTCTGGATGTGCGGCTGCAACCGTGGAAGTGGCCGCGAGTGCAGCGCGCAGTCTCTCAACCGCCTCCCCGAGCCTGCCCGCGCTCCTCTGGACAGCAGCGGCCGGGTTGTTCAACTCGTGAGCCAATCCTGCGGTGAGCGTTCCCAACTGGGCCATACGTTCCGACTGTCGAAGCCGCCCTTGGGTCTCTCGCCATCGGGCCAGCAGGCCGGTGAAGAGTGCCCGTGCCGCAGCAGCACTACTCGCCAGGAGGTCGTCGAGATCCTCTTTCGGGATGGCCAGGAGCGAAGCGTCTGTCGATGCTCTGGCAGTGGCCATACGGGGCGCGACATCGAGCAGTGCCATCTCGCCGATCACCTCCCCAGGTCCGCGCCGAGCGATCAACATCTCGCGATCGTCGGTGATCTTCACGATGTCGATCTCCCCTTCGTTGATGACGTAGGCGTGATCACCTTTGTCACCTTCCTCGAACAGGAGGGAGCCTGCGGGAAGATCTATCTGCTCAACTCCCGATGCGAGACGCTCGAGGTCCTCTTGTGCGAGCGTCGCGAAGAGTGGGACGGCTCGTAGACCCTCGGTGCGCTCAGACCGTGTCAAGGTACTTGTGCACCATCGAGACGGAGATCGATCCCTGGCCAACGGCCGATGCGACCCTTCGGACGACGCCGTGGCGGACATCCCCTGCTGCGAAGACCCCCGGCACGCTGGTTTCGAGGAGGAAAGGATCCCGGTCGACCGTCCACGTCGCAGGCTTGCTGCCACGGAGGAAGATGTCGGGGCCCGTGTAGATGAAGCCGCGATCGTTGCGCTCTACGACCCCCTCGAGGAAGGCCGAGTGGGGCACTGCGCCGATGAAGATGAAGATCCCCGATGCGTCGCGCTCGTCGACGTCCGTTCCCGTCTTGAGTCTGATCCTCTCGACCTTCTGTCCTCCGAGGACCTCGACCACCTGAGTGCGGGAGAGCACCTCGATGTTCTCTCGTGAGGCGATCTGATCGACGAGGTACTGGGACATCTTCGCTCCCAGCGATTCGCCTCGCACGATCAGTGTGACGCGTGCGGCGAACTTGGAGAACATCATGGCCGCCTGCCCGGCCGAGTTTCCACCGCCGACTACGAAGACGCTCCCTCCCTGGTAGGTCGTTGCCTCTGAGACCGAGGCTCCGTAGTAGACGCCGGCTCCTTCGAACCGTTCATATCCGGGCACGGCGAGGCGCCGCACGGTCATGCCCGTGGCGACAAGGACGGCGTGACTCTGCAGCTCGACACCGCTCTCCAGACCCACCGATTTGGCCGAGCCGTCAACTCCGAGACTCGTCACTGTATCGGTGAGGATCTCCGCGCCCAGCCGGGTGGCCTGCGTAACCGCCCGTCGTGCGAGATCGCCACCGCTGATGCCCGACGGGAACCCGAGGTAGTTCTCGATCCTGGCGCTTGTACCCGCCTGTCCCCCTGGAGCTTGCTGCTCGATCATCACCGTTCGGAGTCCTTCCGATGCTCCGTACACCGCGGCGGCGAGTCCTGCGGGTCCTCCGCCGATGATGATCAGGTCGTAGAAGCGGCTCGTCGCTTCCGTCTTCAGCCCCACATTTTCGGCAAGCATTCTTCTGTCGGGGTCGACGAGCACGGTTCCATCCGGGAAGTACACCACGGGTATCGTTCCACCTGACGCCTCCACCATCTCGGCTGCACCAGGCTCCCGCTCTATGTCGAGGAAGCGATAGGGCACGTGGTTGAGGGCGAGGAAGTCCTTGATTGTGTGGGTGTGTGGCGACCATGTGGTGCCGGCGACACGAACGCCGTCGAATGGGGCCGGGACATTGGCTCTCCAGTCATCCAACAGGTCGTCCAGAACCGGGTAGAGGTGTTGCTCCGGCGGATCCCACGGCTTCATCAGGTAGTGATCCAGACCCACGACGTTGATCGCGTCGATGGCGGCTTCTGTGTCCGCGTACGCGGTGAGCAGTACTCGCTTGGCATCTGGGAAGAGCTCGCGTGCGTGTCGGATGAACTCAGTGCCTGTCATCTCCGGCATGCGCTGGTCGACCAGAAACAGCGCAGCAACTCCTCCGCGCCCCTGGATGCTCGTCAGCGTGTCCAGGGCCTCCGAGCCTGAGCCCGCGGAGACGATCTGATAGTCCTCCGCGTAGGATGCTCGTAGATCCCGCCTGATCGCCTCCAAAACGAGGCTGTCATCATCAACTGTCAGGATCACCGGCTTCACTCAGTCCTCCTTGATCGGGCGGTCGGGCATTTGGAGAGGGTGGTACTCGTGGGTAATGCTGTCGGGACCTACCTCCACGATTCGGAAGCCTGAAGGGTCGTCACCCAACGGATATCCGACCGGGCCTGATGTCACCATGTGGAAGGTCCCGTCATGAGCTTCGGCGTTTCGGTGGAGGTGGCCGGCGAACGCGATCTCCACCCCGTGCTCATGGATCATTGCGAGCAGCCTCGCTCGCCGCTCTCGAGGGATGTTCCAGTAGGTGTCGGGCTCGTCTGCGTGCTCGACGAAGAGCGGATGATGACCGAAGAGGACTATGTGGTCGGCGCCCCGAGCTCCGTTCAGCTCTTCTTCGAGGAAGGCGAACTGCTCCTCGAGATGACCGGGGACGTACCTTGGCTGGTCGAAGACGGCGGTATCCATGACGATAAATCGGGTTCCGTTCACGCCGAACGAGTAGAAGTCCGGTCCGAACACCTGCCGGTAGTGATCGATGCTCTCGTCCGTCGGAGCTACTGAATCCGTAGCGATGTCGTGATTGCCGGGCGCCCAGTGCACCTGGATCGAGGAATCGAATTGGGCGGAGATATCGAGGAGTTCGTCGAGTTGCTCTTGGGACGAAGCATCGTCGATCATGTCACCGCCGATCACGACGAAGCTCGGTTCAAGGGCGTTGACAGCATCGACTGCCGCACGGTACCTGATCGCATCCCAGTCGTGCCCATGAACTCGTGGGACGCTCGAGACGCGCATACCGCGAACCAGGAACGCTGCGGCCTCCTCTTCGGTCAGACCGCTGAACGTGGCGTATGCCCCGAGTTGGGTGTCTGCGAGGAAGACGAATCTTGTGGTGGTCACGGGGGCTCCGCAATAGTGCGTTTCGACACTACCGGCTCGTGCTGCCTACAGGCCGGAATCAGATGATCCTCAGTCGCAGTCCGAATCGACGTGACCGAGCGGTGCAACCGATGGAAGTCGACTCGCTCGTCCGCCACCTGGTCCGATAGGCGCTTGCTCCTCTCGGGTGAACGCGGCTGACCGACGGTCACAATTCACCCCTCACACCTAGCATGACGGCCCTGCTCGTCTTTCTGTTCACGGACCTGGAGGCGAGCACTCGCCTCTGGGAACGCCACCCGGAGACGATGGGACCGGCCCTCGCCCAACACGACATGATCCCCGCGAAGCGGTCGTGACGAACCGTGGCAGCGTGGTGAAGACCACCGGTGATGGGCTGATGGCCACCTTCGCACGCGTCCCAGATTGTGTCGGCGCCTGGATCGGGTTTGGGCTCGGGTTGAAGGGATCGCAGCCGTGATCGGGGACTCCACGGTCGATTCGCCCGGTAGAGTCGCCAACATGACCGAGTCCCTGCTGTACCTGTCACGAGCGGACGTCGAGTCGGTCGGGCTCGATATGGGCGCAGTGATCGACCTCCTCGAGCAAGCGTTCATCGAGAAGGGTCAGGGACGGGTCGAGATGCCACCCAAGCCCGGCATTCACACCCGGCCGGACGCCTTCATCCATGCGATGCCCGCCTACATCCCGGCACTCGAGTCGGCCGGTATCAAGTGGGTGAGCGGCTACCCGGCCAACCAGGCGCGGGGCCTGCCGTACATCAGCGGCCTCCTCATCCTCAACGACGCCGAAACCGGCATGCCGACGGCCGTCATGGACTGCACGTGGATCACCGCCGTTCGAACCGGTGGCGCCACCGGCCTCGCCGCCAAGTACCTCGCACGTCCCGACAGCGAGACTGCAGGGATCCTTGCCTGCGGGGTACAGGGCCGCACCAACCTGGAGGCCCTCGCGCACCTGTTCGACCTTCGCAAGGTCTATGCCTACGACATCTTTCCGGCTGCCCGGGATCGGTTCGTCGAGGAGATGGCCGAGCGGCTCGACCTCGACATCGTCGCCGTCGATACGCCCAGAGAGGCTGTCGTCGGCTCGGACCTCGTCGTCACCTCCGGTCCGATTCTGCACGATCCCGACCCGACGATCCCCGCGGGATGGGTCCGACCAGGGACTTTCGCGAGCGCAGTGGACTTCGACAGCTACTGGACAAGCGAGGCCCTCGCCGAGTTCGACAGGGTGACCACCGACGACCACGAGCAGTTCGCCTACTACCGCGAGCAGGGCTACTTCCAGACGACCCCGATACCCACCGCCGACCTCGGGGAGGTCGTGGCAGGTGCTCGGCCCCGGCGTGAGCGGGACGACGAGCGGATCATCGCCATCAACCTTGGGCTGGCCCTCGACGATATGGCCGTCGCCCCTGAACTCGTGCGACGGGCACGTGAGGCAGGGATCGGGACGCAACTTGCGCTCTGAGGCTCGACGACTCCCGAGCGCTACCGCAGACTGAATGGTGGGTACACGTCGGTGACGAGCAGGCTGGCGTAGGCGGCAACACGCATTCCCCAACGACCGACCCCGACCACGTAGTCGAACAGCGCCCGGGGGTACCGCCCGGTGAACAGGATCGTGAACCAGGCGATGACCCACACGACGACGGCGATCGCACACAGGATCGCGAGCACGATGTAGTGGGGGATCGCCAGGAGCCACTTGACCAGCGGCAGCCATCGATTCAGATCTCTTTCGACGTCCGGATAGTCGAACTCCAGGTGCACGGCCTGCTCGTCGACCGTCGACGGGTACTGGTCGGTGAGCAGGAACAGATAGGCGGCGACTCGGGTGGAGAAGCGGAGCAGCTCCCTCGCGAAGTCGAACCACCATCTCGGGTATCGGACGCGGAACACGATCATCAGCATCGTCGCGAGGAACAGACCGCCGGTGATGCCCAGGCCGCTGCGTCGGATGTGCTCACCTGCTCTGACGACCGTCTCGTTGCCGGTGGCCGTCAGCAGACTCAGAATGACGAGGATCGGGATGATCCAAATCACCCTGAAGAAGCTCGTGAAACGGTCGAGCTTCTCCGGGTAGTCGATCTCGAGCCGAGCTGCATACGGGGTTGACGGTGTCGTCATGGTTTCCTCCTCCATTCCGTTGCGCCGAAACCTACCCGAGCCGGGCTGCTGAGAGGTGAGAACGAGCCCAGGAGTACCCCTGGATGTGGGGGCTCAGCGTCGGGAGAGGTGCTTGACGGCGAAAGGAACGAGCCGTTCCTCCTCCCGAGAGAACTGCTCGATCCGCCACCCGTCGCCCGTAGGGATCAGATCGGTCACGAAGCCACCTTGTGGGTAGTCGAAATCGAAACGGACACCACCCCCGTCGAGCGCGCTCCCGACACCAGGTGAGGAGTACGCGGCGCCGAACGTGTCGAACAGGAACATCACGAAGTTCCCTTGTCCCTGAAGATCCCACCCGATGAAGGCGACGGCCTCGTACGGCTCCTCGGTCAACGGTGTCACCGTCGACGGCAGGTAGTGCATCTCGAGATATGCGCCCCCGAGGACCCACTCGACTCGCACCTCCTGAACGAGTGGCTTGCCGAGCACATCTCCTTCGAGATGCCACTTGCCTTCGAGGCCATCGAGCGTGCGTACCGGAAGACCCATTGTGCTCATTCTCCCACTTGTGATGGGCTGGTGTCCTACGAGTCGGGAAGCGACGCGATCAGATCGCGTGTCATTGGCGACCGACCTGTCAGGCGCCACCCGCTCGCGTCCTAGGTCACGACGTGGCCGCGCTGATCGAAATAGTCGAGGAGTCGCGGCATTGATCATTGCCCGGGGCAGGCACCCGGAGTGGTCGCTCTTCCTGGATTGTCTACGGCCGAGTGAACCCGATGGGGAGTAGTCAGGCCGGACCACGAGGGAATGGTCATCCGGTCTTCGTGGCTGGATACCGACAAGTCATAGTGATGTTCGAGATGACGAAGAATCACCGTGTCTCGCCGGCGGTCAGGGACTTCCTGATTCTGCTCGTGTTCGTGGCCGTCGGAGTCGGCCTCTCCCTGCATTTCGACCTCTTCGAGCGCTTCGTCGGGTGGTCACTCGCGTACGAGTCCCGGCAGCTCGACGAAACAGCAATCATCTCGCTCTTCCTGGTGCTGGGTATGGCTGTGGTCGGGTGGCTACGCCGAATCGAGTACCTGAGAGAGATCGGTTCCCGCGACGAGGCTCTTGGTGCACTCGAGGACAGCGAGTTCAAGTGGCACCAGACATTCGAGTCCGCTGCGATCGGCGTCGCCATTGTCTCCATGAAAGACGGCCGAATTGTCGCGGTGAATCGAGCGGCCCTCGACACGACCGGCTACACCGAACAAGAGTTGCTGTCCAAGTCCATGACGGAAATCCTGCATCCCGATGACCGGGACGCGAGCGTGGCCCGATTGCGCCGAATGCTCGCAGGCGAGATTCCCTCGTCACGGTCCAGAGTTCGCTACCTGCACCGTGACGGCCACACGAGGTACGCGCTTGCGAGCTCGGCCCCTCTCGAGTTGGCCGGCAAGCATCCTGAACAGCTGGTAACCCACGTCGTCGACATCACCGAGCAGGTTGTCGCAGAGCAACGGCTGCAGGATCTCGTGGATGCAAAGGATCAGCTGATCGCCTCAGTCTCTCATGAAATCCGCACGCCATTGTCCGCTGTCGTGGGCTATGCGCAGCTCCTGAACGGTGACGTCTCCCACCTGACGGATAGCGAACGCAAGGAGATGATCGCCACCATCGCGAACGAAGGAGCAGACCTCGCGGACATCGTTGAAGACCTGCTGGTGGAGGCAAGAGCCGACAACGGCGTCCTCACTGTGGCCAGCGTGTCGGTGGACCTTCGGGCGCAGGCAAGACAGGCCCTCGAGGCGCTCGACCGCGAGGCCAGAGGGGACCGCATCAGTCTCGTCGGATCAACCGTCCGAGCGACGGCCGACCCGGCTCGGGTCCGCCAGATCATCCGCAATCTCGTCTCGAACGCGATCCGCTACGGTGGCGAGGAGATACGCATCGCCTTCCATGGGGGACCAACCTACGTGTCGCTCGTCGTCTCCGACAACGGTCCCGGCGTGCCCCCGAAAGAGCGGGAACGGATCTTCGAGCCATACCGCCGTGCTCACACGAGACCCGGGCTGACAGCCTCGATCGGGCTCGGGCTCAGTGTCTCCCGCAAGGTGGCACGGCTGATGGATGGCGAACTCGTCTACACATATGAAGACGGGTGGAGTGTCTTCCGGCTGGAGCTGCCCGCGGCGCTCTGACCGGGCCACGTTCTTGCGAACCCAGGGCTCGGGGAACCGCTCTCCGATCCCCTGAGCCCTGGGTTCGCGGATTGGCAGGGGCGGCTAGCCTCGCCGGATGCGGTTCCGTGAGATCGAGCATCACCTTCGCGCGGGCCTGGCCGGCTACGGGTGCGTTGAGGCGACTCTCTTTGACGGTCCGGGTACGACGATCGCCCCGGTCGAGGACCGCGAGGGAACCAGACGCGCGTCGACCTATCAGATTGGAGTTCACACCGTCGTCTACTGCGATCCTGCCGTTGCTGACCTCGTTCGATCGTTGGTCGATGCCACGGAGTCGTTTCGCCCTTCGGAACTCGCCGGCTGGGCGAAGACCCAGGGATTCGAGTTCGAAGGTGGCGGCTGGATCCACGTTGCAGATGCCTCGATGCTACGTTCCGTCGATCTCCCAGAAGGTGCGAGCGTCTCGGTGCTCGATGGCGAGGATGCCACCCATCGGGCACGTATCGGCGACCTAATAGCGACGGTCGGCCCGGCGGATGCCGATGAGGCCGATCTCGATCTCGACAACCTCGACCCGCTCATCGTGGCGCTCGTCGATCGCGAGGGCAGGATCGGCGCCTACGCCAGCGAACGGCCCTTCGAGTACGGCGAAGGTTTCGCCGACATTGCGATCGCCACCCGTCCCGACCTGCGGGGGAAACGATGGGGGAGCGCCGCCGTCACGGCGCTCTGCCAGCACATCTTCGACCGGGGTCGGCTTCCGCTGTATCGCTGCAGCTGGGACAACATGGGTTCGCGCCGCCTCGCACTGTCACTTGGATTCGTCGAGACGGTCACCCTCGCCGCGATGCGGGTGCAGGAACCACACTGAACGGACTTCTCCCTGGAGCGAGTAGCTTCGAGGACAGGAGGAGAGCATGAGGTCCCGCAAGATCAATCCGTGGCTGTTGATTCTGATCTCGATCCTCGTCGCCGTTGTGGTCACTCGAATCGCGTTCGCTGCAAACGAGGCCCGGCACAAGACGGAAGACACCTAGTTCGCAGCTACGACTTGGCAAGCAAGTCCAAGCCGATCTGGTCGACGCTGTGGTACGTGTTGGTGAGCACGACGACCCCGACCTGCTTGTCCTCGAGGAACCCCACGTAGCAGTAGTAGCCGCCAGTCGCTCCAATGTCCTCGACCACCTCCCCGTAGCTTCGATGCCGGATGTGCCAGCCGAAACCGATGTCGTAGATGTCGTTCGCCTGGTGGAACCGCTGGTGGGTCAGTTGCATCGCGTCATAGAGATCGGACTCCTGGAGGCCGAGGTTCGCCGCGAGGTAGGTGAGCAGATCGCGTACGGTGCTGCGCAGCTCGCCCGCTCCGGCGAGCGTCGGGTTGTCCCACAACGGGAAGACGACCTTGCCCCGGTAGCCGAGCGCGAGACGGCTCTCCATGTCGGGAGTGAGCGTGGCCCTCGTGTCGGGCATGCCCAACTCGTCGGTGATGCGGGAGGTCACCAGCTCCTCGTAACTCATACCGGTTCGCAACTCGAGGATGTGGCCGAGTACACCCATCCCGAAGTTCGAGTACAGGTATTCGGACCCAGGCGGGGTCAGCAACTCCACGAGGCCGAGCTCCTCGTACATCTGGTCGAATGTGTAGTCGGCGTAAGGTCGCAACTCGTCGGCGGGGTTGAGGTTGTCCGGGATGTTCGGCAGCCCCGATGTGTGTGTAGCAAGATCGACGAGGGTGATCGATCGACCCTCGTACGTGGGCACGGTCACGTCGGCGGGCAAGTACTCCTCGATCGGATCCGAAAGCGACAGCTCGTTGTGCTGGACCATGTCGGCGAGGAGGATGCCCGTGAACGACTTGCCCGTCGAGCCGATCTCGAAGACCGTGTCCTCATCCAGCGGTCTGCCCCCTTCCAGGGTCGACGCGCCGTACGCGAAGACGTCCTGTCCGCAGGGGCTGACGACGCCTATGACGATGCCCATGTTCAGTTCGGCATCGACGTACTGACGGACCTCGTTCTTGATCGATTCAGGGATCAGGTCACCACACTCGGGGGTTGTGGTCGTCGTCCCCGGAGGGGCCGTCGTCTCCGAAGGGGCCGTCGTCGCGGGTGGGGTCGATGCCGGCGTCGATGGGAGTGTTGTCGACTCGACGGTCGACGGCGTACACGAAGCTACGAGCGCGATCGCCAGCGCGGCAGCCGCCCTGAGAGCTGGATCGACTCTCATGCATCAAGGGTAGCGAGTAGTTCATTGGGAGGCTTAGGCCATGAGTTGGTTGCTCGCAGGTCTCATCATGAATGGTCGGCACTAGTCACTGCAGTGTTCTGTAGGGTGCTTGTCGATCCTGCACCGGGTACTAGGAGCCTGAGACAGACACCATGAATGTGGATGACGCGTTCGGATAGGCGGAGGCGACGTCAATGAAGTAGGCGCCGGCAGTGGGTTCGTCGATCGTGACGGTCCGTGTATCAGTGCCCCTCGAGCGGTCGGTCCATACTTTGGCCAGGTTGGCGTGGCGAACGAACAGATCCAGGTCGCCGGAGAGACCGGTGAGGTCGACGGTGATGGATGCCACCCCGTCCGGGACCTGCACACAGAAGTACTGCCGGGCCGTCGGTGCCTCCGACCTGCCCACGACTTCGGAATGGAGCGAATCTCCGATCAGCATCTCAGTCGCCGGAGCAGCGCAGACATCCGGGTCCGGGATGGTGACAGTGGTGAGTGGAGCGACAGATTCGGGGGTCGTGGATACGGCGAGGGTGAACGGCGACGAGGCGGGGCCCTTCTCCGGTCCCACCTTGATGAAGTAAGGACCAGGGCCTGGTTCGTTGATGGTGATGCTCTCGTCAGTGGTGTCGAGTTCCTTCGATGTCCAGTACTCGCCCAGACCCGGGTACTGGAGGGTCGTCAAGAACCCGTAGCCCACGAAGAGGTCCAGATCGGCGGTCAAGCCGGTCACTTGGAACGCAAGACTGTCCACTTCGGGCGGAACGTACCCGACGTAGAAGCAGACATCGGCGTCGGTCGACGAGTCCGTCGAGGAGCCGAGGGCTACTTGAGTGGGAGGAGGGTCCTCACAGACGAGCGACGGTCGGGCGGCGGTGGTCGTGGTTCGCGCCACGGTCGTGTTCGCGGACTGGCCGGCCACAGTGGTACCCACTGCGCCGGCATCGTCGGTGGATGAGCCGCAGGAGGCAAGGGCGAGCGAGAGAGCCAGGACTCCCAACTGCCGGAACCTCTTCACCGTCATGCCGACATGCCTTCGGATAGACCAACGATCGTCTCCTCGTACTACCACGGGTCATCTGTTGGGCGGCTGGTCGTTTCTGCACTTGAGCCGCCTCTGAACCAGCAGCGGGTGAAGCCAGGCGGATATCCTCAGAATGACAAGGAGGCGGAATGGAGCAGACACCGGTGCGTGTCGCCGGCACACGAATCACTACTGGTCGATCCATTGAGGTCACCAACCCCTACTCGAACGAGGTGATCGGGCTCGTTCCAGCATGCGATGCCGCGACCGTCGTGACCGCCTGCGAGGCCGCAGCCGTGGCGCTGGCCAGAGATGACTTCCCTCAGTACCGCAGAGCGGAAGTCCTCGAGAGGGCCGCAAGGCTCGTCTCCGAGCGAATCGACGATTTCGGCCACACGATCGCACTCGAGGCCGGCAAGCCGATCCGGACCGCGCGTGGCGAAGCAGCCCGCTGCGTCGATACACTGACCTTCGCTGCTGCCGAGGCCAGGAAGCTCACCGGCGAGATGATCCCGATGGACGCTTCCCAGTCCGGATTTGGGCGACTCGCGTTCGCCTTGCGCGTTCCGATCGGCGTGGTAGCCGCCATCACGCCATTCAACTTCCCGCTGAATCTCGTCGCCCACAAACTCGCGCCTGCCATAGCCGCCGGCTGTCCCGTCGTCCTCAAGCCTGCGTCCTCGACACCGTTCTCGTCGATCATGCTCGTCGAGTTGCTGATCGAAGCCGGTATGCCGGCCGACTGGGTGTCGGTTGTGACAGGTTCTGGCAAGGACGTCGGTGAGCCGCTGATCACCAACCCGATTCCAGCGCTGGTCACATTCACGGGGAGCCCTGCCGTCGGCTGGCGTATCCCGGCACAGGCACCGCGGAAGAAGATTTCGCTGGAACTGGGCTCGAACTCGCCGCTGATCGTTGAACCGGACGCCGATCTGGATCTGGTTGCCTCCAAGGTGCGGGTTGCGGGGTTCTCCCATGCCGGCCAGAGCTGCATCTCGACCCAACGGATCCTCGTACACGAATCGGTCCACGACCGTTTTGTCGACATTCTCGCGGAGGCGATCGGAACGCTCGTTGTCGGCGACCCTCTCGATGAAACGACCGACGTGGGTCCACTGATCTCGCCCGAAGAAACACAGCGGGTCCTCGACTGGATCGACTCGGCAGTCGCCGACGGCGCCAGCGTGGTGACAGGTGGTGTGCTGGCGGACGGACTGCTCATGCCGACGCTCGTGGACAATGTCCCGCTCGAGGTCGACCTCTGTGCGAAGGAGGTGTTTGGACCCGTGGTGGCCGTGATCTCCTACTCCACGTTTGAAGAGGCACTCGATATCGCCGACACAGGCGACTATGGCCTCCACGCCGGGATCTTCACCACGGACCTGCGCAAGGCGCTGAAAGCCGTTCGGCAGCTTCACTTCGGCGGAGTGCTCATCAACGAGGTCCCCACCTATCGCGCAGATCAGCAGCCGTACGGCGGCGTCAAGGACTCTGGCAACACCAGAGAAGGCCCTGCGTACGCGGTGCATGAAATGACCCAGCTCCGTTTCGTTCACCTCGGCTAGGAGGCACCACGATGACAAGACTTACTCCACTGCTCACCCAGGCAACCGGGGTGACCGCTGTCAAGGGTGAAGGCGTCTACCTGTTCGATGCCGAAGGGCGCCGATACCTGGACTTCACATCCGGGATCGGTGTTACCAACACCGGTCATTGCCATCCGGCTGTCGTCGAAGCCGCCCAACGCCAGGCAGGTGAGCTGATTCACGGCCAGTACACGACCGTTCTGCACCCTGCACTCCTCGAACTGACGGAACGCCTGGGAGACGTGCTCCCTTCCGATCTCGACTCCCTGTTCTTCGCGTCGGCAGGAACCGAAGCCGTCGAGGCCGCGACCAGGCTCGCCAAACAGACGACCGGACGGACGAATCTCATCGTGTTTCAGGGGTCGTTCCACGGACGCACCACGGCCGCCCTGTCGATGACCACCTCCAAAGCCGCCTACCGGGCCGGCCTTCAGCCGCTCATGGCGGGCGTGTTCGTAGCGCCATTCCCTTACGCGTACCGGTACGGCTGGGACGAGGAGACGACCACGGCGTTCGCGCTTCAAGAACTCGACTACCTGTTCGCCACCCAGTCGGCACCACGAGAGACCGCAGCCATCTTCGTCGAGCCGGTCCTTGGCGAAGGAGGTTACGTTCCGGCGACACCGGGCTTCCTGGAAGGCCTGCGGGAACGGTGCGACCGCCACGGCATCCTGCTCGTGATCGACGAGGTCCAGGCCGGGTTCGGTCGCACCGGACGTTTCTGGGGTCACGAGCACTACGACGTACACCCGGACGTGCTGATCACCGCCAAGGGGCTGGCCTCCGGGTTTCCGCTGTCCGCGATCGCCGCTTCCACCGAGCTGATGGAACGGGCATGGGCCGGCTCCCAAGGTGGAACCTACGGAGGGAATGCCGTCGCCTGCGCGGCGGCCGTCGCGACTCTCGACGTCATCGAGAAGGAAGGACTCGTCGAGAACGCCGCCGCCCTCGGAACTGACCTCATGAGCGCACTTGGCGATCTCCAGCGACGCTATCCGGCGATCGGTGACGTGCGAGGCAAGGGGCTGATGGTGGCCACGGAGTTCACGGCCAACGGCGAACCCGACGCGGCCCGTGCCAAGCAGGTGCAGAAGGCTGTCGAGCAGCGGGGGCTGCTGATGCTCACCTGCGGACCCTTCGGCAACGTCATTCGATGGATTCCGCCTCTGATCGTGACGAGAGAGCAGATCGACCAAGCGCTGGGGCTCTTCGAGGAAGCCCTCGCCGAGACCGCCAAGGAGGACTGATGAGCTGGGGTATGTGGATCGACGGGCGCTGGGAGAAGTCCTCCGACGGGGCGACGAGCCAACTGGAGAATCCGGCAACGGGGGAGCGGACCGAGGAGGTTGCCGAGGCAGACGCCGCCGACGTCGACAAGGCGGTCGCTGCAGCGTCGCGTGCGTTTCCCGACTGGAGACGGTTGAGTCCAGGGGAACGATCCCAGATGATCTACCGGCTCGCGCAACTCCTCGACGAGCACGCGGAGGATTTCGCACGGGTAGAAACCGAGGACACCGGCAAACCGTACCGCTCGATGAGTCTCGAAGGTGACGTTGCGTTCTCCGTCGACAACCTCAAGTTCTTTGCGGGGGCCACACGAAGCTGGGCGGGAACCGCCGCCGGGGACTTCATGGAGGGCTACACGTCGATCCTGCGGCGCGAGCCCGTTGGTGTGGTGGGACAGATCACCCCGTGGAACTACCCACTGAACATGGGCGTCTGGAAGATCGGACCGGCGCTGGCCGCAGGATGCACGATCGTGCTCAAACCGGCGCCGACCACGCCTCGCACCACGCTGATGCTCGCCGAGCTGTCCAAGGAGGCCGGGTTCCCCGATGGGGTGTTCAACGTCATTACGGGTGGCGCGGTTCCCGGGCAGGCGATCGTCGAGCACCCCGACGTTCGCATGGTGTCACTCACAGGGTCGACGGGAACAGGCAGAAAGGTGATGGAGACTGCCGCCAAGACGCTCAAACGAGTCCACCTCGAACTCGGAGGCAAGGCGCCCTTGCTGGTGTTCGATGACGCGGACCTCGACGCCCTCGCGGTCGGCGCCACCGAAGGGGCCACCACCAATTCGGGTCAGGACTGCACCGCGGCGACCCGGGTCTACGTCGAACGCGACCACTACGACGCAGCGGTCGAGGCGATCGTCGAGGCGATGGCCGGTGTGAAGGTCGGCGATCCGTACGACGAGGACGTGACCATGGGGCCACTCATCTCGCAGGTCCACCGTGAGCGAGTCGGCGGGTTCGTCCAGCGGGCGGCCGCAGCGGGGGCGCGGGTAGTACTTGGTGGTGACGTTCCCGCAGGTCTCGACCGAGGGTACTTCTTCTCGCCGACGGTCATCACCGACGCGGACCAACACTCAGAGATCGTCCAGAGTGAGATCTTCGGACCGGTGCTCGTCGTGCTGCCGTTCGACACGGAGGAGGAGGCGATCCGACTGAGCAACGACGTCACCTATGGGCTTGCCGCGTCCGTGTGGACCAGGGACATCGGCAGGGCGATGAGGGTGTCCGCAGCGCTCGACTTCGGCACCGTCTGGATCAACGACCATCTCCCGGTCACCTCGGAGTTTCCGCACGGTGGGTTCAAGGAATCGGGCTTCGGCAAGGACCTCAGCGAGGAGGCGATGCTCGACTACACGGTCTCCAAGCACGTGATGATCAAGACGTAGGGCGAGCTTCGCTCACCCATAGGTCCCCCCAGGAGCCCGAAGGGCGACGTTGGGGGGAAAGTACCGCACCGGCGCGGCCGCTGGGGTAGGGGGGTAGTTTGCGGGCTCAGTTGGTGGGAACCACCCCCTCCGTCCTCGGCCTTCGCGGCCACCTCCCCAACGTCGGGCTCCGCCTGGGGGAGGAAACCCTCCCCTACTGATTCTGGGGGAAGCCGAGGTCGACGCCTCGGTGGATCGGGTCGCTCCATCGGGTGATCACAACCTTCGGCCGCGTGTAGAAGTGGATTCCCTCGGGTCCATAGATCGCGTGGTCGCCGAAGATCGATTCCTTCCACCCGCCGAACGAGTAGAAGCTCAACGGGACAGGAATCGGCACGTTGACACCGACCATGCCGACCTGGATTTCCGACTGGAACGTCCGGGCGGCACCACCGTCGTTCGTGAACACGGCGGTTCCGTTGCCCCACGGGTTGTCGTTCACGAGGCGGATCGCCTCCTCGAACGTCTCCACACGCACGACCGACAGCACCGGCCCGAAGATCTCGTCACGGTAGATCGTCATGTCGGTGGTCACGTGATCGAACAGGGTGGGTCCGACGAAGAACCCCTCTTCGTGGCCCGAGACCTGAATCGTCCGGCCGTCGGCGAGCAAAGTCGCCCCCTCGTCGAGCCCCTTGTCGATGTATCCGACCACCCGATCCCGGTGCTGGGGTGTGACCAGCGGTCCCATGTCCGAATCGGGATCCAGCCCCGGACCTACTTTCAAGCGAGCGATCCGTTCCTCGATCTTGGGCAGGAGAGCGTCCGCGGTGCCTCCGACCAGCACCAGGACCGAGATCGCCATGCAGCGCTCGCCTGCCGATCCGAAACCGGCCGATACGGCCGCGTCGGCAGCGAGATCCATGTCGGCGTCCGGCAAGACGACCATGTGGTTCTTGGCACCCGCCAGCGCCTGGACGCGCTTTCCGGAAGCGGTGGCGGTCTGATGAACGTAACGGGCGATCGGTGTCGATCCCACGAAACTCACCGCTCTCACGTCGGGGTGGGTGAGCAGTCGATTCACCGCCACCTTGTCGCCATGGACCACGTTGAACACACCCGACGGCAGTCCTGCCTCCGTGAACAGCTCGGCGAGCATCAGCGAGACCGATGGATCCTTCTCCGACGGTTTCAGCACGAACGTGTTGCCCGTGGCGATCGCCATCGGGTACATCCACATGGGGACCATCGCTGGGAAGTTGAACGGGGTGATGCCTGCGATAACGCCGAGCGGCTGGCGGATGGTCAACGTGTCAACGCCGCGTGACACGTTCTGCGAGAAGTCGCCTTTGAGAAGGTGTGGAATACCGCACGCGAATTCGACGACCTCCAAGCCCCGTGCCACCTCGCCCTGGGCGTCGGGGAGCGTCTTGCCATGTTGCCGGGAGACCATCCTCGCGAGATCGTCTGCCTGGTGTGAGAGCAGTTCCCGATAGGCGAACAGGATGCGCGCTCTGGCCGTCAGCGAGGAGTCGTGCCACTCGCCGAACGCCTCCAGAGCGTCTGCCACTGCATCGTCGACGTCACCGACCGTCGCGAAGGCGACCCGGTCGACCACCTGTCCGGTCGAAGGGTCATAGACGTCTCCCACGGACGCGGTGTGTCCCTCGTGCGCTTTGCCACCGATCCAGTGTGTGATCACCGTGCTCCTCCGTCTCGTCCCAGACTATTCACCGACCGAACCGGTCGAGGATTCGGTATCCCCAAGCGGCGAACGGCAAGAACCACGGACGTTTCCGGTAGTACCACCGCGTTGGAGAGGGGATCTCGGCGAACGGGCTGGACGCCAGCTCGCCAGTCATCATCCCAGCAACGTCGATGCCGAGGTAGGTGCCGAGCGCTACGCCGTGGCCGCCGTAGCCCATCGCATACCAGATGCCGTCGTTCGTCCCGATGTGGGGCAGCAGATCGAATGTCGCAGCGAGCTTCCCGCCCCAGCTGTGGGTGATCCGGTACGACTCGAGCTGCGGGAATATCTCGAGCAGCCTGCGATGGAGATCGCGGCCGCTCTCGTGGAGGTCGAGGTCCGGCCGGAGGTTCCGCCGCCCGCCGAGGAGGATCCGGTCGTCGGGCGTTCGTCGGATGTAGTTCAGGAACCTGCGGGCCGTCCACAGCATGTGACCTCCAGGGATCAGCTCCTTGGCGAGGTGCTCCGGTAGTGGCTCGGTGACGATCGAGTAGCTCCCGATCGGCACGACACCTCGATGGATGTTCGGGAACAGCGACCCGGTGTAGCCGTTCGTCGCTGCGAGCACCTGTGCTGCTCTGAACGATCCCCGACTTGTGAGGATCCGATATCCGAACCCGTCTCGGTGAACGCCGGTCACTTCGGAGTGCTCTGTGATGGTTGCCCCGGCCCGTAGTGCAGCGCAGGCCAACCCGAACGTGTAGCGGGCCGGGTGCAGACCCCCACTCACCGTGTCCGTCAGGGCAATCGAGAACAGGTCGCTACCCACCACTTTCCGAACGTCGGGACCGGTCGACACGTCGATCGGGAAGTCGAGGTTCTCGGCGCTCCATCGGGCATCTGCATCGAGATGCTCCACGTCACGTCGGGTGAGTCCGAGTTCGGCGGCACCGAACCTGGCGAACGAGCAATCGATCCGTTCCGACCGTGTGACTTCCTCGACCCTGTCTATGGCATCGATCGACGCCTGCCAGAGCCTGCGACCCAGGTCGCCGTAGTGGCGTAGCAGCGGCTCGACCGAGGGCTTGACCCCGTGAATGGCCATGCCGCCGTTGATCCCGCTTGCCCCCTCGCCGACGGCGCGAGTGTCAAGAACGGCAGTGGCGAGTCCGGCGCGCGCGAGGACCCGCGCAGCATTGAGACCCGTTATCCCGGCCCCGATGACGGCGACATCGACCATCGCCGGGGGATCGACGGTTGGGAGGCTTTCGGAGTAGTCGTCGGTCCAGAACGGAACGGTGCGAACGTCCATGACCGGAACGCTACTCATTTTCCCCGTGCAGCACCGACCGGGCCGACTGTCGCTGACTAACGTGCAAAGGGCGCATGGCGGATCTGATAGTGCGAGGCGGAACCATCTACACGATGGACGCCGCGCGGAGTTTGGGGACATCCATCCTGATACGCGACAAGCGGATCCACGCCGTCGGGCATGGCGAGGAGTTCCCTCACAGCGCCTCGACCGAGATTATCGACCTCCAGGGCCGATTCGTCCTACCCGGTTTCCAGGACGCCCACGTTCATCCGCCGACAGGTGGCCTGAGCCTCCTACGCTGCAATCTGCACGAAGACAAGACCCGCGAGGAGCATCTGGACACCATCCGCCGCTACGTCGTCCGACACCCCCACGAGGAGTGGATCTTGGGCGGCGGCTGGGCAATGGACGCGTTTCCCGGCGGTACCCCCACACGCCAAGAACTCGACAATGTCGTCCCTGATCGTCCCGCGTTTCTGATCAACAGGGACGGGCACGGAGCCTGGGTGAACGCGATGGCGCTCAAGCTGGCAGGGGTCGATCGATCGACCCCCGATCCCGCAGATGGGCGGATCGAACGCGACGACGTCGGCGAACCTGCCGGCACGCTCCAAGAGGGAGCGATGGAGCTGGTGCGAAGGGTGGTTCCTGCAGATACCGAGGAGACCTACCTTCGTGGTCTCGAGGTGGCGCAGGAGTACCTCCTTTCCCTCGGGATCACGGGGTGGCAGGACGCCGACGTGACGCCCCCCACCGAGGCCGCCTACCGCAGACTCGCAGACGCAGGCAGGCTTCACGCACACGTGGTCGGTGCGTTGTGGTGGGAGCGTGCCGAAGGCGAGGAGCAGATCGAGCGACTGATCGAGCGACGGGTCAACGCCCGCGTGCCCGGGTTCCGTCCGACGAGTGTCAAGATGATGCTCGACGGCGTCTTCGAGAACTTCACCGCCTCGATGATCGACCCGTACCTCGACGCCGACGGTCTGTCGAGCGGCACCACCGGTATCAACTTCATCGACCCCGACATGTTGCGGCGGTACGTGACGATCCTCGATGCCGAAGGGTTTCAGGTCCACTTCCACGCCATCGGAGACCGCGCCGTCAGGAACGCACTGGATGCGGTCGAAGCCGCACGAGAGGCCAACGGCTGGAACGATCACAGGCATCTCATCTCACACATCCAGGTCGTCCATCCCGACGATCTTCCGAGGTTCCGCAGGCTTGGGGTCGTAGCCAACGGACAGCCGTTCTGGGCATGCATGGACGGATATCAGAGCGAGCTCACGATTCCGTTCCTCGGACCCGAACGAAGTGCGGGCCAGTACCCGTACGCGTCGCTGCTGCGCAATGGCGCCACGCTTGCGTTCGGGAGCGACTGGTCGGTCTCGACGCCTAACCCGCTTCTCGAGATCGAGACGGCCGTCTCCCGGATCTCGCCGGAGGATCGGACCACACCGGTGTTCTATCCCGATGAGCGCATCGGCCTCCACGAAGCCCTGGCGGCGTTCACGATCGGGTCGGCGTTCGCCAACCACTTGGAAACAGACACTGGGTCGATCGAACCGGGGAAGCTCGCCGACCTGGTGGTACTCGACAGGAACCCCTTTGAAGCGGCACCCATTGGCGAAGCGAACGTCGATCTGACAATGTTCGAAGGCGACGTCCTCTATAGACGGGAGGAAGTATGAAGGGATGGAGGCCAAGGTGACGTCGGCGGCGGTAGAGCTGACGGGAATCACCAAGCGATTCAGCGACGTCGTGGCTGTCAACGACCTGGACTTGACGATCGGTGACGGAGAGTTCTTCTCTCTGTTGGGCCCATCAGGATGCGGCAAGACCACAACGCTGCGCATGATCGCGGGCCTCGAGTTCCCGACTGAGGGCAGTATCCGAGTATTCGGGGAAGAGATGGGTCTGCGGCCCCCGAACAAGCGCCCCATCAACACCGTGTTCCAGTCCTACGCCCTCTTCCCACACATGACGGTCGCCCAGAACATCGGGTTCGGACTCGAGATGCGCAGCGTCGAGCGGTCGGACATCGACAAGCAGGTGGACGAAGCTGTGCAGCTCGTTCGGCTCGGTGGTATGGAACGTCGCAAACCAACCCAGCTCTCCGGTGGGCAGCAACAGCGGGTGGCGCTCGCCCGTGCACTGGTCAACCGTCCGAAGGTGCTTCTCCTCGACGAGCCACTGGGCGCACTCGACCTCAAACTGAGGCAAGCGATGCAGACAGAGTTAAAAGACCTCCAAGAGCGCGTTGGGATCTCGTTCGTGTATGTGACCCACGACCAGGAGGAAGCGCTGACAATGTCAGATCGGATCGGCGTCATGAACGACGGGGTCCTCCTTCAGGTCGGCTCGCCCGAGCAGATCTACGAGCACCCCGGAACCCGATTCGTTGCGAACTTCATCGGAGAGACAGCGTTCATCAACGGGGTCGTTGCAGAGTCGGGGGTTGTGCGTCTGCCCAACGGGAACAACGTTCGCACTCGCACCGATGTCCCGTCGGGCACTGCCGTGACATTGGCTCTGCGTCCTGAACGGCTATATCTCGCACCACCTGACGAACCAGCGCCCGCGTCGGTCAATCAGATCCACGGAACCGTGCGTCGTCGTGTGTACCTCGGAAACGCCAACTTCTACGAGGTCGACGTCGGATTCGACACCTTGAAGGTCCGACTGGAGAACACGATGAGCGCCACGACGTACGCACCGGGTGACAAAGTTGTCGTTCAGTGGCAGCCCGGCTCGTCGAAGGCGCTCGCCAAATGACCGGCGACACTGTTCCCGTCACACCAGATCTGGAACGCGCCGCAGAGCGTGCCGAACGGCGGCGAGGATTCCGTCTCGGACTGCCGGGGTTTGCCTACCTGGTGATCTTCTTCGCCATTCCACTCATCATGGTGTTCGTTTACTCGTTTGCAACGCGCAGTTCGACCGGAAAGACCCTGCTCCAGGACTGGAACCTCCAGTCGTACCAGAGGCTCGTCGATCCGATCGTGCGGCAGATCGCCTGGCGATCGTTGTGGCTGGCAGTCGTGACCACCGTCATCTGTCTAATCCTCGCCTATCCGTTCGCCTACTTCATCGCCACCCGCCGCCCCGTCGTTCGCAATGTTCTCCTCGTCCTCGTCATGATCCCGTTCTGGTCCAACTTCCTGGTCAGGACGTACGCGTGGCGGGTGCTACTCGGCTCGGATGGCCCCGTCTCGCAACTGACGGAACTCCTCGGATTGGGGCAGACCCGCATCCTGTTCACCCCGCTCGCCATCCTGATAGGACTCGTCTACGGGTTCCTGCCGTTCATGGTGCTGCCGCTGTACGCGGCGATCGAACGTATTGACTGGAGCCTGGTCGAAGCCGCGAGGGATCTGTACGCGAACGGCTGGATGGCGTTCAGGAGGGTCACGCTCCCGTTGAGCCGTCCTGGGGTCGTGGCCGGGTCGATCCTCGTGTTCATCCCGAGTCTCGGTGCCTATGTGACCCCTGAGATCCTGGGGGGTGCCAAGACCACCCTGCTGGGGAGTTACATCGTGCAGCAATTCCTCGCCGCCCGGAACTGGCCGTTCGGAGCGGCTCTGTCGTTTGCGGTGATGGCCGTCATGCTTGCGGCGACCCTCATCTACTTCAGGGAAGGAGGGCAGACGCTGTGAACTCCTCTACCCGACCGAGGGGCATCGTCGAGCGACTCCTCGCGGCCAACTCGTGGATCGTCTATACGTTCTTCTACGCCCCGATCCTCGTGCTGGTCTTCTTTTCCTTCAACGACAACCGCAACGTCGGCGTCTGGACCCACGCCAGCCTCCGTTGGTATGGGGAACTCGCACAGAGTCACGACATCATCCGCTCCGTCAAGAACTCGCTGATCGTCGCCACCGTGGCGACCATCGTGTCGACGGTGATCGGTACCGCTGCGGCACTCTCGATGGAACGGTTCCGGTACCGGGGTCAGCGCACCTACGACGCACTCCTGTATCTACCGATCATTATCCCGGACGTGACGATGGCGGTGATGATGCTGCTGTTCTTCGTGCAAGCCTTCGGCGTCGCGAACAACCTGTTGGGGACCAGGATCGAGCTCGGGCTCGGATCCATCTCGCTTGCCCACATCGCCTTCGACATCTCGTTCGTGGCTGTCGTGGTACGCGCGCGCCTTGCCCAGATGGACTCGAGTCTCGAAGAGGCGGCGCGCGACCTCTACGCGAGCCGTTGGCAGACATTCCGCAGGGTCACCCTGCCGTTGATCATGCCGGGAGTCGCCGGAGGCGCACTTCTCGCACTCACGATGTCGCTTGACGACGTGGTGGTCACCAGCTTTGTCACTGGGCCGGGATCGACGACTTTGCCCGTGTACGTGTTCGGCCTCGTGAAGAGGGGTGTGACGCCGCTCGTCAATGCCGTGTCGACGCTCATGCTGGTAGCGTCGATGTTGCTGGTTGCAGGCTCGCTCTTCTTCCAGCGAAGAAGCCGAGCGACAGGCCGAGGAGGAGGGACTGTTGAAACCTAGAACCACAATCGTGATCCTGCTGGTGGTGCTGCTCATGGTGGTGATGTCGGCGTGCGGCAATTCGGCCGACACCACAACCACAGGAGCGCCAGCGCAGACGACGACTACCGCTGCTGAGGCGATGGGGTGCTCTGCCGGTCAGGTGGACGGAGACTTGAACTTCTACAACTGGTCGGACTACATCGATCCGGATCTGATCACAGCGTTCCAGGATGAGTACGGGGTCACGGTCACCCAGGACTTCTACGAATCGAACGAGGAGATGCTCGCCAAGATCCAAGCCGGCGTGCACTACGACCTGATCGTCCCGTCCGACTACATGGTCGGGATCATGATCGACGACGGCGAGCTGATGAAACTCGATAAAGCCGCCTTGACGAACCTCGGCAACCTGGATCCACAGTTCGTCAACATGCCGTTCGACCCAACGAGCGACTTCTCGGTGCCGTACCAGTGGGGAACGACCGGGCTCGGTGTGGATCTGGCGGTCGTCGGTGAGGACCATCCGTACTCGTGGGGCATCATCTTCGATCCGGAGATGAACCAGGGTCACCAGGTCTCGATGTTGAACGACGCCCGTGAGGCGATGGGCGCTGCGCTCAAGTACCTCGGGTACTCGCTGAACAGCACGAGCCTGGACGAACTGCAGCAGGCAGCCGACCTGATCAAGTCCGCCAAGGACGTGATCGTCACGTTCGACTCGGACAACTACAACGACAACCTGGTCAACGGCGAAGTATCGATCTCGCACGGGTACAACGGGAACTTCTTCACGTCGTTCGACGCCGCAGACAATCCGGACCAGTACGAGTACTTCATGCCCGAGGAAGGCGGAACGGTGTGGGTCGACAACATGGCAATCCCCGCCAACGTCGACCACCCGTGCACGGCGCTCACGTTCATCAACTTCCTGCTGGACGCTCAGAACGGTGCCCAGCTCACCAACTACAACTACTACGCCAGCCCGAACGCCGCAGCGAAGGAGTACATCGACCCGGACATCCTCGGTGATACCGCGGTCTACCCGGACGAGCAGACCATGAAGCGGCTCGAATTCATCGAAGACACAGGCGACTTCGAGATCAACTACACCGACTACTTCACCCAAGCCAAGAGCTGAGGACCGGAGGAGGGAAGAGAGGGGGCGGCTAGGGCCGCCCCCTCATCGCACGTTGTCGAGGTCGAGTACGACCGTCTGCAAGTCGGTGAACTCCTCGATACTGCCGCGGCCCCAACCAGTCTCGGTTCCTGCAGCACCACCGAACGGTTGGAATGTTTCCCAGAAGTCCGTCGAGTCGTTCACCACGACGGTTCCGGAACGGACCCTGTCCGCGTACCAGAACGCTTTCGAGAGGCTCGAGGTGAACACTGCGGCCTGGAGCCCGAGATTGGATCGATTGGCGATCGCTACGGCCTCCTCATCGTCCCCTGCAGTGATGATCGGCAGGACCGGTCCGAACGACTCCTCGGAGAACAGTGAGCTGTCCTGTGACACTCTATCGACGACGGTGAAGCGGTAGTAGAGGTCGGTCGGAAAGCCTTCAGCCCTTCCGCCGCCGAGCAGAACATCGGCGCCACGTGCCATCGCGTTTGCGATCTGCCGGTCCATCTTCGCGGCCGTCGGCTCGTTGTTGAGAGGGCCCATTGTTGTGGATTCATCGAATGGATCGCCCAAACGCACGGCATCGGCCGCCTTCAGGGCGAGTTCGACAAACTCCTCGTGCACGTTGTCGAGGACGATCACACGCTCGGTCGCGCAGCAGACCTGACCTGCGTTGTAGTACGCACCGTAGACGGCGAGCGACGCCGCAGCATGCAGGTTGGCGTCCGTCGTCACGATGGTTGGGCCGTTTCCCGACATCTCCATGATCGAGCGTTTGATCCCCATCGTGGAGATGATCTTCTTGCCCGTCGCGGTCGAACCGGTGAAACCCACGGCGTCCACACCGTCGTGGGAGACGAGCTGCGCCCCGATCGACGGCCCGCCGGGGATGATCGAAACGGCTCCCTTCGGAACACCAGCCTCATCGAGCGCCTCGGCGAGCTTGAGCAGGGCCCAGGAGGTGAACTCCGGCGGCTTCACGATGAGGGCGTTGCCGGTGGCGAGGCCGGGCCCGACGTACTCGAGCGGGATCGTGACCGGGAAGTTCCATGGTGTGATCACCGCCCAGACGCCCACCGGACGGCGGAACGTGAACATGCGCTTGCTCCGTGACGAGGTCGGGATGACCTCTCCTTTGAGACGCTTGGCGTCCTCGGCGGCGTTCAGGAAGTACTGGTTCGCTTCGCGAATGTCGTCGAGGGACTCGGCGTGGAACGGCTTCCCCTGCTCGAGCGTCTGGATACGAGCGATCTCTTCCACCATTGGCTCGATCGCCGAGGCGATCCGGCGACAGAGATCGGCTCGCTCGAAGGCCGACCAGTGCCGCATCTCGTCGGATGCCTCACGCGCTGCCAGGACGGCCACATCGAGATCGGTCCGCGACGCGAGCGGCACGTTCGCGATGTGCTCGCCTGTCACCGGGCTGTGCAGTTCGTGTACCTGGTCGCCGGTTCCCTCGGTCCATTCGCCTGCGAGGTAGAGCTTCAGATCCTGCGCCATGACGCTGCCTCCTTCCTGGAGCCATGCTAGGGACGCTCGCCGTGTCGAGCCCGGGACAGGTAGGATGACCGATGGTGAGAATGTGGCCGACCGCCTCCAACTGATTGACGGGTCATTCGAAGCCGGAACCGCTTCTCCACTGGTTGTCGTCGATCCGGCGACGGGCATACCGATCGACCAGGTATCAACAGCTTCTCGCGAACAGGTCGACCGCTCGGTTGCATCGGCGAGACGGGCACAGAAGCTCTGGTGGAGCGCTTCACAGCAGGAACGAAGCGACGCGATGCATGCGATCGCCGCCGAGATCAGAAGACGCACCGACGACATCGCGGACATCGTCACGAGGGAGACCGGCCGTCCCTACTCGAGGAACCTCCTCTATGTGGACATGATCGCCAACCTCTTCAGGCAGTACGGCGAGCTGGCACGCGTCCACGGGGGACGCATCGCCCCATCCAATGACCCGGGACAGCTGTCCCTCGTCCTTCGGGTTCCATACGGTGTCGTGGCAACCCTCGTCCCATGGAACTACCCGCTTCTGCTGCTCGCATTCAAGGTCGCGCCGGCCCTCGCGACCGGCAACACAGTCGTCATCAAGCCAGCGTCGGAGACGGCCCTCACGACGCTGGTCCTCGCCGAGGTGTTCCACACCACGACCCCTCCAGGCGTCGTCAATGTCGTCGTCGGCAGCGGGTCGACGGTCGGTGAGCAGCTCGTTTCGCATTCGGGCACCGACATGGTGGCCTTCACCGGTTCCACCGAAGTGGGCATCCGTATCGGAGAGGTATGTGCCCGTATGACCAAACCCGCCCATCTCGAGCTTGGCGGGAAGGACCCGGCGATCGTGTTTGGAGATGCCGACCCCGAGCTGAGCGCCAGGGCCGTCGTATGGGCATCGTTCCTGAATGCAGGCCAGGTGTGCACGTCGACCGAGCGTGTGTACGTGCACGAGAGCATCTACGACAGGTTCCTGGAAGCGGTGACCGAGGTCACCTCAGGGCTGCGTGTGGGCGACCCGTTCGATCCGGCAACCCAGATAGGCCCGATGCGCAACCAGCTCGCAAGAGCAAAGGTGCTGGAACAGCTGCGCGAAGCGGAAGAGCAGGGTGCAAAGGTGGTCGTCGGCGGGGATATCCCCGAGGGATCGGCCGGTTTCTACCTTCGACCGACGGTCGTCGTCGACACCACCCACGACATGTCCCTCATGCAGGAAGAGACATTCGGACCCGTACTTCCCATCATGCGCTTCCAAGAGACCGACGAAGCGTTCGCTCTCGCCGCCGACACCCCCTACGGGCTCGGGGCGAGCATCTACACGCACGACGCCGGTCTCGCGGGGCGCGCCTACGAGCAGCTCCAGGTGGGCACGGTGTGGGTCAACGATCCCGTCGTCGACAACCTCGCCGCTCCATTCGGGGGGATGCGAGCCTCCGGCAACGCCAGGGAACTCGGGCTGGAAGGCATGGATGCATTCACCGCCACACGACATGTTCACTGGAACCTCGATCTGCAAGACAAGCCCTGGTGGTACGGAAAGGACAACTGATGAGTCTGCAAGGTGAGAAGACCGCTGCTTGGTTCCAAAGGGCACGTGCGAATCTCGTGAACGGTGTGTCGAGTGGCTTTCGCTACTGGGGTGACGATGACTCGCTCGTCATCGACCACGGCGACGGCGCCTATGTGGTCGACATGGATGGCAGGCGCTACATCGACTACCAGTGTGGGTTCGGTCCGATCGTGCTCGGCCACGGTCATCCGGCCATTGCTGCGGCTGTCGCCGACGCCGCCTCGTCCGGGACGACTTTCGCGATGACCTCTCGACGGGAGATCGAGGCAGCTGAGAAGTTTCGTGCGGCGGTGCCGTGGGTCGACGCGCTCAGGTTCACGAACACCGGAACAGAAGCGACGATGCACGCGGTTCGGTTGGCCAGAGGCTTCACGGGACGCGACATCATCCTGAAGTTCGAGGGTCAGTACCACGGCGTTCACGACTACGTGATGTATTCGACGGCAAGCGCGCCACCGTCGGCGCTGGGATCTCGATACCGTCCGATTCCGGTCCAGAGTTCGTCGGGCATACCGGACGCGATCCGATCGACGATCAGGACGCTCCCGTTCAACGACCTGGAAGCGGTACAGCGGCTCTTTCGGGACATCGGACACAGGATCGCGGCGATCATCGTCGAACCGATGCTGGGCAACGCGTTCGGCATCATGCCGGAGGACGGCTACTTACAGGGACTGAGAGACGTCTGCGACGAGTACTCGTCGATCCTGATCTTCGACGAGGTCAAGACCGGTTTCAGGGTCGCATTGGGAGGAGCCCAGGAGCTCTTCGGAGTCACACCCGACCTCGGCACATTCGCGAAAGCGATGGGCAATGGATTCCCCGTTGCGGCAATCGCTGGTCGTGGGGAAGTGATCTGGGGCTGGGCGAAGGGAGGCATCGCTCAGGCAGGCACCTACTCGGGTAACGGTGTTGCCGCCGCAGCCGCCGCGGCGACCATCGACGTTCTGTCGACAGGCGAACCCTACGAACGGATGCTCAAGACGGGTACCGCGCTCATGGAAGGTCTGAAGACGATCTGTGCAGACAAAGGCGTACCTGCCCACGTCACCGGGGTCCCTGCGATGTTCTCGATCTTCTTGGGGGATGAGCCCCCCCGGGAGTTCAGGGACGTGGTCAACCACGACGAGGAGCTCTACGCGACGGTCGTGCGAGGGATGATTGAACGGGGAGTGATGCCCGTCGACGACGCCAAAGAACCATGGTTCCTGTGCGCCGCCCACGGCGAGGAGGAAGTTGCTATGTCGCTGACCGCCTTCGAAGAGGCGCTCGGCGAGGCGATCTAAGGAGACATCATGCGTATTGCGCTGCTCGGCGCCGGGATCATCGGACGCGTCGTCGCCGGCGACCTGGCGACATGGGACATACCCGATGAGGTGACCGCTGGCGACCTGGATGGGGAACGAGCCTCACTCGTGGCCAAGGAGCACGGCTTCGAACACGCGGCGGTCGACGTAACAGACGAAGCTTCGCTCGACACATTCCTGAGGAGGGCAGACGTCGTCATCAACGCCGCCCAGTACGGAGTCAACCTGGCAGTGATGGAGGGGGCGCTGCGCGCAGGCACCCACTATCTCGATCTCGGCGGGCTCTTTCATACGACCCGCAAGCAACTCCTGTTGGATGAGCGCTTCCGTGAAGCGGGCCTGACGGCGGTTCTCGGGATCGGGTCGTGTCCCGGCATCGCGAACGTGCACGCAGGCGACCTCGGGGCGCGGATGGACACTGTGCGATCAGTGAAGATCTATAACGGAGCGACGGTCGATCCGTCGGACACGCTGAAGTGGCCGTACTCGTTGTGGACGATCTTCGACGAGATCACCGAGCGTCCAATGGTGTTCCGGGGTGGAGCCTTCGTCGACGTGGAGCCGCTCTCCGAAGAGGAGATGTTCCCGTTCCGTGAGCCGATCGGCAATGCCAAGGCGCACCTGTCGCTGCACTCTGAGGTGGCGACCATCCCGCTGAGCCTCGCCGACAGAGGCATCGAGGCCTGCGAGTTCAAGATCCGGTTCTTCGGTTTCAGTGAGGGCGCCCTTCGCAAGCTCCAGTTCCTCGCGTCGTTGGGGTTGGCTTCCAAAGAGCCGCGGCCCGATGGGACCGTTCCACGCAAGCTCCTCGTGGACCTCCTCGAGGAGCTCCAGCCGAAGCCTCCACAGCACGCCGGGTTCAAGGACATCGCAACCGTGGCCGAGGGCACCCGAGACGGAGCTCCGATCACGATGCGACTCGACTCGACGGCGTGGCCGTCGAAGGAGCTCGGCGTTGCCGGCGGGACCATGGCGGTGGCGTCGCCCGCTGCCATCGTCGGGCGATGGCTCGCGAGCGGCGAGCTGTCGGAGCCGGGCGTCCATCCGCCCGAGACCTCGATTCCACCACAACCGTTCTATGAGGCGCTCGCACTGCGCGGTGTGATGACGACACTCGAGGAGACGACGACGCTGGCAGGGTGAACCGACGGTTGTCGGTCTTCGGTTGTCGGTTCTCGGTAGGAGTGTTGCTACGCGTCTCGTGCTGCGGTCGCATGCTGGCAGCTCGCGGCTGGTTGTCGTTGAGCTGCGCGCCGCTAGCTGTCAGGGACCGAGCTTGGCGGCGGGCGAAGGAGGGCTGTCTGCCAGCTCGGTCGGAGCGGTACCAATCGCCAGGAGGCGGCGGTAGGACAACGCCGCGGCCAGTAGCGTGGCCACTCCACCGAGCCCGAGGCCATAGCGTGGGCCGATGTGCTCGCCGATCCACCCGACGATCGGTCCACCGATCGGCGTGGAACCCAGGAACGCAACCGCCCACAGTCCCATCACCCTGCCTCGCATCTCCGAAGTGGACCGAAGCTGAAGGGTCGCGTTACCCAGCGCGAGGAAGCTGATGCTTGCTGCGCCGACCACTGCCATCGCCGCGTACTCGATCGCCAATGTCGGAGCGAACGATGCCAGTATCTGCGTGGCTCCGAACAGGGCGCCCGTTCTGGCCAGTGCCACGGCCGGTCGCGCCTTCCTCGATGCTGTGAACAGACCGCCGGCGACAGCGCCACCGCCCATGAAGGCGGTCATCGTCGCGAACGTGCCGGCGTCTCCACCGAACGTGAACTTCGCGACGAGTGGCAGGATCACCTGGAACTCGTAAGCGAGCATCCCGACAACAGCCATCATCAGCAACGGAGTCCTGAGTTCCGGCGTCCCCCACACGTACCGCAAGCCCTCCCGCAGCTGCCCGGCCCTTCTGCTCTGAGGCGGCACGGCGTAGAGGTCTCCATGGTGCATGAGCGCCAGCGCGGTGATCACTGCCAGGTAGGTAGCTGCATTCACGAGGAAACAGGGGCCAAGTCCGACGGTAACGATGAGTGCACCGGCGGCTGCCGGACCAAGCACTCGCGCCAGATTCACGAGGACCGAGTTGAGACTGACCGCGCTCGTGAGTTTCTCCCGTCCGACCATCTCGAGAACGAACGTCTGACGTGTCGGGTTGTCGATGCTCGCCACGAGGCCGAGGGCACCGGCAAGGGCGTAGACCATCCACAGCCTCACGACGTCCGTCACGACGAGGATGCCGAGGATGGCTGCGAGAATCGCTGCGAGGCCCTGGGTGACGAACAGCAGGCGCCTCTTGTCGAATCTGTCGGCGACGACTCCGCCCAACGGTGCCAGAAAGAGCAGGGGCAGGAACTGGACGGCGGTGACCAGACCGATTGCCGTCCCACTTCCAGTCAGCTCGAGGACCAGCCACGACTGTGCGATACGTTGCATCCACGTCCCAGAGACCGAGAGTGTCTGGCCGACGAAATACAACCGGAAGTTTCGGACGGCCATGGGCGAGAACGCCCGGGACGCCCATGCAGGTGCGGTCATACGTCCTCTGTGATTCTGTTGAGAAGGTCGATCGCTCGGGTGAGGGTCAGGAGCTCGTCGTCGGTCATCGTGGATAGGCGTGTCGTGAGGAAAGCCGTCCGCAGGGCCCGGATGGCTACGAGGAGGTCGAGTGCTCGTTGGGTGATCGAGACCACGGTCGAACGAGCATCGTTCGGGTTCGCCTCACGGGTCACCAGACCGCGTTCTTCGAGGCGGCCGACGATGCCGGTCATCGACGGGGGAGAGACGCGCTCGATCGCGGCAAGATCGCTCATGCGTAGCGCACCCTCCCTGTCGAGCGTTGCGAGTGCCGATCGTTGCGAGGGGGTGAGGTCGCCGGGCGACTCCTGGCGTAGACGTCGAGCCAACCTACCGACGGAGAGTCGGAGAGCGACCGCCGTTTGCTGTTGATCGGCCATGGGGCTCCTCGAGAAGATCGTTAGCTATGCTAACCAGACTGGGGGAGTAGGGTGAATCGAACAGATTCTCCTCGCCACTACGCTTCCGGTGATGACTGCCTACGAGTTCACTGACGGGGCGACCGCGATCGTTCGGGGTGCCTTGGACGCAGGGTGCGACTTCTTCGCCGGGTACCCGATCACTCCCGCTTCGCAGATCCTCATGATGATGATGGCGGAGCTGCCGAAGGTGGGTGGTATCGCCATGCAAGGAGAGGACGAGATCGCTTCGATCGGGATGTGCATAGGAGCGACGATGGCCGGTGCGCGCTCGATGACCGCGACCTCGGGACCAGGCATCAGTCTCTATTCGGAGAACATCGGAATGGCGATCATGGGCGAGGTACCGCTCGTCATCGTCGACGTGCAGCGCCTCGGTCCGAGCACCGGGGGGGCGACCACTGCGGCTCAGGGCGATGTCCAGTTCGTCCGTTGGGGAACCGGCGGCGGCTATCCGATCATCGCGCTCGGCCCCCTCGACGATCGCCGAGTGCTACACGTTGACGATGAGCGCGTTCGACCTCTCGGAGCGGTTCCGGTGCCCGGTCTTCGTGCTGACCGACAAGGAGCTCAACCTGACCCGCAACACGGTCGCTTCGGAAGCCTACGTCAAGGTGCCCGTTCGGGACAGGGAGCTGACTGAAGAGGGTGCGCCGTACAGGTTCAGCGGGGATGCAGCGCCGATGGAGCTGTACGGGACCGGGGTCGTCAGGTTCACCGGATCCAGCCACACGGAAGAGGCCCTCATCACCAAAGACCCTGCGGTCGTAGGCAGGCTGAACGAACACCTTCGGGACAAGATCCTGTCGCACCGTGACGAGATCGAGCTGCTCGATGTCGACCGAGATCCTGAAGCTGTGACCGTGTTCGTCTCCTACGGAATCACCGCAGGTGCGATGCGAGACGCCGTTGCGATGGCCAGGGCGAAAGGCGCGCACGTTTCGTCCGTCACCGTGCAGAGCCTCTGGCCGCTCCCGGAGGCAGGCTTGAAGAGAGTCTTCGAAGGTACCGAGCGGATCGTCGTTGCAGAACTCAACCCTGGCTTGTATCTGAGGGAGATCGAACGGATCGCGGATGGCCGAGAGGTACTCGGTCTCAACAGAATCGACGGCGAGCTGATCTCGCCGGTGCAGTTTCTGGAGTTCCTGCCGTGAGCGTCGAGACCTACCGCAACGACAGCGCATACCCCTTCTGCCCGGGGTGTGGTCATGGGTCGATCCTCGATGCACTCGACGAGGCACTCGTCAAGCAGCAGATCGACCCTGCGCAACTCGTGATCGTCAGCGACATAGGGTGTTCCGGCCTGTCGGACCAGTACTTCGGGACAAGCGCTTTCCACGGCCTCCACGGTCGGAGTCTGACCTATGCGACGGGGATCAAGCTCGTACGGCCGGACCTGCACGTCGTGGTCATCATGGGCGATGGTGGGACCGGCATTGGGGGTGCGCATCTGCTGAACGCCGCCCGCCGCAACATCGGGCTCACGCTGCTCGTCTTCAACAACCTGAACTACGGGATGACCGGCGGGCAGCACTCTACGACCACGCCGACCGGGTCGATCACCTCTACCACCCCAGGAGGAAACCTGGAGCACCCTCTGGACATTTGCGCGACCGTCGGAGTGAACGGCGCTGCGTACGTGTACAGGGGAACCAACTTCGACAAGGACCTGCCGGAGCGAATCGTCGAGGGGATGCAGACACCCGGGTTCGCACTGCTGGATATCTGGGATCTGTGCACAGCGTATTTCGTGCCCAACAACACGTTTGGCAAGCGCTCACTTATCGCCGCACAGGAGGAGCTCGGACTTCCCCCGGGGGTCCTCTACCGGCGCGAGGTGGACGAGTACGCGGCCGCCTACCGGGCCGCGGCGGAGCGATTCAAAGCGTCCAGACCGCTTCGAGTCCGAGCGATGGTTCCGGACTTGACCTCGTCGCTCGATCGAATCGTGAACCTCATGGTGGCCGGCTCCGCAGGCGGGAAGGTGAGGTCGGCGGCCCGGATGATCGCTGAGGCGGCCATCAGGTCCAACCTGTACGCCGCGCAACGTGACGACTATCCGATCACTGTGAAGACAGGTCACTCTGTCTCCCAAATCGTCATGAGTCCTCAGACCATCGACTTTCCCGGAATGGACGAACCCGACGTGCTCGTCATCCTCAGCGAGGACGGACGCCGCAAGGCATCCCGGTACCTGCCGGACATGAAGGGGTCGGTGTTCGTAGTGCCCGAGTTTGCCGACCTCGAGAGCAGTGGCACAGTCACCGTGTTCGATCCGAAGTCGGCACCGGAGCGCGTCGGGAAGTCCGAACTCGCTCTCGCCATGCTTTCGGGGGCAGTCGTCCACGAGGGGCTGCTCTCCTCCGAAGCGCTCCGCAAGGCGGCAGGTGCCTACCCGGCCTTCGCCGAGAAGAACCTATCGGCCATCGAAGCGGGTCTCGCAATGGCGAGAGTGAGCTAGGACTCGCGGGGCGACTCCTAGCTCGTATCTCGTATCGTGTGCCTCGTACCCGGCGGCAGGGTGGAAGAACGCCTTCGGCCTCCGTCACGACAACGGCTGTCAGGTTGGAAGTCTGGACTCCACCATCGCCGCGACCTCCGCAGCCAGCGAGCGACACGTCTCGAGCGCAGCGGCGCGCCGTTCCTTCAACTCGTCATAGCCGCTGAGTGGCGACAGGTTGACCCGCACGTTCAGCGACACCCCTTCGGCCGCTGCGAGAGCGCACAGACCGGCAACGCCGGCGTCGGTGACCGCGCTCAGGTTTCCGCCGGCAGCCACCTGGAGAGCTAGACGGAGAGCATCGGCACAGGACTCGAGTACCTCCAGTGGCACGATCGTTGCTCCGATCGTCGCGGCGGTGATCGCAGCAGGACGGGTCGGGTCGGCGCGAGGGATGCGGAACGCAGCCATGAGCATCTTGAATGACGCTGTGTCCCGGTCGACTGCCTGGAGGAACCAATCCTTCAACTCCTGCGCCTTGCGACCGGCAGCCTCCATCTCTGGCGCCTGAGTCTTGCCGAAGGTGAGGGCTGCAACCATTGACGACAATGACGCCGAGAGTGCAGCCACGAGTGCCGCCGTGCTTCCTCCGCCGGGAGTGGGGGTGCCCGCCGAGAGCGAATCGGCGAACGCCAAGACGGGCATCGCGACGAGCCCCGACGGGGTTCCTCGGTAGCGGTACTCGATGACCTTCTGGGAGGGATCGAACGGAGCGACATCGCTCAGTCCCAGGCTCATCGCTGCGATATGCATGCGTTCGGCCTCGGGAATGCCGGTGGTTGCGCCGCGGGCGTGGAGGTAGTGGTCGGCCGCTTCGAGCATCGAGTCCCTCGGCACCAACCCGACGATCTCACTTCCCGTGACTCGAAGACCGAGACGCGCTGCCTCATCGCAGGCCGCATCGAACACGGCATGGAGCTGCGTCACCGATGGGTTGGTGAGGTTAAAGGAAACCTGAGCGCGGCCGTACTCCTCGATGTACCAGCCGACGCCACGAAGCTCTGTGAACTTCCCCGGAACACGAACGGCGGCGCCGGCTGTATCTCTCACCGTTCTGCCGCTTTCGTCCTTCTTGACTCTGCCGCTCTCCCTGAGCGTCGCGGCGATCTCGTTGGCGGCGGAGCGATCGCGTGTGTTGAGGTTCACGTTGTAGGCGATGAGGAAGCTGCGTGCGCCGATGGCGGTTGCGCCGGACCGGGCGTTGAAGCCACCGGGACCGAAATCGGGTGCATCATCCCTGTCGGCGAGACCCTCGTACTCACCACGCCTGACGTCCGCCAGTGAGCGGCGCTCGGGGGTGGAAGCCGCCTCGCCGTACAGGTAGGCGGGGATGCCCAGGTCCTCGCCGACCCTCGCCGCGACTCTCCGAGCAAGGTCGACGCAGTCTTGCATCGTCGCGCCCTCGAGCGGCACGAACGGGCAGACATCGGTCGCGCCCATCCTGGGATGCTCCCCATGGTGGATCCGCATATCGATCAAGTCGGCGGCCCGCTCGATCCCCCGGAACGCTGCCTCTTCGACGGCAGCGATATCGCCGGCGAATGTCACGACAGTGCGGTTCGTCGCAGGCCCCGGATCGACATCCAACAGCGTGACTCCGTCCACCTGGGAGATCGCGGCAGTAATCGCCTCTATCAGGGCATGGTCGCGGCCCTCACTGAAGTTGGGCACACACTCGACGAGTCTCATCACACCTCCAGTTCGAGGAGTGTCTCGAGCGGTTCACGTCCCAGGTGGTGCGAGACCATCGACTCCTCCCACTCCGCATATCGTTCTTCGCACACAGGTGAGCAGAACTCCGATCCTCGGCGCTTGCTGGCACCGTCCCACAGACACGTCTGATGCAGACGGCGCAACCATGCGGGATCGTAGAGGGGATACCGGCCCAATGACTCGAACACGGCTTCCATTTCCTCCTCTCTGCTCGCCTCCAAGGGTAGAGGGGTTGTTGCAGGGCCGTTGGAGAAGTGGAAAGCCTTCAGAACCCGGGAAAGGCAGCCGATGTCAAAGATGGAATGGAACGAGGGCTGACATTAAGGTGCACCCGCTGTCGCGCCGCCCCTGCACTGGTGAAGAGAGGGCGTAAGACGTTCCTGTGCCCCAGTTGCGCGTCCGACCTCATGTGGCAAGAGATCGTTGGCGGGGTTTCGGACGCGTTCGTCGAGGACGAGACACCAGAGGTCCGGTCCGTTTAGCCTTGCGGCGTGTATCGGCGAACCGGCATCGTTCTTCTGCTCCTCGGAGTCGTTTTCGCACTATTTCTGCTCTGGCTACCGGTTCGCTACTTCACCGGGTACTCAATCGGGACAGAAGAGGTCCGCAAGATCTATCTGCCTTGTGGATCGGCGATCGGGATCCTGGCCGACCGGTTCGACCCTGCCGTAGAGAGACCCGGCGAGCGAAGCGAATGCACCAAACGGGCCCGGGGCCGTGTCGTCTACGTGGTGGTGCTCGTGGGGCCGCTCCTGCTTTTTGGAGTCTATGGCGTTCTCCGTGGGCCCCGTCCGTACTACCCACTTCGCGCGTAGCCCGGAGCGAAGCCCGGTACCGGAAGGAAGCCCCAGTACACTTGCGGCGTGTACCGGACATCCGGCTTTGTCATCCTGGTGATCGCTGCCCTGCTCACCATCGGCATGTTGCTGTGGCCCGTTCACGTGTACGACCAGTCATGCGGGTCCACGATCGGGATCCTCGACGGTCACCTCGACTCCGTCCCTATGACTCCGGGGGGCCGGGCCCAGTGTGCGAAGTGGGCACTGGGCCGGGTTGCGACCACCGTGACGATGGACATTCCGCTTCTGATCCTTGGGATCTACCTGTATCGGAAGGGGCTCTACCCGGACAACCGGCTCCGCTGGCCGACCGAAAGCTGACAGCCAAGAGCAAACAGCCAACGGCAAACGGAGAACAGCTAGCGCTCGGCCCTCGAAGCGAGAAGCGCGCCGCTCAACACCATGGTGGTGCCGACGATTGACAGCCCGGCCACGTGCTCGCCGTGGAGGAGTACGCCGAGAAGGATCGCGACAACTGGCAGGAAGTAGATGGCGATAGAGGCCCTGGTCGCGCCCACCCGTCCTGCGAGCACGGACATCGCAAGCTGTGCGACTCCCGTACCGAACACCCCAAGTGCTGCGACTGCCGCGAACGAGCCCCACGCGAACGTGGCTCCAGAGAGCTGGGTGAGGCCGATCGGAGTGACGATCACGATCGCTGCCAGCTGCGCTCGGAACACGACGGGGAACGCCCCGTAGCGCTGCTGGAGCGGCACTGCCAGGTTCACGGCGAGCCCGTAGGAGATCGCCGCGGCCAATACCATCAGCGTGCCGTGCACGATGGAGGCAGCACCTTCGACGGTGGGGAGGCTGATCGCCACGATGCCGGCGAGACCGAGGAGCAGGCCCAGCATCTGGGGCCGGGCGGGGGTCCTTCGAAGCAAGAAGGCCGCGATCACCGCGGAGAAGATCGGCATCGAACCGTTCAGCATCCCAGCCAGCGAAGAAGAGATCCATTGCTCTGCGATCGGGAACATCAACATCGGGAATGCCATCCACACCACACCCAGAAGCGCAATTCGAGGCAGATCGGCTCGATCGACAGGACGTCGTGACGCGGGAACGAGTGCGAGGGTTGCAGCTCCGATCAGCAGACGCAAGGAGGTGACGACGGGAGGCGGGAAGGCCTCCAGACCGAGGGCGATCAGCAGGAACGATGATCCCCAGATGAGTGAGATGCTGGCGAGGAGGCCCCAGTCGATGACCGAGTAGGCGGCGAGCCTCGTGCCAGGAGCGGTAGATAGGACGGTCGGTCTCCGCATCGACGGGAGACTAGCGGCCCGAGTGTCAGTACTCGGGGGTGTTCTGTGCCTTCCACACGACCGTGAATGCGAGGTAGACGGCGAACAACACGATCAATATCGGACCGAACCGAACGATCTTCAACAGGCCGACCCGGTCCGCCAGCGCCGTCCCGAACAGCGCTCCGAACGGGACGGTGCTCCACGCAAGGCTCCGGCCTGCGGCGCTGACCCGGCCGAGGAGATGCGGGGGCGTGTAGAGCTGGCGCATGGTAAGCAGACTCACGTTGGCCCAGACGAGGCCGGTGAACGCGATCGCGAGCACGCTGGTCACGATGAGGAGACTCCTCGACCACGTGAGACCAAAGATGCCGATGCCGAGTACCGCGAATCCGAATACATAGCTGCGTCCGAGACCGACAAGGTCGATGACCTTCGATGCGGTGATGGCGCCAATGATCCCGCCGGCACCCATACCGACGAAGAAGAGCCCGAGTTTGGCCGGGTCGTTGGTCCCCAGGATCTCCGCGCCGATGAGGACGAGGGTTGCCTCGATGAACCCTCCCGTGATCAAGTTGGCGAGTCCGCCTCCCAGTGTCGTGAGGCGAATTCGTGGCTCGTGCCAAAGGTGCTGCCACCCCTCCTTGAGCTTCTCCATGAAGTGACCGTTCGTTTCGAGCTTCCGCGACGGAACCCGCGCCAGCAGTGTGAATGACACCGCCGACACGAGGAACGTGAGGGCGTTGAACGCGAATGCCGATGGGAACCCGGCCTCCTTGATGATGAACCCGCCGATCAGTGGCCCAACGAGGAACGCCACCTGCTGGGAGAGCGACAGGCGACTGTTCGCTCTGGCCAGGGACGTACCCGCGGCGAGGGATGGGATGAAGGCTTGGAGCGACGCATTGAACGAGGCGGCGAGGCTCCCGGAGATGAAGGCAAGTGCGAACAGGCCAAGTGGGGTGATCCCGGAGGTGCGGGAGACGATCGCCAGCACGATGAACGCCGTGGCACGAAGCAGTTCGTTGAGGATGAGAAGAGGTCGCAGGCGGTACCGGTCGAGCAGTGTGCCGCCGAGGAATCCGAACACGAGAGTCGGGATGTTCTCAGCGGCCGAAAGAAGCCCGAAGTCGAACGCGCGCACGGTGAGGGACGTGAGGAAGTAGGGAACGGTGAAGTAGGCGACATAGTCGCCAAGGAATGAGATCGACTGGCCGACCCACACGACGGAGAAGTTGCGAAGGGGGCGTGCGCGCCGATGGGTGCCGTGGCTCACGGCGGGTAGCCTAGCCGTGTGCTGGCAAGGATTTCATAGGACCTCTTCGAGCGTAATTCGCCGATGTGTTCTGCGCTCGGGTAGCCTCCACGGTGTCATGGGTGATCTACGCGAGTTGCCGGAGCAGGTCGGCGAGCTGATCGATCTCTCCAAGGAGTATCTGCGCCAGGAGACCGTCGAGCCGGCGAAGAAGCTCGGACGCGTGTTCGGCATGGGGCTAGCGGCGTCGGTGCTGTTTTCGATCGGTGCGCTGTTGCTGTCGGTCGCCGGCATGCGACTTGTCGTTCGCGTACTCCCGGAAGGAGAGCTGTGGAGCGCGCTCGGCGTGTTTCTCTCGTTCGTCGTGCTTGCCGGTTTGGCCGGCCTGATCATGTGGAGGGCTAGTCGCTGATGGTGGAACGGGCCGACATCGAAGCCAAGGCACGTGAGATTGAGCAGTCGCTCATGGAGACGAAAGAGAGCGTTCAGGACAAGGGTGTGCTGATCGCACTCGCGGTGATAGCAGTCATCGGCATCGCGTTTCTGATCGGAAGGCGACGAGGCAAGCAGGCCAGGGCAATCGTGAAGGTCTACCGGTCCTGATCTTCGAACCCGATACGAATCGTCTCGCCGGGCTTCAAACGCCGCTGGTAGACGACCTGAGACGGTCGGGGTTTGCGGAGGAATCCGAACACCAACACCGCCGCACCAATCAGCACGAGCTTCGCGTCGCCCGTTCGCAAGCCCCGAAACAGGCTCTTCACTCCGGATCCGCCGAGCTGCATGTGATCAGGGTAGCGGCAGGTCGAGCTCTGCTCGACGTCGTGGGTTGTGAGTTCTGGGTAGAGCCACTCGCCCGGAGGTCTCTCGGCGTCGAATGCCGCGTTCCTACCGACAACCCGAATACCAGAACTCAGAACTGGTGGGCGAAGCGGGCCCCTAAAGTACCTGCCATGCAGAACGAAACGATGAAGAAGGTCATCGTCTGGGTCATCGTGCTCGGAATGGTGCTGTCCCTTGCTCTCGGCGTCGTAGCGCTGGTCTTCTCGTCATGAACGTCATCCTTCGGCATCCCCGACGAGAGGTGACGATCGACGCCCCCATCAGTGTCGACAGGATGTTGAAAGCACTGGACATCGTGCCGGAGACGGTGCTGGTCATCCGAGGATCAGACCTCCTGACCCGAGACACAACGCTCGGACGAGACGATACGGTCGAGGTACGTCCCGTGATTTCGGGGGGCTGATGCACTGCCGGGTCTGCAGGGAGAGGGCCGCCGTCGAGGTGCGACGCCACAACGCGGCATTCTGTCGCGACCACTTCATCGACCATGTGGTGCGACAGGTGGAGCGGACCATCCACGAGTTCGACATGTTCGGCCACGCGGATCGCCTGGTCATCGGCGTGTCGGGCGGGAAGGACAGCCTGGCACTCTGGGACGTCCTGCACCGGCTCGGCTATCGCTGTGAGGGCATCTACCTCGACCTTGGCATCGACGGCTACTCGATCGAGAGTCGCGAGTTCATCGAACGGTTCGTGAAGGAACGAGACCTGATCCTTCGGGTGGTCGACCTCCACGACCGGTACGGCTTCACGATTCCGCAAGCGGCGGAATCGACGAGACGAAGTCCGTGCTCTGCGTGCGGCCTATCCAAGCGGTACGTCCTGAACGAGGAGGCAGTGAAGGGCGGCTACGACGCCCTCGTGATGGGCCACAACCTGGACGACGAGGCGGCGACGCTGTTCTCCAACGTGCTCAACTGGAACATCGAGTACCTTGCCAGACAAAGAGCGGTCCTTCCGGCCTCTGATGGCCTGGTCAAGAAGGTGAAGCCCCTGGTCCGAGTGGCCGAACGGGAGACAGCGGCATATGCCGTCCTCTCGGGCATCGACTACGAAGTCGACGAGTGTCCGTTGGTTGCCGGCAACACCGTCAACCGGATGAAGGAATGGATGGCGTTGCTCGAACACCGATCCCCAGGGGTCACCCAGCACTTCCTCGGTGGCTTCTACAACGTCGACAGCTTCCACGCCCCGACCCCGGTCCTTCCATCGTGCGAGTCGTGTGGGCGACCGACCACCGCCACGACCTGCGCCTTCTGCAGGCTGCAAGAGCGAGCGACTCGACAATGACCTTCGCTTCGGGCGATCACTGTCTACTCGTGGACCTCCGGGGGCGCAGGTACCTGGTGACTCTCAGAGAAGGGGGTGAGTTCCATTCCCATCTCGGAGCGTTGTCGCACGACGAGTTGATCGGTGCCCAGGAAGGAACCCTGGTCGCCACGAGGAGCGGCAGCCGGTTGCTGGCGATTCGTCCCCGCTACGTCGACTACGTCCTCAAGATGCGGCGCGGGGCGCAGGTCGTGTACCCGAAGGATGTCGGGCCGATTCTCATCTACGGGGACATCGCTCCCGGTGAGACGGTGCTCGAAGCAGGCACCGGATCTGGCGCCCTCACGATCGCGCTGTCGAGGGCCGTGGGTGCGAACGGGAGGGTCGTCAGTGTCGAAGCACGCGAGGACCACGCCGCGCATGCCCGGAGGACCATCGACGCGTTCTTTGGGGCGATCCCGAAGAACCTGGACCTGCGCATAGGCACCATCGAAGACCTCGGGGCGTCCGTGTCGCCGACTCGGATCGTGCTCGATCTCCCTGAACCGTGGCATGTCGCCGAGGACGGCGGTGGCTTGCAGCCCGGTGGTGTATTCGTCGCGTACCTACCGACCGTCCCGCAGGTGCAGACACTGGTTGCGACGATGCGAACGACCGGGGCCTACCAGATGATCGAGACGTTCGAGACGCTGCATCGGTCGTGGAACGTGGAAGGGAGGTCGGTTCGTCCAGATCATCGCATGGTTGGTCATACCGGGTTCATCGTCGTCGGACGTCGAACACGTTGAGGGGACCCCGACCGGGTCTCGATCACATGACCGTTATGGCTCGATGAAGATGCACTCGCCGGGGCACTCCTCGGCCGACTCGATCACCATCTCTTCTTGGCCGTCGGGTACCACGGCGAGACCCTGAGCTCCCTCGGGATTGCCCTCAGACGCGGCGAAGATCTTGTCGCCTTCTTTGACATAGGCCAGACCGTCGTCCAGCAGGACGAACACATCGGGCGCGATCTCCTCGCAGAGGCCGTCGCCCGTGCAGAGATCCTGGTCGATCCAAACCTTCATTGTGCGGAAGTCTCCTTCGTGGACAAGAGCATGATACCGGTCTTCGGACATACTGGTCTTCGGACTTGCTGCGACTTCACCGCCAAGAGCGGGCCGGTCGTATACTGCGCGAGGTCATGAGCGACGTGGCCCGGCTCCAAGCGACGATTGCGGAACTTGAGGCGCAGGTTGAACACCTGCGAACGGGCGCCGATCGCGCTCAATCGTTCGAACGACAGCTGTCCGATGTCCGTGTTCAGCTGGATGACGCCGCTGCAAGGAACAGCCGGCTCACCTCGGTGCTGACGGAAGCCCGCGAACAACTCGCGCTCCTACGAGAAGAGATCGAGAAGCTCTCAGCCCCGCCCAATCAATTCGGCACCGTCGTGCAGGTCAATCAAGATGGCACCGTTGATGTGATGACCGGCGGCAGGAAACTGCGAGTCACGGCGCAGCCCTCGATAGAGGTGAAGCAACTCGCTCGTGGCCAGGACGTGCTTCTCAACGAAGCGATGAACATCGTCGACGTGCGACAGTTCCCACTGGCTGGGGAAGTCGTCATCGTGAAAGAACGGCTCGAAGCCGAACGGATGCTTGTGCTCGGACGTGGCGACGAGGAGCGGGTAGTGGAGATAGCCGAGCCACTCGTAGATGAGTCCCTTCGGGCAGGTGACGCCGTCCGCCTCGACGGGAGAACCGGGCTCGTGTTCGAGAAGCTGCAGCGTCCCGAGATACAGGAGCTGATCCTCGAGGAGGTGCCCGACGTCACGTACGAGCAGGTGGGAGGGCTCCGTGACCAGATCGAAGCCATCCGCGACGCCGTCGAGCTCCCCTACATCCACAAGGAGCTCTTCGAGGAGTACGGGCTCGAGGCCCCAAAGGGCGTGCTGCTGTACGGTCCGCCCGGCTGTGGCAAGACACTCATAGCGAAGGCGGTTGCAAACAGCCTGGCCAAGGCTGTCGTTGAGCGGACGGGACAGGCAGACGTCAAATCGTATTTCCTCAACGTCAAAGGCCCCGAGTTGCTCAACAAGTACGTCGGTGAGACGGAGCGACAGATCCGGCTGATCTTCTCCAGGGCCAAGGAGAAGTCGGATCAGGGAGTGCCGGTCATCGTCTTCTTCGATGAGATGGACTCGCTCTTTCGAACGAGAGGGACTGGGGTCTCCTCTGATATGGAATCGACCGTCGTTCCTCAGCTGCTCTCCGAGCTGGACGGCGTCGAGAGCCTGAAGAACGTCATCGTGATCGGCGCCTCGAACCGTGAGGACCTGATCGATCCTGCGATCCTTCGACCCGGTCGTCTCGATGTGAAGATCAAGATCGACCGACCGGACGAGGACTCCGCTCGCCAGATCTTTCGCATCTACCTGGGCGATGTGCCAATCAACGCAGATGAACTGGAAGCCTTGGGAGGCGATCGTGACGCCGTGGTCACGTCGATGATCGAACGGACAGTCGAGCGGATGTACTCGAAGGACGATGAGAACAGGTTCCTGGAGGTGACCTACGCCAACGGCGACCGCGAGTTGCTCTACTTCAAGGACTTCTCGAGCGGAGCGATGATCCAGAACATCGTCAGTCGAGCGAAGAAGGAAGCCATCAAGCGCGAAATCGACGGTGGCAGCCACGGTGTCCAGACAGGAGACCTCTTGGAGGCGATCCGAAGCGAGTTCACCGAACACGAGGATCTCCCCAACACGACCAATCCGGACGACTGGGCGAAGGTATCCGGCAAGAAGGGCGAGCGTATCGTCTACGTACGGACGTTGGTACGTGGCGAGGACAAGTCGAAGAAGATCGAAGCCGTCACAACCGGCCAGTACCTCTGAGGTTCGAATGAGTACCGGTCGCAACAGCGAGGGTCTCGCGGTACTCGGTACCGAAACCGAGTTTGGCATCACCATCAAGGGACGTACCCAAGACAGTGCGGTGCTCTCATCGGGATTGGTCGTCCAGTCGTCGCCAGACGGGATCCCTGTCCGGTGGTCGCTCACGGAGGAGTCGCCGGGCCGGGATGCGCGTGGTAGACGCTACACGGTCCCTGTCGATGTTGATGCCGAAGCGCTCAACGCACTCCTCCCAAACGGGGCCCGTCTGTACGTTGACCACGCTCACCCCGAATACTCGACACCCGAGTGTCTGGGGGCACGCCAGGCTGCTCTGTACGACAAGGTAGGGGAGCTGGCTCTGGCCCGTTCCGCCAGAGACACGCAGCGTCTCCTTTCGCCGGGAGAGACGGCATCGATCTACAAGAACAACAGCGACGGGAAAGGCAACTCGTACGGCGCTCACGAGAACTACCTGATCGACCGTGCGGTCCCGTTCGCCGACATCATCGACTACCTGACCACGTTTCTCGTGACACGGCAGATCTTCACCGGTTCCGGCAAGGTCGGCTCGGAGAACGGCCGGCCCGCAGTCCCATACCAGATCACTCAGCGTGCCGACTTCTTTGAAACCCGCGTCGGACTCGAGACCACGATCCGCCGTCCGATCATCAACACACGTGACGAGCCTCACAGCGATCCAGATCGATTTCGCCGGCTTCACGTCATCATCGGAGACGCAAACCGCTCCGAACCTCAAACCTTCCTCAAGCTCGGAGCAACGGCACTGCTGCTTGCCGCCATCGAGGATCGAGCGCTGCCCGACAGGCTGGAGCTCGAAGATCCCGTGTCGGCCACGTGGATGGTCAGCCACGACCCTGGGCTCGGCCGCCGACTTCGACTCGCCGATGGGTCCTCGGCCACGGCGCTCGAGCTCCAATGGCAGTACCTCGACTGGCTGACCAAGTACGCGGAAGCATCGTCCCGTTCCGACGAGGGGTGCCTCGACCTGTGGCGAGGAGTGCTCGAGGATCTGGAGGTCGATCCCATACGGACCGCGGACCGTCTCGACTGGACGGCCAAGCTTCGCGTCATGGAGGCGTACCAGGCCCGCGAGAACATAGGCTGGGATCATGCGAGGATCCGGGCTCTCGACCTTCAGTATCACGATGTCGATCCGGCAAAAGGGCTCTACGACCGTCTGGCGGCGAGAGGATCTATTGATCGGCTCTTCGATGACCAGCAGGTCTCGACAGCGCTGCAGGAACCACCACGCGGAACGAGGGCATACTTCCGCGGTAGGTGCGTGCGGAAATTCGGACCCTCAATCATGTCCGCCAACTGGGATTCGTTGGTCTTCGACACGGGCGAAGCGACATACAAGCGAGTGCCTATGATGGACCCTCTGAGAGGCAACGCCGAGCGAGTCGCCACCGTGATCGACGCCTCGGACGATGTCACATCGCTGATCAACGCACTAGGAAGAGAAGAATGAAAGAACAGATTCGCAAACCCCATCACGAAGAAGAACACCCACCGGAACGGGATATCTCCGCGACGCCGCAAGCCGACACCGGTGATCTGGACGGTCTTCTTGACGAGATCGACGAGGTTCTGGAAGAGAATGCAGAGGAGTTCGTCAGAAACTATGTGCAGAAGGGTGGAGAGTGATCGACCGTCCGACCTCGAGCTTCACCGACCTTCTCGAATCGCTCGGCCTGGAACCCAAGTGGGACCTCCCCGGAGGTAGAGGATCACTGGAGGTTCCGATCGCGACCACCGTCCTGGCACTGAGGTTTGCCGATGGTGTCGTGATGGTGGGCGATCGACAGGCCACAGAGGGACACCTCGTAGCGCACAGAACTATCCGTAAGGTGTTCGAGGCCGACCGATTCTCGGCTGTGGCCATCTCGGGAACGGCGGGCGTCGCCGTCGATCTCGTTCGTCTCTTCCAAACGGAACTCGAGCACTATGAGAAGCTCGAAGGCGTGAGGCTCAGCCTCGACGGCAAAGCCACCTATCTCGGCCGAATGGTTCGACAGCAGCTTCCACTCGTGTTCCAAGGCCTCATCGTGGTTCCTCTGTTCGCCGGCTACGACGAGAGCGCGAAGCTCGGCCGGCTCTACACATTCGATGTCGTGGGAGGCCGGTACGAGGAACGCGAGCACGGTGCGACCGGTTCGGGTTCAAGGGACGCGAAGGCTTACCTGCGCTCGGCGTATGAACCCGATCTCGACGAGGGTGCGGCGCTGGACGTCGCGGTACGGGCACTTGTCGCCGCCGCACAGATCGATACGGCAACGGGCGGACCGGACCTGGCGCGGGGAATCCTGCCGAATGTGGTGACCGTTACCGAGCGCGGGTTCGAGGAAGTCGACGAGGAGCGCGTGAGCGATCTCGCGTCGGCGGCGCTGGAGACCATCCGATGAGTATCCCGTTCTACGTTCCACCTGAGCAGCTCGTCAAGGATCGCGCCGAGTTCGCTCGCAAAGGAATCGCGCGTGGCCGCTCTATCGTCGCGATGGAATACGACCAGGGAATCCTGATCCTCGCGGAGAACCCCAGCGACACGCTGCACAAGATCAGCGAGATCTACGACAGGGTCGCCTTCGCCGGAGTCGGCAAATTCAACGAGTTCGAGAGCCTCCGGGTTGCCGGCACGCGGCACGCCGACCTTCGAGGCTACCTCTACAGCAGATCCGACGTGAAAGCGAAGACCCTGGCCAACGCGTTCTCCCAGACGCTCGGCAACATCTTCACCCATGAAGTGAAACCGTATGAGGTAGAGATCCTCGTTGCCGAACTCGGCATCAACGGTGACCAGAACCACCTCTACCGCGTCACCTATGACGGGACTCTCTCCGACGAACGGTACGTCTGCGCGATCGGCGGGCAATCCGAAGCCCTCGATGAGTTGTTGCGTGGGGCATCGTTCACTCCGAAGCCGCTGGCGAAGACCGTGCGCCGGGTCGCCGAAGTCTTTGGTCAAGTCCTGGACCGGGACGTCGACGGCTGGGAGGCCGCGGTGTTAGAGGGCACGGAGCGCCGCCGAGTGTTTCGGCGACTCTCGGATACTGACGTCGCCAGCGCGCTCTCCTGAACGGGTCGGCGTACGCTGAGTCGATGCAGCGCCGCATCTACGGGCTAGAGACCGAATACGGAGTCACGTGCACTCTCAGAGGACAGCGGAGGCTGAGCCCGGATGAGGCCGCCCGCTACCTGTTCCGCAGAGTGGTGAGCTGGGGCAGATCCTCCAACGTCTTCCTAGAGAACGGCGCCCGGCTCTACCTCGACGTCGGAAGCCATCCCGAGTATGCGACACCCGAGTGCGACACCATCGGTGACCTGGTCGCAGCCGACAAGGCGGGGGAGCGAGTCCTCCACGAGCTTGTCGGCGAAGCCCAAACACGGCTCGGAGAAGAGGGGATCAGCGGCCAGATCTTCTTGTTCAAGAACAACACCGATTCGGCAGGCAACTCCTATGGCTGTCACGAGAACTATCTCGTGAGACGGGAAGCGAACTTCGCTGCGACGATTGATGCACTCCTTCCGTTTCTCGTGACACGACAGATCTACGCAGGTGCCGGGAAGCTGCTTCGCACTGCGCGGGGGGTTCGTTTCACGATCTCGCAGCGCGCCGAGCACGTTTGGGAAGGGGTGTCGTCGGCGACCACACGCAGCCGGCCGATCGTCAACACGCGGGACGAACCCCACGCGGATGCGGCCATGTTTCGGCGACTTCACGTGATCGCAGGCGACTCGAACATGTCAGAGCGGGTTACCTACGCGAAGGTCGGCGTGGTGGGTGCGCTTCTTCAGATGCTCGAAGACGGCAAGAGCTTCAGGGCACTGGACCTCGAGAACCCGATCAGGGCGATCAGAGAAATCAGCACGGACCCAACCTGTAGACGGCGGGTGCGGCTGGCCAACGGACGCGAGCTGTCTGCACTCGACATCCAATGGGAGTACCTCGACGAGGTGTCCCGCTACGCCCGCCTCCGTGGATTCTCCCCGTCGATCGAAACGGCCATTCGCTTCTGGGAGCAGATGCTGGTCGGCATCGAACAGGATCCGATGTCTCTGGCCGATCAAGTCGACTGGGTCGCGAAGTGGCAGCTGATCGAGGCCTACCGAAGTCGCCACGATCTGTCGCTGTCGGATCCGAAGCTCGCGATGATGGATCTCGCCTACCACGACATCGACCCTGACCGAGGTCTCTATCACCTCCTGGTGCGTACGGGGCGTATGCGTCGAGCAGTCACCGACGAAGCGATCGAACGATCCCGACTGGAACCTCCGGAGACCACTCGGGCGAAACTGCGCGGGAGTTTCATAAAGGCTGCGAAGGCCGCCGGACGTGACTTCACCGTCGACTGGGTGCACTTGAAACTCAACGACCAGGCGAAACGCACCATCCTCTGCAAGGACCCGTTCGTGCACACCGACAGACGAGTGGAAAGGCTGATCGAGGGCCTCTGACGGGGTGCTTCAAAGGGGGTCGGTGTACCCCTACAGTTGCCAGGGCATGCGACGCGTCATTGAACGGCTCCTCAATCTGCTCGCCTTCCTGCTCACCGCGAACCGCCCTGTCACCGCGGAGGAGATCCGCATGACGGTCGCCGGGTACGCAAGAGAGTCCGATGAGGCGTTCCACAGGATGTTCGAGCGCGACAAGGCGCTACTTCGACGGATGGGCATACCGCTCGAGCTGAAAGCGACCGATGCCTGGGAGGTCGAATTCGGCTACGCGTTGCAGCCAGACGAGTATGAGCTGCCGGACCCAGATCTCAACGACGAGGAACGGGCGGCGTTGTGGCTCGCTGCCCAGGTCGTACGGCTCGGGGGTCAACCTGCCGGACCGGACGCGCTGCTCAAGCTGGGAGGTTTGACAATGGCCGGGGGAGGCGAGCCACTCGCTGCCGATCTCGGATTGGAGACCGGTGATCTGGAGACTGCGTTTCACGCTGCAACCGAACGGAGAGACCTGTCGTTCGACTACCACGGTCGCGCTCGAACGGTACAGCCAATGGGCATCCTCCACCAACGGGGGCATTGGTACCTGGTTGCCTTTGAAGGGGGCGTGCAGCGATCCTTCAGGATCGACAAAGCCAAGCGGTTGATCCTCGGTGGGCAGGCCGAAGCGTTCACTCGACCAAGGGGATTCCGCCTGCGAGACGCCGTGCCGGTCGAACCGTGGGCGATCGGAGAGCAGGACATCGTCGCCAAAGTGGTGTTCGACCCCGACGCGGCATGGTGGGCCAGGCGTCAGCTCACCGGCGAAGTCATCGAGCTGGACGATGGCTCCCTCGAAGCCACCGTCTCCGTTGCCAACCCCGACGCGTTCATCGGATGGTTGTTGAGCTTCGAAGACAAAGCCGAGATCGTGGAGCCAGAAGAACTCCGGATAGCGCTCATCGAGCGGGTGCGACAGTGAGTAGGACGGCCCAGCGCCTCACGCGGATCCTTTCGATGGTCCCATGGGTGATCGCGCATCCGGGCGCCACCGTGAGAGACGTGTGTGAACGGTTCGGCTACACGAGGGACGAACTGATCGCCGACCTCAACTTGGTGTTCGTGTGCGGACTGCCAGGGTATGGGCCCGGCGACCTGATGGTGGCATATATCGAGGACGACGAGGTCGTCATCGACATGGCCGACTACTTCTCGCGCGATTGCGGCTGAGCATGTCCGAAGCGCTCGCCCTGCTCGCCGCCGCAGAGACCCTCATGGCGACCGATCAGGCGCCGCCCGCGCTGCGGAGTGCGGTGGAAAAACTCACTCGGGCACTCGGCATCGAGGCGGACGAGACAATCGCAATCGAGATCGACAGCGAGAGCGCGACTGTTACGACTTTGCGTGAAGCTGCGGCAGGAGGTCGGGTCATCGACCTCACCTACACATCCCTCGGGAAGGGGGAGACCACCCGGAGGCTGATCGAGCCCTGGTCGGTCTTCACGACATTGGGCAACTGGTACGTCTCCGCCTACTGCAGGATGGCACAGGCAGAGCGCGTGTTTCGCATGGATCGGATTCGCTCTGTGGAGGCGACGGGGGAGCACTTCACCCCCAACCCGGACCCTCCCGCACCCGTGGTCCGATACACACCGTCCGAGGACGATGTGCACGCGACGATACGCCTCGAACCGCGCGCGGCATGGGTCTCCGACTACTACCCGGTCGAGGTTCTGGACACTGATCCTCTCACCGTTCGCTTCTCGACATCGGATGCCGGCGTCGCTGCCAGGCTGCTGGTTCGACTCGGAGATGACGCTGTGCTTCTAGCCGGCTCCGAGGTCGCCGCGGCGACCGCCTCACTCCGTCGGCGCATCCTCACCAGATACGTGTGACCATTTCCCATTAGTCACTACAGGGCGCCGCCGACAAAGCCGATATACGTGTCATGAAAGGTGAGCGGAGCGCCGAATGACCACTATCAAGACAACCTGTCAATACTGCGGCGACATCGAGCTGCACCCCGACGATCTCGCACTCGAGCTGGATCCCACGGGCGATCAGGGCAGCTATCTGTTTGTGTGCCCTGAGTGTGGTGACTTGCAGCGTCGCCCGGCAAACAACCGGGTTGTCAACGTTCTCCTCGCAACCGGCGTCAGCTACGACGTGGTCGTGCCGGAGCCCGGACCGATCACCGAAGAGGAGATCTTCCGATTCGTCGAAGCTCTCGACCGTGAAGAAGAGTTCTGGCGGATGCTCGCCTAGCGACGCTTGGGCGGTCCCATCCCTAACATGAGAGCCTCGTGCTCTTCGATGTCAGCCCCTCCGAACTGATCGTCATCCTCCTCGTAGCATTGATCGTGTTCGGGCCGAAACGATTGCCCGAAATGGCCAGGAAACTCTCGTCGATCGTGCGCGACATCCAGGGCGCCGCCGGGGATCTGCAGCGTGGACTCGAGAAGGAAGTCCGGGAACTGACGGATCCCATCAAAGAGGCTGCGAAGCCGCTGAGAGAACTCAAGGCCACACCAGATACGGATTCCGAGGAGCCCTCCAAACCGAAGGACAAATCTCCCGAAGATGAGTGAGGACACGCCGCGTTCGGTCATCGAGCATCTCGAGGAACTCCGGTGGAGGTTCGTGAAGAGCGCGATCGCGATCGCGATCGGCGCGATCGTCGCATTCATCGCCCGTGAATGGATTTTCGACGTCCTTGCCCGGCCCTATCGCCTTGCGCTACCCGGACAGGATCTGAACCAGTTCGAGGTGACGGAGGGGTTCTCGGTCGCGATGCGACTCTCGATGTTCGGGGGTCTCTTTCTCGCAAGTCCAGTGCTCTTCTACCAGCTGTGGGCCTTCATCAACCCTGCTCTCACCAAACGGGAACGCAAGTGGACGGTTCCCGTCGTCACGGCTCTCGCTGTGCTCTTCTCTTCCGGCGTGGCGTTCGGCTACTACATCCTCCCGAGAGGGTTGGTGTTCCTCCTCGGAATCCAGCCGGGACTCAACGCGGTGATCGGCGCATCGGACTACTTCGGTCTCGCATTGCGATTCCTGCTGGTGTTCGGCGTTGCTTTCGAGTTCCCCGTGTTCATCTTCGCTGCAGCAGCCGCGGGCCTGGTCTCATCACGGAAACTCGGGCAGGGACGACGATGGGCCGTTCTCATCATCGTCATCGTTGGCGCCGTCGTGACCCCGACGGGTGATCCCCTGACGCTCACTGCTCTTTCGGTTCCCCTCTACCTGCTGTATGAGGCGACCATCTGGCTCGTCAAACTCACCCTCCACAAATGATCGGGTTCGAGCTGGATCCGTTCCAGCGAGAAGGGGCTGACGCCATTGCGTCGGGCGAATCGATCGTCGTGACCGCCCCGACAGGTTCGGGCAAGACCCTCGTTGCCGAGTTCGCGATCCAGGGAGCACTCGGACGCGGCAAGAAGGCGTTCTACACCACACCACTGAAGGCACTCTCCAACCAGAAGTTCAACGATTTCGGACGCATCTACACAGACGTGGGGTTGCTCACGGGCGACAACACGATCAACGGCGACGCGCCGCTCGTCGTGATGACGACAGAGGTGTTGAGGAACATGATCTATGCGAGTTCGCCCGCGTTGGATGGCCTCGAGGTCGTGGTCCTCGACGAGGTGCACTACCTCCAGGATCCGTCCAGGGGAGGGGTGTGGGAGGAGATCATCGTCCATGCGCCGACGGACGTGCAATTGGTCTGCCTCTCCGCGACCGTATCCAACGCCGGCGAACTTGCCGCATGGGTGCGGAGTCGGAGAGGTCCCACGAGACTCATCCAAGAGGATCGCCGACCGGTACCTCTCGTGAACCTGTACGCCCTGAAGGACCGCTGGGACGATGAGGTACTACTGGAGCACATGTTCGCCGAGCAGGCGGTCAACCGAGCCATCGAGTCTCGAATCAGTGGTAGGAAGGCGAGACGCTACGCGACACCGAGGCGGAACGAAACCGTGGCGACGTTGGCCGCCAAGGGGATGCTGCCCGTCATCTACTTCATCTTCTCGAGAGCAGGCTGCGACGACGCCGCCCGCAGACTCGTCGAGGCGGGGGCGCGCTTCACGAGCCCGACGGAGATCGAAGAGATACGAACCGCCGCCGAGCGTCAGACGGCGCATCTCGATGCCCGAGACCTCGTCGTGCTCGGCTACGACCAGTGGCTGTTTGGCCTCGAAGCGGGGATCGCGCCACATCACGCCGGGATGATTCCGGCGTTCAAAGAGACGGTCGAAGCCCTGTTCACACGGGGACTCGTGAAAGTGGTGTTCGCCACCGAGACGTTGTCACTTGGGATCAACATGCCCGCCCGCACCGTCGTTCTCGAAAGCCTGAGCAGGTTCACCGGAGAGACCCACGAGTTGCTCCGGCCCGGTGACTACACGCAGTTGACAGGGCGCGCGGGGAGGAGGGGAATCGACGAGGTCGGATACGGCGTGGTGTTGCATTCGCGGTACATACCATTCGTCAGAGTCGCCGAACTCGCTCGCACCGGATCACACGCGCTCTCGTCGAGCTTCCGTCCCTCGTACAACATGGCCGTCAATCTCATTGCGAACTACCCGCGTGAACGCGCAGAGCGGCTCCTCGGAGCGTCCTTCGGTCAGTTCCTCGCGGCGAAGGGGATCGCGTCCAAACGGCGGCTGCTCAAACGTCAGGAGCAGGAACTCGAGGAGCTTCGCACCGGGGCGACATGCGAGCGGGGTGATGTCGGTGAGTATGTCGAACAGATACAGCAGCCGACGTCCTTCGACGTGGGTGACATCCTAGAAACTGCTGAGGGTCGTGGCATCGTCGTGAAACGTCGGCACGGGAAACGAGTCGAACTGGTGATGGTGACGGAGGATGGAAGGCTGTCGACGTTGATTCCACGCGTCTATCGCAATGCGCAGAAGGTCGGGTGGATGGCTATCGAGGATGCCCGCAGGATGACAGCGGACGCATCGTACAGGAGACACGTGGGTCGACGGATCGCTGTGGGCCTGACGCGGCACCCCGTCGCCTCGTGCCCCGATCGTGAGGCGCATGTCGCTGCACACCGGAGGCTGGCGAAGCTTCAGCGGAGGGTCGACCGCCTTCACGCAGAACTCGAGAGGACGAGCGGGGGTCTCATCGACGAACTGAATCGAATCCTCGCGCTACTGGATGTGTTGGGCTATGTGGAGGGATGGCTGCTGACCGAGCAGGGCGAACGGCTCAGATCGATCTACTCGGACACGGACTTGTTGCTCTGCGAAGTGATTCGAAACGGACTGCTGGACGCTCTCGAACCGGCCGAGATGGTGTCCCTGATCTCGATGACGGTGTACGAGGCCCGCCGGGCCGAGACCACCGTTCAGGCGTGGCCTACGCCCGGCCTCGCGCAGCAAGGGCGGCAGCTGGAGTCGTTGTGGGAAGGGCTCGCGGACCAGGAGCAGTCCCTGCGCCTGCCGCGAACACGCCCTCCGGGGAGGGGCTTCATGGATACCGCCTACCAATGGGCCTCGGGCGTCGACCTCGACGAGCTGCCCGACGTGACCGATGCGGGCGACTTCGTGCGAACTTCGCGCCAGTTGCTCGACGTCCTGCGCCAGGTACGTGACGCGATCCCTCGGCTCAGAAGCCCGATGGTTGAAGCGATCAAGGCGATTGATCGCGGCGTGGTGGCGGCCCCGAGCTTCGAACATGAGTGAGTGGCTCGTCCTCGTCAACCCACTTGCCGGCAGGGGACGACACGCCGCCCGACGGACACGAGAGGCACTCGCCGCGTACGGAGTCGACGCGGATGTTCGTGTGCCCACGACACCGTCAGCGATGCGAGCAGCAGTGGATGCCGGCGTCGACGAAGGGCGAACGCGCTTCGTGGCGGTCGGCGGCGACGGCACTGCGAACCTGGTGGCCGACCAACTCCTCGAGCACCCATGGTCGACGCCGCCCGTGCTCGGACTGCTCCCTGGAGGGTCCGGCTCGGACCTGGCCAGATCGTTCGAGATCCCCCAGCACATCGAGGATGCGGTGGCGGCACTGCTGGGTGATGCCACCGCTACGGTGGACGTGGGGGTGCTGGAGGGTCGGTGGGGGTCCAGACGGTTTGTGAACTGCGCGGAGTCGGGCCTGACAGCGGCCGTGCTGTGTCGCTCACTGGGCTTGCCGAGATGGCTGGGATCTGTGAAGTACCACGTTGCTCTCGGACTCGTCTTCCCCAGTGTGCAGCTCGCCACAATGACGATTCGCGCGGGTGACAACGAGTTCCGAGGGAGTTCGCTCCTCGCAGTGTTCGCGAATGCCCGCTACTTCGCTGGTGGATGGAATATCGCCCCAGAGGCGTCGGTATCGGACGGATTGTTCGACATTCAGGTGTTCGAAGCCACGAAGAGGGACATCCCACGCCTGTGGTGGCTCGCGAAGTCGGGCGCTCACGTGGACGAACCGAACATCCATCACTTCACCGCCGCGACCTTCACGCTGGAGGTTGCGGATGGCTGGCCGGTTGAGGCCGACGGCGAGTACTTCGGTGAGGGATCGATGCGAGGGAGCATTATTCGTTCAGCGCTTTCGATCAAGATTCCCGACCGGTAGAAAGCCGCCTTCGAACGTTTCACCACACATCGACAGGAGTGGGTATACTCTCGCCGCCCCTCCGGCGGAGGGGCAGGGTGACTCCGGAGACAGGGAACTCGAGATGGATCGCGACACCTTCGACGACGTAGACGACGAGCTCGATGAGGACGTCGACGCACCGGACGACCTCGAGGATTTCGATGATGAGGACTCCGACGATGTCGACGTGTTCGAAGATGCAGGGAAAGTCGAAGAAGACGACGACGGAAGCGGCCTCGACCTGGACGATCTCGGTCTCGATGTCGATGAAGATCTCGACGACACGAGCCCCGGCAGCGTCGACGAGGGGAACGATGAAGATGAGGATGAAGTAGCCGCCGAAGAGAACGAAGAGGCCCTGGAGGAACTCGAAGCTGAAGAACTCGAACTCCTGGACGACGAGGTGGCGGAGACACTACTGCTCGACGAGGCCGCGGAACTCCGGGCCATTCGGCGAGCCGAGCTCACACTCGATACCGACGCCGAGAGTGTCCGAGGAGACGAGTTCGTATGCCAGTCGTGTTTCCTCGTCAAGCGTACGAGCCAGCTCGCCAACAAGCGGAAGCTAATCTGCAAAGACTGTGCGGACTGATCCCTCGTCTGTCACCGTTGTCATACCGACGTATAACGAGCGGGAGAACCTCGATTCGATCGTGACCGCCGTGATCCGGTACGGCTACCGCGTCCTGGTGGTCGACGACGACTCCCCCGATGGCACCGGGGAGCTGGCCGATTCGCTCGCCTCCAGGCATGAACTCGTTGGTGTCGTTCACAGAGCCTCCAAGCAGGGCCTCGGACGCGCCTATGCGCGTGGGTTCAACGAAGCGATGGGCGGCGGTTCGACCATCCTGTGTGAAATGGACGCCGACTTCTCCCATGATCCGGCCGCGCTTCCGCTACTCATCGAGGCGGTGGATCGTGGCGCGGACCTCGCGATCGGCAGTAGATACGTCGAAGGAGGTTCCACACCCGACTGGCCCCTTCACCGCCGGATCCTCTCGAAGGGGGCCAACACCTACGCGAAGTTGATGCTTCGAGTGCCCGTGCAGGACGCGACTGCCGGATTCAGGGCGTTTCGAAAGGAGGCGCTCAAGCGTCTGCATCCCGAAACCTGCCTCGCGTCCGGGTACGCCTTCCAGGTCGAGATGGCCTGGCGAGCAGTGCAGGAAGGAATGCGCATAGAAGAGGTTCCCATCATGTTCCGAGATCGAAGGGCGGGGAAATCGAAGATGGGTCTCCCCATCGTGCTCGAAGCCATGTGGCTGGTTACCAAGTGGGGTGTGACTCGAAGGGAACGACGGTGACCGGCCCCTCATCACGGTTTGCCACTTCGGACGATCTCGACGAACTGATCCGTCTTTACCACTTGCTCGATGAGGAGATGGCGACGCTTCGTCCCGACTGGTCGGCCACGGACGGGCTGCCCGAGCCGATCGAGGTTGCGCTCGAGTCGAAGCTCGGTGGTTGTATCGTCGGTCTCTTCGACGACGTGCCGGTTGGATTCCTCGTGGCGGACCTGACGTCACCCATTTGCCGGATCGAGGTCGTGTTCACACACCCGGAAGCTCGAGGAGTCGGAGTGGGAGAGACGATGGTGCGCCTGCTGAGATCGGAAGCGAATACACGAGGCGTCACGTCCTTCGATGTCTCGGTGTTACCCGGACATCGCGCCGCGAAGAACTTCTTCGAAGGGGAGGGCTTCAAGGCGCGGCTGATCACCATGCACCACGATGATTGACCGTCGTCCGATCCCAGGTGTGGGTGGCGTCGTCGTTCGAGACGGGTCCTTGCTGCTGATCCAGAGGGGCAGAGGAGGAAACGAGGGACTGTGGGCGGTGCCGGGAGGCAAGGTCGAGTACGGAGAGACCCTCCGGGACGCCGTCTCGCGTGAGTTGCTCGAGGAGACGGGCTATGTCGTCTCTGTCGGTGATATCGCATGGGTCGGCGAAGCAATTGGGCCCGGTGACCCTCCGGAGTGGCACTACACGTTGATCGACTTCTACGCGACCGTGATCGGCGGTGAACTCGCGGTCGGGGACGATGCCGCCGGCGTCGAGTGGGTGCCGTTGGACGCCGTACTGCTTCGCCCAGTCACACCCACCATGATCGACCTCATGCAGGTGCTTGATCGTCGAAGGACCTGAAGATCAGACCGGCGAGCGGCTTCGGCATGAACAGGGTCGTCTTGCGGGGAAAGCGCAATCGGTCATCCGCTGCCTCGGAGACGGCGTCGTCAGGAACGGCGGCCATGAGCATCACAGCACCCTCTGCGTGGTCCCTGAGGCGATCAATAAGCCGATCAGGATCTCCATGGAACTCGGCGTCGTTCTCGTGCACACCGAGCGCCGGGTAGAGCAATTCTCGAGCGACCGCAGTGCTCGCACGCTGCCACGGATGGGGAAGCCGCTGCAGCGCCTCCATCTTTGGGGTGAGGTGCCACGAACCGGACTCGCGCACGACCGTGATCGTCCCGGGCTCGGTCGGCACAGACCCCGGTCCGGGGCGAAGATCGAAGCGACTCTCGGGCGTCGTCCACGAAAGGGCAGGGAAGAATCGGTGGATGGGCCGGATGTCCAGACCGCTTCCTTCGGCGGGCGCGACGAACGCCATGATCGAGTCCCAGGGGCCGGGGCCTCTTCGAGAAGCGCGAAAGTCCAGGGCTGCCCCGTAGCGGTGGTGGCCGTCGGCGATCGCCAGAGGGTGTGCGTCGATAGCCGAGCATATTCTCGGATCGCGAAGGTCGTACACGGCGTGTCGTACCCCCTCACGTTCGACGACCCAGCGCGGGGATCCGTGGGGCTCCAGGAGGCCGGACAGCGTGGAGGAGGGCGACAGCGCAATGATGAGGTCGAGGTTGGCGCGGGTCGCTTCGAGGAGCTGCCGTCGATCCGTTCCGGTATCGGTCATGGTCTCCTCGTGCGCGAGAACCCGAGGTCCGAAGTCTTCGACCCCCATCGCACCGATGACGCCGCGTGCCTCTCTGGCGAGCCCATCGGCTGCGCGATACTGCATCGTGTACAGGTAGAAGCGCGGCGTCGGGTCGGTCCGAACCACCCCAGAGCGCCTCCAACTCGAGAGCAACCGAGATGCCTCTTCGTGTGAGTCGGGGAGCAGAAGGTGGGCGATGTTGTGGGGTGACGATTCCCGAAACCGGACGACATCGTCGATCATGTCGTACGGCGGGCTCGTCGAGGCGGCCACGTCATCGGCGAAGCAGGTGCCTCGGAAAGGTGTGAACATGTCCGAAGTTGTAGCGGGTGACCGAAGGCAAGGCAATGTCGTCTGCGATCTCGACGGGGTGATCTACCGTGGATCGACGGCCATCGAAGGGGCAGCCGACGCGTTACGACAACTGGAGTCGAAAGGGTTCACGATTCTCTTCGTGACCAACAACTCCACTGAGACCGTGGAGGCGACGGCGAGCAAAGTCGCCGAGATCGGCGGGTACGAGGCGTCCGTCGATCAAATCCTGGGATCGGCAGAGGCCGCCGCCTCGATTCTCGAATCGGACAAGCCCGACACCATGGTCGTGGGCGGCCGCGGGATCGTCGAAGCGCTCTCGGCCAGATCCATCCCGATGACAGACGACCCATCCTCCGCGAGGGCCGTTGTCGTGGGACTCGACAGGGAGTTCTCCTACACGAAGCTCGACGCCGCCGCCGCCGCCATCCGCAACGGTGCCCGGTTCATCGCGACGAACACCGACATCACATTTCCGGGTGCGGGGGGAATCCATCCCGGGGCCGGTGCGATCGTGGCCGCTATCGAAGCCGCTTCAGGCGTACGACCACTGGTAGCGGGCAAGCCTCACTCTGCGATCAGGACCCTCATCAAGGAGCGGCTCAAGCCGGGACCCGTGTGGGTCGTGGGCGATCGCCCCGAAACCGACCTGGCGATGGCGAGGGCCGAACGGTGGCACGCCGCTCTCGTGCTCACAGGGATTGCCACCTCAGAGAAGGATGTTCCCAAGGGTCTGGAGCCCGACGTGATCGTGGAATCGATCGTCAACCTGCCTGAGCGAATCGACCCGGCCTGAGACGACGCCGGTGCGCGAGGAGCGCGGGCCGCAGCAACATCGCAACCACCGCGCCGAACAGGAACCCTCCGATGTGAGCCTGCCAGGCAACGCCGCTCCCGCTCAAGAAGAACTGCCCCACGAGCCATATGCCGAGGAACAGGGCAGCAGGAAGGGCGATGGGAAGGAAGAACAGGATCGGGAACACCGAGACGATCTTCGCCCTCGGATACAGGACCAGGTAGGCCCCCATCACACCCGCGATCGCGCCGGAGGCTCCGACAAGCGGTGTGATGGCGTTTGGCGTCGACAACACGAACATGGCGGTCGCGACAACACCGGAGAGCAGATAGAAGATCAGATACCCCAGCTTCCCGAACGCGTCCTCGAGGTTGTTGCCGAAGATCCATAGCACCCACAGGTTGCCGGCGAGATGCCAGAAGCTCGCGTGGAGGAACATGGACACGATGACGCTCTCCCATAGGTTCTTTCTTGGAAAGAGCGGAGGGGGGTTCGAGATGTCGGAACATCCATTGATGTCCCCGTGGTCGAGGAGCGCCCCCGACGACAGCTCGCAGGGAACAGCCGCGTGCGAGGTCGAATTCATAGGCGGCCTGTTCGGTGTGGGGTTGCACGAAGAAGAACACGAAGGCTGTCACACCGATGATCAGCCACGTGATCAACGGTCGGGTGACACCAGGGTTCGCGTCACGGATCGGAATCAAATGACCCCTCCTGTCGTGGTGGCCTGTGATAATGCCTGTGATGGATGATACGCACGTGGCCCAACTTCTCGCCGAGCTCTCGGACGCAGATCCTGCCGACGCGGCCGAGATCGCCGAACGGCTCGCGCAACTGCTCGCGAGCCGCCTGGAGATGGACGAGGAGCCGTCCGCCTGACACGTCGACGCCTTGACGTGGAGCTCGTTCGGAGGGGGCTGGTCATGAGCCGATCGGCCGCGAAGGACGTGATCGAACGCGGGCTTGTCTCGGTCGCCGGTATTCCCGTGGGCAAGGCAAACACGCTGGTCGACGACCAGGTATCGATCTCCATTGGGGACTCCGGGCGACGCTTCGCGTCGCGCGGAGGTGAGAAGCTCGCTGGTGCCCTCGAAGTCTTCCCCATCCGTGTCGAAGGCTCCGCCTGCCTCGACGCCGGGGCATCAACGGGAGGATTCACCGACTGCCTGCTCCAGGCGGGGGCATCGTCCGTCACGGCGGTTGACGTGGGGTACGGGCAGCTCGCCTGGCGTCTGCAGACGGATGCCCGCGTTCGCGTGATCGAACGCACCAACATTCGGTACGCCGAGCCGGCCACTCTGGGCGCCCCTTTCGACATCATCGTCGCGGACCTCTCGTTCATCTCGCTGTGCACCGTCGTGTCTGTCCTCGCCGTGTGCGGCAAGCGTGGAACCGAGTACGTCGTGCTCGTGAAACCACAGTTCGAAGCAGGTCGGGACCAAGTCGGCAAGGGGGGGATCGTGCGCAACGCCGAAGTACGTCTTGAAACGGTCGACAAGGTGATCGGATGCTTCGCCGCCGCGGAACTAGGCACGAGGGGCCTCATGCGCTCACCGCTGGAAGGCACCGATGGGAACATCGAGTTCCTGCTGTGGGCACGGTGTGGGGAGGGGTCGGTGCACGCCGCCCCGGCGGATCTGGACGAGGGGGTATCGTACGTCCCGGATCCATAGCATGATGAGCCGTCAGGTGGTTGAGCACGTGAGACTGGCACTGGTGGTGCACGAGGAGCGCCCGCAAGCGGGCGCTGTGGCAGAACGCCTTCGCGAAGGGTGCCGCCTACGTGGGATCGAGATCGTCGGGGCAGACGACGACATCGATGCGGTCGTGGCTGTCGGAGGAGACGGAACGGTGCTGTGGGCGGGCCGAATCGCGCTCCGAGCCGGGGCTGCGCTGCTCGGCATCAACGTCGGGCGGAAGGGCTTCCTCGCAGACGTCGAACCCGCACAGCTCGACCGGGCGCTCGACGTGTTGGCGTCCGGCGCCTGGCAGGAGTCGTCGAGGATGACCATCCAGGCGAGCTTGAACGATGAACCGGGGACCGAAGGGATCAACGACGTCGTTGTCGAAAAGACCGAGGGACACTCGATCATCTCCATCGAAGTAGAGGTCGACGGAGAACGCTTCATCGACTATCACGCCGACGGGCTCGTCTTCGCCACCCCGAGCGGCTCGACAGCGTACAACCTGTCGGCGGGCGGACCGCTCGTCGCTCCCGAGGTCGAGGCACTCATCATCTCGCCGGTGGCGCCGCACTCGCTGTTCTCCAAGAGTCTGCTCCTGCATCCGGATGCCAAGCTCCGCTGCACGCTGGTTGCCGATCGACCCGCAGCGGTCACCGTTGACGGACGCTCACTGGGGACCGCGGGCACCGGCGACCAGATCTCGATAGAGCGTGGAACGAACCGGGTGCGGTTCATCGAGGTATCCGGGACGTCATTTCCGACGAGAGTCAAGGAGAAGTTCCACCTCAACGAGGACCGAAGGTCGGTGGGTGGCTGAACGTGCTCGATGAACTGAGGGTCGTGAACCTCGGGATCCTCGAGGATGTCCGGATCGAGCCGGGGGAGGGTCTCACCGTCGTGAGCGGAGAGACCGGCGCGGGCAAGACGATGTTGCTCGGGGCGCTGAGACTGCTGACCGGCCAACGGGCACCGTCGGACGCGATCGGTCCGCACGGCGACCAGACCCTCGTGGAGGGCCGTCTCATTGTCGAGGGGACCGACATGGTGGTCACCCGCAGAATCGGCGGCCGGGGAAGCCGCGCCTACCTCAACGGAGAGATGGTGCCGAATCGCGTCCTCGACGAGCGGACGGACGACCTCATCGAGATCGTCGGACAGGATGACCGTTTCCACCTGTTGAGACCATCCGCGTTGCGTGCGCTCGTCGACAGCGCTCTAAACGACGTCGGCGCTATCGAGCGGTACCGGAACTCGTGGAGGGAGGTTCGCCGACTCGAAGAGGATATCGCACTGCTTGGAGGTGACAGAGAGGCACTGGAGCGCGAACGAGACATCTTGCGATACCAGTTCCACGACATCACGTCGGCCGACTTCCGGCAGGGAGACGACGAGGTCCTCACGGGCCGGGCGGCTCGTCTTCGGAGTGCAGGTGAGCTGACAGAGCGACTCGACCGTGCTCGCAGCGGGCTCGACACGATCATCGACGCCACGGGCGAGGTCATCGGGGAACTCCGGGGAGTGGCGAGGGTCGACCCGACCAGCGCTCAGCTCGCAGAGGCGGCTGACACTCTCGGGGTCCTTGGCGCGGATCTCTCCCGACTGGTCCGTGAACTCGCAGAGTCCGTCGATCACGATCCGGCAACGCTCGAGGGGGTCGAGCTGCGGCTCGGGCGGTTGGCCGAGCTGCGGCGCAAGTACGGCTCCACCCTCGGGGAGGTGCTCGCATTCGCTGCGGGGGTCGAAGAGCGCCTGCAGGAACTCGAGCGATTGCTGGATCATGCCGGCACCTTGGGAGAGAAACTCGACGCGGCACGAATGGAACTCACCGCGGCGGGAACGGTGCTTGTCGAAGCGCGGCGTATGGCTGCAACACAAATCGAGTCCGACGCTGCAAAGCAGCTCACAGATCTGGGACTCGGCCGTGCACGCCTCTCCATCTCCGTCGAGCCCTCCGTTCCGGGCCCCGACGGGGCGGACGCCGTCAAGGTGGGCTTCTCGTCCGATCCACGCATGGCCCCCGGGCCTCTGGAACGCATTGCGTCGGGCGGAGAGTTGAGCCGGGTCGTCCTCGCTCTTCGGTTGGCGACACACGCCGGCGACGCTCCGATTCTCGCGTTCGATGAGATCGATGCGGGCGTCGGCGGGGAGACGGCACTCGTTCTCGGCCGCAAGCTCGCCAGGTTGGCCGAAGGACGCCAGGTGCTGTGTGTGACTCACCTTCCGCAGGTCGCCGCCTTCGCGAACCACCACCTCGTTGTGACAAGGGTGGGCACGTCTGCGGTCGTTGAGCGGGTCGAGGGTGAAACTCGGTTGCGAGAGCTCTCGAGGATGCTCGCGGGGTTGCCCGAGTCTGTGCAGGGGCGCTTGCACGCCCAGGAGCTTCTCGCCGCGGCCAACTCCGACTGAGATCCCCGGCGGTTCGCTCGGGGCTGCTACGATGACGTCCCGTGGCGAAGTACGTGTTCGTAACGGGTGGTGTGGTTTCCAGCCTCGGCAAGGGAATCACCGCATCTTCACTGGGTCGACTCCTCAAGGCCCGGGGTCTTCGCATCGTCAACCAGAAGCTCGACCCCTACATCAATGTCGATCCCGGAACCATGAACCCGTTTCAGCACGGTGAGGTGTTCGTCACCGACGACGGGGGCGAGACCGACCTGGACCTCGGTCACTACGAGCGCTTCACCGGTGTGAATCTCAGACGCGACTCGAACGTCACAACCGGATCCGTCTATCTGTCTGTGATTCAGAAGGAACGCAGGGGCGACTACTTGGGCGGCACCGTGCAAGTGATTCCCCACATCACCAACGAGATCAAATCGAGGATTCGACGCATCGGAGACAGAGACGAGATCGACGTGGTCATCACGGAGGTCGGAGGGACAGTCGGCGACATCGAGAGTCTCCCATTCCTCGAGGCGATACGACAGCTCCGCAACGATCTCGGCCCGGACAACACGGTATTCGTACACGTGACGCTGGTCCCGTATATCGCCGCGTCGGAGGAACTGAAGACCAAACCTACTCAGCACTCTGTTGCGGAGCTACGAAGTCGAGGGATCCGCCCCGACGTGATCGTCGTCCGTTCCGACAGGCCGGTCGGAGTCGACGCCATTCAGAAGATCTCGTTGTTCTGCGACGTCTCAAAGGACGCCGTCGTGAACGCACAAGACGCCGACAACATCTACGAGGTGCCCCTCGAGCTGCACGAGGCTGGTCTCGACACGGTGATCACGAGGCGACTGCAGCTCGACACGCCTCCACCTGATCTGACTGCGTGGCGTGCGATGGTCGAACGGGCTCGCCGGGCGACCCGCCCAGTCACCATCGGGCTTGTCGGCAAGTATGTCGATCTCCCAGACGCGTACTTGTCGGTGGTGGAGGCACTCCGCCACTCGGCGGCCGCCTCCGATGCGTTGCTCGAGCTCCGGTGGATTCCCAGCGACGACATGGGCAGCCTTCTTGCGAGTGAACATCTGGCAGGTGTCGACGGCATCGTGGTTCCCGGAGGATTCGGAATCCGAGGCATCGAGGGCAAGATCTCGGCGATCCGCCATGCCCGCGAGAACAGGATCCCGTTCCTTGGGCTGTGTCTCGGTCTCCAATGCGCCGTCATCGAATTCGCTCGGTCCGTGCTCGGACTGAGTGAAGCCGACAGCGCGGAGTTCAATCCGACGACCCTCCACCCGGTGATCGACCTCATGGAGAGCCAGCAAGACGTCTCCGAGATGGGCGGCACCATGCGGCTCGGACTGTACCCCGCGAAACTCGCGGAGGGATCCCTCGCACACTCCCTGTACGGCGAAGAGCTCATCTACGAACGACACCGGCATCGATACGAGGTCAACAACCGCTACCGCAAGGACCTCGAGGAAGCCGGCCTGCGATTGTCGGGAACGTCTCCGAACGACGCGCTCGTCGAAATCGTCGAGCTGCCAAGCCATCCGTACTTCATCGGGACGCAGTTCCATCCGGAGTTTCGTTCGCGTCCGGATGATCCGCATCCGTTGTTCCTCGGGCTCGTGCGAGCGGCGTTGAGTCATCGTGCCGGGCTCATGGAAGACAGCGGCAAGGTCGACCTGATGGAGCCTCAGACTCGGTGACCACACTCGGGAAGCGCTTCGTTTCAGGGGGTACCTTCCTCGCTATCGAGCGTGTTCACTTCCTCGTCGATGGGCAGCACCTGCTGCGCATCGTGGTGCATCATCCCGGTGCAGTCGCAGTGGTGCCCGTGATCGGCGATGACGTGATCCTGATCGAGCAGGAGCGTGCCCCGCTGAACGCCCGGCTGCTGGAGATCCCCGCAGGAAAACGCGACGTCGACGGGGAGCCCGTGGAGGTTACCGCCATTCGCGAGTGCGAGGAAGAGGTCGGGTGGCGGCCGGGCAGACTAACCAGCATAGGAGGCATCTACACGACGCCAGGGTTCTCCGACGAGCGCATATGGCTCTTCATCGGTTGGGATCTCGAAGCGGTGCCGGCAAGTCCTCAAGGGCACGAAGAAGAGCATGCCACCGTGGTGCGGATGCCGATCGCCGACGCGCTGCGTAGGGTTGATAAAGGAACGATCGTGGATGCGAAGACCGTCATAGGGCTTCAGGCGCTGAGAAGGGAGTTCGAATCGTGATCATTGGAGTCCCCAAGGAGATCAAGCCGGGTGAACACCGCGTAGCGATCACCCCGGTCGGCGTACGCGAGTTGGTCGATCGAGGTCATCGTGTCGTGATCGAGACAGAGGCCGGAGAGGGATCGACCATCCACGACGAGGAGTACGCACTGCAGGGAGCCGAGATCCTGCCTTCCCCCGACGCCGTCTTCGAGACGGCCGACATGGTGCTCAAGGTCAAGGAACCACAACCACCGGAGGTGGCCATGCTCCGCAGCGGACAGGTGCTGTTCACATATCTCCACCTTGCCGCCCATCCCGAGCTGACCAACTCGATGCTTCAACGCGGTGCAATCGGCATCGCTTACGAGACGGTCGAGCTTCCCGGCGGAGCACTTCCACTCCTCGCTCCGATGTCGGAGGTTGCAGGGAGGATGGGAACCCAGGCGGGCGCCTACTTCCTCGAGAAAGCGCACGGGGGGAGGGGCATTCTCCTCGGAGGTGTACCCGGCGTGATGCCGGCGAAGGTGGTGGTCATCGGTGCAGGCATGGCCGGGGCCAACGCAGCCATGATGGCCGCCGGGCTCGGTGCGCAAGTCGTGGTCCTCGACACCGACGTTCGCAAACTGCAGTGGCTCGACGCCATCTACCGCGGCAGAATCCTCACCTTGTCTTCGAACCTGCTGACCATCGAAGAGCAGGTCCGGGATGCAGATCTGGTCATCGGGGCAGTACTGCTGCCTGGCGCCTCCGCTCCGAAGCTGGTGACCGAGGCGACCGTGAAGGAGATGAAGCGGGGCTCGGTCCTGGTCGACATCGCCATCGACCAGGGCGGGTGCTTCGAAACGAGCAGGGAGACGACGCACCAGGACCCGACCTATGTGCTGCATGAAGTCGTTCACTACGCGGTCGGCAATATCCCTGGAGCGGTTCCGCACACATCGACCTACGCACTCACCAACGCGACGCTTCCCTACGTGCTCGCACTCGCCGACAACGGTGTCGCGGGTGCGGTTGCGCTGCACCCCGAGTTGCTTCTGGGGCTGAACGTGATCGGCGAACACGTGGTACACAAGGCCGTCGCCGAGAGTCTTGGACTGGCCTACACGAACCCGACGGAGCTCCTGACCCGGCTGCCGAAGTGACGACCGAAGAGGGGATAGAGGAGTATCTGTCGTCGCTTGCCGTGGAGCGGGGTCTCTCGGCGAACACGCTCGTCGCCTACCGGCGTGACCTCGGTCAGTACGCAGCGTTTCTCGAAGGGCGACAACCCTCGTCAGGGCTGGTCGTCGAGTACGTGGCGACGCTGCACGGCTCGATGCTCGCTCCATCCACCGTTGCTCGCAAGATCGCGTCGCTCCGAGGTTTTCACCGTTTCCTCGTTGGGGAGGAGTTAGCCGGCACAGACCCGACCGCGCTCATCGAGACGCCCAAGCTTCCTCGTCGTCTTCCCAAGGCCCTGAGTGTCGACGAGGTGTTCCGGCTTCTCGGCAGCCCGGATCGCACGACAACGCTCGGCCGGCGAGACAGCGCGCTGCTCGAGTTCATGTACGCGACGGGCGCACGGGTTACGGAAACAGTCGGACTGGATCTCGAAGCGGTCGACCTAGTAGAGCGGACCGCGATCGTGACCGGCAAGGGGTCTCATCAGAGAGTGGTACCAGTCGGCGGACACGCAGTTTCGGCTATCACCGAGTACCTTCCCGACAGAATGCGGCTCAAGGGCACCCGCCCCGACCCTGGGGCACTGTTTCTGAGCGTGCGGGGGCGGCGGTTGAGTCGACAAGGAGTCTGGGTGATCGTGAAGCGTCACGCCGAGAAGGCCGGAGTCGAACGCGATCGCATCTCGCCGCACGTCCTTCGGCACTCCGCAGCGACGCACATGGTTGAAGGGGGAGCGGACCTGAGAACCGTCCAGGAGATGCTGGGACACGCTAATATCACTACGACACAGGTGTACACCAAGGTGTCGCCCCAGCATCTATACGAAGTGTACGTCTTGTCGCATCCGCGGAGCAGGTGAACAAACAATGGACTCCATCCGTTCAGCACTCGAGTCCGAACGCGAGGAACTGGTTCGACAACTCGACGAGCTTGGCGCGACCGACCAGGGGAACCTTCGCTCGGACGTCGAATTCCCAGGCTCGTTCGCGGATGCAGGTGCTGCCGCGGCGGAACGCAGCGAGGTGATCGGGCTCGTTCAGAGCCTCGCACGCCGTGTCGGCATGGTCGATCGTGCCTTGGCGAAGATCCAAGAAGGTACCTACGGGGTATGTGATCGCTGCGGGAAACCGATCTCGAGCGCTCGACTCGAAGCACGACCTGAGTCGGTGTTGTGCCTCGACTGCAAATCACGCTCTTGAGCAACCTCAGTCAGAACCTCCTCTTGATCGCCGTGCTCATTCCGTCGGTGATCTTGCACGAGGTATCCCACGGCTGGATGGCGGAACGGTTCGGTGACACGACTGCCCGCGATTCCGGACGTATCACGCTGAACCCACTGGTCCACATCGACCCGGTCGGCACCTTGCTCGTGCCCGCCGTACTCGCGTTCACGGGTGCTCCGGTGTTCGGGTGGGCGAAGCCCGTGCCGGTCGTGCCGGCTCATCTTCATCGTCCCAGCCGTGACATGGCCCTCGTAGGTGTGTCCGGGCCGTTGACGAACGTCGCTCTTGCGCTGGTTGGCGGCAGGGTGCTCTTGCCGTTCACCAGCGGCATCGTGGCGTATGTCATCTTCTACTTCGCCTACATCAACGTCGTCTTGGCGATCTTCAATCTCCTGCCCGTTCCACCGCTCGACGGCAGCCGCCTCCTGCCGCTTGCGCTTGGGCCACGAGGGAGACGCGTGTGGTCCTCAATCGAACCCTTCGGGCTCCTGATCATCTTCGCGTTGTTGTGGATTCCGCAGTTCTCGATGGTTCTGACCGTACCGATCCGAGCGCTCGCAGGTGTCGTGGGGCTGACGTGAGTGGACTCGGCGGATGGTGGCACCTCGCGAGGAGGTTTTTCGAAGCGCTCGTTGCGAAGCCACTGACGGACGCTCAACGGGAGGAGGTTCGCTCACTGCTTCGCTCCGACGGAGAAGCCACGTTGTTCTTCGCCCAGCCATCCGCCGACCAGCAGCATGGGCTTGCGGCAGCCCGCCGAGCGCCAGCGGCCCTTCGCCGTGCGGCACTCCTGCATGACGTCGGCAAGCAGGCCTCCGGACTGGGTGTCTGGGGACGATCGCTCGCGAGCGCAGGAGCGAAATTCCACATCCCGGTGAAAGGTCGGCTCGCTCGATATCTGGACCATGGTCCCATTGGCGCGGAGCTGCTGGAACGAGAAGGGGTAGAGCGGCTCGTCGTCGACTATGCCAGGTACCACCACAGCCGAAGGCCGGCGAGTGTGCCACTCGAGGACTGGGCGCTGCTCGTTGAGGCGGATCGAAAGGCGCGTCTGAACAGCGTCCCGCCAATACGATGATGGGCGCCGTGAAGACACACGAAGTCAAGACAGCCGTGTTCGAAGGTCCACTGGACCTCCTGCTCCAACTGATCACGAGTCACCAGCTCGAGATCACCGCAGTCAGCCTGGTTGACCTGGTCGATGAGTACCTGGCGGTCATCGAGGAGATCGAGCGTCTCGATCTCGAAGTCACCAGCGAGTTCGTGCTGATCGCGTCGACGCTCATTCAGCTCAAGGCTCGCCGCCTTCTACCTACGTCGGATGGGGCTGACCTCGACGAGGAACTGGAACTCTTAGAAGAGCGGGATCGGCTCCTCGCGCGGCTCCTCGCGTGTGTCACGTTCAAGGATGTCGCCGCGGTGATCGCCCACAGGATGGACCGTGCCGACCGGTTCATGTCGCGTTCATGGGGCATCGATTTCCCCCTGCCACCTCGGCCCGACACGCTGCCACCGATCGATGGCGACCGGCTGGCGCGGCTCGCGGCCGAACTCTTCGAAACGACGACCGCCGAGCCCGACCTCGACCATCTCGACCTCGACCTGCCATCGGTCGCGGATGCGATGGCAGATCTCCGCAGGCGCGTCACCATGGACGCCGAAGCAGGCTTCTCTGACCTCGTTGCACATACGGAACGCCCGGTAGAGGTCATCGCCTACTTCCTCGCTCTTCTGGAACTCGCCCGTTGGGGGGTCGTGGAAGCCACCCAGAGCGGCTGGCTTTCGGAGATTCGAGTGAAGGCGGCAGTGGTGGACCTGACGATCGAGAGCGAGTGGGAGTGAGCCGTGAGTGACATCGAACTCGCCCGTGTCATCGAGGCGATCCTGTTCGTCGCCGAGGAGCCTGTGTCGAGGGAGCAACTCGCGGAAGTGCTGGAGATCGGAGTCGACGACGTCGACCGTAGCATGGGCACGCTCCGAGCATCTCTCGATGAGCGGGGCTCAGGACTTGTCGTCCGGGAGACGGCCGGCGGATGGCGTCTCTACACCCGACCCGAGACGCGTCCATTCCTGGAAAGCTTCGCCGTTTCAGCGTCCTCGGCTCGGCTCTCGAATGCGGCGATGGAGGTGCTGTCGATCATCGCGTACCAGCAACCTGTCTCGAAGGGGCAGATCACAGAGATTCGGGGTGTCGATTCCGGTTCCGCTGTACGGACACTCGAGCGGAGGGGCCTGATCCAGGAACGTGAGCGGCTCTCGACACCAGGAAACCCCGCTCTGTACGAGACGTCGCGCCTGTTCCTCGAGAAGGTCGGCATCAACTCGCTCGATGAGCTGCCTCCGCTCGCCGACCATGTGCCCCCCTCAACGGTCGTGGAGTCGTTGGAGGAGAGCTTCCGCTCCGAATGATCGAACGCCTGCAGAAGCTCATCGCACACTCCGGCCTCACGTCACGTCGCGGCTCCGAGGAGATGATCATCGAGGGCCGCGTGACCGTGAATGGAGTCGCTGCTCATCTCGGACAGAAGATCGATCCTGAGACCGCTCTTGTCGAGGTCGATGGGGTTCCTCTGCCGGTTGCTCCTGGGCTCGTCTACTTCCTACTCAACAAGCCGCTCGGCGTCATCAGTACTGCCGAGGACACCCACGGCCGGCCAACCGTGGTCGCCATGGTTCCAACCGAGACTCGCGTGTATCCGGTCGGTCGCCTCGACAGCGATTCGGAAGGCCTCATCGTGCTGACGAACGACGGGATTCTCACCGAACGCCTCACCCATCCCAGGTATGGAGTCCACAAGACGTATCTGGTGCGGGTCAGAGGAAACGCGACAAGGGTGCGGGTTCGTCGTCTGAGAGGAGGGGTCGAACTCGAGGATGGCCTCGCACGCCCCGTGTCGGTACGAGTCGTCGATCGTCTGGAAGAAGAGGCCCTCCTAGAGATCGTTCTGACTGAGGGTCGGAACCGGGAGGTACGGAGGATGTGCGATGCGGTGGACCTGCCCGTGGTGCGACTCGTTCGCACGGCGATCGGTCCCCTCAGCGACCACACCCTCAAGCCCGGCAACAGCAGGCCGCTGGGGATTGAGGAAGTCCGGAGTCTCTACGCTGCAACAGAACGATGACGCGTCGCATCAGACCTCGCCGAGCTTTCGGCACGATGAACGTCCCCGGCTCACGCAGTGTCACGGCCAGGGCACTCGTGGTCGCCTCCCTCAGCGGCGGCGTGAGCCGTCTCCGGGGTGCGGCAGCGTGCGATGACTCGGAGGCGATGATTGGCGGGCTCCGGGCTCTCGGCGTCCACATTCGCGAGGAGCAGGACGATCTGGTCGTCGACTCCACCAACGGTCTCACCGGGGGGAACATCTGGGCAGCCGCGTCTGGGACGACGGCACGGTTCCTGACCGGCGTAGCTGCCCTGTGTGGCACGGAGGTACGAATCGACGGTGAAGCCCGCCTCAGGGAGCGACCCCTTGCACCGTTGATCCACGCGCTACGAGCATTGGGTGCCCACATCGATGGGGACGCCCTCCCGATCGTGGTCGACGGAGCATCGCTGACGGGCGGTGAAGTGTTTGTCGACGCGTCGGCATCTAGCCAGTTCGTCTCTGCAGTCGCGATGATCGCTCCCAACCTCGACGGGCTCCTCGTTTTCTGGGACGAGCTGGCGTCGGGACCGTTCGTCGAGGCGACCGTTGAGGTCATGCGGGCATTCGGCGCGATCTCGCACCTTGGCTCCCGAGGAGTCGATGTGCCCCCTGGAGAACGGTACGCCTCCACCAACTTCTCGGTGCCTCCGGACGCCGGTCTGGCCGTGTACCCGGCACTCGCTGCTGCCATCACCGGTGGGAAGGTCACGATCCAGGACGTCGAGCGTGATCGTCTTCAACCCGATCTGGCGGTGTTCGACGTGCTGGAGCGGATGGGGTGCGCCGTCGACTGGTCAGGAAGTGGCGTCACCGTTGAGGGGCCGCAGGAGTTGAGACCGGTTGAAGAGAACATGGGGGGGGCACCGGATGGCGCCTTGGTCGTCGCTGTGGCCGCAGGCTTCGCAGAAGGCACCTCGCGACTCACCGGACTCGGCACCCTTGCTCACAAGGAGAGTGACCGCCTCTCCGGCATCGTGCACGGACTACGCACGCTTGGAGCCACCGTCGATACACGTGGCAACGAGTTGACGGTGTCGCGCCGGGTGCAACACGGCGGCACGCTCGACGCACGCGAAGACCATCGCATGGCGATGGTCTTCTCGGTGGCAGGCCTTGCCCAGGAAGGTGTGACTGTCAGGGGGGACGAGAGCGTTACGAAGACGTGGCCGGCCTTCTACAGGGACATGGCTGCCATCGCGGGAAACGAGTGGGCTGCCGAGGTAGGAGGGCCGACCGCTAGGGTTCCCGCGGCCATGGATGTAATCGCGATCGACGGGCCAGGGGGGTCGGGGAAGACAACCGTTAGCAGAGCGCTCGCCACCGCTCTTGGCATGGCGCATCTGGATACAGGGGCGTTCTACCGAGCGATCACGCTCGAGGCGTTGCGACGAGGTGCAGAGGGGCACGCTCTCGGGGAGTTGGCGCGCGAGGTCGACATTCGATACGAGGAAGGCAAGGTCTCCATCGACTCCGAGGACGTCTCGAGAGCGATCAGAACGGATGAGGTCAACAGGCACGTGTCGGCGGTGAGTGCAGACCCGGCGGTGCGCAGGGAGATGGTGCGCCGTCAGCGCGAGTGGGTCGCTGCCCATGGCGGCAGTGCCGTGGTCGAGGGCCGTGACATCGGCACTGTGGTGTTTCCTGGTGCACGTCTCAAGGTCTTCCTCATCGCCAGACCGGAGGTGCGCGCGCGTCGCCGCGCAGAGGAGACTCGGGATGCGGGGGTCGACCACGTGCAGCGAGATCTCGCCCGACGAGACGAGCTGGACTCCTCGCGACCCGTCTCACCGCTGACTCCCGCCGCCGACGCCGTTGTCCTCGACACCTCCGACCTGACCTTCGATCAAGTAGTCCCGAAGATCATTGCGATGCTCTAGGAGGCTCGCCGTGCGAGCCGTTTTGGTCCCCCAAGAGCCCGAAAGGGTGAGGCAGAAGCATCGCAGCGGCGAAACCACCGCGAGAGGGAGGTCTTCGTTGGTGGGAACCACCCAGCGTCGAGCGTCAGCTCGAAACCACCTCCCCGACACTGGACCTTCGGCCGGAGGAAACGGCTAGCCCCTGAGGTCGGCGAGTGCCTCCGTCGCCGTCCAGGAGCGATCATTCTGAAGCGGGCCGGGGCGGCCCGGAGCCCTTGCCCCAAACCCTCCCTCGACAGCGGACTGAAGAGCGGTGAGAAAGCCGCGGAGTTGCCGTGGGAGCGGGAAGTACTCGTCCTCGTCGGTGACCGCTAGCAACCGGTAGCCGTTACAGGGAGCGACTCTTGCGATGACCTCTTGGACGAGGTGGTCGGGTGCGGACGCTCCGGCGGTCACACCGACAACGGCGGCACCATCGAGCCACGAATCCTGGATGTGGGAGGCGGAGTCGACGCGGTAGGTCGGCCTTCCCTCCCGTCGGGCGACTCGCACGAGGGCTTGAGTGTTGGAACTGCTCGCCGAACCGACGACCAGGATGACGTCGGATCCATTCGCGAGGGACTTCACGGCCTCTTGCCGGTTGGTGGTGGCGTAGCAGAGGTCACTCCGGCGGGCTGTCTGGAGGTCTACGAACCGGTCTTCTGCGGACTCGAGAACCGCTTCCCATTCGTGGAGGCCGAGCGTGGTTTGTGCCAGGAGTGCGACCTTCGACGGATTGTGCGGCCTGAACCCGTCGAGGGATTGGTCGGGTTCGAGGAGGTGGATCGCGTCGGGAGCGACGGCGACTGTTCCGGTCGCCTCGTCGTGACCTTCATGGCCGACATAGATGATGTCGTAGCCCTGCGCTGACATCCGCTTGACTTCGTGGTGCACCTTCGTGACGAGCGGACAGACCGCGTCTATCACGACCCCAGCGCGGTCTGCGGAGGCAGCAACGACCTCGGGAGCGGACCCGTGGGCGGACAGCATGAGTGGTGAGCCAACCGGGACGGCTCCGATGTCGTCGACGAACACGACACCCATATGCTCGAACGCACCGACGACCCATTGGTTGTGGACGATCTCGTGGTAGCAGTAGACGGGAGGGTCGAAGACCCGCACCATCCACGTGAGTGCCTTGATGGCCATCTCCACACCGGCACAGAACCCTCGAGGTTCCGCCAAAAGCACATGGTCGATCATGGAGGGAATGGTACAGAGAACTGGGGGTAGGCCTGTGTGCCCACCGCCAGTTCCTACCCCGTACCTTGTGCCTTGTACCTTGTACCGCGTACGGCTCGCCTCGGTGTCTTGCTGCGCCTCTTGTGGCGTATGAAGTACCGGGTACGGCGAGCGAAGTTCGCCTTACTAGCGTTGTCGTGACCAAGAGGAAGTGTCGTGAGTAGAACGCCCGTCGTGGCCGTTGTCGGCCGCCCGAACGTTGGCAAGTCGAGTCTCGTGAACCGTGTGCTCGGGCGTCGCGTCGCCGTCGTGGACGAGCGGCCCGGCGTCACGCGCGACCGGCGGGAGTTCCGCGCCGACTGGGCAGGCAGGGAGTTCTTGATCGTCGACACCGGAGGGTGGGAGGTCGCGCCGAGCGAGGAACTGGTTGCTGCAATCTCAGGACAGGCTGAGGCGGCACTAGGTGCGGCCGACCTCGTGCTGTTCGTCGTGGACGCTACGGCCGGCGTATCCGAAGACGACGCGCGGGTGGCCCGCTTGCTTCGCGACACCCCGGTGATCCTCGTGGCCAACAAGGTTGACGACGCGAAGCAGGAGCCTGACGTCGCGGATCTATGGCAGCTCGGCCTTGGAGAGCCATCGGCCGTGTCGGCGCTCCACGGCAGAGGAGTTGGCGATCTTCTCGACCGGGTCGTAGAGCGTCTCCCCGACGTGCCAGAGGGACCGACCGAGGAGCTGAAGAGCCTCGCGATCATCGGCAGGCCCAACGTCGGGAAGTCGACCCTCTTGAACAGGCTGCTGGGGGAGGAGCGGGTGCTGGTGTCGCCGACCCCTGGAACCACACGGGACCCGATCGATGTGGTCACGGAGATCGGGGGGCGCCGCTTCCGGGTGGTGGACACCGCTGGGATCCGTCGAGCTCCGAAAGTCAAGGAGGCGGCGGACTTCTACTCGGTCCTGCGGGCGAAGGGGGCACTCGCCGAGGCCGATGTTGCCCTCCTGATCGTCGATGCCGTTGACGGGATCGTGCAACAGGATCAACGTATCGCTCAGGCAGCGGAGGAGTCAGGAGCCGGACTGGTGGTGTTGGTCAACAAGTGGGACGGTGCAGATCGAGAGCAGCGAGAGATCGCGATTGAAGATGTCGCGGATCGACTCGGGTTCGTCGGCTGGGCACCGCTCCTGAGGATCTCTGCTCTCACAGGACGTGGGGTTCACCGGCTCGCGCCGGCCCTCGACGAGGTTATCGAGGCCCGGGAGTTCCGTGTCGGAACCGGCACGCTCAATCGTCTGGTCCGGGAGTGGCAGGAAGCTCATGCTCCGCCAACCAGGAAGGGACGCCGGCCGCGCATCCTGTACGCAGTGCAGGCCGGGACTGCGCCACCCACGTTCGTGTTGTTCGTTGGCGGAGGGGAACTCGACGAGAGCTACCTTCGCTATCTGGAGCGACGACTGAGAGAGGAGTTCCCCTTCATAGGGACACCGGTGCAGTTGATCACCAGACGGAGGAAGTCGCCACCGAGGTAGCATCCGCCTCGGACTCACGAAAGGGCGCAATGCGTACGGTTTACGCACTCGCAGGTGGCGTGTCCAAGTTCGCCAAGGCTCGTCCGGAAAAGACATTCCAGGCAGTGATCAAAGAGGCGTACGACGCCACGATCACCGACCTCGGACTCGACTTCAGGACGTTCACGTCGGTGGTAGACGGATCCGTCGCCTCGTACTTCTCCGATCACTTCAGCAGACAGCTGATGGCCGGCATCATGGCTCAGGATTACCTCGGGCTCGTTCCCAAACCAGGGCATCGGGTCGAAGGTGGTGGCGCGACGGGTGGCCTGTGTTTCCAGGAGGCTTGGAAGTCGGTGGCCTCGGGACACATGGACGTGTGTGTCGCCTACGGCTTCGAAACGATGAGCCATGTCGAGACGTGGAAGGGAAACGAGTTCATCGCCTTGGCATCGGACGTGTCGTGGGACTACCCGGTGGGGGGGTTCTATTCGGGCTACTACGCCATGATGGTCACTCGCCATATGAAGGAGTTCGGAACCACCCCCGAACAGATGGCGGCCGTGTCGGTGAAGAACCACCGCAACGCGTACCACAACCCGTACGCGCAGAAGCGCAACCGTTACACGATCGAGGACGTTCGCAGCGCGCCGATGGTCGCCTGGCCCCTGACGCGGCTCGACATCTGCGTCATGTCGGATGGCGCAGCGGTCACGGTCCTCGCCTCCGAGGAAGGACTCGAGAAGCTCGAGGCGGCGGGAGCGGCGGTGACGCGTCCATTGGTCAAGGTGACCGGCATCGGTCGTGGCACCGATGCAATGCGCATGTCCGACCGACCGCACGTCGACTACGAGACCTTCATGCGCGACTACGCCACCGAACAGGAGAAAGCCTCCGACGACACGCGTGGCTACTACAAGAGACTGTGGAAACACGGCACCCGCTATCCGGGCGTGCACTCGTTCCGGGCGGGCCGCACCGCAGGCAACATGGCGTACCGGCAAGCCGGGGTCGCCGACCCGCTCGCCGAGTTGGACTTCATCGAGCTGCACGACGCCTACACGTCGTCTGAGCTTCAGACCTACGAGGACATGGGGCTTTGCCTCTACGGAGAAGGGGGCGAGTTTGCGGCATCAGGAAAGGCGTTCCTACCGGGAATCGACTATGGGCTCGACCTGCCCGATGACCCGATCACGCCGGTCAACCCTTCAGGGGGCCTGATCGCCTGCGGCCATCCAGTCGGCGCAACCGGCCTGATGCAGGGCGTCTTCGCCATCTGGCAGCTTCAAGGATCCATCGGAGACCACTTCGGGGATTCGATGCTGCAAGTGGCCGATGCGAGACGGGGTGCGATCCACTCGCATGCCGGGACCGGCACCTACGTCACCGTGAGCGTGCTCGAGAGGGAGGACTGACATGACGAAGCTGCCAGACCGTCGAGAAGAGACCCTCGGGGGCTACGTCGTTCACGGCGTTCCATTCCCTGTCGAAACGGATCCAGATGCGCTCGCGTTCCTCAAGCGGATGGCACCGCTGCAGATAGAACAGGAGTACTCGATCACCTACCTGCACTCGTACGGGCAGGACAGTCCCTGGTTCGCCGGAGTGACCAACAAGAGGCTCCTCGCCAGCCAGGATCCAGAGTCGGGATACACCTATGCAACGCCCCGTGGCCACGACATGTACTCGGGCGAAGAGACGAACTGGATCGACATCACAGAACGCACGGCGAAAGTCCACGCGTTCACGGTCTGCTACTTCGGATCTGAGGAGTTCCTTCCAGAGACGCCGTTCGTGCTGGCGCTCGTCGAGTACGAGGGAGTGGACACGCTGTTCCTGACCCGAATCATGGGTGTCGACCTGGACGACGTGTCCCTCGACTGGATCGGGATGGAGGTCACGCCCCGATTCCTGCGCAACAGCAAGCTCAAGCCGACGGATGTCTACTTCGTCCCTGCCTGACCAGAATGGTGACGACGGCCCTCCGTTCGGGCTTCGAACAATCGTCGTATTGATCGCCCTCTACCTCGGGTACCGGGTGGTGCAGGGCATCGTGTGGGTGGTACACCGGCTGGGGGGATGACGTCTGCGATAGCGACGGTATCATTCGCACTCTTCGGGCTGTGGCGCAGCTTGGTTAGCGCGCTTGACTGGGGGTCAAGAGGTCGCCGGTTCAAATCCGGCCAGCCCGACCGAGAGAAGACCCCGAAACCTGAGTAGTTTCGGGGTTTTCTCGTCTTCGTGGGTCGGTCTCTGTGGGAGCCGGTTTCTTGGTCGTCTCTTGGTTCACGAGGCTGTGAGCGGCATAGCAGGCACTGATAGACTGACGGCGGGGCAGATCTCGGAGGCGATTGATGGGAAGTGCCCGGCAGCGGTTCGTTTTCGGAACGGCAGTCGTTCTGTTCTTGTCCGGCTGCAGTCCAGGGGTGCCCTCCTCCGTCACGCCTGAGTCAACTGCGATTGCCTCTCCTCTTGGGGCATCGTCCTCAACCGCGCCGTCTTCTCCGCCGCCTGCTTCAACAACATCGAGACCACTCGGCGAGACGATCGTTGTCACGAGTCCAGCCGACAACGGCCCTGGCACGTTGCGCCAGGCGCTTTTGGACGCGAAGACCGGTGACATGATTGTCTTCGATCCAGTGGTGTTCCCGCCTGATAATCCGGTTTCGATCATGCTGGAAGGCGAGTTGCCGGGCATCCGGCAGGGGTACTTGACGATCGACGCCAGCACTGCCGGCGTGATCATCGATGGAAGTGGAGACCCCGACGTCGAGAGCCCTCTCTACATCGTCTCAGACAAGAACGCGATTATCGGTCTCCAGATGAGGAACTTCTCTGGAGCGGCTCTTCACATAAGTGGTGGTCACAACAACCTCATTAAGGACAATGTCGTTGGTGGCAGTGACTATGGCATTGGCCTTTGGGGCGGAGCGTCTCACAATCGGGTTACGGGAAACCATATTGGGGTGCTCGCTGACGGGGTGACGCCGCTGGAGATTCGGGTCGCCGGAGTAGTCGTATCCGAAGGGGCCCATAGCAATCAGATCGGGCCCAACAACACTATCGCTTTCAGCGATCAGTGGGGTATTAGCTTCGGGATCCGGGATGGCGACATTGTTGGCAATACGATCTCTCAGAACAGCATTCATGACAACGCTCTCAGGGGGATCGCGCTCAACGGGAGCAACGACTCTTTGGTCGCGCCAGCGCTATTCGACTTCGACCTCCAGGCTGGCACCCTGGTAGGCGCCGCCTGTGCGGGATGCGTGGTAGAGGTGTTCTCGGATGCCGGCGACGAGGGCGCGATCTACGAAGGGCAGGCTGTGGCGGATGAGGAAGGCAGGTTCACCTTTGACAACGGCACCGCCTTCGAGGGTCCGTTTCTGACTGCTACTGCTACCGATCTCGCCGGTAACACCAGCGGATTCTCTCCGCATACCTTTGGGACCCGGAGATCATTGACTCTTCAAGAAGGAAACGCCGAGCCCAAGGCACGGATCGTGCTACTGCCATATCAAGAGCTGGCAGACAACCGGATCTCGAACTTCAACGTCCTGGACCCACGGGACGCCGACGGCAGACTGGTGGAGGTGGAACAACTGGGGACACGATGGATGCGGGCATCTCTCGACCCCATGGACTGGGAACAGGCTGTGAGGGATGGTTGGTATTCCCAACCCAGGATCACCGAAATCCAGGACAGAGCAATCTCATCATTGGCAGATAACGGGACCACCATCATCTACGTGTTGGAACATTGGGACGAGGGTCTTCATGCAGAGAGGCCCCCGAACTACGGGAACGAGGAAGAGGTTCAACTGTTCCTTGACTACACCCGCATGATCGTGAGCCACTTCGAAGGCCGCATCCAGTACTACGAGATTCTGAACGAGCCGCTGTTCTATGTTGAGGTAGAGGACTACATCAACCTGATCCATCGAGTAGTTCCGATCATCCGTGAGGCGGATCCCCAAGCGAAGATAATGGTGGGGGGTGCCACCGCCTTACGAGAGGGATATTCCCGCGACTACCTCTTCAATGTCCTCCAATCGGACGTCATGCCCCTCGTGGACGTCATCGGCTTCCACCCCTTGTATGGAGAATCGCCGCAATACGACGAAACCCGCGAGTATTACTACAACTATCCATCTCTGGTGCAAGAAATCAAAGACGTTGCCACTGCCCACGGTTTCAGGGGGGAATACGTCGCTTCAGAAATGCACTGGAACACTCCGACCGCTCCCAGCCCCTATGAACCGTGGGAATACACCGACACTGTTGCTGCGAAGTACTGGGTCCGAGCAATCGTGATGAATCTCGGCATGGACGTGGTGGCGGGAATCACCGAACCCCAAGAGATACCGATCGTCTCCGAGACCGTTCGCAACCTCGGGAACGTCATGGCTGGAGCCAGAGCCGCGGGCCTGGCGAGTCCCCTGCAGAGCGAGTATCCCGACATTGAGAGCTACAGCTTCTCACTGCCGAACGGTGAAACCCTCATTGCCCTGTGGACGAACGGTGCTGCGGTCGATCAAGATCCAGGACTTGCTTCCACCGTGGTACTGCCTGGCTTCTCGGGGCACACGGTGACGGGTGTAGACGTACTCTATGGCTACACGCAGGAGCTGATCACGAACGATGACGGTGGCGATCTTGTCATCGAAGATCTCCTAATAGGGGACTATCCGCTAATCCTCAGACTCGCGCCCTAAGTAGCGCCAGGCCCCGATCGCCGCAACCGGGCCACAGCGCGTGACCGCTGTGCTGGTATGGGGGCCCACCACGCCGGACGACGAACAACGCCGGAAGATCTGGCAGTGACGATCCTCATCAGCTCCCGGGTCGGAACCCGAGGCGCTCCAAGCAGTTCAATCCGGCCAGCCCGACCTACAGAAACCCCCGAGACCACTGAGGTGTCGGGGGTTTCATTTCTGGACGTGGGTTTCCTTGAGGGCCGTTTTCTTGGCCGTCGTTCACCTGGAAGGGGGAGTGGGAGTCGTCACCGCGCCGGTCACCGATTCGGCAACAGGTCACGTACTGACCTTGCGCGACGGCTTTCTCGTGGGGATGCCCGTCGATCTCGCAGACGTCACCGCGGCCGGCGAGGCAAGCGAAGGGTTCGCGCAGCCCGCCTGCAAGACGATCAGGCTGGGCAGTTCGGTGATCGAGCAACGTCTCCTCGTCTACCGCCACTGAGCACCCCCGAGGCCATCGCCTTCATCGTGCCCGCCGTCTGGGAAATGGTGGCTTGTTCCTGTTGGAGATGCTCCCCGCGAGGGCTAACCTCAGATCAGTTCCCGAGGGCTGCCCTAGAGGCTGCTCCAGCGAACATGAAGGAATTGGGATGACCTATGGAGGGTTGTACTGTGAAGAAACAACGGAGACTCTGGACGTGGATCGCGGTCGTTGCGCTGCTGGCGCTCGTCGCTGCGGCCTGCGGCCAGGGAACCACCACAGAGTCCACTACTACCACGGCAGGTACGGCAACGACGACGACCGCAGGAAGCGGCGCGACGACGACCACGGCGGCCACCGGTAGTGCGGGCTTTACATACAAGCTTGGCATTTTCGAGGATCTGACCACCGACAACTTCTGGTCCTATCTGGACGCAGAGTCGTCAGTGTGGAACGGATACGTCCTCGGAAACCAGCACACGTCACTGTTCACGCTGGCCGCACCGTCGTGGCAGCTCGTGCCCGGTATCGCTGAAGGTGCTCCGGAAGCAGCCGTGCAGGAGGGTGATGTCTGGACGGTGACTCAGACGTTGCGTCAGGGTTACATGTGGTCAGATGGACAGCCTGTGACGGCCAACGACTTCGTGTTCACGTGGGACGCAGGTACGCAGCTCGGCGTCGGTGGCAACTGGTCGACCAACTTGGCCGCGTACGTTCCGGACGATCCGGCGACGACGGATGTCGATGAGACGGTCGACGGTGTGACAAAGGTTGAAGCGGTGGATGACTACACCGTCAAGATCACCTTCTCATCCAATCCTGGTCTGGCCATCTGGCAGTTCGGCATCGGCCTCATGCCGATCATGCCGCAGAGCTTCTGGCAGCCGGCTGTCGACGAGGCCGCTACGTCCGACGATCCTGCACAGACGATCGAAGCTGCGTCCGGCGAGGGCGAGCCCTCCGCCGGTGCGTTCATCTATGACAGCCGTGAGCCGGGTGCATTCGCGAAGAACGTTTCCAACCCGGACAGCTACTACAACGGCACGACGTACAAGTTCTACAGCGACGGTACGTTCGAACAGGTCAATGACGCCAAGGGCTTCGACGAGATGTACGACGGCACCGGAACCGGTGACGTGACCGTTGAGTACACCGATGGACCGTACGCCAAGGACGTGATCTACTCGATCTACTCGGACCAGAACGCCGCCATCCTTGCGCTCAAGAGTGGTGACATTCAGTTCATGCTCAACCCGAGCGGTCTGAACACCGGACTGAAGAACGAAGTGCTCGGCTCGCCCGAGTTGACCCTGATCGCGAACCCAGCGAACGGATTCCGTTACCTGGCGTTCAACATGAGGAAGTCCCCGATGAAGTACCTGGGCTTCCGGCAGGCGATCGCGTGCTTGACGAACAAGGAGTTCCTCCAGACGTTGCTGGGTGGGGCAATCATCCCCACGTACAGCACGGTGCCCGAGGGCAACACCACCTGGGCGAACCCGGACGTACAGCAGATCTGCAAGGATCTGGACGAAGAGGCCAGGTTCAACCAGGCACTCCAGTACATGACCGATGCCGGTTTCACCTGGGGCGTCACTCCCCAGTGGGATCCAGACAACCTGGACCTGATGGCTGGAACCGGTACCGGACTGAAGGACCCGGACGGCAAGGCAGTCCCGAGTCTCGAGCTGCTGGCCCCCGGACCTGGCTACGACCCGCTTCGGTCGACGACGGCCATCTGGATCGCCCAGTGGGCGAGCTGGCTCGGCATTCCGCTCGAGGCCAACGCGACCGGATTCAACGTGATCGTTGACAAGGTCTTCGCCGAAGGCGACGGCGCACTCGACTGGGACATGTACATCCTCGGATGGGGTCTCGGCAACCCGGCGCTGCCTGACTTCCTGCCGGCGTTCTTCGCTTCATGGCAGGACTCGGCCAACGGTGGCTTCAACACGCCCGGCTACAACAACGCCGACTTCGACGCCCTGGCGAAGGAGTTCCTGGCTGCGACCGACCTCGATTCGGCGAAGACGGCTGTGAAGGCTATGGACCAGAACGTCGTTGAGAACCTCCCGTACGAGGTGCTCTTCTCGACGCCGATCCTGGAGGCCTACAACAACACTTTGGTGTTCCCCTTCACCGACGTGTTGGACGGCCTACAGACGCTGAACGGCCTGCCCGCAGACGTGAACGTCGCCCAGTAGGGAACGTCCACAAGCGAGAAGCACAAAGGGAGGACCTCTGGTCCTCCCTTTGTCGTATGTGACGCTGCTAAGGTCCTACCGCCCGAAGACGCTGAGGAGGTGAGGTGCTCAAGTACGTCGGCAAGCGTATTGCGCAGAGCCTGATCGTGTTCTTGGTGTTCCTCACCGCGACATACTTCCTCCTCCAAGCACAGCCCGGAGATATCAGCGACCAGTTCCTCTCGAATCCGAAGCTCACGCAGGAGGTCCGCACCCAATACGCCGAACGACTCGGGCTCACGGGGACGCCCATGCAGCAGTACCTGCACTACATGAGGAACTTCGCCACGGGAAACCTGGGTGTGTCGTTCTCCGAGTATCCGAAGCAGGTATGGGACATTCTCAAGGAGAGGGTTCCGCGAACGCTCGCACTCTTCCTGTTTGCGACGCTGCTTTCGTTCCTGGTGGGTTTCAAGTCGGGCAAGGTCCTGGCGTGGCGACGAGGGAAACGTGGGGAAAACCTCATTACGGTCGTGGGGGTGTTCTTCCAGACCGTCTTCTACCCGTGGTTCGCGCTCATCATGATTCGAACATTCTCGTTCAACTTAAAACTCTTTCCAGGCGGGAAATTCCTCAGCGTCGAAAAGTGGCTCGACAAGCCGGACACCTTCGACGCCAACTCCGTGTTCGAACGGATGTTGCTGACCGCGCTGTTGCTGGGCCTGACGCTGCTGGCCCTGGAGATCACAACGAGACGCATGCACAATAGCGTCGTTGCAAGGCGCATCCTTTGGGGTGGACGGATCCTGCTGGTGGGGTTCGCGGTGGTGTGGTGGATGACCGTGTGGTCGGAGATGCTCCCGTACGCGCTCGACATCGGCGACCATCTGATCTTGCCGACGATCACACTGGCATTGATCGGATTCGGGGGGACCATGCTCTTGACCAGGGCATCAATGCTGGAGACGTTGCGTGAGGACTACATCCTGACGGCTCGAGCCAAAGGACTGTCTTCGAAGACGATCAGGGACCATCACGCTGCCCGGAACGCCCTTCTGCCGGTGACGACTTCGCTGGTGATCAGCCTCGCGTTCCTGATCGGAGGCGGGGTCATCACCGAGACGGTGTTCTCTTGGCCGGGCATGGGTCAGACGCTCTTGAGCGCGGCGCTCCAGGAGGACATCCCACTGATCATCGGATCCTTCACGTTCATCGCCATCCTCGCGTTGGTTGCGCACATCGTCGTGGACGTCGTCTACATGTACCTGGATCCTCGGATCCGAGTGGGGGATTGAGTCATGAGTCTCCCTGATCTGCACGAGGGCACCGTCGTCGCTTCGGAGGAGGCACTATGGAGGATTCGCCTTCGTCTGGCATGGCGGGGGTTCAGGAAGGGGTGGTCCTCCTTCGTTTCCAACCGTATCGGCATCGTCGGATTGTCGATCATCGTGCTGTACGGGCTGATGGCGCTCGCGCACCCGATCCTCATGCACACGGTGTGGGATCCCAAAATCTATGATCCGGTCGTCGGCTACGACGCCCCGGTCGTCCAGAAAGTGATCGTTCCCGACGCCGAAGTCACCGATCCTGAGACCCAAATCGACCTCTTCAGCGCTCGACTGATCAACCCCCTGCTGAAGGTGGGGGAGACAATGGAGATCTCCCAACAGCCTGCCCCCCCGTCGGAGAATCACCTGCTGGGAACTGATCCTCTTGGCCGTGACGTGTTGTCACAGCTCATGTACTCGACAAGAGCGGCGTTCATATTGGGCATCGTCGCGGCACTGGTGACCGTTGGCATCGGCACGACCGTCGGTTCAGTGTCTGCGTTCTTCGGCGGAATCGTCGACACGATGTTCATGCGGCTCGCCGACCTGATCCTCCTGGTGCCCTTCCTGCCTATCCTCATCGTCCTGTCCGCGCTGTTCCACTTCGAACTGCTTCACCTCGCGATCCTCATCGGGGTACTGTCCGGGTTCGGTGGAACAGCCATCATCCTGAAGTCCCAGGCACTCTCCGTGTCTGTGAAGCCGTTCATCGACGCCGCCCGCGTCGCTGGCGGAGGGAGAATGCACCTCATCTTCCGCCACGTCATCCCGAACGTGCTGCCGTTGAGCTTCCTCTACATGATGTTCTCGGTGACCGACGCCATCTCGAGCGAGGCCACCCTGTCGTTCCTGGGCCTGCTCAACATCAACATGAGCTGGGGCATCATGATCTACACAGCGAACTCGCAGGGCTACCTCCTCTCGAGCGCGAGCTACTGGTGGCTCCTGCTCCCTGCCGGGATGTCGGTCACGCTGCTGGCGGGTTCCTTCTACCTGGTGGGACGTGCCATGGATGAAATCGTCAACCCCAGACTCAGGAGACGCTGATTCGATGAGTCTTGACCAACGGGCGTTCGTCGCCAAACCCGTCCTCGACGTTCAGCACCTGACCATGCACTACACGGTGAAGAAAGGCGAGGTGCGAGCGGTCGACGATGTGAGCTTCACCCTCGCGGAAGGCGAAGCGCTCGGACTGGTGGGAGAGTCGGGATGCGGGAAGACATCCATCGCGATGACGCTCATCCGTCTTCTGGCCGACAACGCCCGCATCGTGGACGGGAAGATCATCCTCGTCGGCACCGACGTCGCAAGGCTGACCGACGAACAGATGCGCAAGCACCGCTGGAGTGACATCTCCATGGTCTTCCAGGGTGCGATGAATGCATGGAACCCGGTCTACAAGGTTGGCGATCAGATCTGGGAAGCGATGGAACAGCACTTCCCGGACATGATGGAGACCGAAGGACGCCAGCGCATAGCCGAGTTGTTCGAACTCGTGGGTTTGGTACCAGAGATGATGGACAGGTATCCACACGAGTTGTCAGGCGGGATGCGGCAGCGAGCCATCATCGCAATGGCACTCTCGTGCGATCCAAAGCTCATCATCGCCGACGAGCCGACAACCGCGCTGGACGTGATCGTTCAGGACCAGATCCTGCGCGAGTTGAAGCATGTGCAAGAAGCTCTCGGCATGGCGATCATCTACATCTCACACGACGTGGCCGTCATCGCCGAAGTGAGCGACAGGATCGGCGTGATGTACGCGGGCAAGCTCGTCGAATTGGGCTCGACCGACGAGGTGTTTTCGCATCCCAAGCACCCGTACACGTACCTTCTTCTCGCCTCCACGCCGAGCGTGAAGGGACCCAGACGAAAGCTGGCTCCGCTGGAGGGAGAGCCTCCAGACCTACTGAAACCCCCGAGCGGCTGCCGCTTCCATCCGAGATGCCCGTGGGCCACCGAGATCTGTAGCATCGACGAACCTCCATTCGAGGAGCTCTCCGAAGGTCATAGTGTCGCGTGCTGGCACCCAGACGAGGTTCCGGAGCTCCGGAGGTTGGAGGCATGAGCGCGAACGCCAACGGCCCACTCGTCAAAGTAGAGAACCTCGAGAAGCTGTTCCCTCTCGGTCGCGGCATCTTCAGGAAGGCCCACCAGTTCATCCACGCGGTCGACGGCGTTTCGTTCGAGATCGGGTCAGGTGAGACCCTCGGCTTGGTGGGGGAGTCCGGATCGGGCAAGACCACGACAGGGCGCATCCTCGCCCGGCTCGAGCACAACACGGGAGGGTCGATCCAACTGCAGGACGGCGATGAGATGTTGGACGTGTCCGATATCGGCAAGGACGGGATGAAGCGCTTCCGTCGTCGCGTGCAGATGATCTTCCAGGATCCCTACGAGTCCATGAATCCGAGGCGGACGATCTACGACACGATCGCCGAGCCACTCCAGGTGCAAGGGATCGGGCGCCTCCCGGAGCGAGAACAGCGGGTGGCCGAACTACTCGAGATGGTGGGACTCGCACCCGCGGAGAGCTTCATGTTCCGCTACCCACACGAGTTGTCCGGCGGACAGCGGCAGCGGGTCGCCATCGCGCGCGCGTTGGTGATCGATCCGGTGTTCGTCGTCGCCGATGAGCCCACGTCGATGCTGGACGTCAGCATCCGCATCTCCATCATGGACATCATGCTGAAGCTCGCAGAGGAGTTCGGGGTCTCCTACCTCTACATCACTCATGACCTTGCAGTCGCTAGGTACATGTGCGATCGGATCGCCGTCATGTACCTTGGCAAGATCGTCGAGATCGCACCCACCGAGGAGCTGCTCTCGAATCCAATGCATCCCTACACGCGGGCGCTGCTTTCGGCCGTGCCGGTACCCGATCCGAGTTACACGCGACCGGACGTCGAGATTCAGGGTGGTATCACCAAGTCCATCGATCCGGATCCCGTATGCCGCTTCCTGGATCGGTGCCCCTGGGCGACCGAACAGTGTCGCACCAGTGACCACCCGCGACTTGTGGAGTTGGAACCGGGTCACTTCGTCTCCTGCTACGTCGCGGAGCAGAGCCACTGATCCTCACCATCCCCAATCTCGTCTCCAGCATCCGTCTCGTTGGTGTCGGCGTGTTCGCCTGGTTTGTCTTCGCACGTGGTGAGTACGCAGCGGCGGGGTGGCTTCTCCTCGTCATCGGGTGGACTGACTGGATCGATGGGTACCTGGCGCGACGTCTCGATCAGGTGTCAGAACTTGGCAAGATCCTCGACCCGGTGGCCGACCGCCTCGCGATCGCGACGGCAGTCATTGGTGGAATGGTGGTGGGTGTCATCCCTCTCCTGCTGGGTCTCGGCATCACGGCGCGCGAGGTCGCCGTCGGAATCGGAACGATCGTCGTGGCGAGCAAGGGCGGCAGGATCGAGGTGCGCTGGCTCGGGAAGCTCGCGACGTTCATCTTGTATGGGGCGATACCAGCGTTCTACGTAGCTCAGGGTGACTTCATCCCCACTGTGTTTCTCGTCATCGCGTGGGTGCTGGGCGTGGTCGGCTTGGTCCTCTACTGGTGGGTTGCGGGGCTGTACGCCCGGGACCTGTGGGCGCGGTAAGCTCGGTCCGACGAGAGGAGCGTTCATGCAGGTTGCATCCGACAGGCGGTACTCACAGGACCACGAGTGGGCCCTCATGGACGCCGACGGCAGGGTGCGGGTCGGGATCAGCGATTTCGCGCAGGATGCGCTGGGAGACATCGTCTACGTGGAGCTACCCGAGGTAGGCAGCTCATTCGGTGTCGGTGATTCGATGTGCGAAGTGGAGTCGACGAAGTCGGTCTCTGATGTGTTCGCGCCGGTGGCCGGCACGGTCGAGGACGTCAATGCTGCCCTGACCGAGCGGCCGGAGCTCCTGAACGCAGACCCATACGGTGAGGGGTGGATCGCCGTTATCGCTCCGTCAGAGCCCGATCAGTACGGCCAACTCATGGACGCCACCGCGTACGAGGCGCTGACCGCAGGGGCCTGAGGATCCGCCCGCTACGATACGAGTAATGCACTGTCCAACCTGCCTCGCAGAGATCCCCAACGACGCCGTCACTTGCCCGGCATGCGGCGTCGTGATCGAGCACGAACCCACGATCACGTTCGTTCCGGAGATGGCCGACTTCCCTTCCGAGATCGAGGGCGTGGAAGGAGAGTTCGTGCTGGTTGTCAAGCGGGGACCGCGAGCAGGAATGGGATGGGTGTTGCAGGAGGGAACGACCACGGTTGGTCGTCACCCCGAGTCGGACATCTTCCTGGATGACATTACCGTGTCCCGTCACCATTGCCGACTCGTCTTCGACCGAGACGGCTTGAGCGTTGAAGACTCCGGCTCGACAAATGGCACCTACGTCAATGGGACTCGGGTAGACAGAGCCGCCCTCGCGGCGGGGGATGAGGTGATCGTGGGCAAGTTCCACCTCAGCGTGGGGAAAGGCCATGAGTGAGGGACTCTCCATCGGTGAGTTGATCTCCCATTTGAAAGACGAATTCCCGGACCTGACGGTCTCGAAGGTGCGCTTTCTCGAGGGCAAGGGACTCATCAATCCCGGACGTAGCAGCTCCGGATATCGGTCCTTCAGCGACGAGGACGTCGCGAGGCTTCGGTACATTCTCCAGCAGCAGCGAGACCACTTCCTTCCCCTCAAGGTGATCAAGTCGAAACTCACCATGTGGGAGCGCGGTGAGGAACTCCCCGTAGCCGCGCCCAGCGGTCCTCCACCAGAACAGCTCTTCCAGCAGCCCGGACAGGACGTGGACAGGGATGAACTTCGAAGGGTCACCGGCCTGTCGTCCCGGCAGGTCTCGGAACTCGTGGACAACAGGGTGGTTCGGCCCGAGCCCGACGGGCCCGAACGCTTCCCGGCCGAAGAAGTAGCCGTTGCCACCCAGGCCCAGCGCCTGCTCGCCTACGGTCTGGAGCCCCGCCACCTTCGATCGCTGCGCATCTCGACCGACCGCGATGCAGAACTCCTCGCGGCATTGACCGCGCCGCTCGTTCGGGCGAGGAGCCCTGAGTCTCGCCAGCACGCGGCAGAGATCCTTGCAGGATGTGCGGACGCCATGGAGCGGATGCGGAGCGCGGCGCTGTCAGAAGGTCTGCGACGCCTGATGGCGGAGTAGTCGGTGGGACTCCTTTCCGGGCCAAATGTGATCGGTCATGCACGTCGTGGGCGTGTCGCCTTCCTGGTGTTGCTGTCGCTTGTAGCCGTGATGGTGCTCGGACCGGCCCCGGTTGCCGTCGCCACGCTTTCCGATGTCCCTCCGCTCCCGGTGTTCGGTGCCTTTGCGGGGGCGCCGCCGCAAGTCAGCGCACAATCGTGGATCCTCTACGACGACACGTTCGGTGAGGTGCTCGGTGAGCACAGCGCCGATCTCGCACGGCCGATGGCATCGACAACCAAGATCATGACCGCGCTGGTTGCTCTCGAAAACGGCGATCTCGACCAGCCGATCACGGTGACCCAGGACGCCGTGGACGTGGGCGAGGCCGAGGTCGGGTTGGTGGCGGGCGAGACACTGACCCTCCGACAGCTTCTGACTTCCATGCTCGTTCGGTCCGGAAACGACACGGCAGTGGCTGTCGCGCAGGGGATCGGGGGAACCGTTGCATCATTCGTGCGGATGATGAACGACAAGGCCCAGGAGATGGGCCTCGAGAACACCCACTTCGCGAATCCGCACGGTCTCGACGAAGAGGGCCACTACACGTCGGCGCGCGACCTGCTCACGATGGCGCGTGTCGCAATGGAGAACCCCGTCTTCTCGACGGCTGTGCGCACACAGACGGTGCGACTTCCCGATGCTCCCGATGGCACGATCCGAGTCGTGAGGACGACGAACAGCCTCCTTGGCTCCTACCCGGGGGCGATCGGCGTGAAGACCGGGTACACGGGCCTTGCCGGCCATGTTCTCGTCGCTGCAGCGGAGCGGGATGGGCGCAGGCTGTATGCGGTCGTGATGGGCTCGACCGATGCCTTCACCGACGCGACCGCTCTGCTCGACTACGGGTTCGCCGAGTTCGGGGTCATCCCGGTGATCATGAGCGGCGTCACCTACGCGCAACGGCGCGTGGCTGCAGATACTGACAGCCTCGAAGCAGGCTCCACGGTTGAGACGTTCACTTCGCTGCAAGAGCCCGTCACCCTCGATGCCGGCTTCGACCAGTCGGGGCCCGTCATCACAGCGCGGGTCGGCGGAGAGGCGGTCGGTGCTTCGGAGCTGGTGGGGTCGGATGCTCACGCACTTCCAACGCTGAAGGACGCGCTCGGTTGGATCGGAACATACTGGTCATGGCTGTGGGACAGATGAACGAGGTCGTCGAGGTCATTGCCGAAGGCCCGCTCGCGGAGCGGGTTCGCTCGCTCGGTGAGGCGATCAGTGCAGACTACGAAGGCAAGGTCCCGGTGCTCGTCGGCGTCCTTTCGGGCTCCTTGCCATTTCTCAGTGATCTCTCGCGAGCGATCGAGGGCGACTGCGAGATCGAGTTTCTCTCCCTGAACCGATTCGGCGAAGGAGGACGCGCGCGGATTTCGATGGACACGGAGATCTCGCTCGAAGGCCGAGACGTCCTGATCGTTGAAGACATCGTCGACACCGGACTGTCGCTCACGTTCCTCCGACGCCTCCTCGACACCAGGGATCTGAAGAGCCTCCGGACGGTCGCTCTGTTGGACAAGGTGCCGAGGCGCATTGTCCAGGTTCCGATCGAGTACCGAGGGTTCGAGGTGGGCGATGAATTCCTTCTTGGGTATGGACTCGACTGGGAGGGGAGGTATCGGAACCTGCGTTCGATTTGGGCTGTGCTGGACCTGTCGGCGTTCCAGGCCGACCCCGGCATGTTGATGGAATGCGCCTTCTGATAACCTGATCGTTGTGACGGATCACGTCCCTGTGGAACTGGTCGGCGTACGGCTCCAGCTGCCGACGAACCAACCTGTCGTGCTGCTGCGCGAGGCGACAGGGACGCGGTTTCTCCCGATTTGGGTCGGTGCAGTGGAGGCAACCGCTATCGCGTACGCCGTGGAAGGCTTGGTGCCCATGCGACCGCTCACCCACGATCTACTCAAACTCGTCACGGAATCGCTGGGTGGCACCGTCGTGAGGGTCGTGGTGACGGAGCTGAGGGACGCGGTGTTCTATGCAGATCTGGTGCTCGAGCAGGCCGGACGCGAAGTGCATATCTCTGCTCGTCCTTCCGACGCGATCGCGATCGCCGTTCGCACGGGTTCGCCTATCTTCGCTGCTCCGGAAGTCATCGATGAAGCGGGCGTCGAGATCAAGGACGCGGAGGAGGAGTCCGAGATCGAGAAGTTCCGAGAGTTTCTGGACGAGGTGACGCCGGAAGACTTCGCGCCGCCCCCAGAGCGCTAGGGACGATCGTGACCGGTTCCGCTAGGGCCCGCATCGGCGCAGTCATCCTGGTGGTTGTACTGGTGGTCGGGACTGTGGGGTTCATGCTGGTCGAGCACGCATCACTCCTCGAGTCCCTCTACATGGTTGTCATCACCATTTCTACGGTCGGGTTCCGAGAGGTCGTCGATCTCTCCGAGGCGGGGCGGCTGCTCACCATGGGTCTGATCGTTGTCGGGGTGGGAACGCTGTTCTTCACAGCGGCTGCGGTGATGGAAATGGCGGTTGAGAACATCTCGGAACGGAGGCAAGGTCAAGTGGAACGAAAGATCGAGCACCTGTCAGGCCATACGATCATCTGCGGCTGGGGTCGAGTCGGAAGAGGGGTGTGGGAGATCCACGAAGAGCGTGACGTTCCGAGTGTTGTGATCGAGCGCGATGCGGCGGCAGCCGAGGCTGCGAAGGCGTACGGCGCGGTCGTGGTCGAGGGCGATGCGACCCACGATGAGACACTGGAGCGAGCGGGTCTAGCCCGAGCCAGCGCCCTCGTCGCGGCTGTCAACTCGGATTCCGACAACCTGGTCATCGTCCTGTCGGCGAAGGCACTCCATCGAAATCTTCTCGTAGTGGCTCGTGCCTCCGACCTTGAGGCTGAGCACAAGCTGCTCCTGGCCGGTGCGAACCAGGCGGTCTCTCCACAGTCCGTCGGTGCGCGCAGGCTCGCTTCGTTGGTGATCCAGCCCGAGCTGACCGACTTCATCGACCTCGTTGCCCGCAGAGGTCCCGTGGAGTACCGGGTTCAGCGTGTGCCGGTGATGGAAGGATGCACGGTGTCGAACCAGACGCTGCGCGGCGTGGACCTTCGGCAGAAGTCGGGAGCGATCGTCATCGCTGTGGAGCGGGGTGACACGGGAGAGCTGTCGTTCAACCCGGATCCTGGAGCAGTGCTGCAACCGGGCGACGTGCTCGTGGGGGTCGGGCTTCCTGGCCAACTCGAGAGGCTCGTCGCCCTTTGCGCCGGCTGAGTTATCCACAGGGGTTGTTGACAACTCGGCCGTTGCACGGGTAACTTGCGATCCACGAATTACGACCGTGTAACCTGAGGAGCGAGGATCGTGGCTGAGCAGGGATTCCGAGCACCGCATGTGTGCCAATTGGTTGGTATCACCTACCGACAGCTCGACTACTGGGCGAGAACGGACCTTCTGAAGCCATCGCTGAAGCCCGCGAAAGGGTCCGGTTCACAACGGCTCTACTCGTTTGGGGACGTGGTACAGCTGAAAGTCGTGAAGCGGCTCCTCGACGCGGGAATGAGTCTGAAGAAGATCCGCCAGGCGATCGAGATCCTCCGAGAGCAGCTGCAGTCGGATCGCCCCTTGGGCGATGTGACACTCCTGTCCGACGGCCAAACGATCTATGCCGCTCACTCGTCCCAAGAGGTCGTCGACGTGTTCCGACGTGGCCAGGGTGTGTTCGGCATCGCCGTCGGCCCGGTTCAGAAGGAGCTCGAAGGCGAGATCCACGCCTTGTGGGAGTCGAAAGAGCCGGCTCTGAGAGAGGCAGGCGTCTGAGCAACGACCTCACCTTCGAGGGTGGGCGAGCGGAGCAGACTACCTTCGCCCACAACAGCGAGCGGCAGTTCGCTCGCCTGCTCGACTTCTACGGCATCGAGTGGGAGTACGAACCGCGAGCGTTCCCGATCTCGTGGGATGCCGAAGGTACGCCAACCGGCTACTTCGCTCCGGACTTCTACCTGCCCGACGAGGACGTGTTCATCGAAATCACCACGATGAATCAGCGTCTCGTGACGAGGAAGAACCGCAAGGCGCGGCGTCTTCGGGAGCTCTATCCAGATGTCACATGCAAGGTCTTCTATCAGCGTGACTACCTCCAACTCCTCGTGAAATACGGTCTCGAAGAACCCGATCAGCTCGACGGTGCCACGGCCCCGACCCGCATTCCAGGACCACCAGACGTCACCATCGCGGACGACGCGTCTACCGGCTGAGACTTCTGCCGGAGCTGGGATTCTCTGCACCCTGAGACGTCTAAGCTGACCTGAGGTTCCCGAAGGAGTGGTATGCCACGTTCACCGCTGCACGATGAGCATTCGCGACTCGGAGCGAAGTTCGTCGACTTCGCTGGATGGCAGATGCCTGTTCAATACCAAGGGGTCATCGCGGAACACGAAGCAGTGCGCTCATCGGTTGGGGTGTTCGATGTGTCTCACCTTGGCCGATTCCTCGTAGAAGGCGAGGGCAGCACCGATCTTCTTCGAGAGCTCCTCTGCAACGACATCGCCGACATCGAACCTGGTCGTGCCCAGTACACGATGTCGCTGAACGATAACGGGGGTGTCCTCGACGACATCATCGTGTGGCGATGGGGCGATGATCGTTACTGGGTGATCCCGAACGGCGCCAACGACGATGCTATCCGGGCACGATTCCGGACCGCTGCCCCCGAAGGGATCCGGATCGAGTCCATCAGAGCTTCGAATGCTCTCGTCGCGCTGCAAGGCCCAGAGGCACCGTCAGTCTTCAAGAACGTGTTCGGCCTGGTACCCGAGCACTTCGGAGTCACGACAGGAAGCTTCGATGGCGTTGACGTGGAGATCGCCGGGACCGGCTACACCGGGGAGATCGGCGGAGAGATCGCGGTGCCAAGAGCGCACGCCGTACACATGTTCAGGGCCCTGCTGGGAGCCGGCGCCGTTGCGTGCGGGCTCGGGTCTCGGGATACGCTGCGGTTGGAGATGGGGTACCCGTTGTGGGGTCAGGACCTCGATCCTGAGACGACACCCCTCGAGGCCGGACTGCGATGGGTGGTTGCATGGGACCATGAATTCGTGGGCAGGGATGCACTGGAGCGCCAGCGCGAGAACGGTCTCCCCAAGCGGCAGGTAGCGTTCGAGATGGACGGACGCAAGATCCCGCGTCACGGCTACGCCATGCGCGCTGGTGCCTCGACCGGCACGGTCGCGAGCGGGAACTTCAGCCCCGTTCTGGGGAAGGGCATCGGGCTCGGATATCTCGCTCCTCCCGCCGATGCAGATGCTCCCATTGAAATCGAGGTCAGGGGTCGCTGGGAGCCGGCCAGTCGAGTTCGCCTTCCGTTCATCAGGAGATGACGTATGGATTTCACGCCTCACACCAGTGAAGACCTGTCGATCATGCTCGATCGTCTCGACCTCGAGCACATCGACGAGCTCTTCTCGCACCTTCCGATGGAGGTGCTGGTCGATCGCTCGCCGGACGTCGGCAGAGGTCTCTCCGAACCTGAGGTCCAACGGCTCCTCTCGTCGCTCGCCGATCACAACCGCGAACTGACCTGCTTCGCCGGAGGAGGGTTCTACGACCACTACGTATCTCCGACGGTCCGTGCGCTCACAGCCCGACCCGAGTTCGTCACGGCCTACACCCCCTACCAGGCCGAAGTCTCCCAGGGGATCCTCCAGGTGCTGTACGAGTACCAGTCGATGGTGTCGGGCATCACCGAGATGGACATCACCAACGCCTCGATGTACGACGGGGCCACAGCCGCTGCGGAAGCGGTGAATCTGGCTGCGATCAGTACCGGGCGCTCGACGGTGTGGGTGTCGCGAGCGGTGAGTCCAAGAGTCCGCGAAACGATTCAAACACTGGCCGCGACCCGTGGCTTCCAGATCGTGGAGCATCCCCTCGTCGGGGGGCGCACCGCGTGGGCGGGGAACACTGCTAATCCGCCGGCGGCGGTGGTGTGGGCACAACCGAACTACCTCGGGGCGGTGGAAGACTACGACACCGCGGTGCGTGTGGCCCGCGAGGTGGACGCGCTTGGAATCGTCTGCTACGACCCGATGACTCTGGGTGTGCTGCGGAGCCCGGGTTCGGCGGGTGTCGATATCGCCGTCGGTGAGGGTCAACCGCTGGGATCGTCGATGACATTCGGCGGACCAGGACTGGGCCTGTTCTCCCTCTCGAGGAATCACGTGCGCAGAATGCCCGGACGGATCATCGGCAAGACCGTCGATCGGGACGATACACCGGCCTATGTGATGACGTTGCGCGCCCGGGAGCAAGACATACGACGGGCGAAGGCCTCTTCAAACATCTGCTCGAACCAGGCACTCAACGCGGTCGCCGCCGCGATTCAGCTCGCCTGGCTCGGTCCGGACGGGCTCCGAGAAGTAGGGGAACAGTCAGCTCAGAAAGCCCACTACCTCGCCTCCCAGCTCGTCGAGTTGCCCGGCGTGCAAATGGCGAACGACGCAAGCTATGTTCGCGAGTTCGCCATGTTGCTCCCGATCGAACCCGAAGAGGTGATCGAGGAGATGGCCGACCGCGGCTATCTGGCAGGGATAGCGCTGTCAAAGGACTATCCGGAACTCCCCGGGGGCCTGCTCATCGCCGTCACGGAACAAAGAACACGGGAGGAACTCGACGGGTACGTGAGTGCGCTGAAGGAGGTGATCGCACATGGCTGAACCCGGTGGACGTGCGTCGTCATCACCGCTGCTCGGAGGCGGACCGGAGCCAACCCTCGCCGAGCTGTCGAGCACCGGCAGGAGAGCCTGGTCGTTTCCGGAGTTGGACGTACCGGTCGAGACGCTCGATATCGACGAGCGGCGGGACGAGCCGGTACGGCTCGTCGAAGTGGCGGAACACGATATGGTCATGCACTTCACTCGGCTCGCGCATCGGAACTTCGCGGTCGATCTCGGTGCCTACCCATTGGGCTCGTGCACGATGAAGTACAACCCGAAGGTTGCCGATTGGACCGTCGCCCTGTTCGCAGACCTTCACCCCGATGCGCCCACATCCGCGGCGCAGGGTGCACTGGAGGTTCTCGTCGAGGCGGAGCGGATGCTGTGCGAACTCACGGGGATGTACCGGGCGACGTTCCAGCCGGCCGCGGGGGCAGCCGGAGAGCTGACCGGCATGATGATCACCCGGGCATATCACACCGCCATGGGCAACCCCAGAAGCGTGATGCTCGTCCCCGATTCCGCACATGGCACGAATCCGGCATCCGCTGCTCTCGCCGGCTACACCGTGCGGGAAGTGCCTTCGAACGACCGAGGACTCGTCGACCTCGATGCCCTGCGAGAGATGCTCGACGAAGAGGTCGCGGGGCTCATGCTGACGAACCCGAACACTCTCGGGCTGTTCGAAGAGGAGATCCTCCAAATCGCCGACGCCGTTCACGATGTCGGGGGCCTGCTGTACTACGACGGAGCGAATCTCAACGCGATCCTCGGCGTCGCCCGTCCGGGAGACATGGGTTTCGACATCGTCCACTCCAACCTCCACAAGACGTTCGCCACCCCACACGGCGGCGGCGGCCCGGGGTCGGGGCCCGTGGCCGTGACGAAAACACTTGCACCCTTCCTGCCCGGTCCCCTGCCGGTTCGTGACGAGCATGGACAGCTCGAGTGGGAGATGCCCCGCAACTCGATCGGACGTGTTCACGGTCGACACGGCAACTTTGGCGTCGTCGTTAGGGCGGTCACCTACATGCGTGCTCTCGGCACCGCCGGACTCCGACAGGTCGCCGAACGGTCGGTGCTGAACGCGAGGTATCTCGCGGCGCTGCTCTCGGACCGGTACGAGATGCCATACCCGGCACCATGCATGCACGAGTTCGTCACATCCACCGAGGCGATCAAGTCGGATACCGGTGTCCACGCGATGGATATCGCGAAGGCCCTTCTGGACAAGGGTTTCCACGCACCAACGATGTACTTCCCGCTGATTGTGCCCGAGGCACTGATGTTCGAACCGACGGAGACGCAGTCGAGAGAGACCATGGAGGCCATGGCGGCGGCGATCAACGAGATCGGAGAGTCATGCTACGAGGACGCTGAATCGGTGGAGGACACGCCCTTGCTCACCCCGGTCCACCGTCCTGACGAGGCCCAGGCGGCGCGTCACCTGAACGTCACCTGGTTCATGGAGGAGTGATGGAGAAACGCCCGGCCCGAGACAACACGATGCTCGCCGTTCGACGATGGCCCGTTGACGATGCATCCGTATCGATCCTTCTCCTACACGGCCTGGGGGAGTACAGCGGCCGATATGAGCACGTTGGAGAGTTCTTCGCGGGGAGAGGCTTCGACGTGACTGCGTTCGACCTGCGGGGTCATGGACGGTCCGGCGGACGGCGGTCCTATGTCAAGCACTGGGCGGAGTACCTGGACGACGTCGAAGACATGCTCGCGGCGCTTCCGTCGTCGACGCGTGTGTTGTACGGCCACTCGCTTGGAGGGTTGATCGCCACCTCCTACGCCGTCTCCGACCGGCCGCAGCCGGACCTTCTGGTCGCATCTGCTCCCGGGCTCGCAGACAACTTGGCGCCGGTGCTCCACACGCTGTCGAAGATCCTCGGACCGATCCTCCCGACGCTGTCGGTCGCAACAGGCATCAAGGGTGAGCAACTCACGCACGATGTCCAGGTGGCCCGCGCCTACGACACTGATTCCCTCGTGCTCAAGAAGACGACGGCCAAACTCGGATACGAGGCCCTCAGAGCGCGTGCCGAAACGATCGAGCAGCTCGACCGGATTCGCATACCGACCCTTACCATTCACGGTTCGGCCGATCCAATCGTCCCACTTGCGGCGAGTGCACTGCTGGAACCACATGCCACACGCATCGTCTACGAGGGGCTCCTCCACGAGTGTCACAATGAGGCGGAGAAGGAGAAGGTGCTCGGCGATATCGCCGATTGGATCGACGAGCAGGTTCAGGCGTAGGCAGGAGCGATGCGGTCGGCGAGGATCTCCCGCTTGAGGGGGAGTGGAGCGAAGGACGCCATCATGGCCTGTCGCGTGACCCGAGCGAGATCTTCGATCGTGAACCCTTGGTGGTCCACGACGAGGCGGAACTCGTCCGAGAGTGTGGTGCGACTCATCAGCCGGTTGTCGGTATTGAGCGTGATCGCGAACCCTGCCCTGTGTAGGGCGCCGACAGGATGGGTATCGGCGGTCCATCCGCCGGTGTGCAGATTGGATGTCGGGCACACCTCGAGGGGAACACCGAAGTCTCGGACGTAGGCAGCCAGTGGACCCATCTTGACGATGTCGCCCCGATCGACCACGCAGTCATCAATGATGTGAACACCGTGCCCTATGCGATGAGCACCGCATCGTTGGAGGGCGACCCAGATGCTGTGTGGTCCGTCGGCCTCGCCCGCGTGGAGTGTGACACCAAGGTTTGCCTCGCGCGCCGTCCGGCAGGCCACGAGGTGGTGATCGGCAGGGAATCCGCGTTCGGGGCCGGCGAGGTCGAAGCCGACGACACCCCTGTGTGAGAACTCGGCGGCCAGCCTCGCGACATCGCCAGAGGAGTCGCGATGTCGCATGGCGTCGAGGATCAGGCCGATGGCCATGCCCGTCTCGCGGGCGCCTTCGGAGAGTCCTGAGAGGGTGGCGTCGATGACGCTCCGTGGATCCAGACCAGCTTGCAGGTGGCTGAGTGGCGCGAAGCGGAACTCAGCATAGACCACCCCGTCCGCGGCGGTGTCGAGCACTGCTTCATAGGCGACACGGGAGAGCGCGTCGTCGGTCTGCATGACGCCGATCGTGTGGGTGAACGCTTCGAGGTATGTCGCCAGCGATCCAGATCGAGACTGGTCGAACCAATCTGCCAGAGCGGCAGCGTCTGTCGTCGGCAGGGACGAGTAGCCGGCGGCCTCAGCGAGGTCGAGCACCGTCTCGATACGCGGCCCGCCGTCGAGATGGTCATGGAGCAGGACCTTCGGGAGTGTGTTCACGAGATGAGAGCCGGCTCGATCCACCAACGCCGCTCCATGAATGGTTTGCCATACAGATGCACCTCGAGTGTCTTGCCCGGCCTGAAGCCCAAGCGCTCCACGAATCGTTCGGCCGCCGTGTTGCCGAGCAGGAGATCGGCGGTGAGCGGCAGCGACGGAGCGAGCGAACGGGCTTTCTCGAGGAGCGCCGACGCCGCTCCCAGACGCCGGTACTCGGGATGTGTGCAGAGAGCTGCAATCACGATCGTGTTCTGCTGCACATAGACGTCGGCGAACGCAGCGATCAGACCCTCGACTTGCACGACGAAGATGGGATGGTCCTGAAGTCGCTGTTCGAGGCTCGCCTGGGAGTAGGCGGTCTTGAGCCAGTGCTCGATGGTGTCCGAATCGAGGAGATCCGTGTACGAGGTGCGCCACGCAACTCCGGCAAGATGTGCGATCGCACCCAAGTCCGCCTTCCGAGCCCTGCGCACCTTCATGACTCAAACCTAGTTCTTAAGAACGTGGTACGTGTGTCGCCGGTGAGCTGGTACGCGTCCAGACAGGAACGTGCCAACATGGTGGCCGTGCTGAGCAACGGGGATCTCCTGGTGGCGACGCCAACGATTGTCGATCCGAACTTCGCTCGAACGGTCGTGTTGATATGCCGGTACGGTCCAGAAGGCGCCGTCGGCGTGGTGCTGAATCGCGGTTCGGCAGTCCCGGTCGACTCCTACCTTCCTCAGTGGGCGGATCTGACGCCTCCTCCCGGCATGGTCGGCATCGGGGGTCCGGTGGAGCCCGAGTCGGCCATCGGCATGGGCGGGGGAGACGTGCCAGGGGAACTGTGGACACCGGTCGCCGATGGCGTTGGCCTGGTGGACCTTCACCTCCACCCGGAGGATGTGCCCGGTCTCAGGTGGGTGCGGGTGTTTGCCGGATACGCTGGGTGGGGCCCCGGACAGCTCGACGACGAGCTCGATGATGCGGGGTGGTTCGTCGTGAGGCGAGAAGACGGGGACGTGGCCAACACGGGGCTCGCCTGGTCCGGTGTGCTCCGACGGCAACGGTCCGATATCGCGTTCTTCGCCGACTACCCCCTCGACCCATCGATGAACTGATGCGTGGTCCGGCACCCACCCTCACGCTGGAACGAGGCTACTGGCAGGCCGGTGCCGAGCTGGTGGCCGGGATCGACGAAGTTGGACGAGGAGCGTGGGCAGGTCCTTTGTCGGTCGGAGTCGCGGTCATTCCCTCGGATCGCCGCATCTACGGGATTCGCGACTCGAAGCTCCTGACCGAGCGGCAACGAGAGGAGATGTTCGAGCGGGTCGCCGGTTGGTGTATCGACTGGGCCGTGGGACACGCCACCGCAGAGGAGTGCGATCGACTGGGGATGTCTGAGGCCCAGCGAGTGGCAGCAGGGAGGGCACTGGAAGGGCTGGTTGCGCAGCCTGACGTGGTCCTCATCGACGGCAAGTGGGACTTCGTCAACAGAGGCCGGACGCGCACAATTGTGCACGGGGACCGGGTTTCGGTTGCGATCGCGGCAGCATCGATCCTGGCGAAAGTGACGCGCGATCGAGCGATGCGCGTCATGTCCGAGGATCTTCCGTGGTACGACTTCACCAGCAACAAGGGCTACCCGAGCCCGAGCCACAGGGCCGCACTCCACGGTTGGGGGCCGTCGGTGCAACACCGGACGTCGTGGGTGTTCATGGACAAGCTCGCGTGGTCAGAGGGGGTACGCTCGTAGCATGGAGGTCCGACTTCCGGTCGTCGCCGGCACGTTCTATCCGGCGAATGCACAACGCCTGAGGAGTATGGTCGAGGGGTTTCTCGGTGACACACCGGTTCGCATTGGAACTCATCCACGTGCTCTTATCGTTCCCCACGCCGGCTACATCTACTCGGGGCCAATCGCGGCCAGCGCCTATGTGACGATTCATCCCGAGGAGGTCAGGCGAGTCGTACTGGTGGGCCCCTCGCACTTCGTGCGGTTGCGGGGCCTGGCAGTTCCTGGTGTGGATGCGCTTCGCACCCCGCTCGGGGATGTCCCGGTCCATGGTGCAGACTTCCCCGTGGTGGCGCCGGCACATGCACATGAGCACTCTCTCGAGGTGCAGCTGCCATTCCTTCAGATGGTCCTCGGGCAGTTCGACGTCGTGCCACTCGTCGTCGGTGATGCACACCCCCAGGAGGTCGCCGATGCCCTCGATCTCTACGCAGCCGACCCGACGGCGCTGATCGTGATCAGTTCGGACCTGTCGCACTACCTCCCGTACGAAGAGGCGCGCGTCGTCGACGAACGGACAGCCGAGGCGATCCAAGAACGAGCAGGTGAGCGACTGGGAGGGAGCGACGCCTGCGGACTCCGAGGTATCCAGGGAGTACTTCTCCACGCCAGACATCATGACTTGCAGGTGCGGCTCCTCGACCTTCGCAACTCGGGCGACACACAGGGAGACCGGTCCCGTGTCGTCGGCTACGGTGCGTTCTGGATCGGATAGCTCATCCGGGAAGAAATACGTCCTTGAGAGGGTTCACTGATATATGACGGCACTTCGCGAACCTAGGGGCCGGGTCGGCTCGGTGAACACACTGGAGGGTGCGGGTTTCAAGGTGCGGCGGCCGTTTCCGACGTTCGAACTGGACCACTTCGGACCGTTCCTCCTTCTCGACGAGATGGGCCCTGCGGACAACGCCCCAGGTGAGGCGAAGGGCGCGCCGGATCATCCACACCGAGGGTTCGAAACGGTGACGTACATGCTCGACGGAGAACTCGAACACAAGGACTCCGTCGGCAATCGAGGTCTCATCAAGCCGGGCGACGTGCAGTGGATGACTGCAGGTGCCGGCATCGTCCACTCCGAGATGCCATCGCACTCGATCATGGAACGTGGCGGCCGCACTCACGGCTTCCAGCTCTGGGTCAACCTGCCAGCCAACGCGAAGATGCGCAGACCCCGCTATCAGGAGCTGACAAGAGACGACTTCCCGATCGTCGAGGTCGATGGTGGGCGGCTCGTCGTCGTGTCCGGCAACGTCGCTGGTGAGCTGGGACCGGCCGAGACACACGTTCCGATCACATACGCACACCTGTTGCTCGATCCTCACGCTGCTACGACCATCGAGTTGGATCCGACAATGCTCTCGTTCGTCTACGTGTTCCGAGGCGACGGAACCGTTGGGGGCCCTGACATCCCCGTCCGTGGCGGCGAGGCCGTGCTATTCGATGAGGGCGCCGGAACGATCCACGCTACGGCGGGTAGTGGGGGCCTCGAAGCCATGGTGGGGGCGGGACCACGCATCGATGAACCCGTCGTTCGGTACGGCCCTTTCGTCATGAACACTCGCGCTGAGATCGCCCAGGCGATCTTCGATTACCAGTCCGGGCAGATGGGCAGCATCGAGCCCGAAGGCCGCCTTGCCGCCGGGCACTCTACAGACTGACGATCTCACCCAGGACGGGCGTCTCCGCCTCCCAGCCGAGTTCGTGTTGGATACGTACCCGAAGCGCCTCGGCCGAGTCTGGTTCGCCGTGTGTGAGGTACATCGATTGTGGTGGGTGTGCCAACGTGCCCAGGAAATGCAAGATCTCGTCGGCGTCGGCGTGGGCCGAGAGCCCACCGATATCCTCCACATGGCAGTTGATCGGAACCCACTCCCCGTGGACTTTGACCTTCTGCTCACCGTCGAGGATCCGCCTACCCCGGGTCCCTGCAGCCTGATAGCCGACCATGACCAACGTGTTGCGCGGATCCGGTGCCATGGAGATCAGGTGGTGGAGAACCCGACCACCGGTGAGCATTCCTGATGCCGAGACGATGACTGCAGGGCCCTCGAGATGGTTGAGGGCCTTGGACTCATCGACCGATCGCACGAGATGGATGTCGCGCTCCATGTCTGCGATCTCCGCCCTGCCAAGCCGCTGATCGTTGGGGAACCGGAGGTAGAGGTCGGTGGTCGCTACTGCCATCGGACTGTTCAGATACACGGGCATCTTCGGAATCGAGCCGTTCTCCATGAGGCTGTGGACGAGGTACAGGACGGTCTGCGCACGACCGACTGCGAAGGAAGGGATGAGGACGATGCCGCCCCTCTCGGACGTCGCGGTGATGATGCTTCTGAGGCGTTCGCCGACATCCTCATGTTCATGGAGCCGGTTGCCGTACGTGGACTCGCACACGAGATGCTCGACGCCCAGTCCCGATTCGGGAGGAGAAATGACCGGGTCGTCGCTCCGTCCAAGGTCTCCGGTGAAGCCCAAGGACGTCTCACTTCCAGTCAGCTGGACCATCGCTGCGCCGAGGATGTGCCCGGCGCGGAGGTACCGGAACGAGAGGGCGGCACCCAGTTGGACGTCGTGGTGAAGATCGACAGGGGAGAAGTGTGCGAGCGATGACAGTGCATCGGCTTCCGTGTAGAGGGGCAACGCCGGCTCGTGCTTCGAGTAGCCCTTCTTGTTGGCATACTCGGCGTCTTCCTCTTGGATTCTCCCGCTGTCGGGCAGCAGGATGCCGGCCAGGGCAGCTGTCGCCGGGGTTGCGTAGATCGGAGCCGAGAACCCCTTTTTGACGAGGAGAGGTAGATAGCCGGTGTGATCGAGATGGGCGTGGGTGATCACCACGGCATCGATCGAGGAGGGGTCGATGGGAAACGGAGCCCAGTTCCGCTTGCGAAGGTGCTTGTAGCCCTGGAAGAGACCACAGTCCACGAGGATGCGGGACCCGGCGTCTTCGACCAGATACTTCGAACCGGTAACCGTTCCCGTCGCGCCCAGGAAGTGGAGCTTCACGCGATCAGGCTACCGGGGTTGCAGGTCTTCGCTCAATCGAGGCCTAGGCTCCGTCGCATGCAATATACGACACTTGGCAGTTCTGGACTTCAGGTGTCCCGCATCGCCCTCGGTTGCATGTCCTATGGGACGCCAGAGTGGCGACAGTGGGTCCTGGACTCCCACGCCTCCGCTTCTTTCTTCCGCAAGGCCTTGGAGCTTGGGATCACGTTCTTCGACACAGCGGACATGTACTCGCTGGGCGTGAGCGAAGAGGTGACCGGCCGATGGCTTCGAGAGTACGCGGATCTCGATGAGATCGTGCTCGCCACCAAGGTCTTCTTCCCCATGTCGGACCGACCAAACATGGGCGGGTTGTCCCGCAAGCACATCGTTCAGGCATGCGAAGCGAGCCTCAGCCGGCTTGGCGTCGAGACGATCGACCTGTATCAGATCCATCGTTTGGACCCCTCGGCCCCGATCGAAGAGACGCTCGCGGCGCTCGACCATCTCGTCCAGTCAGGGAAGGTGCGCTACATCGGTGCAAGTTCGATGTATGCGTATCAACTTATGCGTGCGCTATCGGTCTCAGAGGGCAACGGGTGGGCGCGGTTCGTTTCGATGCAGGATCACTACAACCTGATCTATCGAGAGGAAGAGCGGGAGATGTTGCCCCTCTGCGAGGAGGAGGGCCTCGGTGTGATCCCGTGGTCGCCGCTGGCCCGTGGCCTTCTTGCGGGGACTCGAACCAGTCTGGGCGACGATTCGACGGTGCGCTCGGCCACCGACGGCCTCGATCAGCTCTGGTACGGGCACCCGTCCGACTGGGCGGTCATCGACTCGGTACGCAAGGTCGCGGGGGACAGGGGAGTGCCACCCGCTCAGATCTCGCTCGCGTGGCTGCTCTCTCGATCAGCGGTCACCGCACCGATCGTTGGGGCGACGAAGCTGGCCTATCTGGACGACGCGGTCGCGGCAGTGGAACTCCAGTTGAGCGATGAGGAGATCGCGACCCTAGAAGCGCCCTATGAGCCACACGGGGTCGTGGGGATGGATCCACCGAGGTCGATGACCCGACACCGGTGAGTCCTCAGTGTTCGATCTTGGCTCCGAGCAGGTCGGCGCCCCATCCCGGTACCATGGCACGGTGGAGGAGACCGTCGCCGAGAACCATCTTGATGTGCCGGACAGGAGGGCCTGGCGGGACTGGCTGACTGCACACCATGCCGGCGAGGCCGAGGTCTGGCTCGTCTATCACAAGGGTGACGGAGGGGGTATCGACTACGGCGAGTCGGTTGACGAAGCGCTGTGCTTCGGCTGGATCGACGGGTTGATCCGCCGCGTCGATGACACGCGGCACGTGCGGCGCTTCACACCCAGACGACCCGGCAGCAAGTGGTCGGCGTCCAACAAGCGTCGGATCGACAGACTCGAGCTGGAGGGCAGGATTGCTGAAGCGGGCCGGGTGGTGATCGAGGCGGCTCGGGCCGATGGCTCGTGGGATCAGGTTCCGGATGCGGAGCGCGAGTGGCAGATGCCCATCGAGTTGGAGCGTGCCCTGGAGGGGAACGACGCAGCGCGGGAGCGATTCGGATCTTTGAGCCCATCTCACCGACGTCAGTTCGTGATGTGGGTGGCCTCGGCGAAACGGCAGGAGACCCGCGAACGACGGGTTGCGAGAAGCGTGGGCATGTTGCTCTCCGGTAAGCGTCCGACGTGAACGAGCGAGAGATGTCCGCGGGGCTGCCACCGACCGATCGATACCGGTATGCGGACGTCGTGAGGGATCATCTGTATCTGGCCGGCCAGGTGCCAATCGACGCACAGGGCACGATGCCTGGAGGCGTCGCCGATCAGGTGCGACAGTGCCTGAGCAACCTCCAAAGACTCGTTTCGGCGCGCGGCTTCGCCCTCGACGACGTGCACCACATGACGGTGCACGTGGCTGGTGATCACGCGCTGCTTCTCGAAGCCTGGGATGCGGTTGCCGAGTGGTTCGAAGGTGACGTGCCTCCGGCAACTCTCCTTGGGATCGCAGGCCTGGGACACTCCGGCCAGCTGGTCGAGATCGACGCATCGGTTGTCCGAGCAGACTCGTGAAAGCGATGGGAACTCCCGAGGCGCTCACCCTCGACCTCGATGACACGTTGCTCGATCCGAGCGATCTTGGCGCAGCCATCGAGGAGACATGCGTTGTTGTTGCGGCTGCATCCGGGTCGTTTTCGGTCGAGAAGCTGCGGCTGGCGAACGCGCTCGTGTGGGAGCGGTTGTGGCCGGAGTTCCAGATGGACTGGACGCTGGGACGCATGAGTGGCAATGAGTTGACCCATGCGGTGTGGCGTCAGACACTGTCGGCATGCGGAGCAGACGATCCCGAACTCGCCGAGATGGCAGCAAGGACTCACCTTGGGGCGTACCAGCGGTCGCTACGGCTCTACCCTGACGCCCGCATCCTGCTCGACGCCGCGGCCGCCGTGGCGCTCCCAATCGCCCTGATCACGAACGGTGCCAGCGATACCCAGCGTGAGAAACTGCGGGCCCTCAACATCGAAGGTGCTTTCGGTGCGGTTGTCATTTCGGGGGAGTTGGGTGTGGCGAAGCCCGATGCACGAGTATTCGAGGTTGCACTCCGAGCCATTGGAACGGTTGGTCGCGTGGCATGGCACGTGGGCGACAGCCTCGGTTCAGACGTTGCCGGGGCGAATGCTGCAGGGCTGACCTCTGTATGGCTGAACCGCGCCGGGCATATTCGACCCCGACACGCGGCGACTCCCGCGGTCGAGATTCGTTCGCTGGGGGAGATCGCCGAAAACTTCAGAGCCTGAGAGTGCTGCTGCCGGCAGGCGACGTACATGGGCCGCCCCAGGGGGCGGCCCATGTTGCTTTGGGTACTTTCACTCGGAGGAGCCAAGCTCTCCAGGAGTGGGAATGTGACAGGCGCGTTCTGCTTCGGTGGTAGCGTCGATCCCGACCTCGCGGATCGCTTCGGACTGCGGGGACCAGCCAGAGCTGCCTGCCGTTCTGTGAGCGATGAACTCCTCGAGGTCTGGAGCGGCAGAAATCTCAATGCCCGCACTGCGATAGCACTCGGCGAGTACTTCGAACTGACGGTAGGCAATCTCGATATTCCTAGGGTCATCCCCGGTAAGGAGATACCCGGCACTTCGAAGTTCGGAGAGGCACCTGTCGACTCCCGCCTCGAACTCTGCCTCGTCTACCACTGTGTTGTTGAAGGTGATGCCAGTCCCCTCCTGTGTGACATCGAGGCCCTGCTCCTGGAGACAGGCGACGATGTGAGACGCCTCTTCGAGAGGACTGAGTGCGAAGCCGTCGTCGAAGACGTGGACGTTCGCGACGACAATGGGACCGGTCACCGGGCTCCCACGTAGGAAGACAATCGCGCCTGCGCCGACCAGTACGAAAACGGCGGCGGCGACCGAGAAAGCTCGGACCATGAGATGCGTGCGATGGCCACGCTGTCGCACCTCGCTCATGTTTCCGGACGCGGATGGCACCGCGCGTGCCTGGCGTTCCAACTCGGCGGCGAGATTCCTTTCCAAGTTCATGACAACTCCTTTCGCATCTTTTCGAATGCGCGATGGAGACGGCTCTTGACCGTCCCAGGGCGAATGCCAAGCGCGCTGGCGACTTCGGCTTCGGACCAGGCGAGGAGGTATCTGAGGACGACGACAGCGCGCTGTTCGACGCCCAGAGCCCGCAGGGCCCGATAGAGGTCGAGGGACGAGTCGACAGGGGCGGCGTCCTCGAGAGGTGCCGAGACGGTGATCTCTCGCTTTGTCTTGCGCCGCTGCGAGATTGCCCAGTTCAAGGCGACCCGGTACACCCACCCCTCCTGGTTGCGGTAGGCAGAGACGTGCCGCCACCTGCTGTAGGCACGGATCATCCCCTCATCGACTGCCTCACGAGCAAGATCCGCATCCTGGAGGGTCACTGCCAGCGGGCGGTAGACCTCGTCCCAGGCAGATCGATAGAACGTGTCGAAGTCTGGTTGCGCAGCTCGAACGGTTGGTTGCACCATCGCCAGGTTCGTGAGGCTCTCGTTCACTCCACTCATCACACCACGAACGCATCAGCGGCGAAATCGGTTCCGGGGTTTTTCGGCGGGGAACCCCCGGTGCACACCGATTGGCGGCTGGTGAACGGCGGCCACGCCTTTGCTGTGAGCACAATCCCGCGGAGAGGACACGGTTGATCTCGACTTCGGACGTCAATGCATTTCCGCCAAACGCCGTCCTGCCGCTCGCTGGGCGTGTTTCGGGATTGTTGTCGAGACAGATCAGGGCACCTGTGACACGATGCCTTCTGGAAAGGAGCCGCATGACTGCCGGACGCATCGCAGCGATCGTCGGGCTGGTCGCCGTACTGACGGTGGTCGGTGTGGTCGCGCTTGGGCACAAGGGGGCTGAAGACACGTCGGAGGCGGTCGCGTCAACATCCACATCGACGAGCACGTCCACCACGCTGCCACCGATTCTGAGGGACGCACCAGAGCTTGCAGGCATCGATGGATGGCTCCAGTCGGACGTGTCCGATTTGGCCGACCTGCGAGGGAAGGTCGTGATCCTCGAATTCTGGACGTTCGGGTGCAGCAACTGCAGGGCTACGCTCCCGTACCTTCAAGACCTCTACGCCAAGTACCAAGGGCAGGGTCTCGAAATCGTGGGAGTCCACTCGCCCGAGTTCGACTACGAGAAGGACCCCGTGGCAATCCAGGAAGCTGCAGACCGTCTAGGTGTCACGTGGCCGATAGCTCTCGACACCAACCACGACAGTTTCTGGGCGTGGCAGATCGGTGGAACCGCATACTGGCCGCGTACTTACGTCATCGACCAGCAGGGCCGCATCCGGTTCGATCACATCGGAGAAGGCGCCTACGACGAGCTGGAAGCGACGGTCGCCGCCCTGCTCGGATCGGCGTGATACCGGCGTTCGTTGAAGGGCTTCGCAGCACGGTATTGCCGTGCTCTCTCACGCTCATCGTGCCCGTCGTGGCCGTAGCCCTTGCCGCGCGACGCCCAACCACTGCCACCATCACCGCAGTGCTCGCGGCGCTGGCCACGATGTGGGTTCGTGCTGCGGGCCTTGTCCCTGGCCCGGCCACGAGATGGGTGGCAGTCATCCTCGCGCTCTTTGCACTCGCCGTGTTCGGCGCGTGGATCAGAACCGACGCGCGAGCGTACACATGGTTGGCCGTCCTCCCTGGAGCCCTCGCTGGCTGGATATGGCAGCCGTGCGTGGGGCGAGTGCTGGGGGACATCCTGCAGTCAGCGGGGGAGCGGACACCGTCGTCCGTGCCCCTCCTCGGTGCCTACGCGGTCGGAGTGCTGATTCCCGGGTTCGTCGTTGCGCTCGCGCGAGTCGCCATAGGGGATCCGCCCCGGCTGCGCCGAGCACTCAGAGTCGCCGGAGCCGCTATTGGGATTCTCGTCGCGGGCGTCGTTCTCGCCGGACAGGACGGTCGCGTGATCGGATGGCTGGCGAGGATCAGCAGCTGAGGAGCACCAGCGGCAGCGCCAGCCAGGAGAGACACACTTGCAGCGCGCCAAACCCCCGGTTGGTCGCACGAGAGATAGTCGTCGCCCGGACCAAATCGGATCGAACGTACAATCCTCCTCTGGAGGGCCATCGTGATCGCCATCAGAACTGAGCGGTACTACTCGGACTACTACGCCGATGTTCTGGTGCCTGCCGATGCAGACGATGCTCCTGTTGTGCTCCTCTGGCATGGCATCACGCCCAACACCCGGGCGGTGATGCGACCGCTGGCTGTCGCATTGGCCAACCGTGGCGCAATCGTGATCGTTCCCGACTGGTCTCCAACGTCGGAGGATGGGGGCCGAACTGCGCTCCGAGCGTCCGTCGATTGGACAGTCGAGCAGGCACGGGACCTTGGCACTGCGAATCGCAGATGCCTGATCGGATGGTCCAGAGGGGCAAGGGCTGCGCTGGGCTATGTCCTCGATCGTCCACATTCGCCATTCCAGAGAGTCGTGGGCCTGGCCGGTCAGTATGCGATCCCGATAGCCACGGCAGGCCGGCCCCCGCTGGAACTGGCGGAGGAGCGATCAGACGCCCAGGTTCTCCTACTGCACGGCACGAGGGACACGATCCTTCCGTTCGATGGCTCGCAACGGCTCCACGATGCGCTGAGAGAAGCAGGAACCGCGTCGGAGATCCTTGCGGTGGACACCGACCACGCCGGTGTCATTCTCGCTCGCTTCGATGATGAACTCCAGGCGTGCTTGCCGGAGAGATCGCTAACGACGGGTGAGCGTGCCACCCTCGATGCGATCAGCCAGTTTGTGTTCCGTCCGCTCTAACACCGCAGGACATTTGACGGCAATCATCGGCGGATGCGGGAGAATAGGCCACGATGACACGCTCGCTGCACACGCTTTGGTCGGCTGGCCACTACCTGAGTTGGAGAGACGTTCGGGGCCTCCTCGCTGAGCCGCCAGAACCCGGGCAGCTCATCCGTGTGGATGGACCTGCCGGTCCGGCCTGGCCCGCCTTCCAGGTTCACGGAGGGCACGTCATCGAGGGCGTCGGACGCGAACCCCTTCTCTACGACGTGTGGGCACGCATCGACTGGTGGACACATCCTCGAACCAGGCTCGATGGTGCGAGCGTCGCCGATCTCGTGCGCGCAGGCGCCGAGTTTGACGAGATCCTTGCCCTACTGGGGGAGAACGGGAGCGGGTAGCACGTGGCTCTCGGTGAGGACCACCGATCACACTCCCACCCCGTGGCGTCGGCCGCACCCGGGTAGCATTCCGCCGATGCGCTACTGGTTTCTGTGCATCGTCCTTGCAGCCAGTTCGTGTTCTGCGGATAGCGGTTCCCCGACGACGCAGGTGACATCGCCCCGAGACACGTCGGTGTCGACCTCGACCTCGATTGCCACCACGGTCCCAACGAACACCGACCCCACCACGACGCTGCCCACGCTTCCGGATACCGCTGGAGAGCTTGCCTGGTTTGCGCCGCTTCCGCCGCTGCCGACAGGGCCCGGGCGGCCATTCATCGGCTCGAGTGACTTCATGGGGCTCTTCATCCCCGACGCCGACTGGAGCGTCGCTGCTTCTCATCTCCAAGTGTTCAAGCTCTACGGCGAGTGGGTGGCGGACGCCACCAACGACCAGCTCGCAGTGGCGATCTCCGACATACGACACAGAGGACTGCTGCTCGCCGTAGAGGCCGGGCCGCTCGACGCTGACGAGGGATGCGGGGCGGACACGGAGGGCTTTGGCGGGTCGGACGGGGGGCTGCTCATCGCTGATCGGATCCGGCGGGCCGGCGGGACACTCGATCTCATCGCCCTCGACGAGCCCTACTACTACGGGGCGGTCTTCGATGGACCGAACGCATGCCACTGGTCCGCAGCGAAGGTCGCAGCGGAAGTCGGTGACTTCGTCGACCTGATGCGATCCCGTTTCCCTGATGTCGTAGTGGGTGACACCGAGCCGACGCCGCAACCGGTCGAGGTTGGGACCCTCACGAACTGGCTGGAGACGTTCCGGCAGGTCAACGGATACGATCTGGCGTTCCTCCATCTGGACATCGACTGGTCCCGGACCGATTGGCCATCGATGGTCGGGCAACTGGTGGACTTCGGCAGGGACTTCGGAGTGCCGGTCGGCATGATCTACGTCGGCAACGGCTCAGATCCGACTGATCAGGTCGACGTAGAGGTGATGGGGGAGAGGGTGCTCCGGCTGGAGAACGAGAATGGCATCCTTCCCGACCACGTCCTCTTTCAGTCATGGGTGAATCATCCAAACCATGTCCTGCCGGAATCGGAGCCCTACACGTTCACGTGGTTCATCCGGTCCTACTTCGAGGATCGGTCGCTCCTCGGGTTCGCCGACGACGGCTCCAATGTTGCTCGCGGGAAGCCGGCTGTTGCTTCCAGATCGGAGCCGGGCAAGCCCGCGAGTCTCGCCGTCGATGGAGACCCCGGCACGCTGTGGTCGGCTGGCGATTTCGCGCCCCAACGGATCCAGATCGACCTCCAGGAACCGGTCACGGTGTCACAGATCGTGCTGAACGCTTCCCAGTACCCCACAGGAGAGACCGTGCATCGGGTGTATGGATCCCCGGCCGACTCCGAAGATTTCATCCTTCTGGGGACCCTGAGTGGAGAGACCAGCGACGGGCAACTCCTCGTGCTGGAGAATGATGGGTCATGGCCGTCGATCGACGCGCTTCGTGTGGACACGGCCGAGAGCCCTTCCTGGGTAGCGTGGCGCGAGATCCAGGTCATTCCTGCCAGCTAATGGATGGGTGCAGGCCCAGTAGGGGAGTGCAGCCGGCGGAGGAGTCTCAGTCAGCAGGAGGGAGGCGTCGGGGCTCCAGTCGTTCCTCAAGAGCGCTCTCACCGTCTCGGGTCACGACATAGGCACCCTTGCCATCGACTTCGGCGACGGCCTCCACGAGCGTCGTACCCTCGTAGACGAGACCGACACCATCGTCCGTGCAGTGCGTCTCCGGGAGCGTGCCATCACCGACGAGACGCTGCACCAAAGGACGTCGCTGGTCCTCAGAGTCGTAGTGGACACCATTGCCATAGGGGAGAAGACCCAGTCCATCGGTCACCGGTCGGAGGTCCGGTCCGAACGAGTCGGTGGTCCCTCCGACGTACCAGCAGATCGAACCGGCCGAGACGCCACTCAATACTACTCCTGCTTTTGATCGCCGATCGCGGTGCCCATATAGGTGAGCCGAGGTCGACGCCCGGAGACCCCGGATCGCTCAACTGCGTGCAGAACCAGAGCGTCGAATTCGATGCGAACACGGGTTCCCAAGCGGTAGCCGCCTGAGGTGGCAACGATGGTCGGGGGATCGGCAGGCATGTGAAGAGGATAGGGGCTCGCGTGGGGGCAGATGGCCGTTCAGGCTGCTGCTGCACGCGAGAGGACGAACGTCAGCGCTAGTCGACATAACGAGGATTATGGGCGCATGGATATGGGCCTGGAAGTTGTGGGGGGATAGAACGGTGACGCTGACGTCTCACGGTCTCACTGCCATCCGCTGCTCGCAGCGCTGTTGCATCGTGCGATCGTCTTCGCCCGGTGCGGGCGTGTGAGATGGTGACTGATCTTGCATGGCGTGGCGAACGTGGGCCCCTTCGGTCATTGACGTGCGACGCTCAGTTGGCAATCCTGCCTGAGTTGCCTCGAACGTTGATCATGCCCCCACTTCTCCTGCACCCCAGGACGGGCGCCATACCGTCACGTGACAGAACTGTGGGGCAAGGGAGCCGTACGATGCGGGCTACCCAAGAGAGGACGCGGATGCAACGGACGACTGACGGTGATCCCGTAGCTGTCCAGGATCCCGTGTAGGTGGGCGGGGCTTTGGCTTCGCCATCTCGCTCCCCCGCCGCCTGATCACTCGTTCCCACATCCTGAGTTCCCACATCCTGACTTCTTCCAAGTGGTCGCACACGCATCGAGTCGAGGTCACAGCTCGTACCCGTCGACGAGGCTGTAGAGCACCGGACTGCCGAGCCACTCTCCATCGTCTATGTGCCCCTGGCGGTAGCTCGGTTGACAAGGACGGGGAATCTCAGGGCCGGCTCTGGTGTTCTTGTACCGGAAGACTACGATGTACCCCCAAGGGGTATCGACTCAAATGGAGCAACAATGGCGACTCTCACGCTGACCAAAGACAACTTCGAACAGACCATCCTCGACAACGACACGGTCCTCATCGACTTCTGGGCAGAATGGTGCGGCCCCTGCAAGATGTTCGGGCCCGTCTTCGAGAAGATGTCGGAGGAGTATCCCGACATGGTCTTCGGGAAGGTCGACACAGAAGCCGAACCGGAGCTTGCCGGCTACTTCAACATTCGCTCCATCCCCACGCTGATGGTCTTTCGCGAGAAGGTCATCATATTTTCACAGCCAGGAGCCCTCCCCGAGCCAATGCTGCAGGATCTGATCACGCAGGTTCGGGACATCGATATGGAAGAAGTTCACGAGAAGATCGCCGAGCAGGCGGACGCAACCGCGTAGTCTGGCCGAGCGCCGTCCAAAGCCGCCGGTCACCCGGCGGCGTTGCGGTGTTCTGTGCGCACTAACGTACCTCGTCGGGAAGGAGCGATCATGCCCGGACGCGAGCGCGCAACGATGCTCTTCACAACCAAGCACGGACGCGAACCCTCGGGCCTCGTCAGATCACCCGGTCGCATCAACCTCATCGGAGACCACACCGACTACACCGGGGGCCTCGTCTTGCCCACAGCAATCGACCGTGCGCTCTGGGTCGCCTTTCGCCCGCGAGACGATCGCGTCGTCCGAGTGCGATCCGAGGCCTTCGTCGACGACGTCTTTATCGATCTCGACGGGTTGGTCCGGTCGCAGGGATGGGGTGAGTACGTCAAGGGCGTCGCGTGGGCCCTAGAGGAGTCAGGTAACCGGCTCCAGGGTTGGGACGGAGTCATCACCAGCGACGTCGCCATGGCAGCAGGGCTATCCTCCTCTGGGGCACTCACGGTCGCTATCGTCGCCGTGTTCTCGCAAGTCGCAGACCTGGGATGGGACCCGGCCTCGTTCGCCGAGATCGCGCAGCGAGCCGAGAACCAGTGGGTGGGCGTGCACAGCGGGATCATGGATCCTCTCGTTGCGACTGCCGCGCGTGAGGGCTACGCGATGCTCATCGACTGCCGAGACCTCGAAACATTGCACGTGCCGATCCCCGCCGAGGCCGCCTTCGTGGTGATGGACACCGGGACGCGCCGCAACCTCCTCGAGGCCGGCTACAACCGCATTCGATCACAATGCGAGGCGGCCGCCGGTGAACTCGGATGCTCATCACTCCGAGATCTCACGTCCACCCAGTTCGCCGAGTACGAGGGCCTCATCGACCCGCCTCTCCTCCGCTGCGCACGACATGTCGTTACGGAGAACGAGCGCACGCTCGCTGCTGCGGATGCCCTGGGAAGCGGGCGACTCGTCGAGCTAGGTCGCTTGATGAATGAGAGCCACGTCTCTCTGAGAGACCTTCTTGGTGTCTCGAGTCGGCCTCTCGACGCCATCGTGCAGGCCGCTCAGTCGTCGACAGGGTGCTACGGCGCTCGTCTGACTGGAGGAGGGTATGCCGGCGCTGCGATCGCACTGGTCGACCGGACGGCCACGGAGGAGTTCATCTCGAATGTAGAAGACGGGTTTCACGATGCGACCGGTCTCCAGGGACACTGCTACGTGGCCGAGTCGGCATCGGGCACCAGCTTCGAGAAGGTCTAGAGGGCCCGAGGTTCGATCCAGTACTCGGCTAACGGGAGACACGCGCGACGTAGCCAGTCGAATGCCTCACGGTACGCCTGGTCGGTACCGCTGACCAGATCATCCTCTACATCCTCGAGGGCCGTCTGAAGGCCGTACAGCAGTCCCTGGAGCTCCTCCAGAGCAGCTCTCGAGATCAGAACTTCCTCGGGGCCGAGTCCCCGAGTGGCGGCCAGCTTGCGGGCGATGTGTGCCTGCTGGCGGCACCCCTGCTTGCAGTACACGCGAGGGCGTCCGAGGGCTTGGTGCCGAGGGAGCACCCCCCCACACCAAGCACATCGCTGAGCTACTTGCGTCACGTGACGGATGATAGGCGGGTTCAGGGAGAAGGATCAGGCTTCTCGATCCGCCGCGCCTCGCTTCCGAGTGAGGAGACCGTACCCCACGATGGCGATCAACGCGAACGCGAACCACTGTACGGTGTACGACAGGTGCGGTCCGTTCGTGAGCACCGGATCGCTTGCAGGGATCGGTTGGGCGTCGCCTCCCGCAGGAACCTGAGATCTCAGTTCTACGTAGACCGGTTCGAGAGAGCCGGGCATCTGCCCTGCGAGTCGCTGCAAGTCGGGCCAGAAAACCGCCGTCAACGTCCCGGAGGGGGGGTCCTTCGGTCCGAGTCCGGATCCTGCGCTCTTGGAGGTGCGGATCACGCCAGTGACCTGGACTACACCTTCGAGCGGCGCAAGGCTCACCGGCGGCCCTTCGACGCCGAGTGGAACCCACCCGCGGTCGACCAGCACGGTGGTACCAGCAGTGAGCTCCAGGGGGGTGAGCACGTGGTACCCGGGCTCACCCTCGTATGACCGGTTGCGAAGAAGCACTTCGAATCGGGGTGCGTACTCTCCCACCACGGTTACATGCCGGTATTCGAGGTCACCACCCTGGGAGAGGATCTCTTCGAGCGGAGCCGTGGAATCCGCGAGATTGGCCTCGATCTGGCGATTGGAGGCCTGTCGTTCGTGCAGACGCGAAATCTGCCAGAAACCTAGACGAACAAACACGATGGCGATGACCACCACGACCACCCACCCAAGCAACTGGCGCTTCACGGTCCTATGCCGCGTCCGTGTTGGCTACATCGCCAATGAGATGCCGGGCCATCTCGAGTCCATCCGTCTCCTCCGCTGCCGAGTACGCAACCGGCCGACTCGTCCATGCGATCAGATGCTCGGGACCGACCAGCCCATGCTCGATGAGCAATGCGGCGAGATCATCGGTCCAGAACCACTGCATGGGCGCCTCCGTTTCGGGTCGTGGGTGCCCCCACGCTACCCCTGATGTCAAGAGCGCTGGACCTGCGGAAACACAGCTGTGGAGTTCAACCCGTCACCAGTGCGTGGCCGGAGCGTCTTGGGTCGACACCTGCCTCGAGGGCCCCGTCGGGATGGAGGGCCGCGGCGGCGACCCCACCGAAGAACATGTCCGGATGATCGAAGGGCCGGGTCGGTAGATCGACCGGACCAAGCTCCAGTCCCGGTTCGACCGCGACGCGGGGTCCCTCGTCAGAGAACTCCACGTGGAGACGGGGATGTTCGACTGCTTCCGACAAGGACATCCCGAGGTTCGAGAAGTTCAGGAAGGACTGAAGAATGGCGGTCGTGATGCGATCGGCGCCGGGAGAACCAATCGCGACAACGGAGCCATCGGCGGTCCGGGCAACCGTCGGAGCCATGTTGGACAGCAGACGCCCTCCAGGTTGCATCGAGTGCAACCCGGCGGGATTCAACTCGAGCTCACCGAGAGAGTTGTTCAACCAGATCCCGGTACCCGGGGCCATGACGCCTGAGCCATACCCGGCGGAGAACGTCGCCGCGCATGCGAGGCCATCCAAGTCGACGATCGATGTGTGAATCGTCGACGGGGAACGCAACGCCCACTCCGGGCCGAGGCGTCCGATGGCCCCGAGGAGTTCGTCCGCGTCTCTCACAAGGTCGCTGCTGTGATCGAGTCGGTCTCGCCGGTACTCGAAAACCGCGAGTTGGGCCGCCACGAGGCGAGACAGGGCGGCCCGCGTCCACGAGAGGCGAGGTTCGCCGCTCATCAGCAACAGAAGCGCTGCGAGAGTAGTACCCCCAACGGCGGGTGGAGGGTTGGAGGCGACCTCCCAGTCCCCCGTTCGTACCAGAAGGGGAAGGCGGATCTCCACCTGGTAGCTGACGAGGTCCTCCATGGTGAGAAGACCCCCGCCGGCGTCCATGTCGTCCACGATTTGCGCCGCGAGTGATCCCCGGTAGAACGCTGCGACGCCCTCGTCGGCAATCGTTCTGAGGCTATCGGCGAGATCCGGGATGCGAACGACGCCGCCCGGTTCGATGAGAGCGCCACCTTTGGTATGGAGTGCCCTGAAGCTCGACTCGTGCCATCCGAAGATCGTATCGTGGCAGTGGGAGAGGTAGCGGTAGGCCGCCATCGACATCGGAAAACCCTCATCTGCCAGCTCGATCGCCGGCGCGACCACCGTCTCCCACGGAACGGCTCCGTAGCGCTCGACGGCCGTCGCACACCCCGCCAGGGCACCCGGAACGGCTACCGACCCGTGCCCGACCGTTGTCGTCACTCCCCCGCCGTAGGCCATCCATGCATCGAACACACCCCCTCCGAAACGCGAGGGGTCCTGTCCCTTGCCCGGCATCGCGGCATATCCATCGATCGTTGTCGGGCGACTGCCGGGGGGCCAGATCGTCAAGAACCCGCCACCGCCGAGTGACACCACCCCAGGTTCTGACACCATCCCGACGATGGACGCTGCGACCGTGGCATCAACCGCATTGCCTCCCGCATCGGCCACTTGTCGCGCCGCGACCGACGCGTGCTCCGAGACCGTTGCTGCGGCGATCCGAACCATGCCAAGACAGTAACCGCCTCCACGCATCAGGGGCGACTCTCACACCTGTGGGGTTTCTTCTCCCTTCTCTGCAACATGGGCCGCCACGACTTCTAGACGGCTGCGCCGACCGTCCGCTCCCTCCCAGAAGCGTCGCTGCACGCTCCCGGTCACCCACAGGGTGGCGCCGGTTCCGGGTGGTTCGTCGACCAGATCATCGGTCGGGTCCCACAGCGTCACAGGAATCACATCGACGCGCCGGCGAGGCGCTTCACTGCGCACCGTCAGGAGGTATCTGACCAGTCGGGCGCCGGATTCGAACTCCCGAACCTCGGCAGGGGCCGCGAGGTGTCCGTTGAGAACAACGAGGTTCATGTCCATCAGATCGCCTTTCCGGGGAAGGCGGGCACGCGGCGACCCTACCGGTCGAGTGGGACAGTTCGGCCTCTAGAGTGGCGGCATGGTCGATGCACGTGCCACGATGATCGGAGATCACCTGTATGCGATCGACGCCTGGATGGAGGGAGAACCGGAGCGCCTCGCGTGCTACCTCTTCGACACACCTGAACGGGTGCTGGTCGAAGTCGGACCATCGGCGACACTCGGCCATCTCACCGACGTCCTCGAAGCGCTCGGTGTAGACGATCTCGCTGCGTTCGTCGTAACACACATTCACCTCGATCATGCCGGCGGCGCCGGCCAGATGGCACGCAAGTTCCCAGGCGCGCGAGTCGGCGTACACGCACGTGGCGCCCGGCACCTCGCCCACCCCGAGCGCCTCTGGGCATCCGCGGTCTCCGTGTTCGGTGAGGAGTGGCTGACAGCCAACTGGGGCACCATGGAGCCGGTGGATGAGGACCGGCTCTGGGTCCTCGACGAGGGCGACATCGTGTCACTCGGGGGCGCCAGATACCTCGACGTCATGTACACCCCGGGTCACGCGAAGCACCATGTCGTCTTTCAGGACTCGGGCGGTGGCGGGATGTTCGTGGGGGACTCGGTTGGGCTCTGCTATCCGCACGGGCATTTCGTCGAACCGGTCACCCCGCCACCCGACTTCGATCCACTCCTTCAGGTCGAGCAGATCCGAAGAATGGCCGCACGTCACCCCTCGTTCATAGGGTTCGCGCACTTCGGGCCGGAGTACCACGTAGAAGAGACCTTCGCAGAGGCAGAACGGCGCCTGGACGACTGGGTCCGATTCGCGGAATCGGTCATCGCCGCGGACATTGACCAGGCAGCCGAGGCGCTACGGCACTTCACGCGGGAGCGATACCTGGGCGAAGGACACACACTCGAAAACATCGAGTGGTACGCGTCGAGAACGAACTGGGCGATGCAGGTCGCAGGGATCAGGAACTGGCTGCAGGAGCAGCGACCGCACCGGTGAGCGTCATGTCGGCTGCAATGGTTGGCACGACCTGATCACGCGTCTTCGTGTTTCCGTACACGAACACCGGCATCCCTACCGCCATTTGGCTCTTCAGGTAGTTCATGTCCGAGATCTGCACCCGCACACATCCGTGGGAAGCGGGGTAGGGTGGCACGCTCGCCGAGCCGTGGATCGCATAGCCACCCTCGAAGTAGTAGGGCTCGTAGAGACCTCCGAGGTAAGAGATCCTCCACCCATGGACGTGCCGGTAGAACGTGAACGCCCCTTCAGGCGTGCGGGCTCGAGACGCGCCACCTGACAGGCTCCTGTAGGTTCCGCCACTCCCCGAGGAGACAGGTACAACCGTGGCGACCCTGTTGTCCACCACGAGGTACAGCACCTGGCGGCCGATATCGACCTCCACCCGGTTGGCGTCCGCCGACGCGTCCAGTGTGATCGTCTCGTCGAGCAGATCCCAGTACGACGATCTGAACAGGCCGTCTCTCTCGAGGTCGTGCTCCTTCTGGAACGCGATCACCGCCGCTTGAAGTGGGGCCCCGTAGTGGCCGTCGATGGGACCAGGACGGAACCCGAGATCCGTGAGGCGCTCCTGGAGCTTGGACACCGCGTAGGAGCTGGATCCCGGTCCAAGAACCGGCGGAGGGGCCCACCCTTCCCCGATACCGAAGACATTCGGATCGTCGAACGAGAGACCGAACGCCGGAATGACCCAGCAAACGACGAGCACAATTGTAAGCCCCACCGTCGTCGTGAGGCGCTGTGTAACCCGTCCCTGAGGCATCCGCTTCCCTGGCATACTCGTAGACATCGTCGTCTCGATGCCCTGGGTTGAGCCTACTTCGGATCTCCGGGAATCGAGGCCTTCAGTTCATCGAGGCCGGGCATCGAAGGATCATGGCGTTCGACTGCCTTGAGCAGTCGGGATGCCGTCTGCTCATCGCCCAACAGGGCCGCAGCCTTCGCGGCGACGAACCACTGGCGTAGATCTTCTTCGAACGGGTCCCCAACGAGCTTCTTCGGGTTGATCACATCCCAGGCCTCCCGAAGCCGGCCGTTGTCGATCAGGTAGGACGCATACACCACGCGGGCCTCCTTCAGCGTCGCCGGGCGACCTCCGAGTTCTTGGAGCTCGTGCCACACCTTGGGGACGTCCGCGTCCCGATGAAGGGCACGCAGCGAGTCCATCTCCACCGGCATGTGGACCGTATCGCCCGTCAGGCGCCGGTAGGTGCGCAACTCGGTGAGCGCTTCTTTCCACATCCCCGATCGATAGGCGCTCAAGCCGAGCAGCTCACGGACTGCTACCGCACGAGGAGACAGTGCCTTCGTCTTCAGCAGCAACGCGTATGCCTTTCGGTAGCGTCCCGATGCGAAAGCGTCGGTACCCGAGTCCAAGAGATAGATGGTCTCTTCGAGACGTTCCTTCCGAGTGACCCTCGTGATCTCCTCACGCAGCCACTTCGGAAGCGTCGTGCCCTTGCCGGTGACAATGCGCCGGCTATGTGAGCGTCCATCGACACTCGGCTTCTCGTTCCTCGGCATGGTCCTCCAAACAGATGGGCCGCCATAACGGCGGCCCATCTGTCACGTATGTGTCCGGCGGCGACCTACTCTCCCAGGGGCGTGAGCCCCAAGTACCATCGGCGCTGGCGGGCTTAACTTCCGTGTTCGGAATGGGAACGGGTGGTTCCCCGCCGCTATCACCACCGGAAACCCGGTGAGCGCTCGGCACCCCGAGCACTCCATAGCGAGCATGTATGCAGGATTGGATTCAGTCCAAGCCCTCGGCCGATTAGTACCGGTCAGCTCAACACATTGCTGTGCTTACACATCCGGCCTATCAACCTGGTCGTCTACCAGGGGCCTTATCCTTTTACGGTGGGAGATCTCATCTTGAGGTGGGCTTCGCACTTAGATGCCTTCAGCGCTTATCCCGTCCGTACGTAGCTAACCAGCCGTGCCCTTGGCAGGACAACTGGCACACCAGAGGTACGTCCATCCCGGTCCTCTCGTACTAGGGACAGATCCCCGCAAATCTCCTACGCCCACGACGGATAGGGACCGAACTGTCTCACGACGTTCTAAACCCAGCTCGCGTGCCGCTTTAACGGGCGAACAGCCCGACCCTTGGGACCTGCTCCAGCCCCAGGATGCGACGAGCCGACATCGAGGTGCCAAACCGCGCCGTCGATATGGACTCTTGGGCGCGATAAGCCTGTTATCCCCGGAGTACCTTTTAGCCGTTGAGCCATGGCGCTTCCACATGCCACCATGGGATCACTAAGCCCGACTTTCGTCCCTGCTCGACTTGTAGGTCTCGCAGTCAAGCTCCCTTGTGCCTTTACACTCAACGCCTGATTGCCGACCAGGCTGAGGGAACCTTTGGGCGCCTCCGTTACTCTTTAGGAGGCCACCGCCCCAGTGAAACTGCCCACCAGGCACTGTCCCTGATCCGGATAACGGATCGAGGTTAGAAGCCCGCTATACGAAGGGTGGTATTTCAAGGGTAACTCCACGCTAGCTGACGCCAACGCTTCCAAGTCTCCCACCTATCCTACACATCGTATATCAGACTCCAATGCCAAGTTGCAGTAAAGGTTCCGGGGTCTTTCCGTCCTGTCGCGGGTAGTGAGCATCTTTACTCACAGTGCAATTTCGCCGAGTCCCTGGTTGAGACAGTGCCCAAGTCGTTACGCCATTCGTGCAGGTCGGAACTTACCCGACAAGGAATTTCGCTACCTTAGGACCGTTATAGTTACGGCCGCCGTTTACCGGGGCTTGACTTCAGAGCTTCGCCTTACGGCTAACCCCTCCGCTTGACCTTCCGGCACCGGGCAGGCGTCAGAGCGTATACGTCGTCTTGCGACTTAGCACGCTCCTGTGTTTTTAGTAAACAGTCGCTTGGGCCTGGTCACTGCGACCCCCTCAGGCTCCGGACGCAAGTCCTTCACCTTACCGGGGCGCCCCTTCTCCCGAAGTTACGGGGCAAATTTGCCGAGTTCCTTAACCAGGGTTCTCTCGCTCGCCTTGGTATTCTCTACCTGTCCACCTGTGTCGGTTTGGGGTACGGGCGCCTGCGCACTCGCTAGAGGTTTTTCTCGGCGGCTTGGGCGTTCAGCGGCTTCGCCTAGAGCGGCTCGGCATCGTGCCTCGGGAATCGCGAGGTCCGGATTTGCCTAGACCTCTCCCTACACACTTACCCCGGGTCAACCAACGCCCGGGTCCGCTTACCCTTCCGCGTCACCCCTTTGCTCGCCTACTACCAGTGGGGTCGGTAGGCCCCGAAGGGCTTTCCTTAGCACACTGGGTTTGGCCGGGTCGCGCGCGAGGCGGTACGGGAATATCAACCCGTTGTCCATCGATTACGCCTTGCGGCCTCACCTTAGGTCCCGACTAACCCTGGGCGGACGAACCTTCCCCAGGAAACCTTGGACATTCGGCGGAGGAGATTCTCACTCCTCTTTCGCTACTCATGCCGGCATTCGCACTCGAGCAGCCTCCACGGCTGGCTCACGCCGCCGCTTCGAGGGCTGCTCGACGCTCCCCTACCGATCCTGTCGCCTGGATCCACACCCCGAAGGGAATGGACCGAGCGGATGACAGAATCCCGCAGCTTCGGCACCGAACTTGAGCCCCGTTACATTTTCCGCGCAGAATCACTCGACCAGTGAGCTGTTACGCACTCTTTCAAGGATGGCTGCTTCTAAGCCAACCTCCTGGCTGTTTGGGCAACTCCACATCGTTTCCCACTAAGTTCGGATTTAGGGGCCTTAGCTGGCGGTCTGGGCTGTTTCCCTTTCGACTACGAAGCTCATCCCCCGCAGTCTGACTGCTGTGCTCTAAAGCCATGAGATTCGGAGTTTGACTGGGGTCAGTAAGCTTGTTGGCCCCCTAGCCCAATCAGTGCTCTACCCCCATGGCGAAACGCACAACGCTAGCCCTAAAGCTATTTCGGGGAGAACCAGCTATCACCGAGTTTGCTTGGCCTTTCACCCCTATCCACAGGTCATCCCCCAAGTTTTCAACCTTGGTGGGTTCGGGCCTCCACGAGGTCTTACCCTCGCTTCACCCTGCCCATGGATAGATCACTCGGATTCGGGTCCAGGACACGCGACTAGACGCCCTATTCAGACTCGCTTTCGCTGCGGCTTCGGCACACGCCTTAACCTTGCCACGTATCGCTGACTCGCCGGCTCATTCTTCAAAAGGCAGGCGGTCAGGGATCAAAGATCCCCTCCCACTGCTTGTAGGTCCACGATTTCAGGTTCTCTTTCACTCCCCTCACCGGGGTGCTTTTCACCTTTCCCTCACGGTACTAGTTCACTATCGGTCGCTAGGAAGTACTTAGCCTTACGAGGTGGTCCTCGCAGATTCACACGGGATATCCCCCGTGCTACTTGGGAACTCCACCAGGAGATCGATGCGCCTTCGCCTACAGGGCTGTTACCTACTGCGGCCCGTCGTTCCAGACAGGTTCAGCTAGCGCTCGATTTTGTAACTCCTTGACAGATCCGGCGATCTGTCGGGTAGGTCCCACGACCTCGGTGTGGCAACGCCGCCGGGCTATTGCACCACACCGGTTTAGGCTCTTTCCCTTTCGCTCGCCGCTACTCGGGAAGTCGCTGTTGCTTTCCATTCCTCGGGGTACTGAGATGTTTCAATTCCCCCGGTTCCCTCTACCGGTCCTATGTGTTCGGACCGGAGTGACTGGGCATTACCCCAGCCGGGTTTCCCCATTCGGACACCCCCGGATCGAAGCTCGCTTGACAGCTCCCCGGGGCTTTTCGCAGCCTGCCGCGTCCTTCATCGGCTCCTAGCGCCAAGGCATCCATCGTAGACCCTTAGTAGCTTGGACAGATTGAATCCAAAACGTTATACATGCTCGCTATGCAGTTCTCAAGGTGCCGTCGAAAGAGACGGTCTTCGACCGAACTCCCTCACAACTAAACAGCGTGTCATTGTCCCCCGATGGCGAACCATCTGGAGACGGAAGTCAGCATATCAACTAAGAGCTAGGAGGCGTAAGCCTCCGGTTTGCTCCTTAGAAAGGAGGTGATCCAGCCGCACGTTCCCGTACGGCTACCTTGTTACGACTTCATCCCAATCACCGACCCCACCTTCGGCAGCTCCCTCCCATAAGGGTTGGGCCACTGACTTCGGGTGTTGCCGACTTTCGTGATGTGACGGGCGGTGTGTACAAACCCCGAGAACGCATTCACCGCGGCTTTGCTGATCCACGATTACTAGCGACTCCGACTTCATGGAGTCGAGTTGCAGACTCCAATCCGAACTGAGGCCGGCTTTAAGGGATTCGCTCACCCTCGCGGGATCGCAGCCCGTTGTACCGACCATTGTAGCATGCGTGCAGCCCTGGACATAAGGGGCATGATGACTTGACGTCGTCCCCACCTTCCTCCGAGTTGTCCCCGGCAGTCTCCCATGAGTCCCCACCATTACGTGCTGGCAACATAGGACAGGGGTTGCGCTCGTTGCGGGACTTAACCCAACATCTCACGACACGAGCTGACGACAGCCATGCACCACCTGTCATGGACGCTTTCGCACACCATATCTCTATGGCTTTTCCCATGATGTCAAGTCCAGGTAAGGTTCTTCGGGTTGCATCGAATTAAGCCGCATGCTCCGCCGCTTGTGCGGGGTCCCGTCAATTCCTTTGAGTTTTAGCCTTGCGGCCGTACTCCCCAGGCGGGGCACTTAACGCGTTAGCTACGGCACAGCAGACGTTGATAAATCCGCCACACCCAGTGCCCAACGTTTACAGCGTGGACTACCAGGGTATCTAATCCTGTTTGCTCCCCACGCTTTCGCTCCTCAGCGTCGGTACCGGCCCAGAGAACCGCCTTCGCTACTGGTGTTCCTCCCGATATCTGCGCATTTCACCGCTACACCGGGAATTCCATTCTCCTCTACCGGACCCTAGCCACAGCAGTATCGACCGGCGTCCCGGGGTTGAGCCCCGGGTTTTCACGATCGACTTGCTGAGCCGCCTACGAGCCCTTTACGCCCAATAAATCCGGACAACGCTTGCCCCCTACGTATTACCGCGGCTGCTGGCACGTAGTTAGCCGGGGCTTCTTCTGGAGGTACCGTCATTATTCGTCCCTCCTGAAAGAGGTTTACAACCCGAAAGCCTTCATCCCTCACGCGGCGTCGCTGTCTCAGGCTTGCGCCCATTGGACAAGATTCCCTGCTGCTGCCTCCCGTAGGAGTCTGGGCCGTGTCTCAGTCCCAGTGTGGCTGATCGTCCTCTCAGACCAGCTACCCGTCGTAGCCTTGGTGAGCCGTTACCTCACCAACAAGCTGATAGGCCGCGAGCCCCTCCCAAAGTAGCGGACCGTTTCCTCGTTGGGTCATGCGACCCTACGAGGGTATCCGGTATTAATCCGGGTTTCCCCGGGCTATCCCAGTCTTTGGGGTAGGTTGCTCACGTGTTACTCACCCGTTCGCCGCTCCGTCATACCAGTTGGTTACCCTCCCGGTATGCGTCGCTCGACTTGCATGCATTAGGCGCGCCGCCAGCGTTCGTCCTGAGCCAGGATCAAACTCTCCATCGTACAGATGCGGGCTCGCCTCGAAAGGCGCTCCCTTGACCTGTCAGAGAGATTGCTCCACATGTGTCCCGGGCTTGACACCCCGAGACATGCTGGAGTACGTCCACCCAGACGGCGAGCCGTCGGGATGGATTACTGACTTACTATGACACGCTGTTTAGTTGTCAAGGAGCCCGGAACGTCCAGGCATGGAGACCTGGACCGCTCATTGTACCAGAGTGCGTCGCGTCCGGCGGACGCGACCCCGCGCCGAAGCCCGGGGCCGGAACTGTAACCGATTCGCCCATCGAAGTCAAAACACATAGTATCGACCACGTGGACTGGCTCGACAGACTCGCCAGATCGTTCATGACGAGGGCTCGCACCCGCATCTTCCCTGACGGGTGGGGCGACCTCCCGGCCGCATCCTCGTCGGTGCATCCCATCGACATCGAGTGGCTCGACACCAGAGGGAGCTCATCGCTGGAAGTGCTCGACGGAACCTTCCCGTCCCCTGCTCCACTCCCACGCAGCGCCGCCACCGGGCATGTTCGGTGGTATCGACCGAGGAAGGCGCGGGGTGTGTGCGTTCTGCTTGCTGCTTCCAACGAAGAGGGGTACGGGCGTCGGTCAGCGCTCCGCTCGTCGCCTCGCCGTCGAAGGTATCGGATCCCTTCTCCTGGAGAACCCCTACTACGGGGCACGTCGGGTCCACGAGTCGTCTCCGCCGGTACGAACCGTCGGCGAGCTTCTCACGATGGGTTCTGCCGCCGTTCAGGAGGCGCGTGGGCTTCTGCTCGGTTTCGGGGATCGGGATGCCCGGTGTGTCGGGGTACTCCATGGGTGGAAACATCGCTGCACTCGTCGCTGCGACCCATCCCGATCCTGTCGTTGCGATTCCGCTGGCTCCTTCCCCGTCGCCTGCGGCCGTCTTCACCGAGGGCATCCTCTCTGACATTCGTCAACTGGAGCTCCCTTGCATGCTCACGATCCGAGTTGGCCGACGTTCTCGATCGCGTCAGCGTTCTCGCCCTCCCTCCCCCCGTTCGGCCCGATCTCGCGATCATCGTTGGCGCGCGCGGCGACGGCTACATCCCTGCCTCGGCGGTCGAATCCATTCACCGGCATTGGGCGGGTTCGGAGCTTCGATGGGAACCGGGTGGTCATTTGTCGCTAGCAACGATCGGGCGTCAGCGCCTCGTTCGGGCAATCGTCGACGGGTTCAACCGAGCAGTTTGACGAACCGGCGCTTTCCGACCTGGATCGTTGCTCCCTGCAGCACGTCACGCCTCAGTTCGAGATCATTGACGGTTTCACCATCGAGCTTCACGCCACCCTGGTCGATCAGACGCCTCGCGTCCGAAGATGAACCGACGAGGCCTGCGCTCTTGAGCATCGCAGGAAGGTAGACGGGATCGCCTGCAGGCAGTCTGAACTCCGGCAGGACTTCGGGTGGCCGGTGCTCCTTGAACACTTGGTCGAAAGCCCGCTCTGCGGCTACCCCGCTCCCCAGGTCGTGATAGATGTCCACGATTGCTCGCGCCAGGCGCCGCTTCGTGTTGGCCGGATGCAGCGTTCCGGCGGAGAGGCCTGCTGCGAGTTCCGCGACCTCGCTCGAGGAGAGGTCGGTGCAGAGCTCGAAGTAGGGCACGATCTGCTCGTCCGGAATGCTCATCACCTTCCCGAACATGTCGTCGGGCTCGTCGTCGATTGCGATGTAGTTACCGAGGGACTGCGACATCTTGTGGACGCCGTCCGTCCCTATGAGCAGCGGCATCGTGAAAGGGATCTGCGCCTCCTGCCCGGCGCGCTCCTGGAGGACCCGGCCCATCATCAGGTTCCAGAGCTGGTCGGAACCTCCCAATTCGACGTCCGCTTCCACGGCGACCGAGTCCATGCCTTGGAGCAGGGGGTACAGGAACTCCATCAGGGAGATCGGCGCCTGGTTCTGATACCGCTGTGCGAAGTCACCCCGTTCGAGCATCTGCGCCACGGTCACCTGGGACGTGAGCTCGAGGATCTTCACCATGTCCAGATCAGCCAGCCACTCCGAGTTGCGCCTGACCTCCAGCGGCTCAGGAAGGAGGATCGTTGCGAAGTCGTCGAGGATGCGGTCCGCGTAGCCGTCCACTTCCTCCACGGAGAGGCGGCGCCGAGTCTCACTCTTGCCTGACGGATCGCCGACTTGCGCGGTGAAGTCACCGATGATCAGCACCGCAGTGTGGCCGAACTCCTGGAACTGGCGGAGCTTGCGAAGCACTACCGCCCATCCAAGAGTGATGGCGGGAGCCGTGGGATCTACACCAAGCTTCACTCGAAGGGGTCGATCCTTGCCGAGGCGCTCCTTCAAGGCCCCCACGGTCACGACCCGTTCGGTTCCCCGGAGGAGTTGATCGAGCATGTGCGGAGGTTAGTGGACCACCCTCAAATGCCCGAGTTGCGGGCCCCACTCAGTACCCTGGTGATCGGACACTCGTCGCGCTGGCGAGCCCGGAACTCATGAGACGTTGCCTGCCACTCCTCATCGGACTCTCTCTCGCTGTCGCGTCGTGCGCCATCGAGCCCATAGAAGACCCAGGGCTCGGAACGCGGGGCCTCACGACGATCGTCTACGCCTCCGATGGCAGCGTCCTCGCCCAATGGCACGCTGAGGAAGACCGGGCGCTCGTCACCTACGACGAGCTTC